>CAWBSC010000009.1:0-21805 GCA_963791285.1 uncultured delta proteobacterium
CGGTCACGGTCGGGCTGGGCCCCGGCACCCAACTCCCCTTGCCGGTTCCCCACCAGACCTGGATGCCGCCCTGGAGCTCGAGGTCGCGTTGGCGGCCACGATGTCGATTTGCCCGTCCCCGTTCAGGTCGACCGCCTTCACCCCGGCGTACGAGTTGATCTCGGTGGGCGCCCGCCCGGGCGTCCACCGGCGCCCGGGCTCGTTCAGCCAGACGCGGATCCCGGAGGACTGGCGCTGAACGCTGCCGATGATGTCCGGCAGCCCGTCCTCGTCCACATCGGCGACGGCGAGCGCGCGCACGTCCCCTTCCACCGGCAGGCGCAGCGGCGCTGCAAACCGGCCGCCCCCCTCGCCGTATGCGATCGTGATCGCCCCCGGCTCGATGGAACCGCTCACGATGTCGACGTGGCCGTCCCGGTGAACGTCGGCCAGGACGACGGCGACCGTCTTGGCGCCGGCGGTCGGGCTGGCGGCAGGGGCCGCACCCGGCGCCGGGGCAAGGTTGGTCCGGCCCTGGGCGAGGCGAGCAGCATCAGCGCCGCACCCCAGAGCAGGACGGAGGCGCGGCGCCGGCGGCGGCGGTGTCGGTCGGTGGGTGCGGCATCGAGCTCCCATGTCCTCATGGCATCGCGCATGATCCGGCTGTCGACCACCTGCACGTTGTGCATGAGGCCGATCAGCAGGCAGCGGTCGCACAGGTTGTTGATGCGCAGCGGGATGCCCCCGGAATGCTCGTAGAGCAGCTCGGCCGCCTGGCGGCTGAAAATCCCTCGCCCGGCGCCGGCGCTCTTCAAGCGGAAGAGCAGGTAGCGCACGGTGTTCTGGAAATCGAGGGGCTCCAGGTTGATGTTGACGCGATGCGCTCCTTCAGCGGCTGCAGCTCCGAGACGGTCTGGAGCAGCGGGGGCTGCCCAGCAGGATCAGCGTCAGGAGGAACTCGTCGTCGGACTGGAAGTTCGAAGCATCCGCAGCTGGTCCAGCGCTTCCGGTTGGCGATGACATGGGCTTCGTCGATCCGAGCACCGTGTTGCGGCCGGCCGACCACCCGGCCACGAGCAGCCGCTGCAGCGGTCAAGCATCATGGACTTGGACCCGTGCTCGACCGACCCGCCAGCGCGAGCACGATCGCCCGGATCAGCTCGTCGGGCTGCAGCGCCGGGTTGGAGATCATGCGGAACTGGACGGCGTCCTTGTTCAGGTGGTCCGACAGGGCCTTGGTGACGGTGGTCTTGCCGCAGCCGACCGCCCCGGTCAGCATCGGCACCCCCGCCGGTTCTGGACGACGTAGAGCTGCCGCCGCAGTGCCTCCTCGTGTTGGGGTGACGGTAGAACGTATGCCGGGAGGGCACGTCGCGAACGGCGTCTGTTGCAGTCCCCAGTGGTCAAGATACATGGCGCATCTGTCCTGGCGCGGGCCTCAAGAAGCGGCTCCTGCACCGTATCGCAGTTTTCTTCCGGTGGCGCGGTCGCGGCGCCGCCGGCGCAGCAGGTCCGTCATTTCCGCCTCGGAGACTCAGCGCACGATGTTGAGCAACGGCTCCTCCGCCAGCGCGACGTGCGTTCGGCCAAGGTCTTGCGCCGCTGGGCGTCGAGCAGGATCTGCAGCTTCGGGCGCAAGGGTTGATCGGGAGAGGTCTCGACGACGCGGCCATCGCCTCGGAGTTCAACAGCACGTAGCTGTGGGCCGGGAACACTGTGAAACCCGCAGCAGCGATTCATGTGGCGGCGTTCGAATTGGGTTTTGCAGCTTGAAGATGTATTTCATGGCCTCGAAGAAGCTCAGACGCTGCCCATTGGGCCGCGAGTGGACCAGCGCCTCGTAGAGGTCCAGCAGCCCGATGATCTTGGCGGACTCGTGGATCTCGTCCCCGCGCAGCCCCCGCGGATACCCGAGCCGTCCAGCCGCTCGCACACCTGCGCGGCGCACTCGGCGATCGGGACGGCTTCCGGCCCCAGGCCCTTGAGGATGTCGAACGCCGCAGCCGGCCGCCGTCTGAGGATCTGGCGCTCCTGCTCGCCGAGCGCGCCCGGCCGATGGACGAGCTCCTCCGGGATGCGGGCCATCCCGATGTCGTGCAGGAGCCCGCACATCCCCAGCTCGACCTGGCGCTCCCGCTCGAGGCCCAGGTCCTGGGCCACCTTGACGGCATACACCGCCACGTTGACGCCGTGCTGAACCGGGTAGCGCGCGCGGTCGTCCCTGTGCAGCGCGGCGATGAAGAGAGCGTCCGGCCCGGCCGTCGCGGTGGCCATCCGCTCGATGATCGCGCGGGCCGGCGCCAGCGCCACGCCCTTGCCGGCGTTGACCGCCGGGAAGGTCTGCTCGAGGAAACGGAACGCCGCGGCGTATATGGCGCCGCGCTGGGGACGGACGCCGTCGCCGGCAGAACGCGCGGTGCGGGCCGGGCCGCCGCTTGCGCCGGGGCGGCCTGGGCCGCCAGCTTGGCGAAGCTCGAGCTTGAGGTCGCGCGGCGGGCGGGCCGGAAGCCGCGGCGGCGGCCGCCGAACTCGATCAGTCATCGTGTTGTTTTCCTCGGGCACGTCGAGTCCCTTCTTCGCAATACGAACGTCGGCTGATGGGGCAATCTATTGCTTGGATCGCCCGCCCCGAAAAAAAGTTGAGCCAACCGCCACGATCATGGCGAATTTTTTGCCGATGGCCCCGAAGGCACCGCCCCCGCTCCTGTCGAACGGCGTCCCCGGCGCTCGAAAAAGTGATCAGCAGCACCAGGATGGAGGCCTGCCCGAGCACCAGGACGGCCTCGAGGGGCCCGGCGTTGCGCAGCAGCAGGCGCGTTCATCCCCAGGCCGACGGCGATCATGTAGATGAAGCAGACGCTGCGGTGCCGGCTGCCGAGGGCATCGGCCATGCGGTGGTGGAGATGGTCCTTGCCGACGTATTCGATCCAGGTGCGGAAGCTGTCGACCTTCCCGGTGAGGATGCGGTCCACGGTGATGTGCACCATGTCGAAGATCAGGATCCAGAAAATCAGTACGGGGGAGGCGAGCGCCACCAGCGGCCGGCCTTCCGCCCAGTCCCCGTACACCGCGATGCAGGCCAGCACGAACCCGATGACGGTGCTGCCGGCGTCCCCCAGGAAAATCAGGGCCCGGCCCTTCGACCTCAGGTTGAACGGGAGAAACCCCAGGCAGCTCCCGAGCACCGCCAGGGCGAACCACCCGAGGAAAGGCTGGCGGGTCTGAAACGCGACCAGCCCCAGCAGGAACGCGATGATGCCCCCAGCCCCGCCGCGAGCCCGTCCATCCCGTCGAAGAAGTTCATCGCGTTGGTGATGCCGACGATCCAGGCGACCGTCAGCAGCAGGTTCCCCAGCCAGCCCACACGCCCCAGTCGTTCGGCAAGACGTGCAGCACCACTCCGGCGGCCATGACCATGGCGGCGCAGGCGAGCTGGACGAAAAGCTTCAGCCCGGCCGGGACCTCGCGCCAGTCGTCGAAGATCCCCGTCACAAAGAGGACCATGGCGGCGCTCAGGATCGCGATGAGCTCCCCGGTCAGAATGCCGTTGGCCGCCAGCGCGGTCACGAACCCGGTGAAAACCGCCGCGCCGCCTAGCAGCGGGGTGGCCTGGCCATGCTGCTTGCGGGCATCCGGGACGTCCAGGATGTTGAGCCGACGCGCCGCCCGCGCGGCTTGGGGCGTGAGGCAAAAGGACACGCCGAATGCGAGCGACGCCACGTAGAACCAGCGGCAGGCGTTCTCGGCGAAAAAGGCGCGCGCCGGCGCGGTCAGCAGGAGCAGCGTGACGGCGCAGGCGGGGTAGTAGATCCAGCGGCTGATCCGAGCGGAGCGCCGGCAGAGGCCAGGCGTGCGGGGGCGGTCGTCACCAAGTCAAGCAGGGCCACCCCGGAGCCGGCTCGATCCATCGAAACGCAGGGCTTCATCCCTATCCCTCGCTGCCTTCAGAAGGTTGCGGAACGGGCATTCAATATGGTTATCGGCAGGTTAGGAAATTTCTGCAGTAAATATGCCATGGTTGCGGCCCGCCTGGGCGGGTCCCAACCAACTCACAAGTAATCATTGAAAAAATCTGGGGTTGAGATCGTGCGGAAAAGATTGGGGTGTCAAACGGATGTCGCAGAGCTGCGGCAGGGAGCTATGCGCCTCTGAAAACGGAGATGACCCGCTCCACCTCGGCGTCGGTCAGCGCAGGGTAGATGGGGATGGACACCGAGCGGCGCCACGCATCCTCGGTCGCCGGGAAGCCGCTGAGCCCCATCAGCCGGTGCAGGGGGGTGTGCACGGGTCGCTCACAGGCGATGCCGGCCCGCGCCGCCCGGCGGATGACCGCCTCCGCGTCCGTCCCGGCATCGAAGACATAGCGGAAGTAGATGTGGCCGTCCGGGTCCCTCTCGCCGCCGAGGGGCGGGCCGAGGACGTCGCGGTAGCGCGCGGCGATCTCGCGCCGGCGCCGGATGAACGCATCCAGACGGCGCAGCTGGGCGCGGCCCACCGCGGCCTGCAGGTCCGTGAACTTGAGGTTGTAGCGCGCGCGGTCGAGCGGCCGGCGGTCGTACTGCTTGAGGTCGCGCACGGCGGCGGCGAGAGTTTCGGAAGCGGTGGCGACCGCCCCGCCCTCGCCGGTGGCGATCAGCTTGGTGGCGTAGGAAGAGGTGACGGCGGCGTGGCCGAAGCTGCCGGCCGGCCGGCCGCCAAACCGCGCCCCCAGCGTGTGCGCGCAGTCCTCGACCAGCGGCACCCCCATCTCCAGGAACGGCGCGGGGTCGGCGACGCGGCCGAACAGGTGCGGCAGCACCAGCGCGCGCGTGCGCGGGGACAGGCGCCGACGCGCGTCCCCGGGTCGAGGTTCAACGTCAGCGGGTCGATGTCGGCCGGGACCGGCACGGCCCCGGTCGCGGCCACCGCATGGAAGAGCGCCGCGCACACGAAGCTCGGGACGACCACCTCGTCCCCCGCTCCGACCCCCATGGCCGCCAGCGCGAGGTGCAGCGCCGCCGTGCCCGAGGAGACCGCCACCGCGTGAGCGCAGCCCAGGCGCCCGGCGATCTCGCGCTCGAAGGCGGCCGTCTCCGGCCCCTCAGCCACCTGGCCGACGCGATCACCGCCGCGGCCGCCTGCGCCTCCTCGGCGCCCAGCAGCGGCTTGGAGTGGGGAATGATGGTGGGCGATTCTGTCATGTTTAGACCTGGATGACCTGCATAACGGGCCATAGCGCTCGGCGTCACCTTATCGGCAAACACGTTTTTTATTTGTGGGAGAGGCTTTCAGCCTCGATCGTCGCGGCTGGAAAGCCGCTCCCACAGGGGGAATGCCAACTTACTCGGAGGTTTCAGCTCCGTCCGTGTCTGCTTAATCGATTCTGGGTGCTGGACAAACTCAGTTGCGATCAAGTGGTGCGAGTGGTTTTTTGCCCCATTTGTGGGAGCGGCGTCCCGCCGCGACGATCGAGGCCGGAGGCCTCTCCCACACTATACCTTTCGCCTCACTGAAATGCTCTATAATTGCTTCTCATCCGGCTTCGATCAAAGCCCGAGTTCAAGGCGCGCGAATTCCGCTGCGCGAGGCGTACTCCCTGTACGCCGCAGTGCTGGCGGAACGAAGCGCAACGCCGAAATCGGGCCTTCAGGGAGGCCGCTCAGGCGGCTTTGATCAAAGCCCCAAGCCAAGGCGCGCAAGCCGGGCCGAGCGAGGCGTACTCGCAGTACGCCGCAGCGAGTGACGGCGCCGCGCAACGCCGGATCGGGGCTTTCAGCAAAGCCGCCCTCAGATGTTGATGAACAGGCGCAGCGAGTGAAACGCCTCCGCATACTTCACCCGCCCCTGAATGCCCCGGAAGTTGGCGCTCGAGCGCGCCACCTCGATGATCGAGAGGTCCTCGATGTTGGTCTTCATGACCTGCGAGCGGTGCGCCCTCAGTGCGTCCAGCTTGGCCTCGAGGGTGTCGGCGATGTCGACGTAGACCTGCGGGTTGAAGTTCTGCGTGGTCGGCCCCTCGTAGAACAGCACGTTGCGGATATAGCGCGTGGCCGACATGATGGCCTGGGCCAGGTGGCGGTGGTCCTGGTGCGTGTCGTCGGGAAAGTTGCAGAAGATGAACTCGGGTCGCACCGACTCGATCACGCTCTCGATCTTGCGGATCATGTCGATGTCGGCCGGCAGGCGGGTGTCTTCGAACCCCCCCCAGAAGATCTCCTCGGCGCCCAGGATCTCCTTCGAGGCCGCCTGCTCGGTCATGCGCTCGTCCGCGGGGCCGCCCCCGCCCCCGCCGGTCATCACCAGCAGCGAGAGCCGGTGGCCCTTGCGGGTGTACTTGATCAGCGAACCGCCGCAGCCGAACTCGATGTCGTCGGGGTGCGCCCCGATCGCCAGGATGTTCACCTTGCGCATGTCAGCCCTTTCCGTTCACGCCGCCGCGCCCGCCCGGCGGATGATCTCCGCGCTGTCGGACCCGCAGTTGAAGATGAGGTCGACCACCGAGAGGTGGGACAGGAAACCGTCGTAGCACTGGCAGTAAACCGGGTGCCGGAAGTCCTGGGTCAGGACCCGCACCCCGCACTGCGCGAACCGTCCAAAATCCATGTAGCCCGCCCCGCCGGCGCCGGCGAGGTAGGTGTCCGCGCCGAGCGCGCGGCAGATGTCGATCAGCCGGTCCGTGGGGTCGTCGGAGCAGTCGAGCGTCGACGCGCAGACATCCGGCTTGTGGCCGATCCCCAGCATCTCGCGCAGACGCCGGATCGCGTGGAGGTTCAGCTCGGCGATGGACTCCCAGGGCCGGCCGTAGATCTCCTCGAAGGCAGGCAAGTGCGTTCGAAATGCGGCGCCCGGCGGTAGTGGGTGGCGAGCGCCTGCAGGTGCTTGTGCCTCCAGTTGGCGGTGGTGTCGATGCCGACCTCGTTGATCTTCTGGGGGTAGCGATAGCTCACCGGCACGGTCAGCCACTGCCACCCGCCGGCGGTCTTGATGCGGTTGCGGTTCTGCCACTCGTTTTTCTTGTACTGCACGGTGTCGAGATAGCAGAAGACGTCGGCCGTGAGCATCTTGCCGAAGTAGCCGAGCCAGGGGAGATATTGCGGCTGATGGATGGCGACGATCATCGACAGGCCGTCGGCGGAATCCTCGCATTTCTTTCGTTCTGCTAAAATGCTATCATAAGCAATTGAATGACGCAACGGAGCCGGCCCGCAGCGCGGCCGGCTCGACCCTAACCGGTCGTTGAAAAACCAGTGTCGGGCCGTCCGCCAAGGCGCGCGGCGATTGGGGAAGCGCAGCATACGGATGAGGTTGTGAGCATTCACCAGAGCCGCGCAAATCCGGATCACGGCCCGAGACGCCGTTTTTCAACCACCTGCTAAATCTGGATGGACCACCCGGGCATGCCGTCTCTCCGCACCATCCGTCGCCGGGCCTTTCCCGCCGTCGAGTTGCTCACGGGCATGGGCCTGGCCCAGGCGATCGCGACCTTCCAGGTCTACGCGTCCAACCGGGAGCTCTGGGAGCGGATGGCCGCCGTGGCCGCGGCCGGGTTTCTGCCCGTGCCGAACGAGCACGCCATGCCGGCCCTGCTGCGGTGGGAGACGGCCGCCTGCGGCGGCCTGCTGTTCACGCTGAGCGTCGGGGCGGCGCTCGCGCTGCTGGCCGTCCTCGCGGCCTGGGCGTTTCGCCGCCCGGGGCTCTGGGTCGGCCTGCCGCTCGGTATCCTCGCCGGGCTGCTGGTGCTCATGAACAGCCGCGGCTTCGACCCCTGGGTGTCGCTCTATTTCGTCCTCATCCCGCCCGTCGTCTTCCGCATGGCGCGCGGCGTCTTGTCCGACGCCGAGCGGCCACCGGTCCAGCGGTCGCTCGGGTTGCGGCTCGCCGCCCTGCTGATCCTGGCCGGAGGCTGGGCCGGCCAGTACGACCGCGACCTCTTCATCGACCTGCGCGACCACGTGCTCATGTCCAACGCCCCGGGGCGGGCGGTGAGCGACTTCTACTACCGCTACACCCTCTACCCGGCCGAGGTCTTCAAGTCGCTCGACCAGAAGCTGCTGCGGACGGTCGCCGTGTCGCCGGATGCGCCGCGGCCGGCCCACCTGGAACAGGTGCTCGCCCGCAACGACTACCTGCCGGTGGCATCGGCTTCCGCTGCCGACGTGGACGCGCACGCCGTTGGCGATCGGGTGGTGTTCAGCCGGTCCGAGCACGCATTGCTCGATGTCCCGCTTGCCCGATTCGCCGCCGACCCGCGCGCCGCCCTGTCCGAGATCTCGGCCCGCACCGACCGGTGGGGCCCTTTCCGCGGCTTCACGTTCTACGCGGTGCTGCTCGCATTCCCGACCGCGCTCTTCCTGCTGCTGGCGGCCGGGGTGCGCCTGGTGGCGAGCCCGCTCGTCCGCGGCACCGGCGGGGAGATTCTCTGCCTCTCCGTGTGCGTGCTCGCGGGACTGGCGATCCTTGTCCACCTGCACGTCAACCGGGTTGCGCCGCCGGCAGTGGAGGCGCTCGAGCGCGCGCTGGGCTCCGACACGTGGACGGAGCGGGTGGCGGCACTCAAGGTCGTGCGCGAGCGGAAGATCGACCTCTTTGCGCTGGCCGGCGCGCCGGGCCTTGCCGGAAGCCCGCACGCGCCCGAACGCTACTGGCTGGCGCGGGCGCTCGGCGTGACCCCGGACCTGCGGGCGCCGGCCCTGCTGCTGCAATTGCTGGAAGACCCCTCGCTCAACGTCCGCACCATGGCCCTCGAGTCGCTCGGCCAGCGCCGCGAGCGTGCGGCCATCGGCCCGATCCTGGAGTTTCTGAAACGCTCGCACGAGTGGTACGAACAGATGTACGCCTACCAGGCCCTGAGGGCTCTCGGATGGAACCAGGCTCGGTCCCGCTGAAAACGCTGGGGTTGGCTACGGCCGGCGTCCTTGCCGCCGAAGCCCTCGCCCGCTGGGCGGCCGGTTACGCGGCGCTGCCGGGCCTGGCCGTCACCGGCGCGGCGCGGGTGATCGATCTGGCCTGGGTTGCCTGGGTCGTGCACCGCTGGGGGCCCGGCCCGCGAGCTCTGGGGATCGACCGCGCGGTCTGGGGCGTGGGACTGCGCCGGGGCCTCCTCTGGTCGCTGGCCTTCGGCGCGCTGGCGGCGATTGCATACGGCACGTTGCGTCTGGCCGGGGTCGACGCGGTCGGGCTGCTCTTTGGAGGCCGCCCCCCTCGCCCGGCCGACCCCGTCCTGCTGTTCCTGGTCGGTGGGCTGATCGCGCCGGCGGCCGAAGAGGTCTACTTCCGCGGCCTGGTGTTCGGCTGCCTCAGGCGCTGGGGCTTCGCGCCGGCCCTTCTCCTGAGCACTGCGATCTTTGCCGGCCTGCACCCCTCCGGGGCCGGCCTGCCCCTCACGCAACTGGTCGGCGGGCTCGTGTTCGCCGCGGCCTACGAAAAAGAGAGAAACCTCCTCGTCCCCATCGTCATCCACACCCTGGGCAACCTCGCGCTCTTCAGCCTGCCGTATATCCTGGGTTGAGAACCCAGCTCTTTCAGGGAGCCGGTTGCCGGCGAGCCGGTTTTTCTGTGGGAGCGGCTTTCCAGCCGCGATTTTCGAGGCTGAAGGCCTCTCCCGCAACAGCCAATCCCTCTGGCTGCATGCGGCCGTCAAACCCATTTTTTAGGCCGGCTCTTACCACGCCGTAACCCTCCTTACCAAACCCTCCGGATGTAGATGTGTTCGTTTCATAGCCCCCGGAATCCACTCTTCCGCGCGCTCAATCGAACCTCCCAATATGCAAAGAAAAACAGCGCGCCGGAGGTCGGCCCTGCCCGGGAAGGCCGTCCCCGCTGGCCGGGGCCGGCCGTGGCACCCCTTTTGCTCACATGCTTCCCCGGACACGAATTATTGGAGGGGGGCAAAATCATGACTACCAGGATGAGACTGTCGATCGGGCTGCTCGCACTGATCGCGTTCTGCCTCGGCACGGCTGCGGCAGCGGATGCGGCCACGATCAACCACCGGTCGATCGGCACTTTCAAGGGCGTGCTGTTCGGGACGGGGACGGCGTCGGTCGCCAAGAGTGAGACCGCCGTCACGTTCGAGGGGGGCACGATCCCGGCCAACGTCGGGCGCGGGGACGAGATCGTCATCGACGGCGAGGAACTCTACATCCTCACCCGCGACAGCGACACCCAACTCACCTTGCAAAGCGCGGCGGAAGCCGAACACATCGGCGACGAGTTCGCCGTCCGGCGCGCCTACACGTCCATCCAAAGCTGGGTAAACGACCGCAACGGAAACCTCGTCCGGGAGAACCGCCTGGAAGTGGGCGTGCTTTACAACGACGGCCCGTTCACGGTGAAGAACGGCTGGGTGATGGCCTGGATCCACGGCTCCCGGACCGACCCCGAGCACTTCATGTGGCTCACCGCGGCCGAAGGAGCGCGGCACAAGGGCGTGGCCGGCACCGGCGTGGTGCTGGACGGACGCGATCACACGCGCACGGGGCTCATCGTCGAGGACGACTACACGCGCATCGACGGGATCGAACTCAAGCGCTTCGGCCACTGGCTCGTCCCGGCGGCCGTGACCGTGCGCGGGGCCATGGGGGTCGTGCTCGAGCGCCTGATCATCCACGACTTCGACACCGACAGACGCCGGCACGAGACCTACGGCATCAAGGGCGGCGTCACCAGCAGCTTCACCGTGCGCAACTGCATCATCTACGACGGCGGCACGGCGGGGATCGTCGCCCGGCGCCGCACGGCGGATGTGGAGATCGAGAACTGCACCATCTACGGCATGCGCGGACGCGGGGTCGACGAAAGCCTGGGGCGCATGTCCGTAGTCAACACCCTGTCCATGGGCAACGCGGGCGGGGACTTCGCAATCAAGCGCGGCAGCCAGTCCTTCAACATCTCCTCGGACGGCACGGCGGCCGGCGAGCGCTCCATGACATTCCTGCACCCCGTCGACCAGTTCGTTTCGGTGCAGAAAGGCCTCGAGGATTTTCACCTGCTCGAAACCGCGGACGCGATCGACGCAGGCAAGAACCTTGTGCCGGCTACGACCGGCATGCGGTCGTCAATGGTACCGGCTGACGACCTCGCCGCCGACCCGGATACGGTGGACATCGACGGCACCGACCGCAGCCAGGAGACCGACTGGGACATCGGCGCAGACGAAGTCGAGTCGGCGCCCGCCAACGTGTGGTACGTGGACGCCGCCCGGAACGGCGACGGCCGCAGCTGGAAGTCGGCCTTCGCCACGATCCAGCAGGCAATCGCGGCGGCCGCGGCGGGCCAGGAGATTTGGGTGCGCGCGGGCACCTACAGCCTGACAGCCGAAATCGTAATCGACAAGTCCATCGCCATTTATGGCGGATTCGCCGGCAACGAGCGCAAGAAGGAGAAACGCGACTGGAACGCGAAAACGGTACTGGCACCGTTTGCCGTTCGGAGTGTGTCCCTGAACGCTGCCGGCGTTGTTGTCAACGGGTTCACCTTCTCATCCGGCAGCGCGTCCAATGGAGGCGGAATCATCGCCCAGGGAATTACCGGCTTTTCAATCGAAAACTGCCGCTTCGAGAACAACCATGCGGCGTCTTCGGGCGGCGGCTTCTACGGGTACAATGTCTCCGGTGCATTAAAAAATTGCTATTTCACAGAAAACACCGCGGTCGGCAACGGCGGAGCCATTTATCTGTGGAATTCGACCGTCGAAATCGTCAACTCCGTTTTTGACAACAACGCGGCCGAAGCCCGGCTGAGCAACCAGGTTGGCGGTGGCGCCATTTACGCATACAATTCGGACCAGCGGATCACGAACTGCAGTTTTTACGGCAACAGCGTACTGACCAGCGGCACCCGAAAGGGTGGAGGAGCGCTCTATGTGGCGTTGAAGCCGACCGTCATCACTAACAGCATCCTCTGGGGGAATGCGGCCTCGTCCGGCCCACAGGTGCTCAACTACATAGTGACGAGCACCACGCCCACCGTCTTCAACAGCAACATCGATCAGGCCGGGTTCGAATCCGGGGACGGCAACATCCGGATCGACCCGTCGTGGAAGAATCCTGCCGCAGGGGATTTCCACCTGAACCCGGGTTCTTCTTGCATCGATGCAGGTTCGACCAGCGCCTCGGGCCTGCCGGCCACGGATTCCGATGGCAACCCGCGGGTGGTCGGGGGTTCGGTCGACATGGGGGCGTTCGAATACGGGAACTGACCACGCGGGGCTCTGACCGCGAGTACCTCGCGGCTGAAAGCCGCTCTCACAGGTAATGGCATAAAAAAAGCCCTTCGCTTCCCGGGTGTCCGGGTGGCGAAGGGCTTTTGGATTTTAACGGGTGGGCGGCGTTACCGCAGCATCCCGAGCATCTGCATGGCTCGCAGGCCGTAGAGCCGGGCGGGCGAGCACGCTTCTGAATCCCTGATCACCTGCCGCAGCACCTCCGGCCGCGGGAAGGTGCTCTCGAACGCGAAGCGCACCTGGCGCGCCGGGCTGCCGGTCGAGAGCAAAGACAGCGATGACCACTTCGGCAGCGGTCCGCGGCGGCGCCGCCGGAGCAAGTATGTGTCCAGAGGGGTCAGCCGCGTGCCGGCCGTTGCTTCCACGGGAGTCGGCAGGTCGAAGAGCGTTCCCCGCAAGTAGGCCAGGATTTCGCCCAGCCGGCCCTGCCCGAGCTCCCGCGCCCGTTCCCGAAATGCCTCCCAGTCCGCCGCCTGCCACCCGCCGGCCAGCCGGTTCAGGTCCGCGAGCCAGATCAGGCGCTCGAGGTTGTGCTTGATGGCGTGCACCGTCAGGTAAACCGCCTGGTCTATCGGGTCGAGGCAGCGCACGGAGACCCCTTCCCACTCCAGCGTCACGCACCGGCGCTGCACGGCCTCGGGCGCGCCGGCGAACAGAAAGCGGCTGCTGCGGATTCGATCGGCCCAGTGCAGTCCGGTGTGGACGTCGACCAGCGTCTCGCCCCGGCGGAAGACCCCGGGCGCCAGTGGGTTTTCGTCGAAACCAAGGCGCCGCAGCACGGAGGCGAGACGGCCGTGGTTTTCGGGCAGCACCCAGAGGTCCAGGTCGGACAGCGGCCGCAGCCCGGGGTCTGCGTAAGTCGTGACCAGCAGAGCCGCGCCCTGCATGAGAACGAAAGGAACACCCTCGGCGGCGATCTCGCGCAGCGCCGCGAGGTATCTCAGGTTGGTCTGCACCGTGAGGTAGTAGATCGACTCGAGCCGGCGCCCGGCGCGCTCGGGCAGCCGCCGCTGCCAGCCGCCGGCGCGCGCCTGCGCGAACAAAAGCCCGGCCAGGCCTTCGCGCACGGCCGCCGCAACCAGCCGGTCGGCGATGACCGGGTCGGCCGCCTCCGCGGGGGGTCTACCGCCGGCCCCCGAGGCCAGCCACAGCAGGGTGCGGCTGTACGGGTCGCTCATGCGGGCCTCTGCAGCAGCTCGACCACGGCCGCGTCCGGCACGAAGTGCATCTCCGCGCAGGGCACGGCGGCGACCAGCTCCGCAAAAAGGTCCAACGACACGCTGATCCCGTCCGGGTCCCAGAAGGGCGGGAACGAGCAGCGCAGCAGCGCGCGCACGCTGGCGTCGGCCGGCAGGGCCCGGAAGCGATTGCTGTCTCCGTGGCGGATGAAATACACCCGCTCCAGCGGCACCCCGCCTGGGGCGGCGAAATGGGCGTCCCCGTGCCAGGGGGAGCCGTAGAGGCGGTACCCGCCGGCCTCGCGGCGCACGATCACACGGTCGTCGCTCAGGATGCGAACGCCCTCGACCTGGGCCCAGAGCCGTGAGAGGGTGCTTTTGCCGGCCCCGGACTCGCCAATGAACGCCACGCCCCTGCCCCCGAGGTCGATGCCGCAGCCGTGCAGGATGACGCCGGCCGCGCGCGCCAGGCGCAGGATCGTGATCAGCTCGATCGTGGGGCCGACGAACGGGTCGCGGTTCGTGGCCAGGAAGGTGAGGCGCGCGCGGTCCAGCCCGTGGGACAGAAAGAGAGTCCGCCTGAGCTCCGGGTAAGTGTCGAAAATGCTGAACCGCAGCCCGTCGTCTTGCTGGTGGAGAGACCAGATGGGGGCGTTGTCGAATACGACCGTCCCGACGTCCCCGGGCTCCGTGGCCGCTGCCAGGCCGAGCGGCATGCCGGCCGACTCGGCCGACAGAAAAGGCCGGTAGGCCTCGGGCACCTCCACCGGTGCGAGGTCGTCGCCCCAGTCGAGGGCCAGCGTGAGATCGGCGATATCCAGGCAGAGTCCGGGCATCGGGAAGGCCGGGTTCAGGAACCTTGCGACTGGCAGGGGGAGCTCAGGGCGTCCTGGCAGCCGGCCAGGGCCGGGCCGCTGCCCGTGCTGACCTGCTTGCAGAACCCCAGCACGGCGCAGCGCGCATCCAGTTGGATGCGCGTCACTTCGGGCTTGGCGTAGGGCTTTTTCTTCGGCGTGTCGTCCATGGCGATAGCTTACCTCACCGGCCGGATGGCGGCAATGGATTCCATCTCGGCCACAAAGGCGTTCAGGTCGGCCTCGGCCGCGGCCGCGGAAACCGCGTACTCGCCGACGATGCGGTCCCGGATGGTGCCCAGGGTGGCAACCCCGTCCAGCTGCTCCCAGACGAGCGCGCCGACGGGGTTGAGGCTGAAGATGCAGTCCAGGTCGCCCACGTTGTTGCGGATCGGCACCAGGATGGTCTCAGCCTCGATTCGGCGGGAGACGAAGTTCGGGTCGCGGGCGAATACCTGCTCCATGCCCATGTGAGGCTCCTCCTTCACTTGAGCACAGTGTAACGCGTTTTGGTGCTGGCGTGCAATACGGCGATGCAGAGCAGCGTGATGACCCATGCGATGGCCGTTGCACCGGCGCGTTCGTATGAACCCTCGTTGACGACGGCGGCGATGAAACACCCTCCGCCGCCTCCGGCGGCGGCGCCGGAGGAGGACCCGGCCGCCGCCGGGACGGTGACCGCGGCCGGGGCGGACTTCACACTTTCGTCGCCGGCTGAGTCCACCGCGCAGAGCGCGTAGTAGTAGACGGCTTCGGCCGCCGCCCCGGCTACCCCCGCGTCGGTGTAGCTCAGCGCCGCGAGCGGCGCCGCGGTCAGCCCGCGTGTAGCCCGCCTCGGTCGACAGCCGCCGGTAGAGATGGTAGCCGGAGACCGCGTGCCCGTCGCAATTCAAGGCCGCCGACCAGGCGAGCGCCACCCGGCCGTCGGCCTGCCGCACCGCCGTCAACGCCTGCGGCCGCCGCGGCAGCGGCACCTTCAGCACGGTCGCCGGGTCCCCGAACAACATGAACGTGTTGCTCGTCTGCTCGTACTCCGAGCCCCCGTTGGCCAACAGCTGCTGCCGCGCGTAGCCGATTGCCGGGCCCAGCGTCCGGCGGTCCAGCGTGAAGATCGCCTCGTAGAGCGCATTGGACAGCAGGTGCTGACCGTCGGTGTCCGTCATCCCCGTGGGCATCAAGGCCGCCACCGCACCCGCAGAGGCCGGCCACAGCCACCCCTCGGCCAGCGAGCGCCACGAGTCCGCCGCATACGCCCCCGTCTGCGGGTAGATGAAGTAGCCCGTCAGACAGCTCATGTTCACCACAAACGGGTACATTCCCGAGTTGGTGAGGGTGGAGACGTCCGACCGGTACGCCCCGCCCCGGTTGTCCAGGATCCGCTCGGTCGCCCAGAGGTTCACGCTGCCGTGCCCCGCGTAGTTCACCACCAGCGCCCCGGCCTCCACCGCAGCAAGCAGCTCCGCGGTCAGATCACGTCACCGCGAGGCTCTCGTTCTCGTACTCCTGCAGGTAGAACCGCTCGGGCGTCGCCATGCCCGCGGGCAGCAGTGCGGCCGCATCCTCGTTCATCGTCTCGAACACCGCCTCCCAAACCTCGGCCTGGTTGTCCGCCGACAGCACCAGGGTCTTCTGCCACGTCTTGGAGTTGGAGGCACTCTCGTAGGCCACGATCTTGGCGGCCATCGCCTGCGCCTGGGAGAGAGTCGCCGCCGGCAGCCGCCCGATAAAGAGGTCCGCCACCGCGTCCTCGCCGCTGACCTGGCCGTACCACTCGTCCGAGATCGTCTCGCCCAGGTGGGTCGTGTAGATCAGATACCCCGGCACCAGGTTCACCGTGCCGCTGCCCCAGTTGTCCTTGTAGTCGTAGGAGGTGTCCCCCACCAAGAGCACGTACTGCGGGGCCGGGGCCTGCCAGCTCTCGTAGGCGTGCGTCAGGAAGTCCTTCACCGCCTGCGGGGTGGGCAGCCCGTAGCCGAACTCGTCGAAGATGTCCTCGATGTCCACCACCGCGGTCCGCATGCCCTGGGACTGCCGCAACGCCGATAGCGCCGTCACCCAGCCCTGCTCGGCCCCCGCCCCGTCCCAGCCCAGGCTGCGGTGCGTGATCAAAATCCAGTCCGCCGCGTTGGAGGCCGAGGATAGACTCGAGGCGCGGTCCTTGACCACCGCCGCCGGGCTCTTGATCGCGGCCGATGCCGCCGCGAGGTAGCGGCGGGCTCCGCTCGCCCCCGCGGGCTCGGCCTCCAGCGTGTACGGGCCGCTGCCGCTCAGGCTGCCGTTGACCACCCGCACCACCGCCGCAGGGTCCGTCACGTCGTAGAGCTCCGCATCCGCGCTGGTGAACCCCGCCACCCGGTACCGGTAGCCCCCCGCGTGCGTGAACTTGAGCGCGTCCGCAGCTGCCGCGAACCCCCGCGCGTACGCCACCTCGAACCAGTCCGTCGCGGTCTTGTCGAGCGACCCCGTGCACACCAGCGAAACCGTGTTGGCCCCGTCCAGAAGGCTCACCCCGGCGAAGGCCGCCTCGGTCCACCCGATCCCGCTCCAGGTCGCGCTGCCGACCGCGGCGCCGTTTAACGACACGCTCGTCTCGTGCGCCAGGTCGTAGGGACTGTACATCCGGATGGTCATATCCCCCGTCGCCAGCGCCCCGGGCAAGGACAGCGTGAAGTCCTTCGCCACCCCGCCGCCCGCAAACCCCGCGCCCGAGGCGATCGAGGAGAAGATCCAGCGATCCATCGCATCCGGCCCCACCGCCGACTGCAGGTAGGTCTGGTCCAGCTCGTGGTGCGCGCTCGCCTGGTGCGAGACCGCCAGCGCTCCGCCGGAGGGCGTGCCGTCGACCGCACCCATCCGCAAGGGGCTCGCGCTGCCCGCATCGATCAGCCAGTACACGTTGGTGCGGGCGTACTTGCGGTAATCGGAGGGCACGGCCGCGGCGTAGAAGGTGATGTGGTCTGCCGCGTCCAGCCGGCCGTTGGCGTTCTGGTCGTAGACGTGGATCGCCTGCTCGGCCCCCAGGTTGAACAGCTGCACCCGGGAGAGGTTGATCGCATCGATGTCCGCATCCGCGATCCCGGCCGCCTGCAGCCCGGCGCGCGTGATGCGGGTGATCCCCTCCCCGTCCGTGCTCACCTTGAAGGCCGTCCCCGAAGGCGGCGACCAGCCCGTTGCCGGGCTCGACGCCATGAAGCTCATCGGCGCGGCGGCCGCCGCGCGCAGCGAAGCCGCGGCTGCGACCGTATCCTCGTACTCCACCCGCACCCGGATGCGCTCGCTGTGCACCAGCTCGCCCGTGCCCGGGTTGAACCGCAGCGGGTAGAGCATCAGGCGCTGCTTCGCCTGCCCGCGGTACACGTACTCGGCCGACAGCTCCGCCGCCACCGCCGGGTACCAGGCGTTGCTCCCGTAGGCCGCCTCGTCCCAGCGGAAGACCTCCACGACCTGGTTGCCCGCACCCGCCTGGTGCAACGGCGCCGGGTAGACCCGGTAGCCCGACAGGACGCGGCCGGCCTCGTCCAGCACCTCGAGACGCGCCTGCCGGCCGGCCGGGACATCCAGCAATATCCCCTTCAGCGGCAGCTGCGGCAGCCCCGGCTCCAGCGTGTAGCCGTGCACATAGGCCGGAATGCGCAGCCGCTCGAAAGCCTGGCCGCCCACCACAACCGGCGTCACGTCGAAGCTCTTCGTCACCAGCTCGAGGGTCACCCCGCGCGCGTCCGCGGCGAGCACCTGCACGGCCCCATCCGCCTCGAGGCCGCTGCCGGCCCCGCCCGAATACCCCGGGTTCTTGCGCTCCGCCCCGTCGGGGATCCCGTCCCCGTCCGTGTCCCGCAGCCGCGGGTCGGTCCCCCGCTGATACTCTAACAAGTTCGGAACCCCGTCCCCGTCGCTGTCCAGCGCCGCGTCGTTCACCGCCGGGTCCAGGCCGTACGCCTGCTCCCAGTCGTCCGGCAGCCCGTCCCCGTCCCAGTCGACACACACCGGACCGTGCGGCGTCACCGCCCCGCCGACGTCCACGTCCTCCAGCTTGTAGTAATAAATCGTCACCCCGGTTGGCCCCCGTGTCGACAAACTCGTAGCTGCGGCCCTCGCCCCCACCGATACGCTCGGGATCAGACCGCCGTTCAGCTTCACAAAGGGCCCGCCTGGGCTGCTGCGCCCGGTAAAGCTCGAACCCCTTGTTCTCGACCTCCTGCGCCGTCGTCCAATGACACCCGCACCGCTTCCCCGTCGCCCGATGCTGCAAAGGACAGCAGCTTGATCGCCGTCGACCCCATTCACCCGCGCCTGGGCATAATTGGTGTAGGTGTTGAGGACGGCACCGGTGGTTGTTGTACAGCCGGAAGCAGTAGTCCCCGCCGCTGGTGGCGTTGTTGGTCGCCTGCACCGCGAACTCGGCCTCCGTGAAGCCGCTCGCCGCGATGTTGATCGCAGACGTCGTGTCGGTGGTGTCGTTGAGCCGTCCCGCGGTGAACGACCCGCCCGGGTGGGTCAGCCCGGGGCTGACGTTGCTGGTGCTGTCCCCGTTGGTGAAGTAGCTCGAATCTGCCATTTGCCAATCGGTGCTGCTCCCGACGGCGCCGTAGCTCCCGGATGCGCAGGTCGCGGTCTTGGCCACCTGGAGCTGGTACTGAAGGGCCTCGGTAGAGCTCGCCGCACCGTTCGCAACCGTCAGCCGCACCCGCTTTGTGCTGAGCTTGGTCACACCGACCTTGGTGTCCTCCGCCACCGCAAAGGTTGCGGCCGTATAAGACTGTCTCTTCACCGCAATCGCGGACATGACCCACATGGTGCTGGTCACCGTCCACTGGAACGAGGTGGGGTTCCCCGTGGCCAGCTTGGTGCCGCCCGCTCCATATTCAGTTGCCGTGGTCTGGTACCAGTGCTGGGTGTCGCCGGTAAACGAGCTCAGGGCCCCACCCAGTGTCCCGACGACAGCAAACGCCAGGTCCCCCGCGGTAGTGGTAACCGAGGTGAACGCCGGGGATGAGCTCCCGGAGCTGAAACCCAGGTTCCCAAGAGGCGTGTTCTGGTCGACTCCCGTCAAGGCGAGCGCACCGGCCACGGCGTAGGTTGCCGAGCTGAACGTGATGGTCAGGTTGCTGGTCGCGACGGCAGGGGCAACGAGGTAGTAAATCGCTGTGCTCGCCCACATGCCGTTATCGTTCTGGACGCCGTAAATGGAGAGGCTCTGGCCGTTCCAGTTACGGATTGCACCGGGTAAACAGAGCCGCATACCAGGAATGCCACCAGCAGCAGGCGCGACGATCCGGACACCGCGACATTGCTAATAGTCAAGGTCGTATCATTGGACATCGTGCCAGCGTGACCTGGCGACCTGGATGGTCTGGTAGCCGGAGCCCTCGCCCCCGTCGTCGTTGCGCCAGCGGTAGTGCGCCTGGGTCAGGCTCATGGATTCGAGCGTCGCCTGGGCGTAAACGGTGTAGGTGTTCAGGGCCGCGCCCGCGGTGGTGTCGTACAACCGGAAGCAGTAGGGTAGACCGAGACCGGCATTGTCCGTGGCCTGCAGGGCGTACTCGACCTCGGTGAACTGGGTCGTGCTCAGCGCGATGCTGCCGGTGGTGTTGCCCGTGTCCTTGAGCTGGCCCGCCACGAAGGTCTTGCCGCCGGGATCCGTCAGGCCCGACGCCACGTTCGCGCTGGCGGCACCATCGGCATAATAGGTCGTGTCGGCGATCTTCCAGGTCCCGCTCGTGTCCGTTGGCACGGCGGCATATGTACCGAGCTGCAGGTAGCCGCCGAGCGGCCTGCAGCTGGGATGTAGCCCCGCTGGAATTGCCCGACCCAGTATTGGATACCAGGAAGCGCAGCCGCTTGGTGGTGTTCTTCGTCAGCCCACTCAATTGCGTGTCTTCGTTTGCGGCCCAGGTGGCCCCCGTCAGACTGGCCGGCTTGATGGCCAGGCCGATGATGGCCCAGTCTGTTGGCGCTGCTCAAGCCGTGCGAAAGCGTGACCGACGTGTCGCCGGGCGCGGTCCCGGCGGCGGCTTTGGTGGAGGTTGCGGCCGACAGGTTCCAGCGTTCGGTGCCGCCGGTGATGCTGGTAAAATTGTAGCTGCTCGTCCCGGCGCCGGCGACGGAGAGCACCATCTCGCCGGTTGCCGACGACACGGTGACGCTTGCGGACGTTCCATTCCCGGTCCCCGTGGTGGCTGGGGTCCGGTAGGGCGTGGATTGATCCACTCCTGTAAATGAGATGGTTCCAACCGCAAGAAAGGTGTTCTGGTTCGGGCTGCCGGTGATGTTTACAACGACATTGGCCGTCCCGGTTGCCGGGGCAACCAATTTCCAGAGTTCGGTCCGAATGCTGGTGCTTCTGCTGACATCCGTTATTTTCTCGCAAGGGATACTCCGCCATACGTGACAGAAGTCACATAGTTCCCGCTGCCGCCCGGCCACATATTGACGCCCACCAGAAGCAACCGATTGTTTCCGGACACCGTGTGGGAAATCGTCGCGACGTTGTTTTGTTGCTGCCCGTGGTGCTGTAGGTGTTGACCGCATCCACCGCGACGGTATCCGACCCGGATTGTTCATAGCCATTGTCGTTGCGCCAGCGGTAGTGGGCCTGGTTCAGAATCGGCGGCGGCGGCGAGTAGTCGATGGTGATATAGGCAGGGGATGATCCATACTCATAGGCATAGAAGCGTATTGTGACGTGCCGCTTGTATCGCCGATCATCAGGATGGAGAGAGAGTTGCCGCTGTACTCAACCGGATCGGTTGACTATTTCCTGAATCATCCGCGGTGACCGGAAACCCCTGTAACCCTAATCCAATGTTGAGACCGTCCGCGTCGATGACGGAAGATCAAGTATAGTTTGTTGTCCTTGGCCTGGAAAGGACGTCGGGCTGATCGGAATAGTTGCTGGACTGAGTCCGCTGCCTCACCATAGACTCTGCAGTATAGGTCGTTCCCGGCACTCTGGCTGTATACATAAAATGTGGCGCTGTTTATCGTGGCACCTCTTGGGATACTGATGCTGTTGAACCGAAAGCCGCCAGAAGAATGATTGGATACTCCCCTGTAGACATACACGTAACTGTCGGAATTGCTGAACGTACCAAAGTTGTTGTGATACGGGTCGTCCATGCCGTCCGTGATATAAACTGTCGTGGTGGCCGCCTGTGCCGAGCCCATACAAGCCGCCGACACCAGCAGGGCCACCCCAAAAGCCAAGCAGGCTTTTTTAAGCGCGCTCATTAAGTCGTTATGTCTCGATTTTTGGGTATAACACTCTCGGCCTGCACCGGAGTCGCCGCAGAGCGTTCGATTTTCTGACCTTGAGTAAATCATGCGTCACATCTCAATTTGTGATTTGAAGGGTCTGGCAGTCGGGCGGACCGCATGGGTTCACGAAGGAGCGTGACGGGCCGCCGGACATATCCGTCCCCAGCGTTTCAGGAATTCCGCTTTGACGCGTGCGGCCGCGGCATGGAGGACGCGCATGGTCACGCAGCGCACGCCGTAGGGGTCGAACCGGCGCCCGTGGCGTTCGACCGCGAACACCCGGCCCAGCAGTGGTACACGGCGGACCGGCAGGTCCGGGCAAATCATGGGGTCACATC
>CAWBSC010000010.1:0-74534 GCA_963791285.1 uncultured delta proteobacterium
GAGTCTACTCCCGAGCAGAAGAAGGCCTTCCAGGCGGCTGTGGCGCCGGTGTACGTGACCTGGGAGCCCAAGATCGGCAAGGCGCTGATGGACGAGTTCAAGGCCACCGTCGAAAAGGCGAAGTAGCCGCGGCGGGTTCAATTCGACCGGGGGCGGCCGCGGCCGCCCCCGCACATCGCCCCGATCCCCCTGTCCCGATCCGGGCGGGGGATTTTTCAACGAAGAGGATGCGCTATGCGACTGAAGGACAAGGTGGCGCTGGTGACCGGGGCCGCCCAGGGGATCGGCGCCGCGATCGCGCAACGCTTCGCCCGCGAGGGCGCGCAGGTGTTCGTGTGCGACCTGAAGGAGGTCGAGGGCAGCGCCTTCGCCGAGGCGCTGCGGGCCGACGGCGGCCGGGCCCGGTTCCTGCGGCTGGACGTGACCGACGAGGCGTCGTGGGTGCGGGCGCTGGCCGTGGTCGTGGACGGCGCCGGCCGGCTCGACGTGCTCGTCAACAACGCGGGCATCAACGTGCGCAAGCCGATCGAGGAGATGCGCGCCGAGGAGATCGACCTGATGCGGCCGTCAACGTGCGCGGGCCCTTTCTGGGCATCAAGCACGCTCTGCCGATTCTGCGCCGGGGCGGCGGGGGCAGCATCATCACCATGGGGTCGGTCTGCAGCCTGATCGGCCACAAGTTCACCCCCGAAGCTTACACCACCGTGAAGGGCGCCCTGGCCCAGCTGACCCGGTCCGTTGCCGTGCGCTACGCCAAGGACAACATCCGGGCGAACATCCTCTGCCCGAGCACGGTCGAGACCCCGCTGGTGCAGGCGATGCTCCAGGATCCGCAGCGGCGGCAGGAGCGGGTCGGCGAGGTGCCGCTCGCGCGCCTGGCCAGCCTGGAGGACGTGGCCAACGCGGCGCTCTTCCTGGCGTCGGACGAAGGCGCTTTCATCAACGGGGTGGCGCTGCCGGTGGACGGCGGCGTCACGGCCTGGTGACTGAAAACCGGCGTCTCGGGCCGTGATCCGGCGTTGCGCGGCTCCTGGAAATGCTCACATACTGAACGTATGCTGCGCTTTCCAGATTGCCGCGCGCCTTGGCTGACGGCCCGATACTTGGTTTTCAGCGCTCTGAACAAGATGGAGTCTGACGGCCGCAAGCGGCGCCTTGCCTGCGGCCGTGATCCGCTATTTTGGAGACGGGTTCGTGCCATGCGCTTTCCAACCGCCGCGCGCCTTGGCTGACGGCCCGACACGTGGTTTTCAACACGTGGGTTGTCTAAATCGCCTGCCAGAAATATGATGTTGTCTCTTGACGGAGTGACGGCGGGGCGGGGAAGCAAAAAAGAAAAGGGGAGCTCGCCGTACGATTCGGCCGATGCTCCCCGTTTCCGGTGCCTGGGGGGCTACTTCTTCTTGGCGGGGGCCTTCTTCGCCACGGTCTTCTTGACGACTTTTTTGGCCGCAGGCTTCTTGGCCGGGGCCTTCTTCGCGACAGTCTTCTTGACGACTTTTTTGGCCGCAGGCTTCTTGGCGGCGGGCTTCTTTGCTGCTTTCGGTGCTGCTTTCTTGGCTGGCATGTACGTCCTCCGTCTGTGGGTTTTTCGCGGCGACATCCCTTGGATCGACTACCGGATGTACGCTCGCACGTGGGCCTAGTATAGCGCGACCGACTTGCAGAAGCAATCCCCTCTCTCACTTCCGAGGACAGGCAGAGGTTTATGGACACGATCACGATCGATACGGACGGGTTGACCATCGAGGACCTCGTGCGCGTGGCGCGCGAGGGCGCGGGGGCTGCGTTTTCCGAAAATGCCGGGCGGCGCATCGATGCCGCCCGCGCGCTGGTCGACCGCTGGGTGCACGAGGGCCGGCGGTGTACGGCGTCACCACCGGATTCGGCGCGCTCTGCGACGTGGCCATTCCCGCGAGGAGACACGCGCGCGCTGCAGGAGAACATCCTCATGAGCCACGCCGCCGGCGTGGGGGACCCGCCTCGCCGACGAGGTGGTGCGGGCGGCCATGGCGGTGCGGGTCCAGGACCTTTCGCGCGGGCACGCAGGCATCCGCCGCGAAACCGCTGCAGCCGCTGGTCGAGCTCCTCAACTCGCGGCGTGGTGCCGGTCGTCCCGGAGAAGGGCTCGGTCGGAGCCAGCGGCGACCTTGCGCCCATGGCGCACCTCGCGCTCGTGCTCATCGGCAAGGGGGAGGCGTTCTACGCCGGGCGCGCGCATGGGCGGCGCGGAGGCGCTGGCCGCCGCCGGGCTGCGCCCGCTGCAGCTCGAGTCGGCGGAGGGGCTCGCGCTGATCAACGGCACGCAGGTGATGGCGGCGATCGGCGCGCTCGCGGTGCACGACGCGGAGCGGCTGGCGCGGACCGCCGACATCGCCTGCTCGATCAGCCTCGAGGTGCTCATGGGCACCGAACGTGGAGTTCGACCCGCGGATCCACGCGGTCCGGCCGCACCCGGGCCAGATCGCGGCGGCGGACAACATGTACCGCATCACGCAGGACAGCGCCATCATGTCCTCCCACAAGGACTGCGGCAGCGTCCAGGACGCCTACACGCTGCGCTGCTCGCCCCAGGTGCACGGCGCCAGCCGCGGACGCGATCGCGCCACGTGCGCCGGGTGGTGGAGATCGAGCTGGATTCCGCCACCGACAACCCGCTGATCTTCGCCGAGACGGGGGAGTTCCTCCTGGGCGGCAACTTCCACGGCCAGCCGCTGGCCCTCGCGGCGGACTACCTGTGCATGGCGGCCGCCGAGCTTGCCGACATCTCGGAGCGCAGGATCGAGCGCCTGGTCAACCCGCAGCTGAGCGGGCTGCCGGCGTTCCTGGTGAACGACGGCGGGCTGAACTCCGGGTTCATGATCGCGCAGTACACGGCCGCGGCGCTCGTGTCGGAGAACAAGGTGCTCGCCCACCCCGCGTGCGTGGACTCCATCCCCACCTCGGCCAACAAGGAGGACCACGTGAGCATGGGCACCATCGCCGCGCGCAAGTGCCGGGCGGTCATCGCCAACGCCGAGACCGTCGCTCGCCATCGAGCTGCTCTGCGCGGGCCAGGCGGTGGACCTTCTCACGAACCTGCGACCCGGCGAAGGCACCCGGGCGGCCTACGAGGTGATCCGCGGCAGCCTGCCCCACCTCGAGGTCGACCGCCTGCTGAGCCCGGACATCGCCGCAATGCGCGAGCTCATGCGCGGCGGCGCCATCCTGGATGCGGTGGAAGGCCGGATCGGCCCGCTGGACTGACCCGCCCTCGATGCCCGCGGGCGGCCGATCCCGCTCCCGCGGGCCTCATCCGGTGCGGTTGACACCATTCAGCCCATCGCCTATAACCCTCAACCACACTGAAACCCGGCCGACGGCCGGGAATTTTTTCGTCGAGGAACTCTGACCCTAATGTACGCCAAACGCATCTCCGAGATCGAAGGCCTGATCCGCCGCCAAGACGACTGGCGGGGGACCTGCATCAACCTGATCGCCAGCGAGAACGTGACCAGCCGCCGCGTGCGCGGCATCATGGGCTCCGATTTCGCCCACCGCTACGCCGAGGGCCACCCGGGGGAGCGCTACTACCAGGGCACCGAGATCATCGACGAGATCGAGAGCCTGCTGAAGCAGCACATGAAGTCGCTCTTCCGCTGCAAGCACGCCGACGTGCGGCCCATCAGCGGGACCATCGCCAACGACGCGGTCTTCAGCCGCTACATCAGGCCCGGGCGACGTCGTCATGGTCAACTCCACCCCGGCCGGCGGGCACATCAGCCACCACCAGCCGCGGGTCGGTCGGGCAAGTACACGAGGAACATCGTGAACTTCCCCCTCACCGCCGGACGGCTGGCACATCGACGTCGACCACACCCTGGACCTGATGAAGGCGCTGGAGCCGAAGGTCATGATCATGGGCAAGAGCCTGTTCCTCTTTCCCGAGCCGGTGAAGGAGATCGCCCCGTACTGCAGGAAGAAGGGGATCCACCTCATCTACGACGCGGCGCACGTGCTGGGGCTGGTCGCCGGCGAGCGCAGTTCCAGGACCCGCTCGGCGACGGGGCGCCCGCTCGTGACGGCGAGCACGCACAAGACCTTCTTCGGCTCGCAGCGCGGGGTGATCCTGTCCAACCTCGACGACGAGGAGTGGCGCAAGATCGACAAGGGCGCGTTCCCCGGCTCCTCCTCCAACCACCACCTGGAGACCCTCGTCGCGCTGACGCTTCGCCACCTACGAGATGCTGGAGTTCGGCGTGGAGTACGCGCGGCAGGTGGTGGCCAACGCGAAGCACTTCGCCGCGGCAAGCTCTTCGAGCTCGGGTTCAAGGTGCAGGCGGAGAAGTTCGGGTTCACCGAGAGCCACCAGGTGGCCATCGACATGACCGATTCAGGGCGGCGGGGAGGCGGCGGCGCGCGACCTGAAGGACAACCGCATCATCGTGAACATGAACCTCCTGCCCTACGAGCCGCTGGACCAGGCACCAGCCCCGCCGGGATCCGGCTGGGCGTGCAGGAGATGACCCGCGTCGGCATGAAGGAAGCCGAGATGGAGCGCATCGCCCAACTCATGCACGCGTGCATCGTCGGCCGCCGGGACGTGCGCGACGAGGTGAACCGCTTCCGCTCCGAGTTCCACGAAGTGCGCTACAGCTACGACAACTTCGGGGAGTGCCCGTCCGCAGCGCCGACGCCGGCCCCGCCCGCCTGACCGCGTGAAAGCCGACACCCCCGAGCGGAACCTGTCGCCAGCGGCCTCCGCCCTGGCCGCGGGCATCTGTGTCCTCTGGGGGGCGAACACGGTCGCGATCAAGTTCAGCCTCGAGGGCTTCGGCCCCTTCACGGCCGCCGCCGTGCGCTTCGGCATCTCGCTCGCGCTGCTCTGGGTTTGGGCGGCCGCGTCGGGCACGCAGCCTGCGCCCGCCGGCCGGATGCCTGCGGCCGCTCGTCGATCAATTCGATCCTCTTCACGGTCCAGCTGGCGCTCGTCTACGTCGCCTTCACCTACACCAGCGCTTCGCACGGGGCATTGATCACGAACCTGCAGCCGTTCATGCTGCTCTTCCTGGCGCATTTTTTCCTGGCCGGGGACCGCATCACCGTTCTGAAGCTGGCGGGGCTCGTGCTGGGCTGCGCGGGGGCGGTCTGCGTCTTCATGGACCGCCAGGGGGCAAGCGGCGCCGTCATGCTGGGGGACCTGCTCCTGCTCGCCGCCACCGCGGTCTGGGCCGGCAGCGCGGCCTACACGAAGCACCTGGTGCGGAGCATCTCCTCGGTCCAGATCGTCTTCTACCAGATGCTCTTTTCCATCCCGCTGTTCGCGCTGGCCGCACCCGTGCTCGACGCCCCCATGGTGGGGCGGGTGGACCTCGGGGTCGTGGTCGCCATCGGCTTCCAGGTCCTGCTCACGACGGCCTTCGCCTTCGTCGCCTGGACCCGGCTGATGCAGGTCCACGGGGCGGTGGCGCTGCACGCGTTCGTCTTCCTCATCCCGGTGTCCGGGCGTGCTTTTCGCGGGGCTGATCCTGGAGGAGCCGATCACGGCGATGACGCTCGTCGCGCTCGTGCTGATCGCGGCCGGGATCCTGGTCGTGCAAATGGGGCAGCGCCGCGAGGTCGGGGAACTCAGGCGCGGGGCGGGTCCGGCCATGAGGAGCGTCGACCTTCACGGCCGACCTGCTGTTGCTGCTGACGGCGGCGATCTGGGGCTTTGCGTTCGTCGCGCAGCGGGTGGGGATGGACTACGTCGGGCCCTTCACCTACAACGGGGTGCGCTTCGCGCTGGGGAGCCTGTCGCTGCTGCCGCTGCTGCGCACGGGCCGCCCGCCCCGCTCGGGGACGGAAGCCCGCGGCTGCTTTTCCGTCGGCGGCGGGCTGCCCGGCGTGGTCCTGTTCATCGCGGCCTCGCTGCAGCAGGTGGCGCTCGTCTACACCACGGCCGGCAAGGCCGGGTTCATCACGGGCTTGTATGTGGTGATCGTTCCCTTCCTCGGCCTCATATGGGGCCAGCGGACCGCGGCCGGGACCTGGGCCGGCGCCGTGATCGCCGCCGCTGGGGCTCTATCTGCTGTCGGTCACCGCGAGTTGGGACATGGAGTACGGCGACGTCCTGGTGCTGGCTGAGCGCCGTCTTCTGGAGCTTCCAGGTCCTGCTGATCGCCTGGCTCTCGCCGCGGGTGCGGACGGTGGCGCTCGCCAGCTACCAGTTCGCGATCTGCGCGCTGCTCAGCCTGGTGACGGCTTTCTGGATCGAAGAGGTGCGGGCGGCGTCGGTGCTGGCCGCGGCCGGGCCCATCCTCTACGGCGGGCTGTTGTCCGTGGGGGTCGCCTACACGCTCCAGGTGGCGGCGCAGCGCCACGCCCCGCCGGCCCACGCGTCGATCCTGATGAGCCTGGAGGCGGTCTTCGCGGCGTTCGGGGGGTGGCTCTTCCTGGAGGAGGCGCTCACGCCGCGCGGCTGGGCCGGCTGCGGGCTGATGCTGGCCGGCATGCTGCTGTCGCAGCTGGGCGGCACCGGGCGAGCGGCGGCCGGCATCCGGTGAACCGGCGGCTGCGGGGAGGGGCGCGTGACGAACATCGACCCCGCCGAACTCGAACGCTTCGCGGAGCTGGCGCCGATCTGGTGGGACCGCCACGGTGCGCTCAAGGCGCTGCACGACATCAACGGCCTGCGGGTGGGCTACATCGACCGGCGCGCCTCCCTGCGCGGCAAGCGGGTGCTGGACGTCGGCTGCGGCGGCGGGATCCTCGCTGAGGCGATGGCGGCGCAGGGAGCCGAGGTGACCGGGATCGACGCCGGGGAAGAGGCGCTGGCGGTGGCCCGGCTGCACCTGCGGCAGAGCGGCCTGCGGGTGGACTACCGGCTGCAGACGGCCGAGGGCTTCGCGGCCGAGGCTGCGGGCGGCTACGACGTGGTCGCCTGCATGGAGCTGCTCGAGCACGTGCCGGACCCGGCCGCGATCGTCGCGGCCTGCAGCCCGGCTCGCGGCCCCCGGCGGCGATGTCGTCTTCGCCACCCTGAACCGCAACCCCAAGTCGTTTCTGTTCGCGATCGTGGGGGCGGAGTATTTGCTGCGCCTCGTCAAGCGAGGCACCCACAGCTACCGGCGCTTCGTCAAGCCGGCCGAGCTGCGGCGCTGGGCGGAGGCCTGCGGGCTCGAGGCGCGCGACCTGACCGGTCTGCACTACAACCCCTTCACCGGCCGCTACTCCCTCGGCGGCAATACCCACGTGAATTACCTGGCGCACTTCCGCCGAAAAGGTTGTTGAAAACCGGCGTCTCAGGCCGTGATCCGGCGTTGCGCGGCCCTTTGTGATTGCTCACATACTGCTCAGTATGCTGCGCATCCCAAAAGGCCGCGCGCCTTGGCTGACGGCCCGATACTTGGTTTTCAACAACCTTCCTTGCTCCTGCGGGGAGTCTATTTCCCCAGCAGGGTGCCGCTATCCTGAAGTGGACTGCATAGTTGTCGGAAAAATAAGTCCGCCTTTTATTTGGCCAGGCGCTCGAAATCGGCGGCGATTTCCCGGCTCAAGCGCTTCGATCAAGCGGCTCTGCGCCGCGACCAGATCCGCGTAGCCCGGCCCGGCCATCCGCTCCTCCGCGACGAAGCTGCGGATCGCGAGCGTGCGCTTGGCCTGCTGGTCGCGCAGCGTCCAGCCCGCGTTCAGCCACACCGTCTCCCCCAGGCGCCCGTCCAGCCGGTTGATCGTCACGGCGATGTAGTAGCGCGGGTCGACCGCCAGGCTCTCGGGCACGATGCTCACCGGCCGCCCGGCCATGAGGACGTTCAGGTTCTGCACCAGCGCGCGGCCGATGTCCTCCTTGAGCGAGCCGCCCCAGCGGTTGTACTCGGAAAGGGAGAGCTGGTTTTCCGCGGTGCGGGTGACGATCTGCGGCCGGTCGATCGTGGCCGGGATCGCGATCGGCAGGACGGCCACAACCGTCGCAGTTCCGCCCTCGGCGAGCCGACCGGGCGGGGCAGGGGTGTCAGCGTGTAGTACTCGATCGGCTGGGAAGTCCCGAAGCATCCGGCCAAGGTCAAGCACAGCAGGCAGAGCGCGGATGGCTTCCAGGGAGGGCGTCCGTTTCATTTGGGGGGGCATCCTTTCCGACCAAAAGCGATTGCGGGTAGCGTTCCAGGTAATCTGCGAGCACCCGCAGCGAGCGTGCGGTGGAGGTGATCTCCTCCAGCGCACCTTCATCCGCGACTGGAGCGGCGAGTCGGACTCGAGCGCGGATGAGGCCGACGGCGAGCGAGATGCGGGCCTGCTGCATCGCGGCCACCAGCTCGGGGCTCGTGCGCGTGCGCAGCTCCTGGGTGAAGAGCCTGCAGCTCCTGGACAGCCGCGTCCAGAGACTTGACCGTCTTCAGGATCTCCGGCGAGTTGGCGACGCGCTTGGTGCCTTCGAGCGTATCGCGCAGGTTGCCAGCGATCTGCTCGATAGGGATCTTTTCCAGACGAGTGACGAGTCTGGGTGACCTGGTCCCAATCTGCTCGAACTGCCCGGGGGTGGTCGGGAACTCGGTGTGCGGTCCCACCCCAGTTAACGCGCGCCGGCGCGGCCGTTCGGGAAGAAATCAAGCGTGATCGCCTGCTGGCCGGTGAGGAAGTTGGCGGTCACCAGTTGGGCTCGCATCCCGCTTCTGAACGAAGTAGTCGAGAAGCTTCCGGAAGTCCGCTCCTTGGGTATGGGCCGCATTCGACTTGAAGCGCTCGGGTTCCATCGCGACCAGGACCGGGATCTGGAAAGTGCGGTTGGGGCTGTCGAACTCGAGAGTGACCTCCAGGACTTGCCCGACCGGAATGCCCTTGAACAGCACCGGCGCCCCGCGGTTCAGTCCGCCCACGTTCTCGTCGAATTGCACGACCCAGATACCGGCGCATCGGTGTAGACGCGTTCCTGGGCCTTGGAGCGGCTCGGGTAGAGCGGGAAGCTGGCGTTTTCGGCGGCCGGCTCGCCGGGCCCCTTCATCAGTGTCGACATATGTCGAAGGCGATTCCGCCGAACAGGATCGAGACGACCGACTCGGTGTTCACGGTGAGGCCGGTCGCGTCGACGCGGAAGTCGAACCCGCTCGCGTTCCAGAACCGCGTGTGGGTGAGGACGTAGCGGTCATAGGGGGCGTGCACGAAGACCTTGAGTCGTCACCTTCGACCCGTCGTCCGCGAGCGCGAGCGCCACCACCTCCCCGACCCGGATCTGCCGGAAGTAGATCGGCGCCCCGACCTCCAGCGACCCCGCGTCTCCGCCTCCAGGACGAAGTGCTTGCCCGGCATGCCGCTGGTGATGACCGGGGGCTCCTCATGCCGGTGAACACCTGCATCTTGTCGCCGGGCTTAGCCGGGGTCGAGCGTGATGTAGGCCCCGGAGAATACGGTTCCGAGGCCGGACACGGCCGCCATGCTGACGCGCGCGCGCACGACCCAGAAACGGGTGTTCGTCGACACCAGGCGCGCGGAGTCCTTGTCCATCTGGACCTTCACGCGCACCCGGGAAAAATCCTGGTCGAAGGCGATGTCGGTCACCAGGCCGATGTCGACGTCCTTGTACTTGACCTTGGTCTTCCCGGCTTCGAGGCTTTCCGCGGACTTGAAGAAAATCGTGATCTCGGGGCCCTTCTCGCTGAGCGCCTTGACCACGAGCCAGCCCCCGATCAACGCGGCGACGATCGGTACGACCCAGACCAGGGAAAAGCGGCGTTTGCGCCGGCTCACCGCGGCATGCGGGATGGCCTCCGCGCCTACGTTCGGTTCATTCATGCGTCTGCTCCTTTGCGTCCCACATCAGGCGGGGGTCGAAGCTCATGGCCGCGAACATGGTGACGACCACCACGGCGGCGAAAAACGGCGCGGCGGGGCCGGCCTGGATCGATGCGAGCGCCCCCAGGTTCACGAGGGCGACGAGGATGGTGACGACGAAGATGTCCACCATCGACCAGCGGCCGACCGCCTCGGTGATGCGATAGAGCCGGGCGCGGTCCCGCAGCCGGGCGGTGGACCGGCGCTGGACGCTGGCCAGCAGGTAGATCAGGATGGCCAGCTTCATCAGCGGCACGAAGATGCTGGCGATGAAGATCACCGCGGCGATCGGCCAGGAGCCTTCCTGCACGAAGTAGATGACCCCGCTCATGATGGTGTCCGCCTGGGCCTTGCCGAGCGAGGTGACGACGGTGATCGGCAGGAGGTTGGCGGGCACGATGAAGATGAGCGCCGCGAAGACCAGCGCCCAGGTGCGGGCCAGACTGTTGGGCTTGCGGCGGTGCAACCCGGCGCCGCAGCGCGGGCAGTGCGCTTTCTCGGCCGGGCCCGGGGCCTTGACCAGCAGGTGGCAGACCCCGCAGCCGACCAGGCCGGAATTGAGGGCGGTGGGGAGGCGAGCGGTCATGGTTGCCCCTCCCAGCGGTCCCAGACCTCGTGCGGGTCGAGCGCGGCCGTCGCCGCGGCCAGGACGAACATGAGCCCCATGAGCGACCAGGCAGCCGCGCCCGGGATGATCTGGGCCATCTTGCCGAGCTTGACGATGCTCACCAGCACCCCGAGCATGAAGACTTCGATCATGCCCCAGGGTTGCAGGATGAGCAGGTAGCGGAAGGCGTGGAACATCCCCGGTGCCTGCCGGCCGAAGCGCAGCGGCACCAGGATGTAGAGGAACAAGGCCAGCTGCAGCCCCGGGGCGATGATGGTGTTGACGGCGACCAGCAAGGCCACTTCCCACATGCCCTGGCGGAAGAGCTGAACGATGCCGGTGACCAGGTGCGAGTTCTGGACGAACCCCTCCTTCTTGAAGGCGAGGAAGGGGAAGGAATTGAGGATTGCGAACAGGACGACGGCGGCCAGGAGCAGCGCGATCGTGGTGTCGATGCTGTCGCTCCTGGGGCGCGCGAGCAGGTGACCGCAGCGCCGGCAGCGGACCTGCGTGCCCGGTCCGGCTTCAGGGATCCGCTGCAGCAGGTCGCACTCGTGGCATGCCATCATGTGTTCGGACATGGGGCGGATCCTTTCGGGATGAACCATCCATAGCACGCCGGGAGGCGCGGTTCAACGCCGGTGAGGCGGGGTGGGGTCAGGGACGGCGGCGGCGGCGCTCGTTCAAGCTGCGTTTTACGTTTTCGGTGATCGCACGCGAGGTGGTGTTCAGGAAGCGCAGGTTCTTCTGCACCAGGTCGGGGTAGTGGCTGATGCTGGAGCGCAGCTTGGCGCCGTTGGAAGTCATCTTGCGGATGAGGTCGATCTCCTTGCCGATTACGCGGGTCTTGCGCCGCTTGACCGCGTCGAGGAAGCTGCGCCGCCGGACGGCGCAGTCGGCGACCGTGACGACGCGGCCCATCTGCGAGAGGCGGTGGCCGTCGCTGCCGCCGGTGATCCCCTTGTTCAGGTTGAACCCGAGCAGCGCGCTGCGCAGGTTCCACTTGTTGAGGTTTTCCGAGTTGATGACCTCTATCCCATCGGCCAGTTCCAGCAGGTCGGCGAAGCGCTCCCCGCGGAAATAGGGGTTGTGCAGCCCGGTGTAGCTGCCGGAGTAGGGGTGGGGGAAGATTACGACCGTTTCGAAGCGCCGCGCACGCCGGATGATCTCCTCCAGCTCGAGCGCGAGCGAGGACATCACCTCCGCCCCCATGTGGGGCTGGACGTCGCGGCTGTAGAACCGCAGCAGGCTCTTGATCTCGTAGAAATAGATCAGCACGTGCGTGCCTTCGTACGAGGTGAGCTCGATCCCGGGGATGCTGAAGACGGTCGGGAAGCGGTCGATCTCGACCGCGCCGTGGATGGCGTTGTGGTCGGTGACGGCAATGCCGATCCCGAGCTCGACGGCGCGCTCGGCAATGGCCTCGATGCTGTCGTGACCGTCGGAGAGGTGGCTGTGGAAATGCATGTCCACGACGGTGTAGCGGCTGCTCAGCTCTTCGAGCCGGGGGCGATCGAACACGATGCGGTGGAGCGAATCGACACTCATGGAACCGGGTGCTCTCCAGTCGAAAAAGTGAAGGCGGACCCTATCAGAGGCGCTCGGGGACCACAACACCGAATCTGAATGGGCCGGAAGGGCGTGTCGCGCGCGCGCGGGCACGCCGATGGGTTATCGCCATCCGCACGGAGTAACTTTAGCCGCAGGGGCGGTGACGGTTGCCACTAACAATTAGACTTATTTGGACATTGGCAACATCCGGTCGATTCCGTTTGATTTTCTCAATCCGGCCCAAGTATAGTTGAACCATAACGCAACGTTTTCTCCCCTCACCGGATCTGAAGCGGACACTGGTTTCGTTCATCCAGGAGAAAGCTTGTCAAGGGGCCGCAAAATCGCAAGGACAATCTGCGCAACCGTCCTGTTTGGAGTCCTGCTTCTGTGCCAGGTGCACGCCGCAATCCAGTTGATTACGGGGGAACCACTGGACACGGGAGACTGGGTGGGCATCACATCATTTGGCCTCATCGTCCTGATAACCATATCGCACCTGAAATGCCTGCGGAAAAAGGCCGCCCCGACCAAATAATCAAGCAAGACAGCCCAATTTTCCGGCGCAACGCTACAGGATTGGTGCTGCGAGCCGCTCCCGCCTCGATCCTGATCGCGGCAAGATGCCGCTCCCACACCGGAATCACGATCGCAACCGGAACGCCATCCAGACAATTGCTATAGAACCGTTATCGCATTTGCCCACGGTACCAGCGGGCCAGGCGGGTAGGGGATACGCCGGAGCAGTAGGCGGCGATCACCAATTGATTGACGAGCCAGGTCTTAGCCAGGCCGAGCGTGCGCCAGCGGCGCGCGGAGGTGAGGGCGTGGCCGGGCGCGAGTTGGATCCGGCCGATGCGTCGCAGGCGGCGCACCAGCTCGAAGTCCTCCATGAGCGGCAGGGCGGGGAACCCTCCCAGTTGCCAGAACCGGTCCCGCTCCAGGAAAAGCGCCTGGTCCCCGTACGGCATCTGCAGCAGGCGCGAGCGCCAGTTGGCGGCTGCGGCGATCAGGTGCAGACCAGCCCCCTGGCCGTCGATGCGCAACCGAAAGGCGCCGGCGGCCGTGCCCGGCCGGTCGAGGGTCTGGCGCGCCTGGCGCGCGAAGTCCGGCGGCAGGCGGGTGTCGGCGTGCAGGAAGATCAGGATCTCACCGTTGGCCACAGCCGCGCCGGCGTTCATCTGGATCGACCGCGGCGGGTCGGAGCGCAGCAGGCGTGCGCCGCCTTCGACGGCCAGCTCGCTGGTGCGGTCGGTGCTGCTGCCGTCCACCACGATGATTTCCACCCCCGCCGCGCGGCACGAGCGCAACGTGCCGGGCAGGTTCGCCTCTTCGTTGAGGGCCGGGATCACGACCGTAGCGTGGGCCCGGCTGTCGCGGCAGAGTGCAGCCATGGCGGCCGTGAAGTCGTCCGGGCGATCGATGTCGGCGAGCGGCTCGATCAAGGCATGGGTCAGTCCGGCCGCCTGCACCCGCTCCAGGGTGTCGGATAGAACTCGGTCGGAGCTCCAGCGCACCCCCGGGCCCAGGTAGTCGGTGCCCCGGCGCAGGGCGCGGGCGGTCGCGCCGACGAGGTAGTAGCCCCCGTCCAGCGCTGGGCCGAATGCCAGGTCGCAGGCATTCAGGCGGTCGAAGGCCTCGCGCAGGTGGGCGGCCCGCAGCCCGGGGATGTCGGCGCCGACCAGAACCACGCGTTCCGCCCCGCGGTCGGCCGCCGCGAGCAGGCTGCGCTCCATGCGCCTGCCGATGTCGCCCTCCCCCTGCGGCCGGTAATTGGCGTCCTCCCCCAGCCAGGCGCGCATGCGCGCCGCGTCCCCGCCGTCGAACCGGACTTCCAAAGTTGCGCTCAGATCGTCGCAGGCCGCGCGGGCGGCCCGGAAGGCGTGCGCGCTCAGCCTGCGCTGGAACGCGGCTGCGCCCTGCGGCCCCAGCACGGGGATCAGGCGTGTCTTGGCGCGGCCGGCTTCGGGGTAGCGCGTGAAGAGGATGAGGCGGTCGGTCGAGGGCATGGGCTCAGGCCCGCGGTCGCAGGAAGGGGTCGAACAGCGACCGGATGAAGTCGAGATCCATGTAGCGCCGCAGCGTGCGCCAGGTGTCCGGGTTCTTGACCCCGGCGAAGTCCCCCTGGTAGGCGGACCAGGCCATGGCCGACCAGGAGATCCCGCGCAGTCGCACGAAGGGCTCGCGCAGGCAGACGCGCTCCGCGAGCGTGTCGCGCAGGTGCGGGTCGCGCACCCCCCGGCGGTAGGCCTCCATGAACTCACGCCGGTCTGCGGCGCTCATGCGGTAGTCGGTTTTCCAGAGGGTCGTCGGGGGGAGCAGAAGTGGGCCAGGTCCTGGGACGGGTCGCCCCAGCGCGGCATCTCCCAGTCGACCAGGTGCAGGGTGCCCGCAGCGCGGTCGGCGATGAAGTTGCCCGAATTGACCTCGGTGTTGACGACGCAGGGCCAGGGGTCCCGTTGGTAGTAGGCCTCTGCGGTGCGTGCGGCCGCGGCCCAGTCGATCACCTCCCGCAGGTAGCCGCGGACGGATGGGACGGCGAGCGGTGAATCGAAGTAGGCTCCGAGCAGGCGGGCACACTCGTCGTAGATGAGCGAGAGCGGGGCGTTCTCGCGGATCAGGTGGTTCTCCGCCGCGGGCACCGCCACCTGGTGGACGCGGGCGAAGAGCGCGGCTGCGGCGGGCAGGTCGCGGCGGTAGTCGAGCGGCTCGCCCGGCAGATAGTCCATGACGAGGATACCCCGGTCGATGCGGCGGCGCGTGTCGTCGACGACGTGCGGCCGGGGCGTGACGCCGGAACCCTCGAGCAGCTTCAGCGCCCGGTACTCGTAGACGATCTGGTCCGCCCGGTCGATCTGGGTCCCCACGTTCACGCGCAGGACCAGCCGCTCGGGGCCGCGGGTCAGGAGGTAGTTGAGGTTGTACTCGCCCTGGGCGAGCGGGGAGACCGTGAACGGCGCGCCGCGCATGGCCGGCACCCCCGACCAGTCGCCCTCGGCGACGTAAGCCCGGACCGCGGGGAGGACCTCAAGCAGGCTCGGGGACATGCGGGAAGATCCTGATCTTGTCCGGCGGGAGCCAGACGGTCACGAGCGCGCCGGGCTGGACGTCGGTGCGCGCGGTCAGCGCCACCACGGTGGCTGCCCCGCAGTCGACCCAGAGCCGCGTCGCGGTGCCCTCGAAGCTCGTCTTGCGCACGCGGCCGGAGAGCGGTCCGGCCGCGCCGGGCTCGACGACGATGTCCTCCGGGCGGATGCCCGCGGTGAGCAGCTCGCCGTTGACTGCGGCCCAAGCCGGCAGGGGGAACGAGCCGACGGCGCAGTCGAAGCGGCCCTGCCGCCGGCGCCCCTCGAAGAAATTGCACCCGCCCATAAAGCGCGCGACCTCCACGTCGGCCGGGTGGCGGAAGAGGCCTCGCGGGGTGGCGACCTGGCGCAGCCGCCCGCCGAGCAAAACCCCTACCCGGTGGGAGATCATGAGGGCCTCGGCTTGGTCGTGCGTGACGAAGAGCATGGTGGTGCGGGTCTCGGCCTGGATGTCCTGGAGGAGCTCGCGCATCTGCTGGCGCAACCCGGCGTCGAGACTGCTCAGGGGCTCGTCGAGGAGCAGGATCGAGGGCTTGAGCACGAGCGCGCGCGCGAGCGCCACGCGCTGCTGCTCGCCGCCTGAGATCTCGTGCACCGTGCGCCGCTCGAGGCCGCCCAGCCGGGTGAGCGCGACGATGGCCGCGATGCGGCGCCGCTGCTCGGGCGCGGGCACCGCCTGCATGCGCAGCCCGAAGGCGATGTTCTGACCGACGTTCATGAAAGGGAAGAGCAGCGGCCGCTGGAAGACCATGACGGCGCTGCGCCTCTCCGGGGCGAGCCCGAGAACCGAGCGGCCGTCGATGAGGATGTCCCCGCCGGCCGGGTCGAGGAATCCGGCCACGGCCTTGAGCAGCGAGGTCTTGCCTGCTCCGCTCGGCCCGAGCAGCGCGACGAGCTCGCCGTCGCCGACCTCGAACGAGAGGTCGCGCAGGACCTCGGCCCCGTTGAAGGCGATGCGGACGCGGTCGAGTCGCAGGACGCCCATGGCTACCAGACCCCGGCCATGCTGCGGCCGCCCAGGTGGCGCGCGCTCATCACCAGGGCCGCGAGCGACGGGAGCACGAACACCAGGGAGACGGCGGCCGCGACCGGGCGGTCGCCGCTGCCCATCAGCGCGAAGAGCAGGATCGGCAGCGTCGTGATCCGGCCCCCGCCGATGATGAGCGTGCTGAGATACTGGCTCCAGGACAGCAGGAAGGCGAACAGCCCGGCCACGATCACCCCCGGCAAAACCATGGGAAGCATCACCCGCAGCAGCACCTCCCAGCGCGAGGCCCCGAGCGACCGGGCCTGGTCTTCGAAGTCCGGGTTGTAGTTCGAGAACACCCCCCACAGGACGAAGACGGCGTAGGGCAGGCAGAAGGCCAGGTGCACGAGGACCACCCCCGCGAAGCTCTCGGCCAGGCCGAGCCGGATGAACCAGAGGTGCAGGCCCATGGCGACGCAGAGCGAGGGCACGATCACGGGCAGCATCAGGACGACCGAGAGCGCGTCCTTGCCGCGGAAGCGGTAGAGGCCGAGCGCGCGGCCGGCCGGCAGGCCCGCCGCGATCGACAGCAGCGCCGTCGCGGCCGCGACCAGGAGGCTCTGGGCCAGCGCCTCGCCGACCTGAGGCCCGGCCGTGCTGGTGACGTATGCCCAGGCCCGCAGCCCCCACTGGTCCGGCCACAGGGCGGGATAGAACCAGCGGCCGCTGAAGGACCAGATCACGAGCGGGACGAAGGGCAGCAGCACGGCTGCGGCGACGGCGCCGGCGAACAGGCCCCGCCTCACAGCGCCACCCCCCTGCGGCGCGCGGCCTGGGTCAGGGCCTGGCCGGCGACCACGGCCACGGTCACGACCGCTGCGATCAGCAACCCGGCCGCGATGCCCTCGGGCCGGGCCACCAGGTCGACGTCGCTGTAGCTGCGGTAGGACCACACGGGCAGGAGCATCGGGTGCGTGCGGCCCAGGAGGTAGGGCACTTCGAAGGCGCCGAAGGTGTAGGCGAAGACGATCAGCGCGGCGGCCCCCAGGCTGGGGAAGATGATCGGCAGCGTGATGTGCCGGAAGCGCTGCCAGCGCCCGGCCTTGAGCGTCCGACCGACCTCCAGCAGCTCGGGGCCCGAGCGCGCCAGCACCGCGAGCAGCATGAGGGTGATGAACGGGACCTCCTTCCAGACGTAGGCGGTCATGATGCCGACGCACCAGCGGTCGTTCACGAGCAGCGGGAAGGCCGCCGGCCCGTCGACCAGACCCAGTGCTGCGGCCGCGCGCGAAAGCAGGCCGGCCGGTGCCAGCAGGAAGAGCACGGCCACTGCGACCACCAGGTGCGGGACGGTCAGCGGGACCTGGAACACGAAGCGCACGAACCGGCCGTGGCCCCCGGCAGTGAAGGCAAGCGCGGCGCTGACGCTGAGCACGGCCGCGACGGCGGTGGAGGCGGTGGAAACATACAGGGTGAGCAGCAGGCTCTGCCACACGTCCGGGTCGTGCGCCAGCCGGCGGAAGTGGTCGAGCGTCAGCGTGGAGAGCTCGGCCCCCGGGACGTGGCCCAGGGCCTGCAGGCCGCCCAGCAGCAGCCCGCCGCCGAAGAGCACCAGGACGACCGCCAGCGCCGGCGCCAGGAGCAGAAAAGGTGCGACCTTCCGGCGCGGCGCCCGCAGGCGTGCGGCGGTTTCCGGCTCCGCGGTGGCGGGCTGGGCGGTCATCGGCCCTTCAGGACGTGCTCGTCCCAGCCTTTCTCCAGGCGGATGAGGATTTCGGAGGGCGGCTCGGGGAGCTGGTGGCGCTGCAGGACGTCGTTGGGGAGCGTGGCCGCCCCGCGCGGCAGGGCGGCGAACTTCACCTGCCAGGCCGGGTCGAGGCGCGTTAGATCGATCGCCGGAAAATCGCCCCACACGGCGGGGTCGGCCTTCTTCAGCTGCGCCTCGGGGGAGAGGAGAAAGTCGGCCACCACCATCGCGCCCTCCTTGTCGGCGGCGTTGAAGGGCACGGCGACGAAGTGCGTGTTGGCGATCGTGCCCTCGTCGAAGACGAAGGTGCGCACCGTCGGCGGGTAGAGCCCGTCGAGGATCATCTTGGAGGCTTCCGCGGGGTGGTAGCTCAGGGCGAAGTCGACCTCGCCGTCGGCCAGCAGCTGCGAGAGCCGGATGGGCGTTTCAGGGTAGGTCTTGCCCTCGCGCCAGAGGAAGGGGGCGAGATCCTTGAGTGTGCGGTAGGTCGCGGCGGCCGCGGCCTCGAAGCGCCGCTCGTCGAGCGGCCCCTGCCAGACGGCCACGTCGCCGGCCGCGTGGTAGAACACGTGGCGCACGAAGACCGAGCCCGTGAAATCCGGCGGCGCCGGGTAGGTGAAGCGCCCCGGGTGGCGTCGCGCCCAGTCCAGCAGGGCCGCCATGCTGCGCGGCGGGTCGGGGATGCGCTTGGAATCGTAGATCATCACCACCTGCGCGCTGCCCCAGGGCGACTCGAGCCCGTCGACCGGCTCGCCGAAGTCGTTCCGGACCGAAGGCTTGTTCCAGTCCACGAGGCGCTGGTGGGGCAGCCGGTCGGCGAACGGGCCGTAGAGCAGCCCGAAGCGCTTGCAGGTGCGGAAGTTCTCGCCGTTGATCCACATCAGGTCGACGTCGCCGCCCGCGGCCCGGCCGGCCTGCTTCTCGACCAGGAGCTTGCCGACCACGTCGGCGATGTCCTTGACCGGCACCTGGCGCAGGGTGATGCCGTAGAGCTCCTGCACGCGCGGGGCGACGTAGCCGTTCACGTAGGCGTTGGTCGCGGGGAACCCGCCCCACATGAACCAGTCGACCGTCTGCCCCCGGCTGCGCTTGACGATGTCGTCCCAGCCGTCGGCAGCGCCGGCCGGGAGGAGGGGAAGGAGGGTGAATACAAGGATGAACGCCGCGGCAGCGATCAGTCTGCGTGAAGTGTACATGGGCGCTTTCTTTTTAAGCGAATTTGAGGGTTCCCGAGAACTTCAACCCCCCCCGGCCCCTCCCGCAAGGGGAGGGGAGAAAAAGGCCCCGCGATCGTCAAGAATCAAACATCGAGTATCAAGACCTGCTGTAGGAGAGGGGTCCAGCTCGATATTCATCGCGGCTGGAAAGCCGCTCCCACAAAACACCCAAACACCCAACACAAAACACCCAACACGAAACACCCAACACGAAACACCCAACACAATCCCTTGAGCACGTCCGTTTAGCCGTGGCCCCTCTCCCCGGTGATCTTGCGCAGCACGTACGGCAGGATGCCGCCGTTCAGGAGGTAGTCCAGCTCGATCTCGGCGTCCACCCGGGCGGTGACGCGGAACTCGATCGTGCGGCCGTCAGGCTTGACGGCCGTCACCGCAAGGGTCTTGCGCGGGGTGAGGCTCTCGACGCCGGCGATCGAGATCGTCTCGGAACCGTCCAGCCCCAGGCTCTCAGCGCCTTCGCCCTCCTGGAACACGAGCGGCAGCACGCCCATGCCGACGAGGTTGCTGCGGTGGATGCGTTCGAAGGACTGGGCGATGGCGGCCTTGACGCCGAGCAGCGCCGGGCCCTTGGCGGCCCAGTCGCGCGAGGAGCCGGAGCCGTACTCGCGGCCGGCCAACACCACGAGCGGTGTCGCCTGCTCCCGGTAGGCCATGGCCGCGTCGTAGATGTGCATCTCGGTTCCCTCGGGCTGCAGCCGCGTGAAACTCCCCTCGCGTGGAGCCACCATCCGGTTCTTGATCCGGATGTTGCCGAAGGTGCCGCGCATCATGACCTCGTGGTTGCCGCGGCGCGCGCCGTAGGAGTTGAAGTCCGCCTTCTGGACCCCCTGGGACTGGAGGTACTGACCGGACGGGTACTGGGCCGCGATCGCGCCGGCCGGGGAGATGTGGTCGGTGGTGACCGAGTCGCCCACGATCAGGAGCACGCGCGCATCGCGGATGTCGGTCAGCCGGCCCGGTCCGCCGCCGGACCGGTCGAAATAGGGCGCCTGGCGCACGTAGGTGGAGGCCGCGTCCCAGGCGAAGGTGGTGCTGCCCGTCACCTTGAGCTCTTCCCAGAAGCGGTCGCCCTTGAAGATCTCGGCGTACTGCCGGCGGTAGAACTTCTGCTCGACGTGCGCCCCGACCAGCGCCTCGATCTCGGCGCCCGTCGGCCAGAGGTCCCTCAGGAACACCGGTCGGCCCTGCGGGGTGTGGCCCAGGGGCTCGGCGGCGAGGTCGATGTCCACGCGGCCGGCCAGGGCGAAGGCCACCACCAGCATCGGGCTCATCAGGAAGTTGGACTTGATCCGCTGGTGGATGCGGGCCTCGAAGTTGCGGTTACCGGAGAGCACCGCCGCGACGTTCAGGTCGTTGCGCGCTATGGCCTCCTCGATCTCCGGCAGCAGCGGGCCGCTGTTGCCGATGCAGGTCGTGCAGCCGAAGGCGGCCAGGTGAAAGCCGAGCCCCTCCAGGTAGGGCAGCACCCCGGCGGCCCTCAGGTAGTCGACGACCACGCGCGAGCCCGGCGCGAGCGAGGTCTTCACGTGCGGCGGGACCCGCAGCCCGTGCTCGACCGCCTTGCGCGCGACGAGACCGGCGCCGATCAGGACCGAGGGGTTGGAGGTGTTCGTGCAGGAGGTGATTGCGGCGATGACGACATCGCCGTCGCAGAGCGTTGTGGTCCGACCATTCAGCACCAGCTCGCAGGCCTTCTTTTTCGGCCGGCAGGGTTCGAGCGCGGACGAGGTGGAGCCGGACTCCTGCTGATACGTGCTGAGGGGCGTGACGTCGGGCTTGCGTTCGACCTCGCAGCCGAGGGCCTTGCGGAAGGTCGCCGGAAGCTCCGGGAGCGCGATGCGGTCCTGCGGCCGGGCCGGGCCCGCCACGCAGGGCTCGATCGAGCCCAGGTCGAGCTGCAGGACCTCGGTGTAGGTCGGCCGCTCCTCGCCGGTGCAGAAAAGCCCCATGCGCCGCGAGATCGCCTCCACCACGTCGGCGTGGGCGGAGCGGTTGGTCATGCGCAGGTAGTCGATCGTCGTCGCGTCGACCGGGAAGAATCCCAGCGTCGCGCCGTATTCGGGGGTCATGTTGGAGATGGTGGCACGGTCCGGGACCGAGAGGTGTTTTATCCCCGGGCCGAAGTACTCGACGAACTTTTCCACGACGCCGTGCTTGCGCAGCATCTGGGTCACGGTCAGCACGAGGTCGGTCGCGGTGACGCCCTCCCGCAGGCGGCCCTTCAGGCGCACGCCGATCACCTCGGGAATGGCCATGTAGTAGGGCTGGCCCAGCATGACGGCCTCGGCCTCGATGCCGCCCACCCCCCAGCCCATGACGCCGACCCCGTTGATCATGGTGGTGTGGGAGTCGAGCCCCACGACCGTATCCGGGTAGGCCCAGCGCTGCCGGTCGAGCGTCTCCACGGTGATCACCCGGCCGATGTACTCGAGGTTCACCTGGTGGCAGATGCCCGAGTTCGGCGGCACCACCCGGAAGTTGTCGAAGCTCGCCTGGGCCCACTTGAGCAGCGCGTAGCGCTCGCCGTTGCGCTCGTACTCGCGGGCGACGTTTTCGGTGAGCGCTCCCGCCGTGCCCCAGGCGTCCACCTGGATGGAGTGGTCGATGACGAGATCGACCGGGACGAGCGGATTGATCCGCCGCGGGTCGCCGCCCATGGCCTTCACCGCGTCGCGCATGGCAGCGAGATCCACCACGGCCGGCACCCCGGTGAAGTCCTGCATCAGCACGCGCGCCGGGTGGTAGGGGATCTCGCGCGGGGCGTCGTAGCGGCGCTTCCACTTGGCGATGTTCAGGACGTCGGCCTCGGTGACGATCCGCCCGTCCATCTTGCGCAGCAGGTTCTCGACCAGGATGCGGATCGAGAACGGTAGCCGGCCGATTTTGGCGATGCCCTTCTTCTCCAACAGGGTGATGTCGACGAACCGGTATTCCTTCCCCTTGACGACCGCCTTGCGGATGAAATCGGTGTTCTTCATGCGATCCCCCCCTTGGGATTGTTTCTGACGAGCGGAAAAAGGCAAATCCGAAGCACCAGATCCCAAATCCGAAGCACGAAATCCGAAAGCCGAAACAAATCCGAATGACCGAATCATTCAAACCTGCAACTGCGATATGCCGTATCGGATAGTCAGGTTTCGATCGTTATCCTTTTAGAGAGTTTGGATTTGTTTCGTGCTTCGAGATTCGGATTTCGAATTTGATTCAACCTGTTCAAACCTCGGTCGGTATACAGAACCAAACGTGAAGGCGCTGCAGGACCATGCGTCAGGCACGTTTCAAATGCCGGATGCCCTCCCGGCCGGCGACGATGACGTCGTGCGCCAGGCCGAGGAAGAGCCCGTGCTCGACGATGCCGGCCCGGCTGTCCAGGCGCTGCGCGATGGCGGCGGGGTCGGCCATGGGGCCGAAGGCGGCGTCGAGCAGCAGGTTGCCCTGATCGGTCGGGACGGGGCGGTTGTCCCGGGAGCGCAGGCTCACACGGGCCCCGATGGATTCCAGGTAGCGGGCCTCCGCCGGGCAGGCGAAGGGCACGACCTCCACCGGCAGCGCCCAGCGCGTGCCCAGCCGGGGCGCGAGCTTGCTCTCGTCCACGATGATCACATTGCGGCGCGTGGCCTGGGCCAGGACTTTCTCGCGCAGCAGCGCGCCGCCCCCGCCTTTGATCAGGTTGAGGTCCGGGTCGACCTCGTCGGCCCCGTCGATGGTGAGGTCGATCACCGGGTGGGCCTCGAAATCCGTGAGCGGGATGCCGAGGTCGCGGGCCGTCGTCTCGGTCCGGACCGAACTCGGGATGCCGACGATGTCCCGCAGCGCGCCCGTGCGGATGAGCTCGGCGATGCGCTCGAGGGCGAACTGGGTGGTGCTGCCGGTCCCGAGCCCGACCACCATCCCGGAGGCCACCAGACTCGCTGCGTAGACGGCGGCCTCCCGCTTGAGCCGGTCCTGGGGGGTCATGCCGGGGCCATCCTGCGCCGTTTGGACTCGATGCCGTCGAGCAGCGCCCGGAAGGGCTTGGCGAAGGCCGCGACCCCCTCCTCCTGGAGCTGGGCGGTCGCGCGGGCGAGGTCGATGCCGAGCTCGGAGAGCCGCTGCACCCGTCGGCGGGCGCCCTCGACGTCGGCCGCGATCGTCGCGGCCGCCCGGCCGTGGTCGAGGAAGGCCTTCAGTGTCTCGGGCGGGAGCGTATTCACCGTGTCCGGCCCGATCAGTTCGTCCACGTAAAGGGTGTCGGGATAGGCCGGGTTCTTGGTGCTGGTGCTGGCCCAGAGGACCCGCTGCGGCCGCGCCCCCCTGGCGGCGAGCGCCTGCCAGCGCGGCGTGGCGAGGAGGCGGCGGTACTCGGCATAGGCCAGCCGGCAGTTGTCGACGGCGATCCGGCCCAGGAGGTCGCGGGCGCCGGCCTTTTCCAGCTGCGGGTCCAGCGCGGTGTCGACCCGGCTGACGAAGAACGAGGCGACCGAGGCCACGCGGTCCACCGGGTGCCCGCCCCGGGTGCGCGGGGCCGCGGCCGCGAGTTTTTCCAACCCGGCCATGTAGGCCTCGGCCACGGCCGTGTAGTTGCCGATCCCGAAGATCAGGGTGACGTTCACGTTGATGCCGGCCCCGATGCTCGCGGTGATGGCGGGCAGCCCCTCGGCGGTGGCCGGAATCTTGATCATGAGGTTGGGACGGTCGACGGTTTCGTAGAGGTGCCGCGCCTCGGCGATCGTGCGCTCGGTGTCGCGGGCAAGAAACGGGCTGACCTCCAGGCTGACGTAGCCGTCGCGGCCGCCGGTCGATTCGTAGACGGGCCGCAGGACGTCCGCCGCGGCCCGGATGTCCTTGACCGCCAGCGCCTCGTAGATGGCGTCCGTGTCCTTGCCGGCCCGGGCCAGCGCCTGCATGTCGCCGTCGTAGTCGGCCGATCCGGAAATCGCCTTCTCGAAGATGGCCGGGTTGGAGGTCATCCCCTGGACGCCGGAGGACACCAGGGCCTGCATCTCGCCGGAGGCGATGAGGGCGCGGCTGATGAAATCGAGCCAGATCGCCTGGCCCAGCTGTGTGAGTTCGCCGAGTTTTGCCATGGTCGTTCACCTTTTTGGTTTAATGGATAGTTCTCTTTGCCAGAAAACGCCTCGGTTTTCAATCGGCGGGGGTAAGCGCTCGAGGCTTGGACGCCTGGGGGACAGGACGCCGAAACATGGGTATTGGGCTTCATCGCATCAGCGCTTTTCAGCCTCAAGCCGTTTTATCCTCCAGCAGTCGCGCCGCGGCGCGGTCGAGCACCCATGTGATCGTTCCCGCGGCCGGGCGCACCCGCTGCGCGGGGAGCGCAGGCGCCGCATCGGACAGCACGCGGCGAACGACCTCGGCCTTGGCGTCGCCAACGGCCAGGAACAGCACGCGGCGGGCACGGTTCAGGACGGGGAAGGTGAGCGTGACCCGCCACACGTCAGGATCCCCGCCCTTCACGGCCGCCGTCCAGCGCCCGCCCTCGTCCAGGGCCGGGTGCCCGGGGAAGAGCGAGGCGGTGTGACCGTCCGACCCGATTCCAAGCACCGCGAGATCCAGAATCGGTTCGGTTGCCCCGCGGCCCCGGAAGTGAGATCGGAGCTCTTGCGCGTAGCGATCCGCCGCGGCCTCCGGCGGCAGCCCGACCGGGACCGGGTGAACGCCGGCCGGCGCACGCGCCAGACGGTCCAGCCAGTCCAGGCGGGCCGCTCCGTAATTGCTGGCGGGGTCGTCGTAGGGCACCAGGCGCTCGTCCGCCCAGAACACGTGCAGCCGACCCCAGGGGATGGCGTCCACCCACGGCGGCCCGGCGAGCAGGCGGTGCAGCCCGCGCGGGGTGCCCCCGCCCGAGACCGCGATGACGGCCGTCCCGGCCGCGGACACGCCCGCTGTCACAGCGTCGGCGATCGCATCCGCCGCCGTGCGCCAGGCGCTTTCGATGTCCGCCTCTATCCGCAGTTCGGTGGCGGGGGAAGATGCGTCCGGGGTCACGTTCACCTCCTGCGGGAGTCGATGGATTCGCCCGGTCACTCGGTGTGCGCGGGGGTTCCCTCGGCCGGGCCTTCCCCGCGTATGCGCCGGATCGCCTTCGGGATGAAAAACGACAGGACGAAGAGCGCCACCGAGAAGGCCACCTTGAAGGACAGGAGCTCCCCCCAGTTCCCCGAAGCCCAGACGTCCTTGAGGGTGCCGATGAAGAAGGTGAAGATGAAGGTCCCGACCAGGATGCCCAGCCCCGTCCCCAGCATGTAATCGCGGAAGTGCACTTTGGTGAGCCCCATCCCGAAATTCATCGGGGTGTAGGGGAAATAGATCAGGCGCAGGTAGAGCACCGTCGCGAAGCCGTTGCGCTCGATGGCGTCGTCGTAGCGGCGCAGCCGGTCGCCGATCAGGGAGGCGGCGAACTCGCGGCCGAGCGTGCGGCCGATGTAGAACGCGGCCGCCGCCCCGAGCATCGCCCCCAGCCAGACGTAGACGAAGCCGAGGTACGGGCCGAAGATGACCGCGCCCAGCCCCGTGAGGATCGAACCGGGGACGAACAGGCAGACGCCGACCGTGTACACCGCGATGAAGATCGCGGGCGCCCACAGGCCGGCCGCCGCCAGGATCCCGCCGAGGGTCTCGGCCGTCAGGTAATCCATCGCCCCTGTGGCGCGCACCAGGGCGATGGCTGCGACGACAAAGGCCGCGAGCAGAACCGCCTTGGGGGCGCCCTTGCGCCCGCGGCGCGTCGTCGGCGCTTCGGGGCCCGGGTCGGTTTTCATGGGACCTCCATGAGCCGCAGGCCCGCGGGCGGCCCGTCCGTCCCGGCAGGATAAATATGCAGGCGCGGGCCGGGTCCGGCGCACGCCTCGCAGGCCGTGAGCACCGGGTCCAGGAAGGACCAGGAGAGCTCGACGCCGTCCTGGCGCCAGAACAGCATCTGGTCCCCCAGCATGCAGTCGAGCAGCGCCTTTTCATAGGCTTCCAGGACCGGGCCGCCGAGGTCGTGATGGTAGTCGAAGTCCATGGTGACGGTGCGCAGGCAAACGGCCGCTCCGGGAGTTTTGGTCTGAAAGGTCAGGGAGATCTTCTCCTCGGGGGAGACGCCTATCCTCAGCCGGTTGGCCGTAATGGACTCGCCCAGGGTGCGGCGGAACATGGCGTGCGGCACCTGCTTGAACTGGATGGCGATTTCGGTCGCCTTTTTCGAAAGGCGTTTGCCCGAGGTCATCAGGAACGGCACGCCCTGCCAGCGCCAGTTGTCGATAAAGACCTTCATCGACGCGTATGTGGGGGTGGTGGAGGCCGCGTCCACACCCACCTCGCCGCGGTAGCCCGGAACCTCCGTTCCGTCGACCCGGCCGGACCCGTACTGGCCGAGCACGAGGTGGGACTCGAGGGACTCGACCGGGAAGGGCCGCAGCGCGCTGAAGACCTTGGCCTTCTCGTCGCGCACGAACTCGGCCTCGAAGCGCGGGGGCGGCTCCATCGCAATCATCGACAGCACCTGCAGCATGTGGTTCTGGAACATGTCCCGCAGCACCCCAGTCTCTTCGTAATAGCCGGCGCGGTGCTCGACCCCGATGGTTTCCGAGGCGACGATGCGGACATGGTCGATGTACCGGCGGTTCCACAACGGCTCGAAGATGGAGTTGGCGAAACGGAACATGAGCACGTTCTGGACCGTCTCTTTGGCGAGATAGTGATCAATGCGGAAGATCTGGGTTTCGTGGAAGTAGGCGCGCAGGCGCCGGTCGAGCTCGAGTGCGGATGCCAGGTCCGATCCGAACGGCTTCTCCAGCACGATCCGCGACCACCCGTTGCCCCTGCGTCGTTTGCCCAACCCGGCCTTGCCCAGGTTGACCGCGACCGGTTGATACAGCGCGGGCGGCAGGGCCAGGTAGACCATTCGGTTGCCACGGGTTCCGGCCCGGTCTTCGAGCGCGTGCAACGCTGAGACCATCGCGGCGACCGAGGCCTCGTCCGCGTAGTCCACCTGCCGGTAGCCGATCGCAGCCGCGAAGCGGCCCCAGGCGTCCGCTTGCGCCCCGGCCGGGTCGACCGACGCGCGCAGGCGCTCGCGGAATTCTTCCGCCGACCAGGGGGAGCGCCCCGCGCCCAGTATGAGAAACGGCTCGGGCAGCCCGCTCGTGCGGAAGAGGTTGAACAGCGCCGGCATCAGCTTGCGGGCGGTCAGGTCACCGGTCGCCCCCAGGATAAGGATCGCGCACGGGTCGGTCGGCCGCACGAACTCGCAGGCGGCGGGCCCGGTTTCGGGTTCGCCGGCGCTGACCCGCACCCGCACGTCGGCGGCACGGGCCCCGGGTTCGGTGTCGGATGTCATGGCGCCGTGTCCTCCGGGAGGGTGCAGGCCCGCCCCTTGAACTGGAAGATGAGCCTCAGGCCTTTGCGGACCTTGTCCGAGAAAATCTTCTCGGAAAAAACGTTCCCGGCCACGCGCTTGTTGATTTCGGCGACCGTGGGGTAGGGGTGCACGGCGGCCGCGAGCGTCGCGAGCTTGACCTTCCCGTTCAGCACCGCCACCCACTCGGCGATCAGGTCGCCCGCGTTCGGCCCGAGGATCTGAACGCCGATCGGCCGCTCGGAGGAGTTCAGCAGCATCTTGATCCGGCCGGTCCCTTCGCCCTCGGCCAGGCTGCGGTCGTTGGCCTGGAATTCCTCGGTCCAGAGCGTGTAGCCGATCCCGGCCGCCTTGGCCGCCGTTTCGTTCATGCCGATGCTGGCCAGCGGCGGGTCGGTGTACGTGCACCAGGGCAGCCAGGTGAAATCGGCCTTGCGCGGCAGGTGGAAAACGGCGTTGCTGACCACGATGCCGCCCATGTAGCCGGCGGCATGGGTGAACTGCGGGCCCCTGGCCACGTCGCCTGCGGCATACAGGTGCTTGATGCTCGTGCGCATGCGGCTATCGACCGTGATCCCACGGCGGTCGTGTTCGATCCCGAGCGTTTCCAGCCCCATGCCGGCGGTGTTCGCGCTCCGGCCGAGGGCCACGAGGATGGCCTCCGCCGTCAGCCGCAGCTCGCGGCGATCGGCGGTGCGCACCCGCACCTCGCGTGCGTGCCCGAGCTCGCGCACTTCCTCGATCGTGCACCCGAGCTGAAACTCGACCCCCTCGGATGCGAGCACGCGCTGCAGGCTATCCGAGAGATCGCGGTCCTCCCGGGGGAGGATGTGGTGGCCCTGGTCGACCACCGTCACCCGGGTCCCCAGCCGGGCGAACGCCTGCGACATCTCGGCGCCGATCGGGCCCGCACCGAGAATGATCATCGTGGCCGGAAGCCGGTCCAGCTCGAACAATTCGCGATTGGTCAGGACGGTCGTGCGGTCCAGGCCCGGGATCGGGGGGCGGGCGGCCGACGAGCCCGTCGCGATCACCCAACTGCGGGCGGTGACGGTCGGGCCGCCGTCGATGCGCACGCTGTGGTTGTCGCTGAAGGTTGCGGCGCCGAAGGTCACCTTGGCGCCCAGCCCGCAGAAGCGCTCCTCCGAGTCGTGGTGCTGGATGGTGTCGATCACCGCGCGGATGCGCGCGCGGATCTGGCGGAAATCGACCGGCGGGACCTCGACCCGGGGCAGGCCGTACCGTTCCGCATGCCGCATCAGGTGATGCACCTTGGCGGATTTGATCAGGGTCTTGCTCGGCACGCACCCGTAGTGCAGGCAGTCGCCCCCCAGGCGGGTCTCCCGCTCGACCAGCAGGGTCTTGGCCCCCAACTGGGAGGCTCCGGCCGCAACCGTCAGTCCCGCGGCGCCGCCGCCGATAATGCCGATGTCATAGTCGTAGGTCGCCAACGTTCTCCCTCCGGGTTCAGGCGCCGTTCAGGCTCCAGTCGTAGTCCAGGTAGCCGATCTTGATGCGGTCCCGTCCGGACTGGAGCGCCCGCTTGAGGTCGCCCTGGGCGTAGCGAATGTAGAAATCGAGGAGGTTGCCGAAGTCTTCCCCGAACCACTTGAAGATCGAGCTGACCTCGAACCGGTCACCCTCCAGGCGGTAGTTGCCGGGCCGGTTGAGGAACGCGGTCGTCACCCGGTTCAGCTGTTCGTCCAAGACCGCCCCGCGGTAAGGCTCCGCGATCAGCGGGGGGCAGCCCTTGGAGGCGCAGACGATCGCGAAGTGCACGCGCGCGTCCTTGAACTGCGGCCGCAGGATGGAGTGCTCGATCTCGTCCAGGGTGAGCGTGCGCCCGTCGATCTTCACGAACGGTTTCTTCCAGGGCGACTGCAGCAGGCTCCCGAGGTCCTTAATGGACTTGACCCCGGGGTAGCCGGTCAGGATCAGCTTGATGGTCCAGGCATTGTAGGCGTTGATGTAATAGGCGAACCGGTCCTCCCGGGAGAGGCTCTCGGGGTTCACCCGTCCGTTGCGCGCCAGGTAGTCGTCCAGGCGGGCCTCGTCCGTCTTGAACCCGGCGTAATCGACGACGCCGTCGCGCACGTGCGCCTTCAGCAGTTCGGCGTAGGGACCGTAGTCGACCGCTTCCGCCCGGGCGCCGCTCGCGGCGGCAAGGACCCAGCCCAGCACCAGAATGACCGCTATCCGACGTCTGACCATGATGTCCTCCCCTGTGCGCGGCGGCTTCAGAACTCGGCACCCATCCGGGCGGCCTGTGCGACCGCGTCGTTGCGCCGGTTGGCCGTCACGTCAGTCGCCCCCAGCGTCGGCTCGGCCACGGCCATTCTGTCAGTTCAGGATGGCGTACTTGGCATCCAGCGCAAACCCGTCGAACGGGGGCAGGTCGGCCGTGAACAGGTTGACGGTCTTGACCTCGTCGGCCGGGTGCGCTTTGCGGTAGGCGGCGACAAAGGCGTCCGCAACCGCCGTCGAAACCGACCGTGCGCCGCGCGGGGAAGCCTGGATGTAGAGAAGCTTGCCCAAGTTTTACTCCCTTTCGCGGAGGATTCGGAAGAAAAACACGAGATTAATTATGACAATTAATAAGGCCTGCACCCGGGCTGTCAATCCGGCGCGCGAGTCCGCCGGTCGTTGACTTGAAGGGCGTGGGTATTATGTTGCTGCGGCAATCGCGCAGGGTCATCGCGTACCCCATTCACGCACAATTCCCGCCAAATAGGAGGCAGTCATGGAAGAGCGCAAGGGCGCAGTCACGTTGAGAGGAAACCCGTTCACGCTCGTGGGGAGGGAAATCAAGGCCGGGGACAAGGCCCCGGACGTGGAGTTGCTGGACAACGACCTGAAACCGTTGCGGGTTTCAAGCTTCAAAGGGAAGGTGGTGGTGGTTTCGGCGGTTCCTTCCCTTGACACGCCGACGTGCGATATGGAAACCCGGCGCTTCAACACCGAGGCCGCAAAGCTGGGGGAGGACATCGTCATCCTGACCGTCAGCACCGACCTTCCGTTCGCGCAGAAACGCTGGTGCGGCGCGACGGGCGTGGACAAGGTCAAGACGGTTTCCGACCACCGCGAGGCCGCCTTCGGCCAATCCTACGGGGTGCTCATCAAGGAACTGCGGCTGCTGGCACGCTCGATCTTCGTTGTCGACCGCAACGGGGTCGTGCAGTATGTGCAGCACGTGAAGGAAGTCTCGCAGGAGCCCGATTACGCTGCGGTGATCGCCGCCGCGAAGAAGCTGGTTTGAACCCCGCATAAGAACGAAACGGGGTGGCGCAGGCGCCACCCCGTATTTCTCGAAAATTCCCTCGGCTTTACCCCGAAGCGCTCATCCTCGAAACCCGTTATCGCACTCGGCGGAAGAACAAGCCATCCGGGCGGGGGGTGCACGGTTGCGGCCCTGCCCTCGCTCGGTCGAGCGGCCGCCCGGATGGCTCTGGAGGCGTGATCAGAGGGTGGTCAAGCGCCCGGCGGGCATTCGATCACCCTGAAACGGATGGCCGGCCGGGAAACGGGCGACGGCAGCGGGAATTGCAGGCCGGCCAGGTAGGCAGCCTTGCGCTCCGCCGTGCGATGAACAATGCACCAGCGAACCGTCGCAAACTCGGCGGCCCATTCGATCGGAGCGGCCGTCGGTTCCGGCAGAATCCCGAATTCCATGCCGGGCCAGAGCGGTCGGTCCACTTCGATCAATACGCCGCCCCGGCTTAGGTTGAGGGCCTCAGCCTGCACACGGTTGTCGGGGGCCGCCTCCTCCTGCAGGGTCAGGCGGACCCGGCAGTCATGTCGGTTGTCTGCGCGCTTGTCCCTGGCTTTCGTGGACTGCATGGCCGAACCCTCCCGACTCACTCCTCGTCTGATAACCGTCGCAACGCATCCCGCCTTTCGACGACTTGCCCGTCCCGGAACAGCCGTCTGGACCGCCGGTCGGTCGCCCGCCGGCGGTCGATCCCGCTGCGGCGATCGAACCCGCGTCGTCGATCGCGCCCCGTTCTGCGGTCCGTCTCCTCGGCGGCTTCCGTTGCCTGCCGCCGTTCGCCGCCCGTGCGCATGCCGCCATTGTCCTTGATCTGAAGTTCGTCGTTTTGCGCTTCCTGGGCCTCCGGCGTGTATTCTTCTCGGGCGGTCATTCGGACTCGTACCTTCTTCCTTCGGGTAAATGTATTCGCTATAGTCAGCAATCCCTGTGCCACGGGAGCATGGGCGCGGAAGCCTTTGTTTTCAACCGGATCGAATAGCCTTGCGGCCGACTCTGGGGTCTGGAATCCCCACGGTTGGGAATACTTTGACAGGGGGCTGGGAAATGAAAGTCACATCCGGCCCAGCTCTCGCATCAGGCGGACGACGGCCAGTTCCTTGGCTTTGGCCTCTGCGTCCATGGTGATGTCCAGGGCAAGCCAGGAGGGGGGAACATCGGAAGGGCGAATGTAATCGTGGTGTTCCCGGAGGCTGCGCCCATCGTCACGCGGGCTGGACACATGGAACAGCGGCTCCCGGTCCCAGGTGGTCAGAACGGCGGCCGTGGTTTCGTCGATCCCGACCCCGTCCGGCAGGCAACGGTGGTGGTGGACGTCATAGACCAGCGGGAGTCGGAGGTTGCGGCAGACCGGGAGCAGGTCGGCCGGCGTGTAGACGCGATCATCGTTTTCGAGGCACAGCCGTCGGCGCACCCGGGCGGGCAGACGCCGCACGTTAGCCGCTAGCCGGCGCAGGGCCAGGGGCTTGTCCCCGTAGGCGCCGCCGCCGTGGATGTTGATGACGTCCGCCCCGATCCACTCGGCGACTTCCGCCTGATAGTCGAGATCGGCGACCGAGCGCTCGACCACACCGGCATCGGCGGATGACAGCAGGATGAACTGGTCCGGGTGAAAGCTGGTACGCAGCGCGTGCGCGCGGGCAAAGCGGCCGCCGGCGCGAAAGGCTGCGACAATGTCCCGGTGGCCCGGGAGATCCTCCACCCGGTAGCCGGCCTGGGGGTGGGTCTTGAGCGGCAGGATCTGGCTGTTGACCCGGAACGCGCCGATTCCGGTGCGGGAGCAGTATTCGAGGGCTTGCAGCAGGGACTGCGCATTGTGCAGGCAGAGAGTTGCCAGGTGCTCGAGCTGCCGGGGCCGCGGCATTCGGCCGAGGTAGCGCGCGGTGGTCCGGCGGAACCGGATCGGTTCCTTGAGGAAGATGCAGCACAGGCCGAAGCGCAGCACGCGGATTACCTGACGCGGCGCAGCGGGTGGGTCTGCCGCAGCCGGTTCCAGAGCGCTGCGATGATGATGCCGGCGGCATCCATGTCGTCCGTCAGCGGTCGTTTGGCGATGAACCGGCAGGAGCGGGCGAGGTCCGGGTTGCCCGCGGAGAGATCGTAGCACCGAACGATATATTCCCCCAGGGTCGGGGCAAGCGCGGGCAGTTCGGGATAGGACATGTTGGCGATCAGGACCCGGTCCTTCAGGGGGAGTTCCCGGCAGAGGCGATCGACCGCGTCGCGGACCCGCGTGGGTGCATCGTGCGCGGGTTCGGCCGGCGCCGCCGCCCTGGGCCCCGCCGGCGACAGGCTCAGGTAGTACACGGCTTCGAGCAGCCCGAGCGTGGCCGTGTAGATGCCGGGGTCCTTGCTGGCCCGCGGCCCGGCGACATTGAGCGTGCGGATCTTGTTCTCATCAAGCCACCGGTTTATGGTCACGGCGGCCTGAAATGCCGGCATCCGGTTCAGGTCCACGTGCAGAAAGGGCCGGCTGTGCTTCAGCGCCATCTCGCCGGTGTAGCCGGACCCTCCGCTCGGCCGTCCGCGCGTGACGAGCAGCGTTCCGTCGGCGTCGCACACGTTGCGCTCGGTGCGTTCGGCGTAGTCCGCGGTGGGGGTCTCGCGCAGGGAGTAGGTGCTTGGCAGCGGCCCGTCTTCGGCCAAGCGTCCCTTGGGGACCCAGCCGCCGTGGGGGATGCCCAGCCGGATGGCCGCATCGAGGGCCGCTCGGTCAACCCCGGTCTGGCCGCCGGAGACTATTTTGGCGATCATGGCCCTCGGCCTCATGCAAACAAAAGACCGTGCGCGCAGATGCCGCACGGTCTTCGGCCGCAAAAGTTCGGAACGCCCTTACTGCTCGATGACGAAGTGCGCCCGGCGGTTCTGGGCGAAATCGGCTTCGGTGCGCCCCTTGGCAAGGGGCCGCTCTTCGCCGTAGCTGATGGTGGCCATGCGGGCGGCCGGGATGCCGAGATCGACCAAGAAGGCTTTGGCGGACTTGGCTCGGGCTTCGCCGAGGGCGAGGTTGTACTCATTGGTGCCACGCTCGTCCGTGTGGCCCTCGATGGTCACCTTCACGTTGGGGTTGGCCTTCAGAAAACCGGCCTTCTTGCGCAGGATGTCCTGGGCCTGGGGCGAAAGCGCCGAGCTGTCGTACGCGAACATGACATCCTCGTTTTCGAAGGCGGAGCGCTCGGCCGACCCGATGGCGCCGCCTCCCATGCCACCCATCCCGGGCCGGCTCCCGCCGCCGCTCAAATCCTGCTCTCCGATTCCCTTGCGGCCCGCGGCCCCGCCCGCGCTGCCTGCGCCGTACGCGGCATCCGAGGCGATCTCCTTTTTCTGGCAGCCGGACATCCCGAGCAGGATTCCGAACATGAGCATCAACGCGATGACTTTCACTCCTTTGATTTTCATCTGGCTCTCCTTGGGCGAATGTGGCGGCGAACGTCCCGCCGCCGGATCGATATGGCGGTTTTATATAGCAGCGGACTTCAATTGTCAAAACGGGGCGCTGGGATGCGGGCGGTCAAACAACGGCGCGGCGCCGGAATAAAAAACGCCCCGTGCAGAGGGTTGCACGAGGCTCGTCCGAGAAGGGTAGTTTAGAAAGTTGTGAGGGGGTCTTTCTAACTCAGCTTCCCGTGCGGTTCCGCTCCCTAACCTGAACCGCCTGATCGCTCTTCTACCAACACAGCCGGAAGCGTGTCAAGTGAATTTTTCATCCCGCGTCCCCGGCTCCTCTTTTTCTGCGGCCCCGGCCGTGTTCGCCCGGCCGGCTGGGATTCCGTCGGGGCTCAGGAGGGGGCCGAGCCTTCAGCGACCGCCCAATTTGACGCCGCAAGATTAAAATAACGAATTTGGAAATAATTAAATATAACATAACGGATATGTAATTATTATTTTGTTCGTTCAGCGTCCTCGTCTGGCCTGAATCGCTGTGATTCCGCCATGTTGTTGGCACCAGTGCCTTTTGGCACGCAACGTGATTATGTCTGCTGCCGTCGTAAACCGAATCCTTGTCGAGAGAGGACCAGCCATGAAAAAGATCGAAGCCGTCATCAAGCCGTTCAAACTGGACGAGGTCAAAACCGCACTGAGCGCTATCGGGGTCGCGGGAATGACCATCACCGAGGTCAAGGGGTTCGGCCGGCAGCGGGGCCACAAAGAAGTTTACCGCGGGACCGAGTACCAGGTGGATCTCGTCCCCAAGATCCACCTCAGCATCGTCGTCGACTCCTCGCTGGTGGGGAAGGTCGTGGATGCCATTCGCGCGGCGGCCTACACGGGCAAGATCGGAGACGGCAAGATTTTCGTTTCCGCCCTGGAGCAGGCCGTCCGCATTCGGACCGGGGAGACCGGTCCGGACGCCATCTGATACCCGCAGCCGAGAGAGACCCCGCCAGGGGGTGCTCCCAGCGCCAACCCGCTTTCGCGCATCCGCTTTCGCGCATCAAGGAGAATCTCAGATGAAGACATGCCGTCGCAAATTACCGATCGGAGTACTGGCCGCAATGCTCTTTTTGGGCGTGGCCGCCCTCTCGTGGGCCGCGGAAGCCCCCAAGCCCGACCCGTCCGGCAGCAACACGGGCGGGATCGGCGACATCGTCGGTGCATCTGCGGGTGCACCGACGGCCGAAGAGATCCAGGCCTTGGAGGCTTCTGAACCCCTGGCCGCCAAGGTGGCCGATGTCGTCGGGAAGAACCGCATCGCCATCAACGTGGTCTGGACGCTGGTGTGCGGCTTCCTGGTCATGTTCATGCAGGCTGGCTTTGCGATGGCCGAAACCGGTTTCACGCGGGCCAAGAACGCCGGCCACACCATGGCCATGAACTTCATGGTCTACGTCCTCGGCATGCTCGGTTACTGGGTCTGCGGCTTTGCCCTGCAGATGGGCGGGGCCGGACCCTTCGCCTCGCTCGGGCGGCGGCGGGGTGCTGGACGGGGAGTTCGCGATCAGCCTCTTCGGCAAGGAGTTCGGCCTGTTCGGAACCAAAGGCTTCTTTCTGGCCGGCGACAGCTACGACGCGGCCGTTTTCACGATGTTCCTTTTCCAGATGGTGTTCATGGACACCACGGCCACTATTCCCACCGGGGTCCATGGCCGAGCGCTGGAGCTTCAAGTCCTTCGTGGTCTACGGCATCGTCGTGGGTGCGGTCATCTATCCGCTCTACGCCAACTGGGTCTGGGGCGGCGGCTGGCTCTCGAAGCTGGGCAGCAACTTCGGCCTCGGCCACGGCCACGTGGATTTCGCCGGTTCGTCCGTGGTGCACATGACCGGCGGGGTGCTGGCCCTGGTGGGCGCTAAGCTTCTCGGCCCGCGGCATGGGCAAATTCACCAAGGACGGCACGCCGATGCGCGATTCCGGGCCATCACATGCCGATGGCGATCGTCGGGCTGCTTCATCCTCGCCTTCGGCTGGTTCGGTTTCAACGCCGGCTCCACTCTGGCGGGGACCGACCTGCGCATCGGCGTCGTCGCGGTCAACACCATGCTGGCGGGTGCCGCCGGAGGGTTCTTCGTCCATGGTCTACATGTGGCTGCGCTACGGCAAGCCCGACATCAGCATGGCGGCCAACGGCCTGCTGGCCGGCCTGGTGGCGATCACCGCCCCCTGCGCGTTCGTAACCGCGCCGGCGGCCGTCCTGATCGGCCTGCTCGCCGGGGTGCTTCTCTGCTGGGCTGTCGTGTTCGTGGAGCGCACGCTGAAGATCGACGACCCGGTCGGCGCGATCTCCGTGCACGGGGTCAACGGCGCCTGGGGCGTCTTGGCGCTGGGGCTCTTCGCCGACGGCAGCTACGGTGACGCGCTTCAACGGCGTGAAAGGCACGGTCACCGGACTCTTCTACGGCGATGCCGGGCAGTTCGCGGCCCAGTGCATCGGCATCGCGACCAACTTCGTTTACGTCGGGGTGATCGGGTTCGTCGTGTTCAAGCTTCTGGACCTGGCCATCGGCCTGCGGGTTGACCCCGAGCAGGAGGCCGAAGGCCTCGACCAGTACGAGGTGGCGGTCATTGCCTACCCGGACTTCCAGATCCGCACCTCGCCTCGCTGAACATGTCTTCATCCGGCAGGGCGCTCGTTCGGGCCCTGCCGGAAGCCGCTCTCAAACAGCACGCAGCGTTACACCAACGGCGGGTGCCGGTTGCGACGAGTGTTACCGTGCGAACCGCAAAATTGAAAGGAGTAGCAGAATGTTGCAGAAATTGAGGTTGTCGGCATGCGGTGCGGTTGTGGGCCTGGCCATCTTGCTCCTGAACGGCATGAGCGCGCGTTGCGAGGACGACTGGTGGACCGTGGCGACGGATCCGAAGAACTTCAGCGCGACGGGGACCTTTGCCAGTGATTACGTGTTCCGCGGCGTGTCGCAGACCGACAACAAGCCGGCCGTGCAGGGCAGCTTCGACTACAAGCACCCCTCGGGGGCATACGTGGGCATCTGGGGCTCCAACGTCGACGACTCGATCTCTAAGGGCAACATCGAGATCGATTTCTACGGTGGCTACGGATTCGAGCTGTTCAGCAACTTCAACCTGGATGCATCCATCATCTATTACTACTACCCCGGATCCGGCCACGACCCCAACAAGAGCTACGTCGAGGGCCACCTGGGCGCGGATTACACCTTCAAGGATCTGCCGCTCGGCCCGAAGCTCGGCGTCGGCTACAACTACTCGCCGGATTTCTTCGGCGAGGACGGCGACGCGCATTACGTCAGCGGGCGGCTGGACCTCGCGCTGCCCTGGGAGTTCACGCTCTACGGGCTGGTCGGCTACCAATGGGTGCAGGGCGACGAGACGACCGGCCACCACAACGGCGACCACGGCGGGAACGGTTACGATTACGTGCACTGGCGCATCGGGGTGATCCGGCCGGTTCTCGGGTTCGCGCTGGAGCTCTATTATTCGGACACGGACAACGCGGCCTTCCTGGGGAAGAGCATCGCCGACGAGCGGGTCGTGTTCCAGATCTCGCGCACCTTTTAGAGGCAAGCAGCGGCGCGACACGACCGGCCGGCGAGAGGCGGCGCGAGAGGAAACCCGTGCCGCCTCTCGCCGGTCATCGTTCATCCAGGAAGATCTATAAATTTCTACAATTTTGAAGCGCTGGCATTTTATTTTTTACAAATTTGCATTTTAAATGGGGATGGTTTTTCGCCCCCTTAAGAACTTAACTAATTGTAATTCCATCGGATTACACGGATAAACCTCCTTGGGCACGGGAGTTGATATTCAGCATCCCATTCGGCAACTCAATCCAAGGAGGGATCAGTGCCCATGAAACGCGTTTACGTCTTCGCCTTGCTTACCGCTCTGGCCACCCTGGCATTCCTTTCCCCCGCGCGGGCGGCCGGGGAAGCGCCCACGCTCAACTCCGGGGACACGGCCTGGATGATCGTCTCGACCGCGCTGGTGATGATGATGACCCCGGCCGGGCTGGCCCTCTTTTACGGCGGCATGTCGCGCTACAAGAACCTGCTCAACACCTTCGCCATGACCTTCGTGGCCTATTGCCTGGTGAGTGTCGTGTGGATCTTGTACGGCTACACCCTCGCCTTCGGGCCGGACAAGGCCGGCCTGATCGGCGGCCTGGACTTCCTCCTGTTCGCGGGCATCACTCCGACCACCCTTGAAGGCACCATCCCCACCAACGTCTACGCCCTTTTTCAGATGACCTTTGCCTGCATCACCGTGGCGCTGGTGCTGGGGTCAATCGTGGACCGCATGAAGTTTTCGTCCTGGCTGGTCTTCACGATCCTCTGGGTGACCTGCGTCTATTGCCCGATCGCCCACTGGGTGTGGGGCAAGGGCTGGATGGCACAGATGGGCGCATTGGACTTCGCGGGCGGGACGGTCGTGCACGTCAACGCCGGTGTCGCCGGACTCGTGCTGGCGATCGTGCTCGGTCGACGCATCGGCTACGGCAAGGAAGCGATGTTCCCCTCCAGCATCGCGCTGACGGCGCTAGGGTCGGCCCTGCTGTGGTTCGGGTGGTTCGGGTTCAACGCGGGCAGCGCGCTGGCGGCCGACGGCCTGGCCGGCAACGCCTTCCTGACGACCAACACCTCGGCGGCGGCCGCCGCACTGGCGTGGATGTTCACCGAGTGGAAGGTCAACCGGAAGCCCACGGTGCTCGGGATCGCCTCGGGCATTGTCGCCGGGCTGGTCGCGATCACGCCCGCGGCGGGCTTCGTCGGGCTGGGGGCCTCGCTTCTGATCGGTCTCGGGGCGGGGGTGCTGGGGTTTTTTTCGGTGGCGCGGCTCAAACACCGTTTGGGCTACGACGACTCGCTGGACGCCTTCGGTGTGCATGGGATGTGCGGCACGTTCGGAGCCTTGGCAACGGGCTTCTTTGCCGACCCGGCGATCAACTCGGCCGGCACCGGGCTCTTCTTCGGGAACCCCGGCCAGGTGCTGATTCAAGCGGTATCCATACTGGCCACGGCCGCCTTCACCGCGATCGGGACGGTGGTGCTGGTCTATGTCACGAAGGCGGTAACCGGCGGCTTGCGGGTCGACGAGGACAACGAGGTGGCCGGACTGGACAACGCGGTCCACGGGGAGCGCGCATTCGAGATCCAGTAACCGATTCTTTCTCTCCCTCCTCCCTGCCCCCGCCCGCCGGCTGGCAGGATCCTTCCCGGGCCCCCAGTCGGCGGGCACCTCCCCATGAACGGGGTCCCCGGGTTCAGCGGTTCAAGGGGGAAAGCAAAAAGAAAAGAAGCTGACCGGCCCGATAGAACGGGTCAACGAACTGCCTGGGCGAGCGCCTGAATGAATTCGGGGGTGGTGCCGCAGCACCCGCCGATCATGTCGGCCCCGGCCGTCTTGATCCGCAGGGCGTCCGCCGCGAACTCGGCCGGGGTCTGTCGGTAGACCGTGCAGCCGTCCTCGACGACGGGCTGGCCCGCGTTGGGCTGGATCAGGATCGGCAGCCGGGTGCCGGCGCGCATGGCCGCGGCCAGCTCCGCCATGTCGGCCGAACCCAGGCCGCAGTTGCAGCCGATGGCGTTGGCGCCCGCCCCTTCGAAAGCCTGGGCCGCCGTGGAGACCCCGTCGCCCATCATCGTGAAGAACCCCCTGGGGTTGCGGCTGTAGGTGAGGGAGACGACCACGTAGACCTCGCCCAGCGACTTGGCCGCGCGCAGGGCGAGCAGCGCCTCGTCCAGCGAAAACATGGTCTCGATGCTGATGAGGTCGGCGCCGCCGGAGAGGAGCGCATCGGCCTGACGCCGAAAGGCGTCCTCGGCGACGGCAGGGTCGAGGTCGCCGAAGGGCTGCAGCATCTTCCCGGTCGGGCCGATGTCGCCGGCAACCAGCCGGCCTTCCGGGCGCACGCTGCACGCGATTTCAGCCGCGCGCCGGTTGATCTCAGCTGCACGGTCCGATAGGCCGCGCTCGGCAAGCTTGACCGGGCTTGCGCCGAAGGAGTTGGAGTGCACGACGTGCGACCCCGGCGGCAAAGTACTGCCGGTGCACCTCCGCGACGGCGTCCGGCCGCTCGAGGTTCCAGGCCTCGGGGCCCTTCCCCGCCGGCAACCCGGCCGCGATCAGCATGCTGCCCAGCCCGCCGTCGAAAATTACGGTGTTGTCGTGGATGAGTTCTGCCAATTTGTGGGGCATCTAAGGTCCTTTCCGCTCAGAGGTCACTCGGTCAAGGCGGCGCGGTCCGTCCGGCTGCGCCAGATCATGTAGATGGCCGGGTAGATGATCAGCTCCAGGATGGTGGAGGTGATGACGCCGCCGACCATGGGCGCCGCGATCCTCTTCATGACGTCCGAGCCGGCGCCGTGGCTGAACATGACCGGGATAAGGCCGGCCAGGATCACGCTCCACGGTCATGATCTTCGGGCGGATCCTCTTGACCGCGCCGTGCATGATGCATCCTTGAGGTCGGCGCAGCGTTTTCAACCTGCCTTTCTCCTTCCACTGCTCATAGGCGAGTTCCAGATAGAGGAGCATGACCACGCCCGTCTCCGCATCGAGGCCCGGCAAGGGCGATGATGCCCACCCAGACGGCGATGCTCATGTTGTAGTTGAGCAGGTAGAGGAGCCAGAAGGAGCCGACCAGCGAGAAAGGCACGGCAAGAAGGACGATGGCCGTCTTGATGACCGACTTGGTGTTGAGGAAGATGAGCACGAAGATGATAAGAGAGGTGAGCGGGATGACGAGTTTCAGCCGCTCGTGGGTCTTACCAGATACTCGTATTCGCCGCTCCACTCAAGGCGGTAGCCCTCCGGGATCTTCGAGGCGGCCGCTTTCTTCTTTGCCTCATCCACGTAGCCGCCGACATCGCGCCCGGAGAAATCGACGATAGACGTAGGACGAGAGAAGACCTTCCTCGCTCTTGATGCTGGTCGGTCCCCGGACGATCTTGATGTCGGCAAGCTGCCCGAGCGGGACCTGTGGCCGAGCCGGCTGGGCAGCTGACCGCCCATGCCGGAGCGCGCCGGGCCGCCGTGGCGGTGCCCGCTGCGGATGACCGGTATCAGGACCCGCTTGAGCATTTCGATGTCGTCCCGCAGTTCCCGGGCATAGCGCACGTTGACGGGATAGCGCTCTCTGTCCCTCGATGGTCGTGGTGAGGTTCATCCCGCCGATGGCCGATTCGATCACTTCCTGCACGTCCTCGACGGTGAGGCCGTACCGCGCCGCCTCCTCCCGCTTTACCTCGAAGTCGAGGAAGTAGCCCGTGGTGACCCGTTCCGCATAGACACTCCGCGTGCCCGGAATGTCCTTCAGGTGCTTTTCGATTTCGAGTGCCGATCTTCTCGATCTCTTCGAGGTTGGGCCCGAGGACCTTGATGCCACCGGTGTCCTTATGCCGGTGGCGAGCATGTCGATCCGGGCTTTTATGGGCATGGTAAACGAATTGGCGACGCCCGGGATGGTCGAGGGCGTCGTTCATCTCGTCTTTGAGTTTTCGACCGTCATGCCGGGGCGCCACTGCGATTCGGGCTTCAGGTTGACGACCGTTTCAAACATCTCGAGCGGCGCCGGGTCGGTCGGCGTCTCGGCCCGGCCCGCCTTGCCGAAGACCTGGGCCACCTCGGGAATCTTCATCAGCAGCTTGTCCTGCAACTGAAGGAGATCGGAGGCGACCGAGATGGACGCGGCCGGGACGGTGACCGGCATGTAGAAGAGGGTGCCCTCGTAGAGGGGAGGCATGAACTCCGAGCCGAGTTGCATGAAGGGGTAGACGGTCACGCCCATGATGAGGACGGCGGCCACGATGACGGATTACCTTGAAGCGCAGGGCGAATCGCGCGACAGGGCTCATAGAGCCAGTGCAGGAAACGGCTCACCGGGTTTCTTTCCTCCGGCCGTATCTTTCCCCTGATGAAGAGCGTCATGAGGACCGGTGTCAGGGTGACGGCGAGAAACGAGGAGAAGAGCATGGCGAAGGTCTTCGTGTAGGCCAGGGGCTTGAAGAGCCTTCCCGCCTGGGCCTGCAGCGTGAAGACCGGCAGGAAGCCCACGGTGATCACGAGGAGCGAGAAGAAGAGCGAGGGCCCCACTTCCTTTGCCGCTTCGATGATGACGTCGATCCGCGGGCTCCCGTCGCCTGCCCGCTTCCCATTCTTCCAGCTTCTTATGGGCATTCTCCACCATGATGATCGAGGCGTCGACCATGGCGCCGATGGCGATGGCGATGCCGGAGAGGCTCATGATGTTGGAAGTCACCCCCAGGTAGTACATGCAGATGAAGGACATGATGATCGCGACGGGAAGCGTCAGGATGACGACCAGGGCGCTGGGCAGATGGAAGAGGAAGACAAGGCAGACCACGCTCACCGCGATGGCGAGCTTGATGATCTCCTCCTTCAGCGTGGCGATGGAGCGGCGGATGAGGTCCGACCGGTCGTAGGTGGTGACGATCTTCACGCCCTTGGGCAGGCTCGGCTGCGATATCTGTCCTGATCTTTTCCTTCACCCGGTCGATGACATTGAGGACGTTCTCGCCGAAGCGCACGACGACGATGCCGCCGGCGACCTCGCCCTTGCCGTCAAGGTCGGCCAGCCCGCGCCGTATCTCGGGCCCGAGCTGGATGTTCGCCACGTTCTTGCAGGTAGATCGGCGTCCCGGCGCCGGTCGTGCCGACGGGATATCTTCGATATCTTTGATGGTCTTGATGATAGCCTCGGCCGCGCACCATATACTCGACGCCCGAGAACTCGATCACCCGGCCCTCCACGTCGAGGTTGCTCTTCCTGACGGCTTCCATCACTTTCGTGATCGGGATGTTGTAGGCGGCGAGACGGTTGGGGTCGACGGTGATCTGGTACTGCTTGACGAATCCGCCCACGCTCGCCACCTGCGAGACGCCCGGAACGCTTTCGAGGGCGAGCTTGAGTTGCAGTCCTGAAGCGAGCGAAGCTGCGCAAGGTCGTGCGCCCCTTCTCATCGACGACGGCGTAGGAGAATCCCCAGCCGAGGCTCGTCGCATCCGGGCCGAGCACCGGGTTGACCTCGGCCGGGAAGCTTGTTCCGCACTGCCTGGAGGTACTCGAGGATCCGGCTTCTCGCCCAGTAGATATCGGTCCCTTCTTCGAAGATGACGTAGATGAAGGAGCTTCCGAGAAAGGAGAATCCGCGCACCGCCTGCACCTTGGGGGCGGCAAGGAGCGTCGAGGAAATGGGGTAGGTGATCTGGTCTTCGACAAGGTCCGGGCTTCGCCCCGTCCAGTCGGTGTAGATGATGACCTGGGTGTCGGAGAGGTCGGGGATGGCGTCGAGCGGTGTGCGGCATGGCCCAGTAGCCCCAGGCCGACAGGAAGAAGACCAACAGGAAGACGATGAACTTGTTGCGCGCGCTGTAGTCGATGATCCGGGAAATCATGGTTGGTCCGGTCCGGTGAGGGTCACTTGCGCTGCAGGGGGACGACTCCCCTCAACTGGGCCTCCGAATCGATCAGGAAGTTCGCCGAGGAGGCCACCCGCTCGCCTTCCTTCACGCCCCGCAGGATTTCGACATACCGTTCGGTCGCCAGGCCGGTCTCGACTTCGCGCGGCTCGAACAGCCCCTCCCCCCGGTCCACGTAGGCGATCTTGCGGGTCCCCGTGTCGATCACGGCCTGGTCGGGTACCGTGAGCCGCTCCCCGAGCTTGATGGTGATTTCGATGTTGGAGAACATCTGCGGCTTGAGGAGCCCGCCGGGGTTCGGAATGACCAGCCGTACCCTTCGCCGTGCGCGACTCGCCGGAGAGTGTCGGGTAGACGTAGTCAACCTTGGAGGCGAACTCCTTGTCCGGAACGTAGCTCAAGCGCATAACTGCACGTGAGCCCGGGCCGGATCAGCGGCAGCTCGTATTCGTAGACGTCGGCGATCACCCAGACGGTCGAGAGATCGGCGAGGTCGAAGAGCTTCTCGCCGGGCATGATGCGCATGCCCTGCACCACCATTTTCTGGATGACGTAGCCGCTGATCGGGCTGAAGAGGGTGAGCGTGCGGATGGGCTTGCCGCTCGTCTCGATGGCCCGGACCTGGGCGTCCGTGATGTCCCACAGCCGCAGCCGCTCGCGGGCAGCCTCCAAAATGGTGTCGCGGTCGCGGCCGAGCATGGAATCCCAGGACGACGCAGCACCTCCGCCGGGAGCCTTCTTCCAGCGCAGCAGGTTGAGGAATTCCTGCTGCGTCGCGAAGAGCTCGGGACTGTAAATCTCGGCCAGCGGCTCGCCCTTGCGCACGAACTTGCCCGTGGCGTCGGCGTGGAGCTTCTCGACCCAGCCCTCGAATTTGGTGGTGACCGCCACCTGCCGCTGTTCGTCTACCTCCACCCGGCCCACCGTGCGGATGGTGCGCTCCATAACCCGGCGGGTGACGAGGGCGGTCTTGACCCCGATCATCCGTTGCCGCTCGGGCGGGATCTCGATGGTGGGCGGCTCCTCGTTCGGTTGGGGGGCGGCGCGCGTAGGGGACATGGCCGCCGCTGGGGCGCCGCTCCCGTGCCCGGCGTGGCCGTCGGCGGCAAGCGCCGAGGCAGGCTGCAGGGCCGTCGCCGCCCACACGCCCGTTCCGACCGGCGCCCGGGAGGCAACGAGCACCCCGGCCAGCCCGAGTGCTATCAGAATAAGGATGGCCTTGCCGATTCTCATGGGGCCCCCCCGGTGCGCGCGGGGGCCGCCTCGGGGGTGGGGTCGCGAGGGCGGGTCATCGTCGGCTCGGCCGGGCTTATCAGCGTTTCGTGGCGGGCGATGGCCTTTTCCCGTTCCGTGAACCGGGCCCAGTAGAGCAGCTCGCTGTCCAGGAAGGATTTGAGGGTGGCGATCACCGTCAGGGCTTCGACTTTGCCGCTGGCATAGCCGGACAACGCCAGTTCGTAGTCCTGGTAATTCTTGGGGATCAGGGCCTGTCGGTACAGGCCCATCAGGTGGTCGGCGGTTTGGATCATGGTGTAGCTGTCGCGCATGGCGGCTGCGACCATGAGCCGGGTGGCCGCAAGTTCGTGCTTGGCTTCCGACAGGCCGGCCAGCCCTTCGCGCAAGGCCTCGTCCTGCTTGGTCCTGAAGTAAATGGGCACATTGAAGGTTGCGGTGGCGCTCCACATGTCGGGCCACTCCTTGGAGTCCCGGCTGTAATACGTGCCGTTGAGGGTCACGTCCGGGTAGTACTCCTTGCGCGCCATGGCGAGTTTGGCCTCGGCCGCCTTGACCATCTGCTCTTTGGCCTTGATTTCGGGCGAGTGGGCGTAGGCCGCCTGGATGAGCTCGTCCAGGCTGCGCGCGAAGGGGGTTTGCCCCGGTTCGGGCGGCCGCCCCAACGGCGCCGTAACATCGCGCCCTACGGTCGAGTTCAGCATGGACTCGAATGACTGAATTCGCTGTCGCTGCATGCCCTCGCGCTCGAGGATCATGTATTTCTCGGTCTGCGCCATGAGGGCGTCCTGCTGCTGGCCCATGCCCGAGGCATAGCGCGCCAGCGCCGCCTCCTCGGTGCGCGTGAACAACGCCGCGCGCTCGTTCAGGATGTCGAGCGTCTTGTAGGCCAGGAACAGGTCGTAATAGAGGTCCTTGACGCGCCCGATTACTTTCAGCCGGATCGTCTCGGCATTTGCCGCGATGCTGGCTGCATCGGCTGCCGCCATGTCACCCTTGAGCCCGAGCTTGCCGGGGAAGGGAAACATCTGCGAGGCAGAGAACATCCACTGGGCACCTTGGGCATCCCCGTAGGAGTAATTGGTCAGCCCCTCGTTCTGGTAGCCGGTCATGAGCATCGGGTCCGGCAGGCTGCGGGCTTGAGGCACCCGGTGCCCGGCCGCCGCGCTGCGCGCCTGGGTGGCCAGGATCTCGGGGCTGTTCTGCAGCGCATCGTCGATCAGTTCCTGGAGATTGAGGTCGTCCGCCGCGGCTGGCATGGATAGCCACATCACGACGGCCGCCATCAAAGCGACGGCTCCGCCTCTCGGGGGTGCTCTGTTCTCCACGGACCGCCTCCTTTTTGGACGTTGCAGTTGACCGGGGGTCGCTCCTTATTTCACGTCTACATTGAATTTCACCGGGGTGGCTTTCCCGGCCCGCACCACCCGCACCTCGACGTTCCAGGAACCGGACATGGAGAAGTTGACGGTACTGCGGTAGGCCTCGCCCTGGAGTTCCGCATTGCTCTTGTAGGTCATCGGGGCCATGCCCTGCATGGGTGGCATGCTGTAGACGACGCTGACGGCGGCGTCGGTGACGGCCTTGCCCGCGGCGTCCTTGATCAGAACGTCCATCACGTTGTTGCCCATGACGGGCGGATTTTTGTCCATGCGGATCTCGAAGGTGTAGTCGCCGGCTTTTTTCTGCAGCTCGTATCCTTTGGCATACACCGCACCGGCCGCCAGCAGCAGGGCAATCGACATGCAAAGCATCTTCTTCATCGGGAGTACCTCCTTGGTCAGGATGGTCAATTATAAGGCGGGCCTGCCCCCTGGCAAGAATAGGCGCACGAGGTGGTGCGCGGGGGAGCCCCCCCCGTTGCAGGGCAGGATCGGCCCTCTGTGGCGTCTCAACATGCGGAGTGCACGGACAAGTCGCGCCCGGTCGCTTCATCAACGGTCGTGAGGCAACGCTGGGAACGCTTCAGCCTGCAAGCGTCTCGAGGCGACAGGCTGAACCGCATGCCGCCGTCGGGTGCATGTCGAAAGGGGTATTGCCTGGCCGGCGTCAGCCGTCGACCGGGGGGACGGCGAGGTAGGCCAGGCGCTTCATCTCGCGGCGGCCGTGGGTCACGATGTCGAGCACGAAGCCGCTTGTGAGGCTGAGAGACGAGAGGATCATGAGGCCGGTGGCCAGGATGGCCGTGGGGAAGCGGGGCACCAGGCCGGTTTCGACGTAGGTGATGAAGATCGGGTAGGCCAGCAGGAGTGCGGCGAGCGCCAGCGTCCCGGCGATGATGGAAAAGAACGCGAGCGGCCGCTCGCGCTTGAAGAGGTTCAGGATCATCATGAGGATGCGCCAGCCGTCGCGGTAGGTGCGCAGCTTGCTCGCTGAGCCGGCCGGCCGCGCCTTGTAGGCGGTCACCACTTCGGTGATCGGCATGCGCAGCTCGAGGGCGTGCACCGAGAGCTCGGTTTCGATCTCGAAGCCCCGCGAGAGAGCCGGGAACGACTTGACGAAGCGGCGCGAGAAGACGCGGTAGCCGGAGAGGATGTCCGTGAAGGTCCGGCCGAAGCACATCCCCAGAAACCCCGTGAGCAGGTCGTTGCCGAAGCGGTGGCCGCGCCGGAACGCCTCGCCTTCGTAGGTCGTCAGGCGGGAGCCTACGACCATGTCGAGCTGCTCGCCGCGCAGGCGCGCGACCAGGGCCGGCGCGTCGGCCGAGTCGTAGGTCCCGTCCCCGTCGGCGAGCACGTAGATGTCGGCATCCACGTCCGCGAACATGCGCCGGACTACATGGCCCTTGCCCTGGCGGGTCTCGGAGCGCACCACGGCCCCGGCCTCCCGCGCGCACGCCATCGTGCGGTCGCCGGAGTTGTTGTCGAACACGTAGACTGTGGCGTGCGGCAGCGCGGCGCGGAAGCCACGGACCGTCTCGGCGATTGCGGCCTCTTCGTTGTAGCACGGCAGGATGACTGCAATGCGCGGTTCCGGGCGGGGGTCCGTCATGTCGGCGTCCTTTAGACCTGCTAAGGCGTCAGCTTGACGACCTTGCAGAAATAGAAATCGTGCTCCTGCTGCGGCTCCACCTCCGGGACGAACGTCACGCAGGTGGACGGGTCCAGCGCGAGCCGGTAGTCCGCCAGCGCCATCCCGGCGTGCCACTCCTCGTAGACCCGATAGAGGATGTAGAGCGGCCCCGTGTGGGCGGCGATCGTGCGCCGCATCAGCCGATCGGTCTCGTTCGGGTGGTCGGACGGGCCGGTGACATAGCCCTGGATGCGCAGGAAGCGCACCTGCGGCGGGAAGAACGGGATCATGTAGGCCACGGCGTCGTGCCCGGTCATCAGCACGATGGTGTCGGCCGGGTCGGCCAGCTTGGGCGGGGTGAAGCCGAAGTAGGTGTCCGCCCACGGCTTGCGTCCCCAGTCGCCGGGCTGGAGCGTCAGGAGCAGGAACGCGAAGCTGGCGAGCGCGGCCCCCACCTGCCTGCGGCGCACGGGGAACAGCGGGCCGAGGAACAGGAAAAGGGCGGTCGGCGCGAGCATCTCGCAGACGACGATGTAGCGGTAGATTCCGAACAGCTTCATCCATACGACGAAGCACACCACCATGAAGACGACGAAAAACCCGATCGCGGGCGAGCGCCCGGGTGCGGCGGCCGCAGGCTCGCGGCCGACACCCCGCCGCGTGCAGCGGCCCCATATCCACTTGAGCAGCAGCGCCACCAGCAGGACGTAGAGCACGGGGAAGCGCAGGTCGCGGAAGGGGATCTCCCCGACGCGGATGGGGTCGTAGTTGAGCCAGAACGGGAACAGGAGCCACATCGGCAGGTGCGTGGGGATGAAGCGCTCGTCGCGGTAGGAGCCGATCGCGCCCCACGGGGAGTTGAAGACCTGGTTGAAATAGGGGAAGAGCGGGTTGCGGTAGCGCTCCCACATCTCGACCATCCAGAAACCGCTCGTGAGCGCAGCCCCGCCCAGCACCCCGAGCCCGAAGATGAAGGCGAGCCAGAAGCGGGATCGGAACGGCAGGCGCAGCCCGAAGAACGCGGCACAGATGCCGACCGCGTATACGGCGAATGGGAGTTTCACGCCCAGCGCGGCCCCCACCAGCAGACCGGCCGCGGCCGCGACCGGCCATCCGCGGTGCGCGGATTCAGAAAACCGCTCGCGGTGTTTCAGGATGAGCCACACGGCCGCGAGCACGGGCAGGCTCACGACCGTGTCGCCGTAGCTCGTGCCGGTCTCGGCGATCACGGTCTGGCTGAGCATGCCGACGGCCGCCGCCGCGAAGCAGAGGCCGGCGGTGCGCAGCGGGCTTGAGAGGGAGATGACCTGCCGGGCGATTCCGTAGAGGATCAGCATGTTGAGCCCGGGGATCACTCCCAGCAGAAAGCCGATCGCCTTGGGAGGAAGCGAGCTCACCGCCCAGTAGAACGGGATGTACATCAGAGGGTTGTAGTAGGTGGCGACGTGCGAGACGGCGACGTCGTAGCCCAGACGCCCGGTCAGGAACGCGAAGGGGTTGTAAAAATGGTAGTTGCGCAGATCCCAGGAATTGTCCTGCCCGGCCCACAGCGCATAGGCGCCGAAGGCCAGCGGCGTGAGGCAGACGAGCAGGCGCACCATCCAGGTGCGATCGGTGGCAGGTCTGTTGGGAGGCATGGTCCGAATCTTGTGTAAATACCTGGAAATAGAGAATAAATTAAGGTGCAGCTATACACCGGCGGGTTGGGGCTGTCAACCGCGATTTTGGGCGGGAAACGGGATGCGGTCAGCTGTGGGCGGCTTGAACCGGCGCAGGAGTGCGCATCGGTCGCGGCCTGGCTGCGACGAACGGCGCTGGGGCCGCGGCTGGTGCCTCATCGGCGCATTGGCTGCAGTCGAGGCAGAGGTTCTGAAATGCGGCCGCAGAGAGACAGGTGCGGTAATCCGGACAAGTGATGTGTCGCGGCGGCGGGGCTTCCTCCCGGGCGGCGTTCATCCGGACGAACTGGGGACGGCGTTCACTGATTCGGCGGCGCATGGGGTTACCTCCACGAACCCTATCGGCAATACAGGCTCCTTCCATTAGCAGGTTTTCGACATCCCGCAGGATGGGCCGACGACAGCCCGGCACTTGTCCTGCATGCGGCTGCGGTGCTAAAGTGATCCCGGGTTCCAACCTTCACCGACGGACGACGGCATGAGCCTGGAAGAATCCTTCAGCCGCCTGGAAGCCGAGATCGACGCACTGATCGCCAAGATGGGCAGCGGCGACGACGGGTTTCGCAAGGGCCTGACCCAGGGTTTACTCCTGGCGCTCCTCATGCTGCGGGATCGAGCCGGACAACCGGAGGCCCCGCCCGCCGCCGAACCCCTCCGCCGTGCGCCAAAAGGCAAGCCCAAACCGTCCCCCAAAGACCAACTCGACCTCTTCAAGCCCTAACCGCTCATCAAAGTTTTGGGGACGGGTTATGGGGACGTTCGTTCTGAACGTGTAAAATTGGAAGACGGGGATCTTCTTTCTTTTATGCATTTTCAGAACGAACGTCCCCAAAACCGGGTTGAAAAAAGTGGGGAAAAAGGGGATGAGGGATGCGGACCGGTTCGCTAACCCAGGGGAAAGGAGAAAGGCATGCGCAGGTTGAAAATGTTGTCGTTCGCAGCGGCTCTCGTGTTGCTCGCTTCAGGTGCGGTCAACGCCAACCCGAACCAGATCACGGCCGCCATCGACGAGGCGGGCTCGAGCTGCCGCGGGGTGTCGCAGCAGATCTGGAACTTCAAAGAGCTTGGCCAGCAGGAGGCGAAGAGCGCGGCTCTGCTGATGGAAGAACTCCGCAAGCTCGGGTTCCAAGTCACGGGCGACCTCAAGGTGCCCGAGGATCTCATCAAGGGAGGGATTGCGAAAACGGCGTTCCGCGCGGAGATGAACGGCAAAGGCCCGGGCCCGACGATCGCGATCATGCTGGAATACGACGCCCTGCCCAACGGGCATGCCTGCGGTCACAACCTCATCGCCACTTCGGGGCTTCTGGCCGCGGCGGGCCTGGCCAAGGTGATGAAGGAAACGCCGGGCCGCGTGCTGGTCGTCGGCACGCCCGACGAGGAGCGCGGGTCCCTCGGCGGCGGCAAGACCGCGCTGCTGGAAGGGGGGCACTTCGAGGGGGCCGACGTGGTCCTGATCACCCATCCGGGCGGTAACTGGAGCATCGACCAGCGGTTCCTGGCCATGAAGCGGGCCACGTTTGTCTTCAAGGGCAAGTCGGCGCACGCCGCCTCGGCGCCCCACCAGGGGGTGAACGCGCTGCGCGCCGCCATTCTGACGTTCAATTCCGTCGACATGCTGCGCGAGCATCTGCGGCAGGATGTCCGCATCCATGGCATCATCAACAAGGGCGGCGAGGCGGTCAACGTCGTGCCGGAGCTGGCGGAGGCGGAATTCGCCGCCCGGGCCCTGGACACGGCGACGATGGAAAACGCTTACAGAAGATGGTGAACTGCGCCAAGGCGGCGGAACTGGCCACGGGCGCGAAGCTGGAGTTCAAGGAACCGCGCGCTTCCCTGAAGGCGCCCGATCGGCGTGCCGCCGCTGACCGACTCATGCTCGCCAAGATTAAGGCGCAGGGCGTCACGGAAAAGGAGATCAAAGCAAGGACGATTTCGGTTCCTCCGATCTCGGCAAGGTCGCCCATGCCTATCCGACCTTCAACCTGACCTTCAAGATCGCGCCGGACGGGACGGCAGGACACTCCGATGCGTTCCGGGAAGCCGCCGGCACCGAAGAGGGTTGGAAGGCGACGGTGATCGCCGGCAAGATCGTGGCGCTTGCGGCCTACGACATGCTGACTCAGCCGGAGAAGCTCAAGGCCATGCAGGAGGCGTTCAAGGAAGCCAAGGCCAAGGAAGGCAAATAAGAGGACTCCGATCGAAAAACCGAGGAAAGAACAAACTCGCGGCGGAGGGTATTGGTACATGCCACCCGCCGCGAATTTTTTTGTGGTTCAAAGCTGCAAGGTGCGGTGCCGGGCGCCTCACTTTGCGGATGGCCTGTAATATCGGAGCGCCTCCGGAAGCTCCCGGGAGATATCTTGCATCCGTGTTTGAGTCGCCGGGTGAGTCGACAAGAATTCCGGCGGCTGCTTGCTGCCATTTTGTTTCGACATCCGCTCCCAAAAGGGTATGGCCTGCCGCGGGTCGTAGCCGGCCCTTGCCATCAGAATGAGACCGATGTGGTCCGCCTCGCTTTCCTCCAGGCGGCTGAACGGCAGCAGGACCCCATACGTCGCACCGGCGCCGTAGGCTGCCTGGAAGAGGCCCTGCGTCTGCGGGTATTGGGTCGAAAGCGCGACGGAAAGCGCCATGCCCCCCAGTTGCGCGAGCAACCCCTGGCTCATGCGTTCGTTGCCGTGCCCGGCGATGGCATGCCCCACCTCGTGCCCGAGCACGACGGCCAATCCGGTTTCGTCCTGCGTGTATTTCAGGATGCCGGTGTAGACGGCGGCTTTTCCGCCGGGCATCACCCAGGCGTTGACGGTCTTGTCGTCCTGGATCAGGTTGAACTCCCAATGGTAGTTCTGGATCGTGCCCCCCTGGCCTGCCTCCCTCAGGAACTGCTCAGCCGTCTGCGCGATGCGGGCCCCCACCCGGTGCACCATCGCTACCGCCTCCGCATCCGTCGCAAGGCGGCTCTTCTGCAGCACCTGGTTGTACTCCTGGAGACTGAGCGTCATCAGCTGCGAATCAGGGACCAGGTGAAGGCTTTGGCGGTGGGTGATCGGCACCTCGGCGCAGGAGACGACCCAGAGAAAGATCGCGGGGACAATACCGTGGATCAAGCCATGTGAATTCTTCTTCCGGAACATGGTGTCGGCCTTCCGTTTCCGGTTCGAGCGTATGCCGTTCGGAAAATAGGACCTAACAACCGGCTTACAAGTCATGCATGCGCTTTACGGACGGGCGGAGGGTGCTTAACCATTTCGGAATCAAGGTTGCCCGGACGTTCGAGCTGGAGAAGCGTCCATGTTCACCCCGAAAAAACGTGGCCGCGACCTCTGAGCGGGCCTCTCAGGAGGAGCACATTATGAAGAAACGCAAGCTGGGATCGCAGGGTCTCGAGGTTGCCGAGCTCGGTCTCGGGTGCATGGGGATGAGTGATTTCTACGGGAAGGCCGACGAAGCCGAGAGCGTGGCGACGATTCACCGCGCGCTCGAGTTAGGGGTGACGCTGCTCGACACGGCCGACATGTACGGGTTCGGTGAGAACGAGCGCCTGGTGGGCCGCGCCATCCGGGGCCGCCGCGACCGGGTGGTGCTGGCGACCAAGTTCGGCATCCTCCGACGGAAGGAGGACTCCGCCTATCGGGGCGTCTCGGGCAAACCCGACTACGTCAAACAGTCCTGCGAGGGGTCGCTCAAGCGACTCGGGGTGGACGTGATCGACCTCTACTACATCCACCGCGTGGACCGTACGGTTCCGATCGAGGATACGATCGGCGCCATGTCCGAGCTGGTGGCCGCAGGGAAGGTGCGCTGCATCGGCGTCTCCGAGGCGGGCCCGGACACGATCCGTCGCGCGCACCGGGTGCACCCGATCTCGGCGTTGCAGACCGAGTACTCGCTCTGGAGCCGCGACCCGGAAGACCAATTGCTGCCGCTCGTGCGCGAGCTCGGGATCGGCTTCGTGCCCTATAGCCCGATCGGCCGCGGATTTCTCTCCGGCACGATCACCTCGCTCGACCATTTCGCCAAAGACGATTTCCGCCGCGTGCAACCGCGCCTGCAGCCCGGGCACCTCGAGAAAAACAGGGCGCTCGTGGAGCAGCTCTCCGCGATCGCGGCCGAAACGGGCTGCACGCCCGCGCAGCTGTCGCTTGCCTGGGTGCTCTCCCAGGGCGACGACGTGGTCCCGATCCCCGGCACGACCCGGCGCAAGCACCTCGAGGAAAACATCGCCGCCGCCGACATCACCCTGTCCCCGAAGGATATGGCCCGGATCGATGCGACCGCCCACAGGAAGGCCGCCTCGGGGGACCGCTACGCCGACATGAATTTCGTGAACATCGAGGCCCCGCCGAAGTGAACGAGCCTCACTGGGCCGGAGACGCGCCCCCCGCATCCTCGAGGCGCGTCTTTAAGCGCTCTATGTGCCCCGCGAGCTCCTCCGACAGCCGGTGGCCGGGCAGAAGCCGGCGCAGCGCTGACAGGTGCCGGCCCGACCGGTCGAGCCAGATCCGCCCCTCACGTGCAGCCTCCTCCGGCCCGATCGTCTTAGACTCCACCCGCAGGCCCACCTGGTAGAGCCCGTAGTACGCATCGTTGAAGGCAAGCGCCTCCGCGGCCGCAGCGGCGCCATATTCCTGGACCAGTGCCTTCCAAAGGGAGAGCTCCGGCACGTAGGCGGTCGCGTTCCAGGCCCAGTCGGCCACGGTTGCGTACTTGATCCGGTAGACCTCCGAGTCCACCGTGCCGTTCACGTAAATCTGCCGCCCGTCGGTGAGGTCGTGGAAGCCCGCCGGCCGCTCGACGTCGAGCGGCTCGAAGAGGTTGCACAAGCGCACCTTGCCCGGGTAGTGGACCGTGTAGCCGCCGTAGGTGCGCGCTTCGATGTTGCGCGCGTAGAGGGTGTTGTCCCAGAAGACAGGCGGACGGCCGGCGAGGTCCCGGTAGCGGTGCAGGTCGGCCATGTCGACCGAAAGCGATCTCACCGTGGGCCCGGTCCAGACGATCCCGACCCCGGGTGGGATCTGGGCGGAGAGCTCGCGGAAGTAGACCTCGGCCCGGCCCTCGCTGCGGTCGATGAACTCGTTGGCATACCAGGGCGGGCAGAACTCGATGCGGGTGCCGGGGTAGTCCCGGTCGAGCCAGCCCCTGAGGCGGTTGATCACCGCCGCCTGCGCGTTCTGGAGGTTCACGTAGCGCTGCCGGTCCTCGGACGTGTAAAGTGAGAAATTCCAGCGGTTGCGCCCCTGGTGCGGGACGAAATCGTCCGCGAGCAGCATGGCCGTCCGCGCTCCGGCGTCCAGCCCGACCCGGAAGGCGGACTGCAGCTTCTCCCAGCTCTTTTCGTCCGCATGGGTCCATGTGGTGCGGGTGTCCTCGCTCAGCGCGGCCTCGTCCGGCATGAAGGTGAAATGCGCGTAAGGGTTGACCATCGCCCCGAGCGCCATCACCCCGGTTCGGCGGCACCACGCCCCGGCCTCTTCGACGCCTACCCGGTAGAGCCGCTCCGGCCGATGCCAGTCCACATTCCGGCCGCCGTACCCGGCGTAAACCTGGTTGAGTTTGTGACGGCTCATGCGCTCGAGGCCTTGCAGATCGCGGTCGAGGCCGGCAAGGCTGCTCCAGGTCGCGAGTCGATACGAGCGCACCAGGAAGTCCGGGTAATCGACCACGGCCGCGCTGTGGTAGACGCCGGTTGCGCCGTCGACGAGCTGCGCCGCGGTCGCGGCCGCGTAGTAGGCCCCGAGCGCGCTTTCGGCGGCGAGGAAGACGACATGACACGTCCCCGCCTCGAACGGGACGATGACGTAGCCCTGCTCCCGGCCGCGCAGCTCCGCCAGGGGCAGGTCGGGCTTGAGCTCCTCGACCAGCCGGTTCCGGCCGATGGCGAACACCAGCGGCCGGTCGAGGATCGTGTCGAGCGGCACGCCTGCGTCGGCGACGGCGGCCCGCGCATCTGCAGGCTCCTCGCGGTTGAGCGTGTCGACCAGCAGCTCGGCCGCGGTTCGCTCGGCCGGCGCCGGCGCGGCGGGCAGCACGACCAGGGGCGGTGGGACCTGAGCGCCACCGATCGGAATGCGCCAGGCCACCCGGCGCAGCGGCCGGACGGTCTTGGGGGCCGGGATCAGGCGTTCGAGCGGTTCGAGATCCCGCTCGAACCAGGGCCGCAGACGCTCGAGCGCCGTGAAGTTCCACTTCGAATATCGGAACACGACCCGGTCCACCCACAGGGTGCCGGCCGACCGCAGCCCGATGAACAGGCGCACGTAGCGCGTTCCGTCCGGGATGTCGCCTTCGGAGTAAGGGTAGTTGTAAGTCCGGGCCCCCACTGTGGCCCAGGGGAAGGCGTCGATCGACCAGTAGTTGGCGAACGTGTAGCTCTTGTCGGAGGCGTCGATCGGCGTGCGGCCGACCGGGCTCAGGCTGCGGCCGTCCAGGGGGGCACGGTCACGGTCGAAAAAATGCAGCCGCACGGTGACCGCATCGTCCAGGCGCGCGCCGAACCGCGGGCGGGGAGATGTGAGGTTCTCGAGCCGGACGTCGTAGGTGAACTCGTAGTTGCCGGGGATGACGGGGATGAAGTCGCTGAGGATGCCCTCGGGCGGGTCCGATTCGCCCGCGGAGGGCCGTCTGACCCTGACCGCGCGCTCTCCGTCCGAGACCTCCGGGGGGGAGACGGGCGGCTGTCCGCGGTCGACCAGATCGACTCGCTCGCCGATCCTGGTCCAGCCGCGCACCGCGAAGCCCCCGCCGCCGGGCTCGCCCTCCTCGAACGAGGGGTTGGGCGCCAGGTTCCCGGCCTGGAGCCAGCGCAGCCGTTCCGCGTGCGGAATGCTCACCGGGTCCGCACTGGTCCAGCCAGCCTCGGCCGCAGGCCCCTGGCCGGCCAGGGCCTGCGCGGAAACCAGGATCAGGAACAGGGCAGGGCCCAGGCGTTTTAGCAGCGGTCTCATCTATATGGGATCGTCACTTTCGACCGTGTGCTTGAGTCGGTCGGGATCGGGGCGACTGGTGGATTTTGACTATCACTACCCCCCGGCCGACCCATTGCGCATTGGCGGTTCGTGCTGACTATTGAAGGTAAGCAAGACGGCCGCAGCAAACGGCGGCCGAACACTCAACCAAAGGATACGACCATGAGCCGCAAAAATAACGAGCAAAGCTACGTCGAGTCGGAAGAGGAACGGGAGCGCGGACACGTGGACACGCGCGAGAAGAACTTCGAATGCGAGAACAAGACCTCTTACGGCTGTGACCCCGGCATCGACGTGGCCGGATAACCCTCATCGCCTGGATGACGACGGCGGGGTCTCGCAAGGGATCCCGCCGTTTGCATTCCTGTGCGCGGTGACGCGATCCTCTTCAGGCAGGCGAATCCTTCCGCGCGACCGCGGCCGACGCCGGCCGGCCGTTCAGGACGTGTTCGAGCTGGAGCAGCAGGGCGCTGCCCAGGATCAGTCCTCCCCCCGTGAAGAACCGCCACCCGACCGGGTCGCCGAAGAGCAGGACTCCCGCCAGCGCGGTCAAGACCAGCTCGCTCGTCAAATAGAGACCGCCTTCCCAGCTTCGGCAGTACCCGAACCCGTGGTTCATCATCAGCTGGCCCAGAATCGATGTCAGCACGATGCCCGCGCACACCAGCAGCTGGGGCAGGCTGGCCGGGAGGGTGGGGGATGTGAGGTAGGCCGGCATGGTGACGAGCGCGCCGACCAGGCAGAAGTACAGGTAGATGACCACTGACCCGTGGGTCTGCTTCAGGCGGCGGATGACGACAATGGTCAACCCCGCGAAGAGGGCCGACGCCAGCCCGCAGAGCACCCCGGTCGTGTCCGCCCCCCGGGCGGGGTCGACCAGGATGACCACGCCGGCGAGGACGGCGGCCATGCAGCACCAGGCCGGCCGGGAAACGGATTCGCGGTAGAGCCAGGCGGCGAAGATCGCGGCGAAGGTCGGGTACATGTAGAGCAGCACCAGAGCTGTGGAAACCGGCAGGAGCTTGACCGAGAAGATGAAAAAGATGAACGCGATCGATCCGGTGCAGCCGCGCAGAAGAAGCAGCTTCGTGTCCGGCCCGCCGAAGGGGTTTCCGCTGCGGCCGAAAAGCAGCAGCAGGATTGCGAGCCCGCCCGCGAAGCGGTAGAATCCGACGTCCCAGACGCTGAACACCGCCAGGCCGTGCTTCAGAAGCAGGTTCATGGCCGTGAAGCCGCAGGCCGAGATCAGCATGCAGAACGGGCCTGCCAGGCGGGAAGTCCGGCGTGTCGAAGCGGCGGAGGTCTGGGAGGTCGGGATCACATCGCTTCTTCTGAAGGGGTATGGGACCTATGCCTGTTCAGCTGCCGGAACAACGGGCTTGGGTCTTCGGTTGAGCGGCCTTGTATAGCGACCCCGTCCCATAGTCAATCACTCGCAAGCGGGCCGCGCTTGACGGGAAAGCCGGCCTGCTGTATTAATTCGGTCACCTGTAAAGGGGAGTAGCAACCGGCCGCACCAGGGCCGGACCGCATTCCGTCAATACGGCGGCCTCGGCCGCCCGGGAGCGGCTCTCGCGATCCAGTCGGGACTTGCAAGACCTTTACTCGGACATGGGTTCCATGCCGCGGGTAAAGGTTTTTTTGTGCCCCGGCGCCACCGGAATCGTGCGGGCATCCTCCGAGTAAACCTCCGCCCAACGATTCCCGACACCACCACCGCGGGCGAGAACATCGCCGCGGTCCCTTCGCGGGGAGAAGGAGGAATCGCACATGTGGGATTTCGGTCCGTTCGGGCACATCGCGTTCACCTGGGAATTTCTCCTGGCCGTCCTGAGCATCGTGCTCATCGACCTGGTGCTGGCCGGCGACAACGCCGTGGTCATCGCCATGGCGGTCAAGAACCTCCAGGGCAAGTCGCGCCAGATGGGGATCATCCTGGGGGCGGGCGGGGCGGTGGTCATCCGCGTGATCTGCACCTTCCTGGTGGCGCAGCTGCTCAACATGCCCCTGGTCAAGCTGATCGGCGGGGCCGTCATCATCTGGATCGCCATCAAGCTGCTGACGGACGGCACCAAGGAGGAAAGCCACGACAGGGAGTGCAACAGCGTGTGGCAAGCGCTCTGGATCATCATCGTGGCGGACCTGAGCATGGGGATCGACAACATGCTCGCGGTCGGGGCCGCCAGCCACGGCAATCTGCTGCTGCTGCTCTTCGGGCTGATCCTGTCGATCCCGATGGTGGTCTTCATGAGCTCATGGCTCTCCAAGCTGATGGACCGCCACCCCATTATCCTCTGGGTCGGCGCGGCCGTGCTCGGCAAGGTCGGCGGCCAGATGATGGTCACCGACCCGTGGGTGAGCGGCTGGCTGGGCCTGCCCGCGTGGAGCGAGTACGCGGCCATGGCCTTTTTCGTGGCGTTCGTGTGCCTCTTCGCCAAGTGGCGGATCGGCCTGCGCAAAAAGACGCGCTAAACGCAACCCTTCGCCGAGGCAGCCGCCGCTGCCCCCGACGGGACTGAAACCGCCTGATCGAACGCAACCCGGGCGGGAGATCCAGCGGCGGTCTCCCGCCCGCATCCGCATGCGGCCACCTCGGCCGTCCCGGACGCGCTCATGTAAATGCTCCTCGCTTGCCACCAACGCCGTTGTCGGGTATTTCTCCCATCGGTCCGAGCGCTTCAGTGGCGTCCGGTCGCCCCCCAACCCCCATGAGACTGCATCCGGTGCTCAAATTCATCGGTGGCGCGCTGCTGGTCTACCTCGTCTACTGCGGCGGGATGTTCCTGTTCCAGCGCCAGTTCATCTACCCGCGGCACCTGGTCCCCGCTCTGCCTGCCAAAGACGTGGCCGTCATGGGCGTGGAGGCGGAGTGGGTCGAGACGGACTTCGGGCGCGTCGAGAGCTGGTTCCTCAAATCGCCCGGGGCCGACGCGGCCCGACCGGCGCCTGCCTTCATTTTCGCGCACGGCAACGGGGAGCTGATCGATTACTGGCCGGATGAGCTGCGCCCGGTTGCCGCCCTCGGGGCCGGGCTGCTGCTGGTGGAGTACCCGGGCTACGGGCGCTCCGAGGGCGCCCCGACCCAGGAGCGGATCCTGGAGGTGTTCACGCGGGCCTACGACCGTCTTGCCGCCAGGCCGGAAGTGGACCCCGGCCGCATCGTCCTGATCGGGCGATCGATGGGCGGCGGGGCGGTTTGCGATCTCGCCCTGAAGCGGCCCTCCGCGGCGCTCGTTCTGCTGTCCACCTTCACGAGCCTGCGCACCTATGCCGTCCGCTACTTGGCGCCCGGTTTCCTGATCCGCGACCCCTTCGACAACCTCGCGGCCGTGCGGCGGTACGCCGGTCCGGTCCTGGTCGTCCACGGCCGGCAGGACACGGTGGCGCCCTTCGCCCACGGGCAGGCGCTCAGCGCGTCCGCGCCCCGCGGGCGGTTGATCGTCTACGAGGCCGGTCACAACGACTGTCCGCCCGACTGGGCGGTGTTCCGGCGCGACCTCGAAGGGTTCCTGCGGGAAGAAGGGGTCTTGCGGCCATGACATGGGCTGCCTCACCCATCGGAGAACAGGCCGCATGACGAGCCCGACGACGATCTGGCTGGTGCGCCACGGCCACGTGCACAACCCGCGGGGGATCATCTACGGCCGGATGCCGCGCTTCCGGCTGAGCGAGCGCGGCCTGGAAGAGGCCCGCGCCGCCGGGCGGGCCATGGCCGGGATCCCGATCGCAGCCGCTTACAGCAGCCCGCTCCTGCGGGCCCGACAGACCGCCGGCGAGATCCTCGCCTATCACCCCGGGGTCACGCTGCGGCGGACGCCGCTGTTGCTCGAGGTGTTCACGATCTTCGAGGGCCAGGACGGGCTGGAGGGGGACCGGCGGGGCGGGGACTATTACACCGGGGTGGGGCCGCCCTACGAGCAGCCGCAGGACATTCTCGACCGCGTGCGGAAATTCTTTGCGGGCGTGCGCCGGCACCACGGAGGTCGGGAGGCCATGGCCGTCACTCACGGCGACGTCGTCATCTTCGCCACGATCTGGGCCCGGGGGGCTCCCGTCACCGCGCAGAGCAAGGTCGACTACCACAAGCTCGGCTTCGGCGGCTACCCCGCCACAGCCTCCTTCACCGCGTTCACCTTCCGCACCGACTCGCCCGACGAAATTCCCGAAGTGCGCTACATGCACGCGTAAGAACCGGCGTCTCGGGCCGCAACGCCGGATCACGGCCCGAGACGCCGTTTTTCAACAGCCTGTCAGGGGGGGCGACCGTGAGATGGAAAGCCTCGGCCAGGCCGAAGGATTCGCCCGCCGCCATCTCGCGGCAGCGGCGGCGCAGCCACTCCTCCGGGTCGCCCGCCGGCAGCGCGCGCATCTGGCTCGCGTGACAGCGCAGGGCCGCGATCTTGATATCGAATGTCTCCGTGATGTCCGCACGGAAGTTGATGTCCTCGGTCCCCCAGAAGTAGATCTCCTTCACCTTGTGCGGCAGGAGCCCCTCGGCCAGCAGGTCCGGGTAGGCCAGGTGGTCGCGCGCAAACGGGAAAATCGCGTCCAGCACGACCTGGCCGATGATGCGGTGATCGCGGTGCCAGATGTAGCGTCGATACGGGTCGGACGTCATCACGACCGCCGGGCGGTAGGTGCGGATCATGCGCACGATGAGCTTGCGGAACTCGGCCGTGTCTTCCAACCCCTGGTCGGGCTGCCCCAGGAAGACGACCTCCTGCACGCCGAGCGTCCGGGCGGCGGCCCGCTGCTCGCCTTCGCGGATTTGTCGCAGGGCCTCGGGGGTGAGCGTCGCGTCGCTGGTCCCCTTCTCGCCGCCGGTGCAGACGACGTAAGCCACGCTGCGCCCGTCGCGCGTCCACTTGGCCAAGGTCCCGGCGGCGCCGAATTCGGCGTCGTCGGGGTGGGCCGCAACCACCAGCACGTCCACCGGTTCCGTCATCTCACTCCTCCTGCGTGCGCCGCCAGCGCCGGCTCTGCCGCGCTTGCGACGGCTGTTCGTTGGTGGGAGGCGAGGGCGTCTCGATAGACCTGCAGAACGTCCCGGGCGACGCGCGACCAGCGGTAGTCCAGGACGGTGCGGCGGATCCGTTCGCGCCCCCTCTCGGTTGCGGCCCCGGGAAGCGCGAGCGTGCGTTCGATGGCGCCGGCAAGCGCCTCCGGCGCGAACCCGTCCGCAATGCAGCCGCTGATCTCCGGGACGATCAGCTCGTCCATGGCCCCCACCCGGGTGGCCGCCACCGGCGTCCCGCAGGCGAGCGATTCGAGGCCGACCATCCCGAAGCTCTCATAGGACGAGGGCAGCGCTAGGACGTCCGCGGCGCTATAGAAGGCCGGCAGCTGCGCATGCTCCACCCGGCCGGTGAACGCCACGCGGTCGCCGATACCCAGGGAGCGTGCGAGCGCGCGCATGCGCCCGAACTGCGGGTCCCCGTCCGCCATGCCGCCGACCACCACCAGTCGCAGGCCGGGGACGTGCGCCAGGCGCGCGAACGCCCGCAGCAACCGGTCCAGGCCTTTTTCCGGGGCAAACCGTCCCACGTAGAGCGCGATCCGTTCGTCTTCCCCGACCCCGATGCCCCGACGGGCGGTGCGCCGGTCCATCGGACGGAACAGGGCGAGGTCGACGCCGCAGCGGACAAGCCGGACGCGCGCCGGGTGGGCGTCGTAATGGCGGATGAGATTTTGCTGCTCCCGGCGGGATGTGACCACGATCCGGTCGCAGCTCGCCGCCAGCGCGCGTTCGGCGGCGACGCGCGGACTCGGGGCGGGCTCCGGCCCCAGAACCGCGGTCTTCAGCGCCCCGAGAGTGTGAAAGGTGACGATGTGCGGCAGTTCCCGTTCCGCGCGGACGGCCTCCCCGACGCCGCCGGACAGCCAGTAGTGGCTGTGAATGAGATCGTAGTCCGCCCCCGTCCGGCCGCAGAAATCCTCGAAGGCCAGCGCGAAGCGGGAGAGGTGGGCGTGCAGCTCCGCCTTGGGGACCTGCGGACCGGGCCCGAGCGACAGCCGGATCAAGCGCACGTTCGGGTACAGGCGTTGGGGCGAGTTGCCACCGGTCGGGTCGCCCGCGCCGGTGAAGATATCCACCGGATGCCCCAGCCGTCCGAGCTCGCGGGAGAGCTCGCGGATGTAAACACTCATCCCGCCCGTGTCCCGGGTCCCGAGCGGCCCGAGCGGGCTCGAGTGCACGCTGATCATGGCAATGCGCAGAGAGGCCGGTGTCATCTCCTCCACCCGATTCAGGCTGTCCCGCGGCCGGCGGGCCGCAGGTCGATCCGGCATCGAACCAACGGCACCGGAGTACCCCCCAGCCGGTGCTTGTAGGCTTCGTTGCCCTTGAGAAAGTCGTAGGTGGTCAGGCCGCGTTCGATGGCGTCCCGGATGCTCAGAAGTTTGCAGGCCAAGCCCACGCTCAGCTTGGAGTAATCGGCATCGTAGGCGCTGTTGTAAAGGTAGCGGGTGCGGTCGTGGTCGAAGCACCATACTGCGGCGGCCACCGGACCGTCAACGCGCAGCAGGCCGATACGGGTCTCGGGCAGCTGTCGGGCCAGCCCGCGGAAAAACCCCTCCGTGCGGGCATCCATAAAGGCGGCCTTGTCCGCCCGGTTGCGCCGGAACAGGCGCAGGAACTCGTCCACAGCGGTCGCATCGCCCGCGGTCAGCTCGAAGCGAAACGCATCGCCCCCGCGCCGCAGCTTGCGTCTGACCTCGTGCCGCTCCTTGCCGGAGAGGGACTCGAGATAGTCGTCCCAGACAGCCGGCAATCGGAGCTCGAACAGGGACTCGTCCTCGATGACCTCGGTCGGCAGACCCAGCGCGCGCGCCGCCGGCAAGAGCGCTCGCACGACGACCGAGTCCGGGCGGACCGGCCCCGTGTCCAGGCGATCGACGGTCGCGGAGCGTTGGAGGTGCGCGATCAGGGCATTGCAGACCGCGCGCTCGCGGCCGGGGACCGCTACCAGATCGAGATGATCGCACACGTCCGGGCTGCCGACGATGGAGGCTGTGCGGCCCGCTGTCTGCAGCGGGGCCAGACCGACCACCGCCTCGCCCTCCCGCAACGACCACAGCTGCATCTCGGCCTCGCCGAACGTGTCGTGCCAGGCCCGGATCCAGCCCGGGAGCACGAACGGCGCGGGCCAGCTCAGAGCGTCTCCCTCCCGGTGCAGGCGTTCCAGCGAGTCGGGTGTTTCCAGGCGCAGGGTAACGGCGGTGGGTCCCGCGTCCAGGAGTGCCTCCTTCTGCGTGCAGGGTTCAGCTGACATGCCAGTGAGTCCCATCGGGGGTGTCCTCGACGACTACCTGCGCGCGTTGGAGGCAATCGCGCAGCGCGTCCGCCTCCCCCCAGCGCTGCTCGCGGCGCAGCTCATCCCGCCACCGCAGCAACTCGTCCATGACGGGGCGGAGACAGCGCTCGCTCGGCCCGGAGGACAGAGCCGCGCCCAGGAGTACAATCCACTCGCGCAGGAGCTCGCGCGCCGGGGGGGCGCTCCCCTCGGTTTCGAGGTCGCGCGAGGCCTTCCAGATGCGCCGCTCCAGCTCGAGGATGGAAGCCGTCATGCGCCCGCCATCACCGGCGTCCTGCCCGTGCTGGAACCCGGACTCCAGGGCGTGGACCTCCGCCCAAAAGGCCCCCTCGGCGTCCCCGGGTCTCGCCGGGGCGTCGGGGGGTGCGGCGGTCGGGCCGGGGCGCATGCGCTCGGGCGCGTCGCCCGTGAGGAGCGTGAGCGGCAGGACGTCGGCCGTTCCGAAGACGGCTTCCCTTCCGTGGCGGCGCAGTGTCACCCCGCCGACGCCGCGGATCCGCACTTCGCCGCGTGCCAGATCGATGATGCAGGCCGTGTGCTCGTCGATCCCCAGGACGCCGGTGTCCGGGGGCAGCAGCGCCTCCAGCCGGCGGAAACGGGGCGCACCCATGAAGCAGAAGCGCGTATCGTGGTTGCCGCCCTCGGCGTTGTTCCAGTGCGGGACCACCGCGAGATGCAGGCCGAAGCGGCCCAGGAGATCCAGGCCGGGGGTCCAGCGCGGGTCCTCGCCGACCTTGTAAATCTCGTAGACCGGCAGCGTGAGGCACCCGGTCGTGAGGGCAGCGGCGCTCGCGGCGACCAGCACGGCGCCCTCCTCGATGCGGCGGCCGAGGATCTCGGGCAGGGGGCTTGCCTGCCACTGCCGCAGGGCGTAGGTCGGGCTGCCCGGGCCGACCAGAATGAAATCGGCCTGCCGCAGGGTCACGAAGGCCTTCTCGGCTTCGAGCGGGGGGGCGCTTGCGGATTTGAACGAGGCCACCGTCAGCGGTCGGCCCACCTTGTCGCGGAAGTAGAGCGAGGCTTTTGCTGAGATCTGGTCGACGTTCAACTGGAAGCCGGCCGGCGTGTCGAGAAACACCGCCCGCGCGGCCGGACCCAGCCCCGCCAGCAACTCCCGGTGAACCCCGGCCATGGTCGACGTGAGCTCGCCCGAGCCCATGAGCACGATGATGCCCTTCGGTGGCATTCCCACACCCTTCGTGAGTGCGTTGCATTATCTGAAACGGATTCTATCAGCGGCGCTGCGGGCTTCGGCCCGGCAGCTCCAGATGCTCCCCGGCACGGTAGGCCCGCGGTCCATCGGCCAGGTAGACGGTTACGGCTCCTTTGCCGTAGACCGTCCAGCTCCCTGCGGGGCCGTCGTTCACCATTCCGGTTTCCTCGTCGATCCCGACCGGGAGCACTCCCCGTGCCTCACGGGCGATTTGCGGCGCCCACGCGCGGCCGAACGTGTCGTGGTGCGGCAGAATGCAGATTTTCGGCACCAGGTTCAGGCCGGGCAGCACCTGCGCCGCGGAGGGGTCGTAATACACCTCGCAGAGCACCATGGCCCCGGCGCTGCTCCCGCCGATGACTGCGCCTGCCGCATGCGCGGTCAGCATCGCCTCCCAGACGAGGCTACCGCGGAGGGCCTCCGCGAGGTAGCGGGGAGAGCCGCCTGGCAGGAAAACCAGGCCGGATGCCGCCACCGTCGCCGCGATTTCCGCATCCCGGGAGGACTGCCGGTCGACCCAGCCGGTGGACCGGACATCGGCGGCCCCCAGGCGTTTGAACCAGCGCACGCCGTTGCGGCCGGCCTCGGCCTGTCCGCCCTCCGGGACGGCAGCCGCCGGGACGATGGTCACGGGTTTCTGACCGGCCGCCTTCAGCGCGGCGCGGTCGGCTGCCTCCATCCGTCCCGTAAACTCGCTGCCGCCTTCGAGCAGCAGCGGCGCATGCCGTTGAATCGGGGCATCGGTACGTTCCATGGCGACGCTATAATAAGCCCGGATCCTCGATATGCCAACCACCGACAATCCGCCCCCGGCTTCCCGCTTCCGCTTGACTCCGAGGTGCCGGTTGGCATAGGATCCATTTCCTTCAACAGTAATAGCAGGCGTCACCGGAACACCAAACCCACAAGGAGGTGCTCGATGAAACGATTTGCGGCAATCGGAGTCCTGTGTCTTTTCCTGATCGGTGCAGTGGCGGTCCAGGCGGCGGACAACCTCGTGCTTGCGACCGGCGGCACGGCCGGGACTTATTATCCCTTCGGCGGCGCCATGGCCAAGATCTGGACCAAGATCAAGGATATGAACGTCACCGCCCAGACCTCCGGCGCCTCGGGCGAAAACATCCGGCTGATCAACAAGAAAGAGGTCGAACTGGCCCTGGTCCAGAGCGACACGCTGGACCAGGCCTGGAACGCCGTGGAAAGCTTCAAGCCAAAAGAAGGAGAGAAACCCGCCCCTCGAGAGGCATGGCTGCGGTCGCCGTGCTCTATCCCGAAATCGTCCAGGTCGTGGTGCGGGCCGACAGCCCGATCAAGACTTTCGCGGACCTGAAGGGCAAGAAGGTGGGCGTGGGCGCCCCGGGCAGCGGCACCGAGATCAACTTCCGGCAGCTGATGGACATCTACGGTCTGAAGAAGGAGGACGTCAGCGGGCAGTACTTGTCTTACTCCGAGAGTGCGGAGGCGTTTAAAGACAAGCATATCGACGCGTTCATTGCGACCGCCGGCATCCCCAACTCGGCCATCATGGACGTTTCCACGCAGAACGAAATCCGGATTCTCCCGATCTCCTCCGACGTTTCGGCCAAGTTGATCGCGAAGTACCCGTTCCTGACCGGCGTGAAGATCCCCGCCAACACCTACAAGGGCCAGACCGCGGAAGTGCCCACCGTGGCCGTCAATGCCGTCCTGATCGCCGGCACCCAGCTCAAGGAAGACATGGTCTACAACCTGACCAAGACCCTGTTCGAGAACCAGGCTGATCTGGCCTCCGCCCATGCCAAAGGCAAGGAGTTGAACTTACAGTATGCGGTGAAGGGCGTTTCGATCCCCTTCCACCCGGGGGCGGTGAAGTATTACAAGGAAAAGGGTCTCATGAAATAGAAAGCCGCTGACGCGGCTTTCTACATGAGGGGAGTTTCTGCTCAGAAACATAACGACCTTGCGGCCCTTCCGGCAATTTTTATGACTACTGCCGGGAGGGTCGCACGCATCTTTATAATGCACCGTCGTTGGGTCGCATGTTTGGTATTCGTTGGCGCGGTGGTTGTCGGGCTTTCGCTCTGGCCTTTCATTCTCGCGCTTGAATTAGTCGACGGTGGCAGCGGACGCACCGTTTTTTGTGCCCGGGTCAAGCCGGGCGAGGAGTTTGTGCTTTCGTTTGTTCACTCCGTGAACAAACGGCCCGTTTATGACACGCTGCGGGTCGAGCGCGACCATCTGGTCATCGTCCGATCGCGCTTTGACGCCTTCGGCGCCGGCATGCCGGAAGCCTCGACACAAGATGGAACGCTGGCTCTCTCCAAGGACGGCTGGTTGGAGTGGACCGTAAACCGCTCCGTTCCGGAAATCATCATCCGAGTGGGCTGGGTGGCCAATCACACGTTGCGTATTGGAGACCGGGAGATCCGGCTTGCGGATCTGGCAGAGCCCGGGCAACCGTTAACCGTGCGCGTTCGCGACATTCGAATCTTCGACCTCCTCAAAGGCAGGTGCATCCCATGAGTGAAAAAGAAAAAGATCCGGGCCAGTCCGGTGTCCTCACCACCAAGATGGAAGGGGTCGAGGCCGTTTCCAAGGAAGAGATCGAAAAGATCCTGAAGCAGGTCGACAAGGAGGCCAGCGCCCGCAAGCTGACCGGCGCGTCGCTTTGGATCGTCTATGTCATCGGCGTTTCGTGGTCGATTTTCCAGGTGTACACGGCGGCCTTCGGGTTGCTCCCGGCCCAGCTGCAACGATCCATCCACCTGGCCTATGCCTTCACATTGACCTACCTGCTGTTCCCGGCCCGCGCCGGAGATGAGGACAATCGCCTGTACTGGTACAACTGGGTGCTGGCTGCTTTTGCCTGTTACATCGGGTTGTACATGGCGCTGAACTACATGCGCATCATGGAGGCCGGCGGGGATTATTCCCGCATGGATTATTTCGCCGCCGGGTGCGGCATCCTGCTCACGCTGGAGGCGGGACGACGGGTGGTGGGGCTTCCGATCGTCTGCCTGGCGACGTTTTTTCTGCTCTTCTGCTTATTTCGGGGCATATTTCCCCGGTTTCATGTCGCACCGCGGGTACTCGCTGGAACGCATCGCATCCCACATGTTTTTGACCACCGAGGGTATCCTCGGCATTCCGCTGGGGGTGGCGGCGACGTTCATCTACCTGTTCATCCTGTTCGGCTCGTTTCGTGAAAAGTCGGGGTTCGGGCAGCTCTTCATCGACATTTCCAACGCCGTGGCCGGCTGGGCCTCGGGCGGCCCGGCCAAGATGGCGGTCATCACGAGTGCCCTGGAGGGAACGGTGTCCGGGCAGCTCGGTGGCCAACACCGTGGAATCCGGCAGTCTGACCATCCCCATGATGAAGCGCCTGGGCTACCGGCCCGAGTTCGCCGGCGGCGGTGGAAGCCTCGGCCTCCACCGGCGGCCAGATCATGCCGCCCATCATGGGGGCGGCGGCCTTCATCATGGCCGAGTTCCTCAACGTGCCCTACCTCGACATCGCCAAGGCGGCGGCCATCCCGGCCTGTCTCTATTTCTTCGGCGTGTTCATGGAAGTGCACTTCGAGGCCAAGCGCTGCAACCTGCGGGGCCTGACCCGCGACGAGCTGCCCCGGTTCGCGGATGTCATGAAGGAGCGGGGGCATCTCTTCGTCCCCCTGTTTGCGATCATCATATTTCTTTCGACGGGTTCACCCCGCTTTATGCGGCCCTCATGGGCCTGGTGACCTCCATCTGGCGGGTGCTTCGAAGGAGGCAACCCGGATGGCCCCCGGCATATCGCCAATGCGGTTCGAGCCGGGCGCGCGCAATGCCGTGGGCGTGGCGCTGGCCTGCGCCTCGGCCGGCATCATCGTCGGCGTCGATCACCCTGACCGGCTGGGCCTCAAGATGGCCAACGGGCTCGTGGACCTGGCCGGCGGCAATCTCCTGCTTGACGCTTTCTTCACCATGATCACCTCGCTCATCCTCGGCATGGGGGTGCCGACAACGGCCAACTACATCATCACCTCCACCATTGCCGCTCCGGCCTTGATCCAACTGGGCGTGCACCTGCTGGCGGCCCACATGTTCGTCTTCTATTTCGGGATCATCGCCGACATCACGCCGCCGGTGGCACTGGCTGCGTACGCCGGAGCCGGGATCGCCAAGGCCAATGCATTCAAGACCGGGGTCATTCCACCAAGCTGGCCATCGGGGCATTCATCGATGCCCTACATCTTCGTCTACAACCCGGCCATGCTCTGATCGACACGACGTCGCTACGGGATGCTCCAGAATCTCGTCACGTCCTGCGCGGGCATGACGGCGATCGGAGCGGCCATGATCGGTTATTTCGTGGCACCGATGAGCTGGATCGAGCGGATCCTGTTTGTCATCGGCGGGCTGCTGCTCGTCGACCCGGGCACGATCACCGACATCATCGGGATTGCCTTGCTGGCCCTGTGTGTGGCCTACCAGTATCGCAAGAAAAGAGCAGGGGTCGTCAGCACGGCAACCGCTGCGGACGCTTGAACGAAAAAATCCTGGTTTAGGACCTCTGCCGCGAGGTTCGCAGCGGAGCGGCTTGAAATCAAATTAAAAAAGGGTCTCAGCATGGAAGACATGCTGAGACGCTTTTTCGTGCGCGTTTTGCCGGAGAATCAATGAGCGATCTTTGGCTGCAGCCAACAGCCGGTCGCTCTCTACGCTCCCCTTGCGGCGATCCACTTTGCGGGCCGGCGCATCGTGGCACAGCCGGCCTCAGGATTCCTGAACCGGGCTCTCTTTCAGCTCTTTTTTTTCATCGCGTCGACAAGATTCTGAACGGTGCCGACCACGGCCAGAGCCAAGACCCCAAAGATTGAAAGCTGAATGATCCAGTCTGTTATAGTCATGACTTCAACCCGTCCCCTTCTTTTATCGGATGCTGTGACTTCGACTCGATCAAAAAGACATTCCTTGGGCCGCAGAGCTTCCAAAGGACGTTTTCAGTTTCCCACAAATTGATAGTTTAGTCCATATTTATGTTCAAATCCTGCGGATTCCCAAAATCGCCCTGGTCTCGGGGGGGGTTGCGACTTCATGACCCAGCAGGCGGACACGCTGGGTGAGTTTTTGCACCAGCTCCACGTTGCGCGTGACCGCCTGGTCGGGCACCCGGAAGATGCTGTCCTCGACCCCGACCCTGACGAGCGAGGCCCCCATCCCAATCGCGGTGGCGAGCAGCGTGAGATCGGTCATGCCGTCGTGAATGGCGCTCCAGGGCACCGTCCCGTTCATCAAGCAGGTCATGAAGAAAAGTCTCTTGGGGTCTTGGGCGAGCGCCCAGCGACAGCCCAAGGCAAAAGTCTCGCGTCCACCCCGGTTGCCTTCACGTCGCTGATCCCCCCGGCGATCTACGACCTGGACCTGAATCTTTCGAATGCCTGCTGGCTGACCTCCACCCTGTCGCTCGTGGCGGTGCTGCCGGTCGTCTATCTGCTGGTCGAGCGGATGTAGCGGCAGCATGTGAGCATTGATTAGGGCGGCGCAACGCTTAATCACGGGCCGAGTCGCCGTTTTTCAACAACCCGGCAAGCCCTCGGTCCGATTCCGGCCTCTTTCCTTGGCGAGGTAAAGGGCCTGGTCGGCGTGGCGGATCAAGTCGGACACCAGCGCCTCCGGGTCGTCACCCTCCATCCTCTGGAAATGAAATCCGAGCGAGGCCGTAATGCCGATGGGCGTCGCGTCGAAGCTGAACGTGCACTCTTCTACCGCACGCCGGATGCGCTCGCAGTAGGCAACCATCGCTTCACCACAGACATCGCCTCGCAGCAGAATGAGGAACTCATCCCCGCCGTAGCGCGCCACCAGATCTTCCGTCCGCTTGTTTTCGATCAACATGTTGGCAAACTTGGACAGAATGAAATCACCCCACTGGTGCCCGTAGGTGTCATTCACCGACTTGAACCTGTCGATGTCCACCATGATGAGCCCGATCGGCAGCCGATGCCGGCTGGCATAGGCCATTTCCATCGACGCCAGCTTGATGAAATGATGCCGGTTGAAAATCCCCGTCAGGATGTCGAAGGTGGCGGAATAGACGAGGCTTTCTTCCAGCCGGATTTCGGCCTCGGTCTTGTACTCGATTTTCATCAGCGAATGGCCCAGTTGAAACGTCACGCCCGGGTGCAGGCTGGCACGGCTGACCCGCCGCGAGTCGACGAAGGTCCCGTTGGTGGATCCCTTGTCTTCGATCGTGATGGTGTCGCCCAGCCACTCGACGATGCAGTGGACGCGGGATACCCGGTCGTCGTTCAGGCTGATATCGGTTCGAGGCGAACGCCCGACGGTCGTGATGCCGCGCTGCAGTTTGTGCCGGCGGCCGCAGTTGCTCCCGGAAAAAATGATCAGGTACGGATGATGGCCGTCGGCCTGAACCTGGTCCCCCCCTTCGATGAGAGTGGTCCGATCAAGATTGACGGATTCCATGTTTCGCACGTTGATCTCTATGGGTCGGATGTCCCGCGGCTTAAGGCGGGGATAGATTGATTATCGGTCGTTTCCGTTCGCGCTTTAGTGCCGCGTCGCAAGCCAGAGCCCCGGGATCCTTCGTCATGCCGATTCGGGGTTGACAGACCGGACGAGACCCGATATTGAATTCTGCATACAAAATTCAACATACAATATGGATGGCGACCCATGGCCCGCCCCGTCTATCGTCAATCGGCAAGAGAGGCAACCCCCCACGCGGCCGCCCGACGGCCTCTCGTCAATTTGGGGGCCGAGCACGCGAACCTCGACCAGAAGGCCTATCAGATCCTGAAGAGCATGATCGTCGAGCGGCAGCTGCTGCCCGGCGACAAGATCCCGCAGGAGAAGCTGGCCGAGGACCTGGGAATCAGCCGTACCCCGCTCATCAATGCCCTCAAGTTCCTGGAGAAGGAGAAACTGGTCCGGTCCATCCCGCGGCGCGGGTTTTTCATGCGGAAATTCACCAAGAGGGAGATGATATCCATTTTCGAGCTGCGCGAAGTGCTCGAGGGCCTCGCGGCCCGCAAGGCGGCTCAGAAAATCACCGAGAAGCAGATCGCCCAGTTGAGCCGGTTCTTCCAGGAGTTCAGCGGAGACAAGGAGATCACCGACATCCGCGCGTATGCGCGCGAGGACCGGCGCTTTCACAATTTCCTGCTCGACATCGGCGCCAAGGAATTCCTCAAGAGTATTCTCGAGACCTACAACATCATCAGCTCCAGCTATCAGGTTCTCGCGCCCGAGGGCCTGGTCCGCCACCCCCGCGACACCATCCGTGAGCATCGGGCCATGATCGCCGCCATTGCCAAGCGGGACGCCGAAGCGGCCGAAAGTTTCATGCGCCTGCATTTCCAGAGGTCCAGGGCGGTGTTGCAGGAATCCCTGCAGGCGGGCGACTGAGATGCCGGGGAGAGCCCATTGCGCGTGAGCCCTCAAAGCCAAGACTGCATCCGAGACGCCGTCGGGCGCCCGTTTACGGTCTCCCTTGCGACCTTGACCTGGAGAGGGACGGGCCTCGTGCGGCCGGAGTGCGTTCTGGCGACAGCCGCGGGCGACCTCTTCACGGCCGACTGGCGCGGGGGGATCGCGCACATCCGGCCCGATGGGTCCCAGGCGCTTTACGCCGGCCGTCTCTCCGGGGGGCGCCCCTTGCGGCCCAACGGGATCGCCCTGCGACGCAGCGGAACCTTTCTTCTGGCCGACCTCGGCGAGAGCCAAGGCGGGGTTTTTGAGCTCGGCCGCGATGGGTCCGTCCGGCCATATTTAGAGGAAGTCGACGGCGTTGAGCTGCCGCCGACCAATTTCGTCGCCGAGGATCGTTTCGGCCGGGCGTGGGTGACCGTGAGCACGCGGCTGCATCCGCGCACCCGTGCGCACCGGGCGGACGTCGCGGACGGTTTTATCGTGCTCGCGGACGAGCGCGGCGCGCGCATTGTGGCCGACAGACTGGGGTACACGAACGAAGCCATCGTGCAGCCCCGACGGGGGCTGGCTCTACGTGAACGAGACCTTCGGTCGGCGGCTGGTGCGGTTTCCCATCGCCGCGGATGGCGCGCTCGGCGCCCGCGAAACCGTGGCCGTCTTCGGCAAAGGCACCTTCCCGGACGGCCTCGCCTTCGATGCCGCGGGCGGGGTGTGGGTCACCAGCATCGTGAGCAACCGGGTCATCCGCGTGGGGTCGAACGGGGCGCAGCAGCTTGTCCTCGAAGACGCGGACGAGGCACACGTCGACTGGTGCGAGCAGGCGTTCGCGGCCGGCGAGATGGGGCGTGCCCACATGGACGCATGCGGCGGGCGGTTCCTGAAGAACATCTCCAGCCTGGCTTTCGGCGGCGCTGATCTGCGGACCGCCTATCTCGGCTGCCTGAAGGGGGATTCGGTCGCAGCTTTCAGGTCGCCGATGGCCGGGCATCCGCCGGTGCACTGGCGCTGGATTGGCTTGTCTTCTGTGGGAGCGGCTTTCCAGCCGCGACGATCGAGGCTGAAAGCCTCTCCCACAAAAAAAACTTACTGGCCGATAACCGCAATGCCGGGCGCAGGCCCGTTTAGCAGGTAAACCTCCGCATGACACCTTCGAGCCTATTTGAAATCGCGGTGCTTCCCGGAGACGGGATCGGCGTCGAGGTGACGGCCGCCGCCGTAAAGGTGCTCGACGCCCTGTCGGCCGAAATCGGCGGGATCCGGTTCAACTGGCGGCATTACCCCGGCGGGGCGCAGACCTATCGCGACACCGGGGTGGCGCTGGCCGACGAGACCCTGCAGGCCCTGGAGAGGGCGGACGCGATCCTGTTCGGCGCCATGGGGTTGCCGGACATCCGCTACCCGGACGGGACCGAGATCGCTCCCAGCTGGACATCCGGGTGGGCCTGGACCTCTATGCCGGGGTGCGGCCGATACGGGCCATGGCGGGCTTGCCGTGCCCCCGGCGCCCCGACCCCCGCGCGGCGGGGATCGACTTCGTGCTGATCCGTCGAGCAGACCGAGGGGCTCTTTTACGCACGCGGGCGCGGCCAGGTCATCGGCGACGCGGAGGCGCGGGACACGATGCGGATCACGCGCCAGGGGCTCGGAGCGGGTCTTCAGCTTTGCGCTGCGTTTGGCCGAACGCCGGAAAGAACGGGGTCTGCCGGGGCGGGTCACCTGCGTCGACAAATCCAACGTGTTCGCTCGATGCCTTCTTCCGCAGAATTTTCGACGATCAGGCGCGGCGGTACCCGGCGGTGGCCGCGACTACGCTACGTCGACGCCATGGCGCCTACCAGGTGCTCACCCCTGGGCCTTCAACGTGGTCGTGACGGAAAACATGTTCGGCGACATCCTCTCGGACCTGTCGGCCGCGCCGGTCGGCGGCATCGGGATGGCCCCGTCCGGGGACGTGGGCGACACCCACGGGCTCTTTCAGCCCGCGCACGGGGTCGGCGCCGGACATCGCCGGGACCGACAACGCAAACCCCACCGCGACGATCCTGTCCGCGGCGATGATGCTCGAGTGGCTCGCGGAGCGCCACGGGCAGCCGGCGTGCAGCGAAGCCGCAGACCGGCTCCGCAGCGCGGTCGAGCGGCCCTTTCAGCAAGGTCGCGTCAAGCCGTTTGAATTCGGCGGATCGAGTGGCACCGTGGAGATCACCCGGGCGGTCATGGAGCGCTTTCGCGCGCACGCCCCGTGGGTGTTGAGTGCATGATGAGATGGCT
>CAWBSC010000011.1:0-133002 GCA_963791285.1 uncultured delta proteobacterium
CGTAGAACGGGCGCGTCCGGGAACCGCCGCCGGTGGGCGGCCTCCACGTTCCCGTCTGTCACGACCACCAGCCGCTTCCCGCCCGGGAGGTAGCGCCCCGCAGATTCGATCCGCTCCCCGACCACGACTCGCGAGGGCCGCGCCCCGGCCACGTCGATCACGCGCATGTTCGCCTCCTGCACCCCCCGCTCACGCGGCGCCGGCGAGCTTGTCCGCCGCCCACAGCACGAGCCGCTCGGTCGTCTCCCACGAGATGCACTCGTCCGTGATGGATACCCCGTATTTGAGACGGCCGGGGTCTCCCCCGAATTTCTGGTTGCCCTCGCAGAGGTGGCTCTCGAGCATGAGCCCGACCAGGGTGTCGTTGCCGCCGATGCGCTGCTCGACGACGCTGCGCCAGGCCATCTCCTGGCCCTGAAACTTCTTCCAGGAGTTGCCGTGCGAGCAGTCCACCATGATCGCCTCGGGCAGCCGGTGCCCGATCAGCCCCAGGCGCGCCTCGGTGATGCTGATCGGGTCGTAGTTAGGACGCCTGCCGCCGCGCAGCACGATGTGCCCCATGGGGTTGCCGTTGGTCTGCACGATGCAGGTGTAGCCCTCCTGGTCGACCCCCAGGAAGGTCTGGGGGGTGCGCGCGGCGACCATGGCGTTCACCGCGGCCTGCAGGTTGCCGTCGGTGCCGTTTTTGAAGCCGACCGGCATGGACAGCCCGCTCGCGAGCTCGCGGTGGGCCTGGGACTCGGTCGTGCGCGCGCCGATCGCCCCCCAGCTCACCAGGTCGGCCACGTACTGCGGGGTCACCATCTCGACCATCTCGGTGCCCGCGGGCAGCCCCATCTCGTTGATGGCCTGGAGCAGCTTGCGCGCCCGCCGCAGCCCCTGGTTGATGTCGCAGGAGTCGTCCAGGCCGGGGTCGTTGATGAACCCCTTCCAGCCGACCGTGGTGCGCGGCTTCTCGAAGTAGACCCGCATGACCATGAAGATCACGTCGCGCACGCGCGCCTGCAGAGCGTGCAACCGACCGGCATATTCGAGCGCGCTGCGCTCGTCGTGGATCGAGCAGGGCCCGGCCACGAGCAGCAGGCGCCGGTCCTCCCGGTTCAGGATCCGGCCGATGGCGGCCCGGCCCTCCACGACCGTGCGGGCCGCCGCCGGGCTGACCGGGATTTCGAGTTTCATCTCCCGGGGTGAAATCAGTCGCGTGTAGCCCTTGACCCTCAGGTCGTCTGTGCGAGTCTCCATTCGTCCTCCCCCCTGCCAAATGCAAGCGGCCGCGGGGTGTTTCCCGCGGCCGCTTCCGAACCTGAACGCCGCGGGTTCGATCCGCCCGCGGCTGCTGCGCTGTGTGACTACCTCGGCGCGCGCACCGCAGGCGAACCGGTGCCGTAATAGTAAAAGCAGTAATCAAATCCGCCTGCCGTGGGTCGCGCCATGACCGCAACGTCTCCTTGATATGTTTTCACCCCTAAAGGAGGACCGCGGTGCGTGTCAAGCACTTTCTGCTTCCGTCCCGTCCAGGAGGCAGGCCAGGAGCGCCCCCAGATCCGGGCCCACCCAGTCCGCGCCCGCGGCCCGGAGTTCCTCGGCGCTGCAGGCGCCCGTCGGCAAGGGCGAACGAGCGCACGCCCGCCGCCCGGGCCATCTGCACGTCTTCGACGGCGTCCCCCACGTACCCGCACGCGCGAGGTTCGACCCCCAGGCGCCCCAGCATGGTCACCATCGGCGCCGGGGAGGGCTTGGGGTCCGGAACCTCGTCGAAAAAGAGGCTCGCTTGAAAAAGCCGCTTGAGATGCGGGGGGAACAGCGCCTCGTAGAGATCGCGAAAGGTGTTGGACAGCAGCCCCAGGCGGTAGCGGACGGACAGACGGACCAACACCTCCTCGGTCTGCGGGAAAAGTTTGTACCGGGTGCGCGCCAGCTCGGCGTAGACCGCCTTGCGGCGCGCGATGATCGCCTGCCACTCCGCATCGGGTATCGTGCCGAAGTAGAGGGTGCGCTTGCGGGAGGGCGGCTGGGACATGTGCTGCAGCACCGTGCCGCGAGCCACGGGGTGCCCCAGTTCGTTGCCCGCGCGGAAATAGGACTCCACCGAAAGGTCGAGATCGTCGATCAAGGTGCTGTTGTAATCGAACACGATGGCGTTGAGCATGCGGCGGCCTACTTTTCGGTCAGCGCGGCGACGCCCGGCAGCACCTTGCCTTCGAGGAACTCCAGCGAGGCGCCGCCGCCGGTGGACACGTGCGAGACCTTGCCGGCCATGCCGGCCTTTTCGATCGCCGCGGCCGAATCGCCGCCGCCGATGACCGTGGCGGCGCCGGCGGCCGTAATGTCCGCCAGATCCTCGGCGATGGCGAAGGTCCCTTGGCGGTGGCGTCGATCTCGAAGACCCCCATGGGGCCGTTCCAGATGACGGTCTTCGCGCCCTGCAGCTCTTGCCGGAAAAGCTCGACGCTGCGCGGGCCGATGTCGACCCCTTCCAGTCGGCCGGGATCGCGCTCGGCGCGACAGTCTTCAGCGCCCCGACCTTGCGCGCCTTGAAGTCGAGCGTGTCGGTCACGACGAAGTCGGCCGGCAGCACGATCTTGCCGCCCGCCTCGTCGATCAGGTGCGCCGGGCCAGATCGAGCTTGTCGTTCTCGACGAGCGACTTGCCGACCTCGAGCCCCTGGGCCTTGAGGAAGGTGTAGGCCATGCCGCCGCCGATGAGGATGCGGTCCACCTTGGGCAGGAGGTTGGTGATGACGTCGATCTTGCCCGAAACCTTGGCCCCGCCCAGGATGGCGACGAAGGGCCGCTTCGGGTTGCCGATGACCCGGCCGAGGTAGTCGAGCTCCTTCTTCATCAGATAGCCGGCGGCCGATTGCCTGAAGAAGCGCGTGACCCCCTCGGTGGAGGCGTGCGCCCGGTGGGCGGTGCCGAAGGCGTCGTTCACGTAGAGATCGCCGAGGGCCGCCAGCTTCTTGCGCGAAGGCGGGGTCGTTCTCCTCCTCCTCGGCGTGGAAGCGCAGGTTCTCCAGCAGCAGCACGTCGCCCGGGTGCAAGCGCCGCCACGGCCTATTCGGCCGCCGGGCCGACGCAGTCCTCGGCGAAGGCACCGGCACGCCCAGCAGGCCGCCCAGGCACCTCGGCCACGGGCCGGAGGCGACATCTCGGGGACGCGCTTGCCGTCCGGCCGCCCGAGGTGGGACATCAGGATGAGCCGGCCGCCCGGCCGAGGATGTGCTGGATGGTCGGCAGCGCGGCCCGGATGCGCTTGTCGTCGCGACCTTGCCGTCCTTCAGCGGGACGTTGAAATCCACCCGCATCAGCACCCGTTTGCCCTTTACGTCGATATCGTCGATAGTCAGCTTCGCCATGCACCACCTCCGGTTGATGGGTTTCCGAACTCGTATGCATGTAGCCTTCGCAGTCTGAAAATTCAAGCGGTTTGACTTCCGCGCGGCGGTGTGGAATGAGGGCGGCCATGAAAACCTCCCACCGCGCCTATTTCAGCGACTCACGCTGCATGCGCCAGCTCGCCGACCGGAGTGTCGCGCTGGTGGTCACTTCCCCGCCCTACCCGATGATCGAGATGTGGGACCCGTTCTTCGCCGCGGGCCGCCCGGCCGTGCGCGCGGCGCTCGACGCCGCCGAGGGGCTGCGGCGTTCGAAGCTGATGCACGCCGTGCTGGACCCGTCTGGGGGAGGCCACCGCATTCTGGTCCCGGGCGGCTTCGCCTGCATCAACATGGGGGACGCGACCCGAACCCTCGGCGATGTCTTTCATGCTCTACCCGAACCATGCCGCATCCTCACGCCCTGCTCGCGCTCGGGTTCACGCCGTTGCCGTCGATCATCTGGCGCAAGCCGACCAACTCGCCGAACAAGTTCATGGGCTCGGGCATGCTCCCGGCCGGCGCCTACGTGACGCTCGAGCACGAGCACATCCTGATCGTGCGCAAGGGGGGCAAGCGCGAGTTCGCCGGCGACGCGGCAAAACAGCTGCGGCGCGAGAGCGCCATCTTCTGGGAGGAGCGGAACCAGTCTGGTACTCCGACGTCTGGCTCGAGCTGAGGGGCAGCCGCCAGGGCCTGCAGCGCGGGGCCCCGCGCACCGCAGCGGCGCCTACCCCTTCGAGCTCGCCTACCGGCTGGTCCAGATGTTTTCCGTGAAAGGGGACACCGTGGTCGACCCCTTCCTCGGCACCGGCACGACGCTCAGGGCCGCGGCGGCCGGCGCGCGCAACAGCGTCGGGTATGAAATCGAGCCCGGTTTCCGCACGGACGTCTTCTGCGGCCTCGACGACTGGGCGGCCGCGGCCAACGCGCGGGTCGCGGAGCGCATCGACGACCACCTGCGCTTCGTGGAGGAGTGCCGCCAAACCGGCCGGGCGCTGCGCCATCGCAACGGCCCGCACGGTTCCCCGTGGTCACCGGGCAGGAACGGGAGCTGCGGCTGGAGCGCGTGGAACGGTGAGGCGCTCGAACCCGACTGGCCGAGGCGACCTACCGGCCGGTTGCCACGTCGCGCCGGATGGGGTCGGGGACCTCCGCCTTCGGATGGGCAGCTTTCTTTGTTCTGAAGAGATTGAGGGTTCAAGGGTGAATAGGTCAATGGCAAACAGCTGTTCCCCGGACCGTGTCTTTTTGCCGCCGGCCGAAACCCGAACCCTGAACCCCGAAACCGGTTCTCCAGCTCTATTGAAAGAAATTCATATTGGGAGCGAGCCGCTGAGCCGGCGGGGAGTGCGAAAAACGCGTCCAGTGCTGCCGGATCTCGGCCAGGCGGCTGGCCGCCTGGACCCTCCGGTAGAGCGTGTGCCCGAAAGCGGAAGTTGGCGGCGAAGTAGAAGATGAACTTGCGCATGCGCAGCGCGGCCGCCTTGTCCTCGAAGTGCCCGGCCATGAGCTCGAGCAGCTCTAGGCCGTCTCCCGGTGGATGTCGGGCCCCGGCCGGAAGCCCTCGACCCATTCGGCGAAAACCCAGGGTCGGGCGACGGCGATCCTGCCGAGGGAAACGCCGTCGCAGCCCGTCTGGTGCAGCATCCGCAGGCAGCCCCGGGGTCGAACACATCGCCGTTCCCGAAAACCGGGATGCTGCAGCGCCTGCTTGACCCGGCCGATATACTCCCAGCGTGCCGGACGCGCCCGCCGGTCGGGGGCGACCCGCGGATGGAAGGTCACGGCGTCGGCCCCGGCCGCTTCGAAACCCCGCGCGAGGCTGACGGCCGCCTGCGGGGCGTCCTGCCAGCCGGTGCGGAACTTCACCGTCACCGGCACCGCGACCGCCCTGCGGACCCGCTCGACAATGCGAATCGCCAGCTCGGGCTCCCTCAGCAGCGCCGCACCGCAGCTGCGGCTGCAGATGGTGGTCGCCGCGCAGCCGAAATTAAGGTCGACCCCGAAGAACCCCTCGGCCTGCGATGCGCTCGGCCGCGGCCGCCATCGCTGCGGGCTCGCAGCCGATGATCTGGCAGGCCGGATGCGGCAGTTCGGCGGCCCGCCAGCGGAAGTGTTTGGACACGGCGGGTTTTTCGGTCGGCACGGTCCGGGCGCTGCACATCTCCGAGAAGAACAGCCCGCAGCCGCCGAAGCGGTCCAGCAGCTCGCGGAACGCTACGTGCCCCAGAAACGTCATCGGCGCGAAGACCAGCCGGTTCGCGATGGTGCGCGCGCCGATCGCGAGCGGCCGGTTCAGGAGAGTGGCGAGGTCGGGGGGCAAGATAAAGGCCGGTGTTCCGTTTTAAGTTTGTAGGTGTTCAGCGGGCCATGGCACCCGGCGTCATCTTATCAGCCAGCCGTTTGTTTTTTGTGGGAGAGGCTTTCAGCCCGATCGTCGCGGCTGGAAAGCCGCTCCCACAGGAAAAATACCAGCTGGCTCGAAAGCATTAACCTTTTTTATCAAACACCAAACACTAACCCCCGAACACCAAACACTAATATCAATTTACCAGCAGGAGCCCCCCATGTCCATCCGCCTTCTGGCCCAGGACCTCTACCGGGCGCAGCGGGAGGTCGAACGCCTGGAGTGGGCGCTGCGGGACGCGCCCATCGACCGCTACGCCGACATAGAGGACGAACTGAGGCTGGCCCGCGCCGAACTCAATCGGTTGCGCCGAATCATGGACGGGCAGAAGGACGCGCCGGGCGCAGGGCGCGGAGGCCGGTCGCGGTGAGCGGCGGGCCGCAGGCGCGCGTCGTGGTGGCGGGATCGGTCACGATCGACGACAACCGCGTCGCCGACCGCCGCTACCGCAAACTGGGCGGGGTCCCGACCTATGCCGGCCTCACCTACGTGCGCGAGGGAATCGCCGCCGCCCTCGTGGCGAACGTGGCCGCAGGCGACGCGGACCTGCTGGCCGTGTTCGCGGCCGAGGGCCTGCAGACGGCATGGGGGCCAACGGAGCACACTACGCGCTTCGTCAACCGCGTCGAGCATGGCGGCAGGCGCCAGCAGCTCCGGACGACCGCCCGGCCGATTGCCTACGACGCCGTGGCCCGGGCCGCCGCCGCGGCCGCCTGGGTGCACCTGGGGCCGTTGCACCCGGACGATCTCCATGCGGAGGTCTATGACCAGCTGGCCGCGGCGCGCATCCCGGTCGTTCTCGACCTTCAGGGCCTGCTGCGCGAAACCCGCCGTGGAAAGGTGCTTCCACGCGCCTCGCACCTGTTGCCGTTGGCGCTGCAAGCGGCCGCCATCGTCAAGACTTCCAACCGCGAGCGGCAGATAGTTCAGGACGCCCTCGGCGCCAGCGTGGACCGGCTGATGGAGCGCTTCGCGATCGACGAGTGGGTGTCGACCGACGGCGCGCGCGGCGGGCGCATCCACGTGCGCGGCCGGGAGGCCGTCCCCTACGCGGCCCGGCCGGCCGAAGCGCTCGACCCGACCGGGGCGGGCGACGTCTTCCTCGCGGCCTACGCGGCCGCGCGCCTCGGGCGCAACGCCCCAGTGGCCGCTGCCGGACGGCACGCCTCGGCAGTGGCCGCCCGGCAGGTTGCCGGCCGCCACATCCCCTTCGACCGGCTGCAGCTCCCCGACGGCCGCCGGTGACGCGCAGGAGCCCTGCCCGCAGCCGCGCTACGCCCCTCGCGCGGCTGAGCCATAGCGCTTGGATCGACCTTCCCCGTCCGATTAATGCGTTGACAACGTATAGAAGGAAGGATAGAAAATCAGCGGATACAGGCCGTTTACGCAATTTTGCCCCAACCGGTCGACAGGCGGCGGGACCCTGCGGCGCCCCCGCCCGTTTGACCCCAACTATATGAGCTGATGGTCAACTCCACGCAAAGATTGATCCCCGAAAGCTGCCAGCGGGCGTTCATGCGGGTGCTCACGCCCCTCATCCGGCTACTGACCTTTCTCGGGGTCAGCCCCAACGCGCTCACGATCGCCGGGGTGGTCGTCACGACCGCCGGCGCAATCGCCTTCTTCTTGAGAGCCCGCGCCTCGGGGGGCTGCCTTGTCCTGCTGGGCGGGCTGTGCGACGCCATCGACGGTTCGCTCGCCCGCAATGCCGGCAAGGCCACCCGTTTCGGCGCGCTGCTGGACTCGTCCGTGGACCGCTACTCGGAATTCGTCATGCTGTTCGGGATCGGCGGCTATTTTCTGATGACCGAGGACTATGTCAGTTCGGCGGCGACGTTTCTGGCACTCTGCGGCTCGTTCATGGTCAGCTACACGCGGGCGCGGGCGGAGAGTCTGGGCTGGCCGCCAAGGTGGGCATCATGCAGCGCCCGGAACGCATCGTGTTCCTGGGCGCCGGGCGCGCTGATCCACCCGATCGCGCTGACGATCGCCATCTGGATGGTGGCCGTTTTCGCGAACTTCACCGCGCTGCAGCGCGCTGCGGTTTGCTTTCAAGCAGGACGGCGCCGCCGCACCCCGGCAGAGCGAAGCCCCCCCGCCTCAAGTCGGTCCCCGTCTCCAAGGGCGAGATGCCTGCGCGCTAAACCCCGCCGGCAGGTCGGCCCGATCGTTCCCGGCAACTCGAGATCTCCGGTGAGGAAGCATGGCGAGCATTAACGAAGATGACGTCGTCATCGTGTCGGCGCCGGCCCGGCCGGGCCTGTTTGCCGCCTACCACATCTGCGAGAACTCCGATCTGCGCGGTGCTGGTGATCGAGCGCGGCAAGGCCCCCTCCAAGCGCCACTGCCGGATCGGCGACTACCGCGAGTGCGTCAAGTGCAAGCCCTGCGACATCCTGAGCGGCATCGGCGGCGCGGGGCTGTTCTCCGACGGCAAGCTGAACTACATCTACAAGCTGGGCAAAACCGATCTGTCCCAGTTCATGCCGGTGCCGCAGGCCGAGGCCTGATCGAGGAGACCGAGAGGATATTCAACCGCTTCGGCATGGACGGCCCGGTCTACCCCACCGACATGGAACGCGCCCGCGACATCCGCAAGAAAGCCAAGCGCTGCGGCATCGACCTGCTGATCATCCGGCAGAAACACATCGGCAGCGACCGCCTGCCCGGAGCACATCGCCGCCATGGCCGATCATCTCCGCAATAAGGGCGTGACGATTCACACCTCGGAGGACGTCAGGCAGATCCGGGTCGCAGACGGCCGCGCCGTCGGGCGTGGTCGACCAGCCGCAGGACCTACACCGCGGCCCACGTCATCCTGGCCCCGGGGCGAGTCGGGGCCGACTGGATGGGGCAGGTCGCCCAGGAATTCGGGCTCGGGCTGAAGCAGCGCGGCATCGAGGTCGGCGTGCGGGTCGAGGTGCACAACGACATCATGCAGGACCTCTGCAGCGTGATCTACGACCCCACTTTCTTCATTCAGACGGACAAATACGACGATCAAACGCGCACCTTCTGCACCAACCAGGGCGGGTTCGTGTCGCCAGGAGAACTACAGCCGCTTCGTCTGCGTGAACGGCCACGCCTATCGCGACCGCAAGTCGGAAAACACCAACTTCGCCTTCCTGTCCAAGGTGGTGCTGACCGAGCCCGTGACCGACAACCAGTCCTACGGGGAGGCCATCGGCAGACTGGCGACGCTGATCGGCGGCGGCAAGCCGATCCTGCAGCGCTTCGGCGATCTCAAGCGCGGCCGGCGCAGCACCTGGAACCGCATCCACAAGGGCTACATCCGCCCGACCCTCACGAACGTGGTCTGCGGCGACATCGCCATGGCCCTGCCCGAGCGGATCCTGACCAACTGATCGAAGGGCTGGAGAAATTGAACTGCGTCGTTCCCGGCGTGTCCAACGACGAGACCCTGCTCTACGCCCCGGAGATCAAGTTCTTCGCCATCCAGATCGAAACCAGCAACACGCTGGAAACCACGCATCAAGGGGCTGTACGTCGCGGGGGACGGCCCGGGGGTAGCCGGCAACATCGTCTCGGCTGCCGCGACCGGCCTCATTCCCGCCAAGGCCATCCTGGCCCGCGGGGGCCGCCGGTGACCCGGAACAGCCCCATCGCGGTCGTCGGGATCTCGGGGCTTTTCCCCGGCGCGCTCGACGTGCACGCGCTCTGGTCCAACACGCTCGCCCTTCACGACGCAACCGCGCCGGTCCGGCGCGAGCGCTGGACCGCCCCGCCCGAGCTCATGGTCCGGGCCGAGCCCCAGCCGGACTGCGCCTACAGCGACCGCTGCTGCCTGCTGCCCGAGTTCCGGCTCGACCCCGCCGGGCTCGACCTCGAGTCGACGCCGCCCGAAACCCTCGACCCCCTGCACCACGTGGTGCTGCAGGCCGCGCGGGACCTTCTGCTCGGCGACCGCCCGCCGCGCCTGAATCGCGACCGCACAAGCGTCATCCTGGCGGCGATCGTCCTGCCGACCGAGTCGGCTTCGGCCTTCACCCGCGAGCTTTTCGAGCCGCTGTTGAAGACGGCCGTGGCCGGTGCGAGCGTCCGGCAGCTCCCGAACGCGCGTGCGCTGCTCCGCCGCCAGGGCGCCGCGCGCGTGACCGGGCTGCCCGCGGCGCTGGTGGCGCGGGCCTTCGGCCTGGGAGGGGCAACCTTCACCCTGGACGCCGCCTGCGCCTCGTCGCTCTACGCGGTCAAGCTCGCCTGCGACGAGCTGCGCGCAGGACGCGCGGACGCGGTCTGACCGGCGGCGTGTCCCGGCCGGATGCGCTCTTCACCCAGGTCGGGTTCAGCCAGCTGAGGGCGCTCTCCCCGTCCGGCCGCTGCGCCCCGTTCGACCGCGGCGCCGACGGGCTCGTGGTCGGCGAAGGCGCCGGGATGTTGCTGCTGAAACGCCTCGAGGACGCGCTCGCCGACGAGCGACGCCATGCTGGGGCTGATCCGCGCGGCCGGACTTTCCAACGACCTGCGCGGCAACCTGCTGGCGCCGGACCGCGAGGGCCAGCTGCGGGCCATGCGCGCTGCCTACCAGGCGGCGGCTGGACGCCGGGCGAGGTGGACTACATCGAATGCCACGGTGCGGGCACGCCGACGGGCGACCGCACGGAGCTGGCCAGCCTTGAAGCGCTGCGGGCGGGGGCCGGGTGGACCGGCGGCATGCACGATCGGCTCGGTCAAGTCCATGATCGGGCACCTGCTGACGGCTGCGGGCGCCGCGGGTGCCATCCGCACCCTGCTCGCCATGCACCATCGGGTCCTGCCCCCGACGCTGCACTTTTCATCGCCCCCGGACGGCAGCCCCCTCGCAAATGGCGCGCTGCGAGTCCTGACCGAGCCGGCCGAGTGGGAGCGCTGCGGCGGGCGGCCGCGCCGCGCGGCGGTGAGCGCCTTCGGCTTCGGCGGCATAAATGCCCACCTCCTGCTCGAGGAGTGGGCGCCCGAGGATCGGCCGGCCGGTCGCCGGGGCCGCACGCGGCCGGCGCAGGCCGAGCTGCCGCTTCGCGCTGCCGGCCCGACCCGGATACCGGCGCCCCGGTGCGCGAACACCCGATCGCCGTCACGGGCATGGCCATCCGTCTCGGGCCGGCCGAGGGCCTGCGTCATTTCGCGGCGGCGCTCCAGGAAGGACACGCCCTGATCGGGTCCCGGCCCGCCGGCCGCTGGAAAGGCTGCGACGGCCTCCTGCCAGGCCTGGCGGCCCTCGGGGGCGCCTACATCGACGCGGTGGCCTTCGACGCCGGCCGCTTCCGCATCCCGCCGATCGAGATCCCCGACATTCTGCCCCAGCACCTGCTCATGCTGCAGGTGGCGGCCGAGGCCATGCAGTCTGCCAAGCTCCCGCTGCGGGCGGACCGGCCGCGCATGGGGGCGGTGATCGGGGTCGACTTCGACTTCGGCGCGACCGATTTCCACCTGCGCTGGCATCTCGCGCAGGCCTTCCCCGGCTGGGCGCGCGCGCGCTTCCCCCGCGCGGACCCCGCGGCCGTCGATCGCTGGCTCGCTGATACCATGGACGCCTGCGCGCCGCCGCTCACCGCCACCCGCGTGCTGGGCTCTCTCGGCAGCATGGTGGCCAGCCGCATCGCTCGCGAATTCCGCCTGGGAGGACCGAGCTTCGTCGCCTCCGCCGCGGCGGCCTCCGGCCTCGCGGCCCTCGAGATCGCAGCGCGCGCCATCCGGGCCGGTGAGCTGGACTGCGCGCTGGTCGGCGCCGTCGATTTCGGCGGCGACCTGCGCAGCGCGCTCCTGAAGCAGGGCCCCGACCCGGACGGGTCACCGGTGTCCCCGGCCGACGGGGCAGTAGCGCTGGTGCTGAAACGGCTCGACCGTGCCGAGGCGGACGGCGACCCCATCCACGCGGTCCTGCGCGGCCTGGGTTCGGCCGGCGCTCCACCGCGCCGCGGACGCCATGGCGGCGGCGCTGTCCGAAGCCGGCTGGAGGAGGCCGCGATAGGCGTTCGCGTCACCCACGGCCTGCGGGGCAGTGCCGGGGCACCGGACGACGACCTGCGGGCCTTGGCCGGGGACTGCGGTGCAGCCGGGGGGCTCGCGGCCGTCGTGGCGTCCGCGCTCCGGCTGCAGGACGCGCCGGCCGCGGTGCGCTTTGCGCTGGCCGGGGCCGACGCGGCCGACGGTGGCTCGCACCGCGCAATCCTCGAACGCTCGGCCGCCGTGCCGGAAAGAGCTGCACGCGCCGCGGAGCCTTTCGAACCGGACGCCCTGATCCGCGTGGCGAGCGCCGGCCGACCGCTCCGCCTCCCGCCGCCCCCGGCCGAGTTGACCCCCGCACCCCGCGAGCCCTCCGAACCGCCTCCTCCGACGGCGGCGCCCGGGTTCCGCGCGGCCGCGGCCGGGCTCGCAGCCGCTTCCGAGGCCACGGCCCGGGCGCACGCGGCCTTCCTGGAGATCTCGGCCGAGCTGACGCGCACCTGCGCCCGGGCGCTCGACGTGCAGCGGCAGCTGCTCGAGCGCTGCGGGCCTAGCCGGCCCCCGCTGGAGTCCACCCCTCCTCCGCCGGCGGCCTATGACCGCTCCCAGTGCCTCGAGTTCGCACGCGGATCGGCCGCCCGGGTGCTGGGCCCGGAGTTCGCGGAGGTGGACACCTTCGCCGCGCGTGTCCGGCTGCCGGACGATCCGCTTATGCTGGTCGACCGCATCCTGGAGATCCGCGGGAACAAAGGCGGCCTCGGGCCCGGACGCATCGTCACCGAGCACGACGTCCTGCCCGACGCGTGGTACCTCGACGGCGGCCGGGCGCCGGTGTGCATCGCGGTCGAGGCCGGCCAGGCCGACCTCTTCCTCTCGGCCTGGCTCGGGATCGACCTCCTCGTGCGCGGCCGCCGCACCTACCGCCTGCTCGACGCGACGGTCGAATTCCACCGCGACCTGCCCGCCCCCGGGGAGACCATCCGCTACGCCATCGCGATCGAGAAGTTCCTGCGGCAGGGCGACACCCATCTTTTCCTCTTCCGCTTCGACGGGACCATCGCAGGCAAGCCCCTGATCACCATGACGGGCGGCTGCGCCGGTTTCTTCACGCCCGAGGAGGTGGCCAACTCGGGCGGGCATCATTCTCGGCGAGGACGAGCGCCGCCCCGCCGGCAGGCCGCCGCCGCCGACTGGGAGGAGCTCGTCCCGCTGGCGGAGGAGAGCTATGACGAGACGGCGCTCGCCCGGCTGCGCGCGGGCGATGCGGGCGGCTGCTTCGGGGGGCCGTTCGCCGGGATCGCCCTGCCGGCCCGCTGCGCCTGCCCGGAGGCCGCATGCGCCTCATCGACCGCGTGCTCGGCCTCGAGCCGCGCGGCGGTCGCTACGGGCTGGGGCGGATCCGGGCCGAAGCCGACATCCACCCGGACGACTGGTTCCTGACCTGCCACTTCGTGGACGACCGGGTCATGCCCGGGACGTTGATGTACGAGTGCTGCGCCCACGCCCTGCGGGTCTTCGTGCAGCGCATGGGCTGGGTCGGCGACGCACCGGAGCTCCGATACGCCCCCCTCACCGGGGTCCGGGCGGTGCTGAAGTGCCGCGGGCCGGTCACCCCCGCGACCCGGCGCGTCGTGTATGACGTACACCTGCGGGAGCTCGGCTATGGGCCGGAGCCCTTTGTCCTCGCCGACGCGGACATGGTCGCCGACGGCAGCCACATCGTCCGCTTCTGCGACATGTCCCTGCAGCTCAAAGGCGCCACGCGCGAATCGCTGAGGGAGTTCTGGTCGCGGCGCCGCGGCGCGACACCGCCCGCCGCCGCGCCGCCGGCGCCGGTCTTCTACCCGCGACCGGCTGGAGGCCTTCGCGCGCGGCAAGCCCTCGGACGCCTTCGGCCCGCCGTACGCGCCGTTCGACTCCGACCGGTTCATCGCCCGGCTGCCCTCCCCGCCCTATCTCTGCGTGGACCGGGTGCTGCGTACGCGCAATGCGCCCTGGGTGCTCGCGCCCGGGGGGTGGACCGAAGCCGAGTACGACGTGCCGCCGGAGGCCTGGTACCTGGCCGCCGAGCGCACGGCTCTCGTGCCCTACTGCATCCTGCTGGAGGCGGCGCTGCAGCCCTGCGGCTGGCTCGCAGCCTGGATGGGCTCGGCTCTGAAGAGCCGCAAGTCTCTGCATTTCCGGAACCTCGGCGGCCAGGCCGTCCAGCACCGGGAGCTCCCGGCCGGCATCGGGACCCTGCGCACCCGCGTGCGCCTGACGCAGCTCTCGGAAGTGCGGGACATGCTCATTCAGCACTTCGACTTCGAGGTCCACGGCCGCGAAGGCCTGGTCTACGGCGGCTCGACCTACTTCGGCTTCTTCACTCAGGAAGCCCTCGACCGTCAGGAGGGCCTGCGCCCGGACCCGGCCGACCCGGGTGCATGGACGGAAGACCCGCGCGTCGTTTCCACCGTGATGCCGGACCTCCCGCCCGTCTCGCCCGCGGACGACGCGCGCCTGCCGGGCGAGGGGCTTCTGCTGCCGGCCCGGGCGCTGCGCATGCTCGACCGCGCGGACGTCGTCCCGGGCGGGGGCCGCGCCGGTCTCGGCCGGTTGCGCGGGGTGAAGCGGGTCGACCCGGACGAGTGGTTTTTCAAGGCGCACTTCTTCCAGGACCCCGTCTGCCCCGGGTCCCTCGGGCTGGAGTGCTTCCTGCAGCTGCTCAAGGCGCGGGGCCATGCAGCTGCGGCCGGGCCTCGCCGGACCCACCGGTTCGCCCCGGCCCCGGCCGCGAGCACCGCTGGAGCTACCGCGGCCAGGTCCTTCCGACCAACCGCGAAGTGACGGTCGCGGCCGAGGTCACGGAGGTCGTGGAGGCGCCGGTCACGACCGTTCTGCGCGCGGCCTGCTCGGGGTGGACGGCCTGCCCATCTACCGCATGGAGGATTTCGGCGTGTCGCATGGTGCCCCTCGACCGTTGACATCGGAGCCGCATCTGGACTGGGACTACACGATGGAGGGCAGTCGATTAGGGTCAGGGTTCAGGGACGAAGCGGCAAGAAACGCCCTGGCACAACAACACCCAGACACCTGAACACCTCGACCCCCAAACACAATAATCACCAAACACAAAACACGAACTTTACCCCTATGAAATACACTCGCGTTTGCATTGCGTCCTTCGGCTACGAGCTGCCGCTCGATCGTCGTCACCTCCGACGAACTGGAGAGACGCCTGGAGCCGCTCTACGCGCGCTCCACATCCAGCGCGGGCAGCTGGAAGCCTCACCGGCATCCGGGAACGGCGCTGGTGGGACCCGCCTTCCCCTCTCCGCGGGCGCCATCTCCGCCGGCCGCAAGGCGCTGGCGGCCGCGGGGTGAGCCCGCGGACATCGGCGTGCTGATCTATGGGGCGGTTTGCCGCGAGCAACTCGAGCCGGCCACAGCCTGCGCGTCGCCGACGGGCTCGGCATCGGCCGCGAGGTGCCGTCTTCGACGTCTCCAACGCCTGCCTCGGGGTGCTGAACGGCATGGTCGACGTCGCGAACCGGATCGAGCTCGGCCAGATCCGCGCCGGGCTGGTGGTGGCCTGCGAAATCGCGCCCGCGAGATCAACGACATCATGATCGACCGCATGCTGCGCGAACGCGAGCATGGAACGCTTCGCAAGATTCGCTCGCCACCCTGACCGGCGGCTCGGGCGCGGTGGCCGTGCTGCTGACCGACGGCTCCTTCGCGCCGCAGGGCCGACGCCGCTGTGGGCGGGGTGGCGCGCGCGCGCCGGAACACCACGGGCTCTGCATCTGGGGGCTCGACACCGGCATCCGCCGGCGGCACGCAGCCACATGGCCATGAGACCGACGCGGCCAAGGTGCTGCAAGTACGGGGTGGATCTCGGCATCGAGACCTGCAGCGGTTCCTCGCGCGCGGTCGCGCTGGACCGCGGACAGCCGTGGACCGGGTCATCTGCCACCAGGTCGGCGCCGCCCACCAGCGCACCATCCTGCAGACGCTCGGCATCCCGCGAGGAGAGGGACTTCACCACCTTCGGCTACCTCGGCAACATCGGCACCGTCTCCCTGCCGCTCACCGCCGCCCTCGCCGCGGAGCGCGACATCCTCGCGCCCGGGCGACCGGGTCGGCCTGCTCGGCATCGGCAGCGGGCTCAACTGCCTGATGCTGGCGGTGCGAGTGGTAAACGCCCCCGTCCCGCGCGCCTCATACCGGCCGCTCTACCCCTTCACCTCGCGCTACACGACCGTGACGGGCTCCAGCTGCACTACCTGGACGAGGGCCGCGGCGAGCCGCTCGTGATGGTGCACGGCAACCCGACCTGGTCGTTCTATTACCGCGAACCTCGTCCTCGGCCTGCGCGACCGGCTACCGCTGCATCGTGCCGGACCACATCGGCTGCGGGCTCTCCGACAAGCCCGACGGACGCGCGATACGGCTACACGCTGCAGCGCCGGGTCGACGACCTGGAGGCGCTGCTGACCGCCTCGGCCTCGACCGGACGATCACGCTCGTGCTGCACGACTGGGGCGGCATGATCGGGATGGCCTGCGCCGTGCGCCACCCGGAGCGGGTCGCGCGCCTGGTGGTGCTGAACACCGCCGCCTTCCTCATGCCGCACTGGAAAACGTTCGCCGTGGCCGCTGCGGTTCGTGCGCGGGACCCGCTCGTCGGCGCACCGGCCGTTCTGCGATCTGAACCTGTTCGCGCGCGGCGCCGCCTGGACCGGCTGCGGCGCGCGGCCTCGCACCGGCGGTCCGCCGAGGCCTGCTCGCGCCTTACGACTGCCTGCGCAACCGGCTGGCCACCCTGCGCTTCGTGCAGGACATCCCGCTCAGCCCGGCGGATCCGAGCTACGCCCTGGCCGCGCTGACCGACCAGGGGCTCGCGCGTCTCCAGGCGAAGCCGGTCCTCGTCTGCTGGGGCGAGCGGGACTTCGTCTTCGACTTGCACTATCTCGCCGAGTGGCAGCGGCGCTTCCCGCGGGCGGAGACCCACCGCTTCCCGCAGGCCGGCCACTACGTGCTCGAAGACGAGCCGGGCCCCATCCTCGCCCGCGTCCGCGACTTCCTGTCCCGCACCCCGGCCGCGGATTGAAAAAGGCCGGCGGCTGGTGTAGGGTCCGACCGGTTGACGGCAACCCTCTGCCTCCGATTCCGGGAAACGACATCGATGCCCGAACGCCCCCCCGACCCCGCCTTCGTGAACGTGGCGACCCACCTCGCGGATGCGGCCCGACGGCACCCGTTCAAGCGCGCCGTGGTCTGCCCGGCCGGGCGCGACCGCTACGGCCGCGCCGTCTACGCGCAGCTCACCTTCCGCCAGCTCGACGCGGAGTCCGACCGCGTGGCGCACGGCCTGCAGTGCACGGGCATCGGCCGCGGGACGCGCACGATTCTCATGGTCCGCCCCGGGATCGAGTTCTTCGAGCTGATCTTCGCCATTTTCAAGGTCGGCGCCGTGCCGGTGGTGGTCGACCCGGGCATGGGGATCCGGCGCATGCTCGCCTGCTACCGCTCGACCCGGCCGCACGCCTTCATCGGCATCCCGCCGGCGCACGCCCTGAGGACCCTCTGCCCCAACTTCTTCGCCGGGGTGCGCACGCGCATCACCGTCGGCCGGCGCTGGTTCTGGCGGGGCCCGACGCTGAAGGGGATCCGCGGCGCCCCCTGGAAACCCTTCGAGATCGCCCGCACCGGGCCCAACGACCCGGCGGCCATCCTGTTCACGACCGGCAGCACCGGCCCGGCCAAGGGCGCGGTCTACACGCACGGCAACTTCGACGCCCAGCTCGCGCAGATCGGCTCCCACCTGAACTTCGACGAGGACGAGATCGATCTGTCCACCTTCCCGCTCTTCGCACTCTTCTACCCGGCGCTGGGCGTCACGGCCGTGGTCCCGGACATGGACCCGACCCGCCCGGCCAAGGTCAACCCCGAGCGCATCGCGGAGGCGATCGAAAACCACGGGGTCACCAACATGTTCGCCTCGCCCGCCCTGCTCGAGCGGGTGGGGGCCTGGGGCCGCGCGCGCGGAATCACCTTCCCGTCGCTCAAGCGCGTGATCTCGGCCGGCGCGCCGGTGCAGGCCCGCACGGTCGAGCTGTTTTCGACCCTGCTCGCGGAGGGGGCCGAGATCCACACCCCGTACGGTGCGACCGAGGCGGTCCCGATCGCCTCGATCCTCGGCAGCGAAATCCTCGGCGAGACCCGCGCACTCACCGACCGCGGGTTCGGCATCTGCGTGGGGCGACCCATCAACGACATCCCGATCCGCATCATCGCGGTGAGCGACGACCGCATCCTCGAGTGGCAGGACGAGCTGGTCGTGCCGCAGGGAGAGATCGGGGAGATCGCGGTGCGCGGGGCGCTCGTCAGCCGCGGCTATTTCGACAACCCGGAGGCCGACCTGCTCTCCAAGATCCCGGACCGGGACGGGTTCTGGCACCGCATGGGCGACCTGGGGTGGATAGACAAGCGGGGGCGGCTCTGGTTCTGCGGCCGCAAGAGCCACCGCGTGACGACCGCCCGGGGGACCCTGTACACCATCCCGTGCGAGTCCATTTTCAACACGCACCCCCTGGTCCACCGCAGTGCGCTCGTGGGCCTGGGCCCGCGCCGCCAGCAGGTGCCGGTCGTCTGCATCGAGCTGCGCGCCTCCAAGTCCCCGGTCGACCGCAAGGCCCTCACCGCGGAGCTGCTGGCGCTGGCCGGGGCGCACGAGATCACGCGCGGCATCCGCATCGTGCTCGTCCACCCCGGCTTCCCGGTGGACATCCGCCACAACGCCAAGATCTTCCGCGAGCAGCTGGCAACCTGGGCCGCCGGCAAGGTGAAACCCGAGGCCCTGCGCCGCTGCCGCCAGGCCGACATCGATGACGACGAGCCCCCACCGGCCTGAAGCCGTGCTCGTGACCGGCGGCGGCGGGTTCCTCGGCGCCGCGGTCGTGCGCCGGCTCGTCGCACGCGGGGACCGGGTGCGGAGCTTTGCCCGCCGACATCACCCGTCCCTCGAGCCGCTCGGGGTGGAGCAGGTGCAGGGGGACATCGCCGACCCGCAGGCCATCGAACGGGCCTGCGCCGGGGTGGACGTCGTGCACCACACGGCCGCCAAGCCCCCGCCCTGGGGCCGCCCGCGCGACTACCACCGGGTCAACGTGGTCGGCACCGAGAACGTGATCGCCGCCTGCCGCCGCCGCGGGATCGGCCGCCTGGTCCACGCCAGCACGCCGAGCGTCGTCTTCACCGGTCGCGACCTCGAGGGGGTCGACGAGTCCACGCCCTACCCGGAGCGTTACCCGACCGCCTACGCCCGCACCAAGGCCGCCGCCGAGCGGGCGGTCGTCCGCGCCGGCGCGACAGGCGCGCTCGCGACCATCTGCATGCGGCCGCACGAGATCTGGGGCCCCGGGGACCCGCACTTCGCCCCGCGCATCGTCGCCCGGGCGGCCCGCCTGCGGCGGATCGGCGACGGCCGCAACCTCGTGGACACGACTTACATCGACAACGCGGCCGAGGCCCACGTTCTCGCCGCCGACCGCCTGCGCGCGGACCCGCAGCTGTCGGGCCGCGTCTACTTCATCAGCCAGGGCGAGCCCGTCGCGGTCTGGGACATGATCGACGCCATATTGAAGGCGGCCGGTCGCCCCCCGGTCCGCGGCCGGATCTCCCACCGCGTCGCCCGACTGCTGGGCTGGGCCTGCGAGATGGTCTACACCGGACTGAAGCTGCCGGGCGAGCCGCCGATGACGCGCTTCGTCGCCGACGCGCTGGCCCGCCACCACTGGTTTGACATCAGCGCGGCCCGCCGGGATTTAGGCTACACGCCGCGCGTGTCGACCGCCGAAGGGCTGGAGCGCCTGAGCCGCCTGGTTCACCCTCAACCCCATCCGAACGTGAGCCGTATGGAACTGACCGACCTCGCGCCCCTGGAAAGCTGGATGGAGCTCGAAAACGAGATCCACCGGCGCTTTGCCATCGACGCCAACGTCTTCGACCCGAAGGGGTTCCGCATCACCCCGCAGAAGCATTGGGTCAACCGGCTCTGCCCGGCCGTGAAGGACACGGACAAGGGGCAGAGCTTCATCTGCGCCCCGGCTCACATGAACATCGCGGCCATGGCCCGCCAAGCCCGCGAACCCGTGGTCGAGGAGTGCGACGCCGGGATGCTCAAGCTCGTGGTCCCGATCTACCGCGGAGACGAGTTCCTCGGAGCGGTCGGAGCCTGCGGGGTGCGCTTCGAAGACAGCGAGATCGACACCTTCCTCGTCCACAAGATGACCGGCATCGACGAGGAGACGGTGGCAGCACTCGCCGGGGACGTCCCTGCCATCCCGCGCGTCCGGGCCGAGGAGCTGAGCCGCTTCATCCGGGAACGCCTGGCCGCTCTGCTGTCGCACGGCCGCTCGGCCTGAACCCGGCGCGTCCGGCGCGCGCACCTTCGAAAGGCGGTTGCGATCATGCGCATCCTTCTGGCCCTGCTGCTGTCGGTCACTCTCGCCCTCCCAGCGGGCGCGGTCGGGAAAAACGAGCCCATCGTGGCCCCGCCCCCCTTTCTCAAGATCGTCGCATCCTGGAGCGGGGAGGCCTCGGCCGCCGAGCTCGCGGCTCTGCCCCAATGGCGGCCCCGGCTGCGCGGCGGGTGCCTCGGCGACGAGGCGGCCTTCGCGTCCTTCTGGCAGGCGGTCAAACCCGGCACCATCGCCCCCCGGGTCGACTTCAGCCTGAACCTGGTGGTGTTCGTCGCGCGCGATTCGGTCTACGAGCAGCTGTCCGTGGTCAAGGTGACGCTCAAGGATGAAGCGGCCGAAGTCGTGGCGAACGGGTACCGCTCCGGCCCTCCCCGGGAGGGCACGCTGTCCGTGGCCGCGGCGGTGATCCCGCGCGCGGGCGTCAGGTTCCTGCGGGTGGGCGGCGAACAAGCGCCGATCGAGCCGTAGGCGGCAGGAGCACCCATCCCCGGATGAAGGCGATTCTTTTCGACAACGACGGCGTCCTGGTCGACACGGAGGAGCTGTTCTTCGAGGCCACCCGCGCGGCGTTCGAGACGGCCGGAACGAAACTCACCCGCTCGCTCTGGGCGCGGCATTACCTCGGGGAAGGCCAACACTCCCGCGACATCGCCCGACGGCTCGGGATCGCTCCGTCGTCAGTCGAGGAGATCATCGCGCGGCGCGACCGCTTGTTCTGGGAGAAGGTGGAACGAGGCGTGCCGATCCTGCCGGGGGTTCCGCAAACGCTCGCCCGGCTGGCGGGGCGTTTCCGGCTGGCGATCGTGACCGGAGCCCCCCGGTACCACGCCGACCGGGTGCACGCGTCGACCGGGCTATTGACCTTTTTCGAGACGATGGTCACCCAGGACGACTACGCGGCCCCCAAGCCGAGCCCCGACGCCTACCACACGGCCCTCGAGCGCCTGCGGCTGCGACCGGAGGACTGCGTCGCGGTCGAGGACTCGCCGCGCGGCGCCGCTGCGGCGCTGGCGGCCGGAGTCCGCTGCTACGTGGTACCCACCGCCCTCACCGATCGCTCGCTCTGTCCCGCCGGATGCGGGTTCTTGAACAGCCTGGCCGACCTCCCGGCGGCGCTGCAGGTGTCATGAGCTCTAAGGCATCGCCCGGGGTTCCCTCAGCATGCATTGATCACAAAGGGCCTGCCAGAAACCCGTGGGCGGAGTCTGGCTGACCGTCATCAATTTTCAACCCCTGGCAGATACCGATTGTGCTCGATGGAGTGAACAAGCGTAGATGGTCGCGCACCACCCTCTTACTGGCGATTCACGGCAGCTACGCCTGCAGAATTGACGCACCCGACGCCCGGTTACGTAGCCAGGCGCATCCGACTTGGTTGTTAGCGGTTGCCTTATGAACACCATCACGTTTTCGAAAATGCCCAAATGGTATTTTCATCATCGGAATCCGCACTTTCATGAGATGGCCATGTCAGGCGATTCTTGGCAGATATCTGCAGTAACCGCGGTGAGGCAAACCTGGAGCTATGCTGTCAATATCGCCAGAGTTTCTGTGATGAATTATCCTGTGATAGATAGCGCAAGTGAGTTTGAAATCCCGAGGCCTCCCGGAAAGTGCAGATTGATGGAAGGTATCAACTTTAATCCAAGTTGTCTTTCGGCTTTGAGTATTTGAGATTGCTAAAGCCCGAAAATGAACGGACTTGGTCTTCTTTCCCGTGCCGCACCTCCGAGTGTTTTCCTCGATGGAATGTCCTTTGCGTCTTGGGCATTTCATTGAAATGGTCTCACCGCGTACATTACGCATGGTTTTAATCTAACTCGCAATCATTAATGGGTTCCGTTATACGCAATTCTGTGTCCGCCGTTTGGTTTTTCTTGAATAAGCTCTTAAACCGTTTGCATACTATTAACGGAAAAAGTCGGCTGTTCAAGCGGTAACCGGTCCAACGAATAGTTTCGCGCCTCCCTGTTGCCCAATCGGATTTGTGCTTTGGCGGACGGCCATTCTCCTTCATTGTTAGCAGATCGAGTTCCATGAAATTTTTACCAAAATGTTCTTTAATCACCTCTGCTTGAAGTAGAATCCCAGGTGAAAAAGCCGCATTGACTTCAGCGTAAGACAAGTGTCGTGAATAAACCACATCTTTTTGGATGAATATCATATTGCCAGCCATGTCCTCCCTATTGCACACCAGAAAGTAGACGTTTGCCAACCCTTTTGGTGCCAAGCAGGAGAGTAGGTCCTCATAGAATAAAGTGTGTCGTTCATCTTTTGCAACGCCAAGCCCAGCTTGCTTTTTCCAAGACTTTCCCTCAATAGTGGAAAAGCGGCACAAGGCGTCTTTCATCCGGGCCGGATCGGAAACCCGTTCTACGGTATACCCCTCGGGGATGCTGCAAAACCGTCGCACCTTCCGACGCCATTCATGGCGTGTCTTGGAGCGGAGTCCATTCAAATAGTTCTCCCAGTTATCCTTTAACGAAACGTAATAATCGACACCAGCTGGCTGGCTTTCCCAATGCCAACCGGGTCTGGAAAGAAAAGACCATCCCTGGCCATCCGGACCCTCTGCTGGCTGCTCAATCAGGTCGATAACTTCCCAGGAATCGCGGTTTTTGTCGCAAAAATATACAATCTTGCTCAAGACTTCCTTCCTATTGCCATTTGCGAGTATCGCGGGACGATCACCTTCCCACTCGGCAATAAAAGCGATCGTCCGATAGGGGATCCCCCGATTTTGACACTGTTTAATATAAAAGGGGGCGATTCCCACGATAGAACGTCCTTCATAAAGAGTGAGAATAAACAGTCGGTCGGTCGGTTTATGGAAATGTTTCCATGTAGTTCGGACATAATCGAAAGAAGAGAAGAAAGAGCTGGACGTCAGATCCAATAGTCGATTCCACTCCCCTTCTAAGGTATCAAAGTCGCTCTCCGTCTCCACAACCCGTATTTCCATACTCGCCCAGTATATTCCTATGCTTACAAGACAACGTTTTGATAAGCTTTATAGGACATCGATATCTTGGCTAAATTCGGAGAAAGAAAACCAGTAATTCAAAGATTTAACCTGAAGCGATAAAAAAAGAAAAATAATTACAAATAGTTTTACAGCAAACGCATGTTACTTTGCAAAACCGCAGTAGCCTGCTAAAAATTAGTTATTTCAGATGTAAACAAAAAGTCAACAAACGCGTACACTTGCAAAAAGCTTGCAAGAAATATCCACCAACATAAGTATTTATATATTATGTAATTGTTTCAATATGTTGGAATAAAATTTCATTGGTCCGTTGGATAAAGCAACTTAGTCAACTCAGTTTCAAAAGTGCCAAAATTTTGACAGGTCGTCCGAGAGGAAAAAACCAGAATTCAAACTGGTGAGCGTTGCGTCAAGCGCAGGCCAAAATTGTAAAAGACAAGGTCTTTTCTGCTACGAGGTCTTAACCTTGTTTACCGCTACGCTATTTCATTTTCGTAGCGCTTAGACTTCGATGGATAATCGAAACCATAGGAAGGTGAGGGATTAGAATGGGAAGGCCTTGGATTCAGCGGGGCTCAAAAACTTTGGGAGTTAGCAATATCACAGATTGAGTGCTTGGGTGATATGTCGGATGATATCCCAACCCGCCCCTCTCCTGCGATAGCCTGTCAGTATCACTATCCGGTTGCTTATGGATCATGATGGAGAATCCATCCACTGGTGAAAGTGTAGATTCGCGTGCCTATGCCGCATCCATACTCGGGCTCAAACGGATGAAAATCAGCAGATCAAAGTTGTCGGAATTGCGCTTTCCGATCGCCGCGGGTCAGCGATTCATCTGCTTCAGCTCGTAGCTGCTGATCTCGCGCATATTCTCGGACGGGTGGGCCGGGTTCTGGCCTTCGAAATGGATGTAGGTGTGCGGGGGACCGTCGTAGCGGGTGCCCGTGGAGGTGTCGCGGGTGCCCCAGGGGTCGGTCTGGTACACCTTGCCGCCTTCCAGGTCCGACACCCAGTAGCTGTTGCCGCGCCTGTAGTCGTCCCATTTCGCGTCGGAGGCCTCTTTGCGCGCCGAACGCGCTTCGTAGTCGCGCTGGTTCTGTTCGATGGATGTGTATAGATCCTGAATGGCCTGGCGGGTCTTCTGCTGCAGCTCGCGCAGGCGTGCGAGACCGTGTTCGATGTACCGCCGCGCGTAGGCATCGTTGATCGCGAAGGATTTCGCCACGTGCTCCAGCACCGGCAGGTGACGCGCCAGGTCGTCGGCCGGGCCCCAGATGCCGGCGACGATGCTGAACCAGTGACCGGCCGAGTTGGGCTGCGCGTTCAATATCTTGAACCCCCCCATGCAGGGCACGCCTTCGGGCGACACCCAGCAGACCTGCAGGTCGGCGACCTCGCATTGACGGCCGATCTGCGTCGGGCACGCGGCGGTCGCCTGTGCATCGGGCTGCCAGGCCACCACCCGGGTCTGACGGTTCTTGAACTGCGCGAAGATGTCGTGGACAAACGCCTGCGGCGGCCGGTAGGGCGCGACGATCACCCCGGGCTGCGGGGCAACACCGTAGGTCTGCGGCATCACGGTGAACACGGTGAACACGAAGCCGGTGCGCCCCTGCGGCGCGGCCGCCACGATGGCGCCCTTCTGCGCGAGGAAGGACCAGTCGGCCGACAGCTCGATCGACAGCGACCGGTCCGCCGCCTGACGCGGGACGAACTGGACCTTGAGCGGCCGCGGCTCGCGCACGTGGATGTTGGTCAGGATGTCGAGCAGCAGCGCCCGCTCCTGCTGCAGGCGAGATGCCGGGGCCCGGTAGCTCCGCACCGTGGACACGTTCGGGTCGCCGTGGAAGAAGAACCGGCCCTGCATCGCGGTGCCGCCGGCCGTGTACGAAAGCGAGGCCTCCGCACACGAGGGCGGGGTATCCTTGCAGGCCGATGCCGCGGTTACGGTCAGGTCCGGGTGGCGCGCCTTGAGCTCGCGAATGCGCTGGGCCAATGCCTGCTGCGCGTCAAGCCGTTGCCTGCGGTTGTCGGTAAAGGCGACCTCGGCGACGCTCTGCCCGTCCGGGCTCGCCACCGCGATGTTCAGCGTCTCCCCGACGGCCGACTGGCGCAGCGTCCAGGCGGCCGGCTTGTACAGGATAAACGGCGGGGTGTCCGAGACCACCCGCGTCATCGCCCCGGTCTGCGCCGGCTGCGGCGCCCCCCCATAGGCGACCCCGCACGCACAGGCCAGCACGATTACCGCAAGTCGCAGGATCATGGTTTGGCCTCCAGCAGCTCGAACCGCACCTCGTTGTTCTTCCAACCGACCGAGCCTGCGTGTTGCGCAGCGACCCAGCCGGGCAACTCCCGGCAGAACACCGTCCAGACCCTGACGCTGTGATCGGGATTGCCGTCGGAGCTGTCGTAGTCCCGCTCATACTGGCGGCAGCTGAATGTCTGACCCGAAACCTTGGTGTCGACGCCCTTGCGGTCGTACCCGATGTTCCTCAAGAACTGGTCGTACTGTTGGCCCGAAATCCGCCGCGGGCGCGTTGCGGTATTGGTCCGCTCGGGTTCGCCCGCCGCCGTGCGCGTGCTTTTCACCGTGACCGTCTCGGGCGTGGCGCCGACCACCTCCTCGGTGATCACCGCGCTCTTGGGCGCCACCCCGGGCACCGTCTCGGGTGGTGTGATCCGATAGCGGATCGAGGTGCCGACCTTGGCTTTGAACCAGGGCCCGTCGTGTTGTGAGTCCGCCGAGACGGGGGCGAGCCAGGGGGTGATGAGCGCTACCGACACCACAGCCAGCGTGCAGATGACGCCTCTCCGGTCCGAGTGCATCACGTCCCTCCCTTGCCTTGGCAGTCACAGCGGCTTGGCGCGCCGGTCGGACCTTCCAACCGGGTGACGAAACGTCACATGGGAAGCGGAGAAATTATTCGAAGCGGTTTGGTCCCATGCGAAACGATCGGGGCTGGGCGGAAATGCGTGGGGAAGATGGAATTCGCAAGAGAAAAGTACTTTTGGGGCAGCGGTCTGGAGATCGATCGGTGCATGATGCCGACGCTGCGGCGACCTCCTCGGCCGTGGTTAAAGTGCCACGGACGAACTATGCCGAGCTGCAGATGACGGGGCAACTCAAAGCGGGGGAAATAGTTGAAAGGGGGGGGCCTATCAATCCGGCAGCAGGTCGTAAAAGTAGCGCATGACGTCCGAGCGCGAGATGATGCCGATCACCTGCCCGTCCGCCACCACCGGCAGCCGGCCGATGTCGTGCTGGACCATGAGGCGCGCGGCCTCGGCCGGGCTCCGGCCGGGCTCGATCGTCAGCACCCCGGTCGACATGAAGGCCTTGACCGGCGATTGCAGCTGCTTCTCCTTGCGCACCTTGCGGAAGTCCCGGCGCGATATGATGCCCACCACCCGGCCGGCCGCGACCACCGGGATCCCGGTGATGCCGCGCGTCCGCAGGATCATGGCCGCCTCCTCCATGCTCGCCTGAGGCGTCACGGTAAGCACCGGGAAGGACATCAGGTCGCTGATCTGGGCCGAGGCCTGCTGTTCGAGGTCGATCGCCGCCACGATCCGCCGCTCGATCTCTTCGGCCCCCTCGCCCTTGACCTGCGCGGATGCCGCGCGGGGGTGCCCGCCGCCGCCGAAACCGCGCAGGATCGCCCCCACGTCGATCGCGTGCGACTGGCTACGGCCGATCACCATGCAGCGGTTCTTCTCCGGCTGGGGGAAGATGGCGAAGGCCGCGTCCACGTTCAAGAGGTCCATGCACAGGCGCAGCACCACGGCCAGGCCGTCCGCGTGGCCCTCGACGACGACCGTGGCGAGCCCGATGCGGTGCCCCTTGACGCGCAGGGTCCGCGCCTGCTGCAGCATCCGGAAGAGCACGGCCTTGTGCTTTTCGCTGTAGGCCGGCCGCAGAAACGAGTTGAGGATGTTCAGATCGGCCTTGCGCCGCAGCAGCCAGGCGACCGCGGCCGCGTCGTCGGATGTGGTCGACGGGAAGGTGAGGTTGCCCGTGTCCTCGTAGATGCCGGCCAGGAACAGGGTGGACTGCATCGGCGTGAGGATCTTGCGCCGCCGGCGCAGCTCGCCGACCATGAGGGTCGTCGTGGCGCCCACCGTCCGGACACATCCTCCGGCGGCCACCATCGTGCTCTGGCCGGGGTGATGGTCCCACACCAGGATTTCGAGCCCGTCGCGCGACCTCAGCGCCTCCAGACCATCCAGACGGCTCCAGCAGGCCGTGTCGACCACCACCAGCCGGTCCACCTGCTCCAGGTCGACCTCGGCGGCCGTGCAGCTTTCGAAAAGCTCCTTGTGGATGGAGAGAAAGGCCTTGACGTTGGGGTTCAGGGTTCTGGGCAGGACCACGGTCGCCGCGGGGAAGATCAGCCGGGCGGCGATGACCGAGGCGAGGGCGTCGAAGTCGGCGTTCTTGTGCGTCGTGGCGATCTGCATCCGGTTCAGCTCAGTTCCAGGGTGAGGTCAGGCGGCAGCTCGAACCCAGCGGAATCCGCCTTCCGCCGTTTTTCCCATTTTACCACGACGCCGGCCAAACCCGCAAACCCGGGGCCGGTTGACACCCGCTCACGGTTTGATAAGGTGGGCTCCCTTTTCGCATCAAGGAGCGAGCATGAACAAGGCCATCCTGTCCATTCTCGGCCGCGACCGCCCCGGCATCGTCGCGACCGTGGCGCGCGTGCTGTTCGAGCAGAGCTGCAACATCGAGAACGTGAGCCAGGCCATGCTGCAGGCCGATTTCGCCGGCATTTTCCTGGTCGGCCTGCCGAACGGGCTCACGGCCGGCGAGCTCCACCGCGCCATCGAAGGACGGTTGAAGCCCCTCGGGCTCCAGGTGCACACCAAGCCCTGCGAGAGCGCGGGGGAGGCCTGCGCCCCGCCCGCCTGCGAGCCCTTCGTCATCACCACGCGCGGTCCCGATCGGCGCGGCCTGGTGGCCGACATCTCGGAGGTGATCGCCCGCCACGGGGTCAACATCACCAACCTGCAGGCGTTCTTCAAAGGCGGCGAGGAGCCCGGCGACAACATCATGATCTACGAGGTTGACGTCCCGGCCTCCGTGGACCAGCAGGCGTTCGCCCGGGAGCTGCAGGCGCGGGCGCAGAGCCTGCAGCTGGACCTGAGCGTCCAGCACCGCAACATCTTCGAAGCGTTGCACCGCATCTGAAAAGGGATCCTCATGCTGACCGGAAACGAAATCATCTCGACCCTCGAGATGCTCAAGAACGAGAACCTGGACGTGCGCACGGTGACGCTCGGGCATCAACCTGCTCGACTGCGCCGGCGCCGACCTGAACGAGGTTCGCCGCCGCGTCGCCGAACGGGTGATGCGGGCTGGCCGGTCGGCTGGTGCCGGTCTGCGACCGCATCGGCCGCAAGTACGGCATCCCGGTCGTCAACAAGCGCATCGCCGTGAGCCCGATCGCGGTCGTGGGTGCCGCGCTGTCCCCGGCCGAAATGGTGGAGCTTGCGCGCACGCTGGACGCCGCCGCACGCGAGGTGAACGTGGACTTCATCGGCGGCTTCTCGGCCCTGGTCGAGAAGGGCATGGCCCGCGGGGACCGGGCCCTGATCGAGGCCATCCCGGAGGCGCTGGCGACGACCGAGCGGGTGTGCGCCTCGGTGAACGTGGCCTCGACGCGCGGCCGGCATCAACATGGACGCCGTGCTCCAGATGGGCGCAGACCATCAAGCGCGCCGCCGAGCTCACCGCCGACGCGCGACGGCTTCGCCTGCGCCAAGCTGGTGCGTCTTCGCCAACATCCCGGAGGACAACCCCTTCATGGCCGGGCGCCTACCTGGGATCGGCGAGGCGGACGCGGTGATCAACATCGGCGTGAGCGGCCCGGGCGTCGTCAAGAAGGCCGTCGACCGGGCGCTGCGCGGCACGGCCCGACCTCGACCTGGGCGAGCATCTCCGAGCAGATCAAGAAGACCGCCTTCAAGGTCACCCGCGTGGGCGAGCTGATCGGGCGCGAGGTGGCGCGAGCAGCCTGGGGATCCCGTTCGGCGTGGTGGACCTGTCGCTGGCGCCGACGCCGAACGTGGGGGACAGCGTGGGCGAGATCTTCCAGAGCCTGGGCCTGCTGGCGATCGGCGTGCCGGGCACGACCGCCGCCCTGGCGATGCTGAACGACGCGGTCAAGAAGGGCGGCGCGTTCGCCAGCTCGCGGGTCGGCGGCCTGAGCGGCGCCTTCATCCCGGTGAGCGAGGACCTGAACATCTCCGAGGCGGCCCGCGCGGGGCACCTGTGCTGGAGAAGCTGGAGGCGATGACGAGCGTCTGCTCGGTCGGGCTGGATATGGTGGCCATCCCGGGCGACACCTCGGCCGAGACCCTCGCCGCCATCATCGCCGACGAGATGGCCATCGGGGTCATCAACAACAAGACCACGGCCACGCGGCTGATCCCGGTGCCGGGGAAGACCGCCGGGGATCAGGCCTACTTCGGCGGCCTGATGGGGCACGCCACCATCATCCCCGTCAACAACGCCGCAGGGGACAACCCCTTCATCCGCCGCGGGGGCTTCATTCCGGCGCCGATCCACAGCCTGAAGAACTGACCGGATCGAGGCCATGGCGCTATGAGGGGCGGAGGCAAAGGCTAAAACGCCTTTGAGCGTCCCAGCTTCACGGCCTCCCGGCTTATTTCACCGTCACCACCGGGCAAGTCGCTTGCAGGACCACATACTGGGCTGTCGACCCCATCAGGAGTTTGCCCATCTTCGAGCGGCGCTTGACCCCCACCACGATCATGTCGGCCTGATTCTCGCGAGCGAAATCGACCAGGTCCTCCCCGGGCGCCATCCCTCGGATCAAGAGGTGGGTGCGGCAGGCGACCTTTTCCTCATCAAACATGGTCTTGGCCCACTCCTGGCCTCGCTCGGCATCCTCGATGGCCTGCTGCTCCTGCTCCGTGCCCTTCTCCATGGACGTCACGATGTCGACGGCAGCATTGAAGGCCAACGCGTACCGGCGGGTCACCCTCAGAGCCTCCTTGGACGAATTGCTGCCGTCGTATCCGACCACAATCTTCATGTCCCCTCCTGAATATTTTCGATCGCTTGAAGCCAATATGCGCTCAACCGAATCACCCAACACCCAACTACCTAATCCCCCAAACACCCGCCACCTGTCAAACCCCTGCGGGCGGGTGCCCCCAATTCTTGCGCCGGGTTGCGCCGGCCTCCCCCAGCTGAAGTGTTTTCACGTGGAACCGGGTGCGGCGCGGCCCGAAATCTCCCTTGACGGGCTGAACCCGTTCATCTAATCTCGGTTCAACGTCCATCCAGCCGGCCCCGGCCGGCCCTCTCACGCGGCGGAGCGCATGCCGATATCACTGCCCAGCAAGACCGACTACCGCCTCGGGGTCATCGCCGACACCCACGGGTATCTGCCCCCAACGGTGCTGGCCTCGTTTCGCAATGTGGATGTCATCCTGCACGCCGGCGACGTGGGCTCGAACGAAATTCTGAACGCCCTCGCGCAGGTGGCGCCGGTCGTGGCCGTGCGAGGCAACATGGACAGCGGGCCCTGGGCCGACCGGTTGGCCGAAAAGGAATCCATCCACCTGGGTGACCGGGTCGTTTACATGATCCACGACGTTTCAAGGCTGCGTGCGGACACCATCCGGGACGACTGCCTGGTGGTCGTGGCCGGTCACACCCACCGTTGCTCCATCGAACGCAAAAACGGCGTTCTCTTTCTCAACCCGGGCAGCGCCGGGGCTCCGCGTCACGGTGAGTTCCCCTGCGTGGCCATGGTGCACGTTTCCGGGACGAACGCCTCAGCCGAGTTGGTGCCCTTGCCGGGTTGAGCGGTCCGGTAGCCGCCCTCCGCCTCAGCCCGGTGTCCACTCCACGATCACCCGCATCCGTTCGCTTTTCAAACCGGGAAGCCGGTAGCGACTCGTTTCCACCCGGGATACGGCCCCGAAGGCACCGGCAGCCGCGTCCGCCCGCAACTCCCCCATTTCGCATTCCGTGAGAAGCCCTTTCAGCGCCACCACACGGCCGCCTGGCTTGACGAGCGGCCATGCGGCCCGCAGCAGGTCGGGCATGGACGCGAACGCGCGGCTGACGATCACGTCGTAGCGCCGGGCATACCCCGGGCTCCGGCCTAAGTCCTCCACGCGCGCGTGCAGGGCCTCGACCCGCTCCAGCCTCAGCGAGCGGATGACGTGGCGCAGGAAACTGACCTTCTTCCGTGAAGCGTCGACCAGCGTGGTTCGCAGGCCGGGAACGGTCACGTGCAACGGCAGACCGGGGAACCCGCCGCCGCTGCCGATATCCAGGAGTTCCGAGCCCGCCGGGACGGCGGCGACCCCCGCGAGCGAGTCCAGGAAGTGGTTCAGGGCGACGTCTTCGGCCCCCGTGATGGTCGTGAGGTTGGTGACCGCGTTCCACTCCAGGAGAGTTTGGGCGTGGCGGGCGAAAAGCGCAATCTGCTCGGGCCCCGGCGTCGCCCCAAGCGGGGCGGCGCCCTCGGCGATGAGCCGGGCCCATTCGGGCGATCCAATGTCCATCGGCGGTCGCTGCGGTTACGAGTGGTCGACGAGAATCTTTACCCTCTCACGTCGCACGCGAAACTGCAACCGGCTAGTTGATGCAGACACGTCGCACTTCGGTCATGTCCGTGAGCCCCTTGAAGACCTTGCTGATGCCGTCCTGTTTCAGGGTGGACATGCCCTGCTCCAGGGCGACCCGTAAAATCTCCTCGGTGTTGGCCTGCTTTTTGATCATCAGCTTGATCTCGGGGGTCCCCTCCATGAGCTCGTGAATGCCCATGCGGCCCCGGTACCCGGTGCTGGAGCAGGTCTCGCAGCCGCCCGGCTTGTAGACCCTGATTCCCTCGGCATATTCGACCCCGCTGCGCTCGAACCACTCCTGGCCGTAGTCCTGGACCATCCCGCCGAAGTCCTCGCGCGTCAGCAGGTGCTCCTTGCGGCAGTTCGTGCACAGGCGGCGCGTCAGGCGCTGGGCGAGCACTCCGAGAAATGCGTCCGAGAAGTTGAGCGCGTTCAGCCCCATGTCCAGCAGGCGTGTAACCGTTTCGGGAGCGCTGTTGGTGTGCAGGGTTGAAAAGACCAGGTGCCCGGTCAGGGATGCCTCGATGCCGATCGAGGCCGTTTCCTCGTCGCGCATCTCGCCGATCATGATGATGTCCGGGTCCGCCCGCAGGAAGGCCCGCATGATGCGCGCGAAATCCAGCCCGATCTTCGGCTTGACTTCCACCTGGCGCAGACCCTGCTGCGTGATTTCGATCGGGTCCTCCGCCGTCCAGATCTTGACCCCCGGCTTGTTGATGTGGCCGAGGAGTCCGTGCAGGGTGGTCGTCTTGCCGGAGCCCGTGGGGCCCACCGCGAGGATCAGCCCGTAGGGCTTCTGAACGATGGCCTTGATGACACGGATGTTGCGTTCGGTCAGGCCCATCTCGTCGACCTTCAGCGCGCCCGACGAGGCCAGGATGCGCAGGACGACGTCCTCGAACCCGCCGGCCGTGGGCAGCGTCGCCACCCGCATTTCGAAGGGCGGGACCCCCTTGCGGCGGAACTTGATCTTGCCGTCCTGGGGCAGTCGGCGCTCGGCGATGTCGAGGTTGGACATGATCTTGATGCGCGAGACGACGCCGCGCACCATGACGTTCGGGATCTTCATGTACTCCTGGCACACCCCGTCGAGCCGGAACCGGATGGAAGTGGCCTTGGTCACCACCGAGGGTTCGATGTGGATGTCGGAGGCATTTTTGCGGTAGGCTGCAATGATGACCTGGTCGACGAGCTTGACCACCTGGCTGGAGCTCTCGTCGGCCTCTTCGACGACCGACTCCTCGCGTTCCTCCTCGAAGGTGATGTCCGGGATGTCAATGTCGTCGGTGGCCTCTTCAGGCGGCGCGGCGGTCTCGGCGCTGCGGTCCTTGTCGAAGAAATGGCTGATGAAGGCCTGGATGTCCTCGCGGATGGCCACCGATACATTGATCTTGGTGGTCTTCATCAGGGCCTTGATATTGTCGGTCTTGTTGAGGTTGCGCGGGTCGTCGACCAGCACCTCGATGCCTTCCTTGCTCCACGAGAGCGGGATCCAGAGCTCGTTCAGCAGAAAGGCCTTCTTCAGATTGGATAGCAGCTCGAGCGGCGCCGGCACGCCCGGGTCAAACGCCCGGAACTTGCAGCCGAAGAAGAGGGAGAAGCTTTTCCCGATCGCCTCCTTCTTGATCTTGAAGGTGTCGGTCAAAACGTGCTCGACGCTGCGGCCGGTCTTCTTGGCCAGCCCGAAGGCCTTCTGAAGCTGATCGGTCGTGACCATCCGCTCGCGCAGCAGGTAGTCGTACTTCGACCCGGAGGCGAACGCCGCGACCACGGAGGCCAGCGACTTGGCGATGTCCGGGTCCGCGGGGTTCAGCTCAGCCGCCCCCTTGTAGAGGTCGTGGGCCGCGTCGCGCTGGTCGCGTTTTTCGAGCTCCACTCCCACGAGGTACTTGACCCGCGACGCCTTGCCTTTTTCGACCTGGACGGATTCAAGGAGCGCATTCACCTCGGCGGCGGCATGGGCGGGGGAGTGCAGTTTCAGCAGGCTTTCGGTCAAAGCGGGAATCACCTTCTCCGGCGGATAGTCTTCGCCCAGGAGCTTGGCATATTCGTTGACGGCCTCTCCGTGCAGACCCATCTCCTGAAAGGCCGAGGCGCTGTCGAGGATGGCCGAAAGATCGCCCGAACTGGAAATCGCCTCCCGGATCCACGAGATCTCTTTGGCCGACACTCCGGGAACGGAGGTGGCATCCTCCTTGGCGATCTCCTGGCGCAGCAGCCCGATCCGGCCGCGGATGGTTTCCATGACGTCCGCGGACTGGCTGGGGACAACCGGGAGGATCTTTTCGTAGATGGCCAGGGACTCGGAATACAGCCCCATGGAGCGGCAGACCTCGGCTTCGTTGATCCTGGACTCGATATCCGTTCTCATTTAGCTGATACGACCTTTCCCGCGAATGGGCTCGGGCGCGCACAGCGCCTGGAGGTATTATCGGCAAAAGAGCCGGGCAGTTGAGGGCGGGGGAAGCCTGACGGGTCCGTCAATCCCGGTTTTCGTAGAGCTCGGGCAGTTGCACCAGGCCCCCCAGTCGGCCGGTCCCGCGTTTCAGCCGCGAGAAGAGCCCCTTGGCGGCCGGGGGGGCGCTCACCTCCTGCATTGCGATGTCGCAGTTCAGACGGACGAGCGCGGAGGGGGCCACCAGGCCCGTCACGACGATCAGCGTTCCGGCGGGAGAAGTCCGGGCGTATAGCACGGCCCGGGCGTAAATGAGCTCGGCCTCGGGCAAAGGCCGCAGGCACTCGAGCAATCCGGCCCAGTGGCCCGGGGCGGGCGTCTCGCCGCCACCCAGTGCCGGGTGCGCGAAAACGCGCTCGCCCGCGGCCGAGAAGAACATCACGGTCTTGACCCCCTCCACGGCCGCCAGCGTCAGCAAGGGATCGGGTGTCACGACGGGCCTCCGCTCTCGTTTGCCATGAACTGCAGCAACCGGTCGCGCGGGCTCTTGGGGCTGACCGGCAGCACGCGGGTGGGTTTGGCCGGGGTCAGGATGACGCCGTCCCCCTCCCCTTTTACGAGATACCCCGCCAGCAGCTTCCCGAAGCCCAGGCGATCGCCGGACTGGGACAGGCGTTTCAGACGGTAATCCCAGCTTTCGTCGGTGTGGAGGGTGCCGATCCCGTCCGCGGCGCCGAAGGCCTGCGCAAGCCTGGAACGCAAGCGCGCCAGGGGGGCGGCGGCGGCCGGGTCCGCCTTCCCCGCCGGGCGCGCGGTGACTTCGGCCTCACCCGTCACCGCCTCCCGCTCCTCGTCCTGGCGCCGCGCGGCCTCGATCACCAGCGCGTTCAGGTCCTTGAAAATGCGCCGCTCGCGGATGGAACACCCGTTCTGGATGGACAGGCTCACCTGGTCCCATGAGAAAATCTCGTAGGCCGCGGGCTCGCCCTGCCGGCTGCCCACGCGGGCGTCCACCAGGCGCCCGTCCAGGAAGAAAAGCACTCCCTTGCGCCCTTCGGAGGCGTTCGCAAGGCGGATGATGCAGGACTTCTGCTCCATCTCGATCAGCTGCAGGAACATGCCCGGCGAGACCTTGTGAAGGACGCCGCCCTCGGAGGCGCGCCGCAGCATGGCCTGCATCCGCCGGGCGAACTCTTCGACGAGAAAGGGCTTGGCTACAAACGCAACGGCGCCGCCCTGCAGCGCCAGCCGTTCCATGTCCGGGGTGCTGAACCCGCTGATGATGATCACCGGGATATCCGGGTAGCCGCGCATGACGGCTGCCAGCAGTTCGAAGCCGTCCATGCGCGGCATCTTCAGGTCCGTGACCACGAGGGATACGTCTTGCCGGCGGAGATGGTCCAGGGCTTCGAACCCGTCACCCGCCACGCGCATTTCCAGGCCGGGGGCATAGCGGGCCAGTCCCTTTTGCAGGGAGACGAGCATCTCGCGGTCGTCGTCCACCAGGAGCACGGTTTCGGTCACGGGTGCCTCCGTCAGCGCGAGGCCGTGTCGATCGGCAGGCGCGTCAGTCCATTTCGGCGTCAGCGCGGGGACGGGCCGTGCCTTTCGCGCAGCTGGTCTCCGACATCCCGCAGGGCTGCGGCGACCCGGTCGAGATCGTCGCCGGAATCCGGCGTTGGCATCCGATCAGCGGTTCCTGCGGCGATGCGCTCGGCTGCGGTGGCCAGCTGGCCGACCCGTCCGATCAGCCGCAGTCCGAAGCCCAAGCCGACCGCGAACACGGCCAGCAGGCCGGCCGCCAACAGCAGGAGGATCTGCCAGGTTTCCGCGCCGGCGGGACCGGCCGGCGCAGCGGACGGTTCGACCAGCAGCCCGGCCCCGCCCGCCAGCAGCAGCACCGGGGCTGCGAACCAGATCAGCCATGCTTTGGCCCTGAGCCCGATGCCGGAGCTGCGAAACGGCGGCGGGCCGGGCGCCTCCGGAGCCGTGGGGTCGAGCCGGTCCGGCCCGCTCGGGACCGCCGCGGCGGCCGGTTTGACGACCCGGATGCGGTGCCCGCAGGCACGACAGCTGAACCCTGCAGCCCGGCCGAGGATCCGCTCGGGGTCCACCCGGTATTTCCTGCCACACTCTTCGCAGATGACGATCACGTGGTGGTTCATGTGGCCGATCTCACCCCGCCCGGCGGTGCATGCACGGTCAGCGCGGCCGCGAGCCGCCGCGCAGCTCCCGCCGAAGCTGGTCGAGCTCGGATCGGACGAAGGCCTTCAGGTCCTGCACTGCCAGCGCCAGCATGTCCGGGGTGACGACCGTGCCCCGCGGGGATGTCGGGGCCGCCGCCGGAGCGATGCCGGCCGGTCTCGTGACAGTCTGCGAGGTGCGCCGCTGCGCGATCTTGCCGCGCAACTCCTGGTAGGCCACCACTTCAGTCTGCAGCCGCTTGCGCCTGGCCGCCTCGCTCATCCCTGGGCTCGTCACGACTTCATCCAGGCGCGCGAACACGGAGTTGAGCAGCGGGAACGTGGACGGGTGAACGTGGGTGCGGCTGGACTTGATGTAGCGGCCCAGGGTCCCGAGAATCTGCAGGAGCAGGGTGGCGACCTGGTCCTGCCGATACACCTCTTTCAGGAGAGCGATCTGGTCCTGAAAACTGTCAAGCGCCTCGGCAGTGATCTCCCAGTCAATGGACAGCACGATCTTTTTCAGCTCGGCCAGCGAACCGGCATCATCCCTGCGGGTCTGCGCCGCAGCCGGGGCGGAGGCAGGCAGTCCTTCCTCGTTGAACAGTTCGTCGAGCCGGTTTTTCAACTCGGAGTTGAGCGGGTCCGTCTTCTGGGGATGGGTCACGGCGGTGTCTCCTATAGCAGCTCGTTGCGAATCGATGCGACCGTCAGGGAGATGATGCTTTTGAGCGTCGCGACGACATTGGCGCCCTTCGCGGCGCTGGCAGGAAAATGCGGGCGCTTGAAATCCCGGTTCAAATCCTGTTCGAGAACCTCGACCGGCAGAACCGGGATGCCCTGTTCGGACAGGTCCATCTTGTTGTACTGGAGGACCCAGGGGATGCTGTTCAGCGTCTTGCGGTACCCCGCCAGGTTCTCCTGCAGGTTGCGCAGGGAAAGGATGTTCTTGTCCCGGCGCACGGCCATGGCGTCGGCAACGAACACGAGCCCGTCCACCCCGCGCAGCACTAGGCGTCGCGTGGCGTTGTATTTCACCTGGCCGGGCACCGTGTAGAGCTGAATTTTGATCTGATAGCCGTTGATGACCCCGATGTCGAACGGCAGGAAATCGAAGAACAGGGTGCGGTCGCCGTGAGTCTTGACCGTCACCAGGTCGGAGTGGATGCGCTCATGAAACTTGCGGAAGATGTACTCCAAGTTGGTCGTCTTGCCGCCCCTGCCCGGGCCGTAGTAGACGATCTTGACTTGGATGATCTTGCTTTTGAGATTGATGAATGCCATGCGACCTGCACACGACCCCGGTCACCGCGGATGCGGGCGGACGGGGCTCAGATGCGCCCTGCGGCCAAGGGTTCGAGAATGGCCCGCAGCTGCTCGACCGACTCGCTCACCTTCATCCGCAGGAACCCCAGCGAAATGTCGTTGCCGAAAATGGTGATCAGCAGGAACTCGGAGGAAATCTTGTTAAAGTGAATGTTCTCCTTCTTGCCTTTGTGGAACAGGAGCGAGAACTCGTTTTCCCCGATGATTTTGGCCATGGCGCTCACGGCGCCGAAGTTGCCGGCCGCCAGCGCCGCCAAGGAGTAGATATCGTGCTGCTTTTCGCCGTTGTCCATGTTGGTGATGATGTTCCCGGCCATGTCGATCAGGAAAACGCAGCGCACCCCGTTGTCGATCAGGTCCGCCTTGAGGATATCTTCGATCCGGTCAAGCTGCTTTTGATCCAGCGTGTAGGACACGTCCCGGCTCCTCCTTGGTAGCGTTAAGTGCTCCATTCATTGGGATAAGTTCGGCGAAAAGCCCTTCTAACTTGAGAATTCGGACACCGCTGTTCGGATGGGGTTCCCGGGAGCGCAGGGCATTCCGCAACGTATATTTCTCAAATTACACTAGAAACCGATTTTCAGCAAATTTTTCGAACGCTCGGGAGCCCGTCCGGCATGCATTCGCTGGCGCCGGCCGCGCGGGAGAATGCCGACGTGCGGCCGCTCAGGCGGAGGTCGCAGGCGGCGGAGAAGGGGCCGGACCGGCTGCCGCGGCAGGGACGGCCGGCGCGTCGGCGAAGTCCATGTGGACGATCACTTCGTTGCCGCTGTTGAATCTCAGCTGGCAGTTCGGGTAGCGTTTTTTGAAAACCTTGAGCATCGAGGCGTTCTCGCGCAGGACGGTCGCGGCAAATGAGGTGAAGCCGTTTTCGCGCGCGATTCGCTCCAGCAGCCCCAGCAGGTAGGCGCCGACTCCCTTGCCCTGCATGTCTTCGCGCACGACGAACGCCACCTCCGCCCGGCGGTCGTCCTCCTTGGCATAGGAGCCGATGGCCACGATCTCCTTGTGCCCTCCCTTCTGGACCAGGCCGATGATCGAGATGTTCTGTCGGTAGTCGAGGCTGGCCACCTGTTTCTGCACGACCTCGTGGGTGAAGTTGCGCATCTTGTAAAAGAAACGGAAATAGATCGTTTTCTCCTGGAGGGAGTAAAAGAAATTCCGGTAGGCGAACTCGTCCGAGGGGAGCAGCGGCCGGAATTCGACGGTCTTGCCGTTCTCGAGGTCGAGCGCGCTCTTGTAGCCTTCGATGAAGATGAGGTCGTCAGTGGACGGGGGCAGTTGGTCGCCGAAGATGTAGTGCCGCTTGCGCGCGACCTCGATCAGGTCCTCTCGGAACTTGGGGTGGGCAATCTGGGCGAGCTCCATCACGCGCTGGTAGATGCTCTTGCCCGCCAGCTCGGCGATCCCGTATTCCGTGATGACGAAATTGACGTCCCCGCGCGTGGTGGCGACCCCCGCCCCTTCCCCGAGGTTCGGGACGATGCGCGAAATGCTCCCGCCGCTGGCGGTCGAAGGCAGGGCGATAATGGAAAACCCGCCCTTGGACATGGAGCTGCCGCGTAGAAAATCGACCTGGTCGCCGATGCCGCTGTAGAACATGCCCCCCAGCGAGTCGGTGCACACCTGCCCGGTGAGGTCCACTTCGAGGGCCGAGCTGATGGTGATCAGGTTGTCGTTGCGCGCGATGACCAGCGGGTCGTTCACGAATTCGGACGACCGGAAGTAAAAGGCCGGATTGTTGTCCACGAAGGTATAGAGTTTCTGGGACCCCATGCAGAAGGAGGACACCGTGCGGTCGGGGAGCAGGGTCTTGCGTTTGTTGGTGATCACCTTCTTCTCGAAGAGCGGCAGAAATCCGTCTGTGATCACGTGCGTGTGCAGCCCGAGGTCCCGCTTGCCGTCCAGGTATTTCAGGATGTGGTATGGGAGATTGCCGAACCCGACCTGAAGGGTGGCGCCGTCGTCGACCAGCTGGGAGATGTAGTGCCCGATGCGCCGCAGCACCTCGTTGTCCTGCAGGGTGGGGAAGGACTGGACCAGGGGTTCCTCGTACAGCACGAGGTGATCGATTTCGTCCACGTGAACGAAGCTGTCTCCCCAGGTGCGCGGCATGCGCGGGTTGACCTGAGCGATGACCAGCCGGGCGTTGTCCAGCCCCGCGCGCGTGATGTCAACGGAAACCCCCAGGCTGCAGTACCCGAACCTGTCCGGCGGGCTGACCTGAACCAGAGCGACGTCCAGGCCGATCCGCTGTCCGGAGAAGAGACTCGGGATCCGTGAAAGGTAGGCCGGGATGTAGTCGATCTTGCCCTCGAAGGCCGCCTTGCGCATGGATCGGCTGATGAAAAACAGCTTCAGAGAAAAGCGCTTGAGAAAGGATTCGTTTTCGACGAAGTGGGACAGGGTGTAGGATAGCATCTGGTAGAGCATGATGTCCTGCAGCTTCTGGTCGGACACCATGGCCTTGAGGAGGTGCTGAGGTTCGCCGCAACCCGTGCCGACGAAAACCCGGCTGCCGCGTTTGATCTTGGAAACCGCCTCTTGCGCGCTGATCATCTTGGACTCATAAATCTGTTGCCATTCCATGTTCCACCTCTGGACCGTGCCGGACAATGGTTGCGGCTACCCGTAACCTTGAATGATATCAGACGACGGCCGTGATATCGAGCGAAATTGCATTGTGGATTGACCGGCCGAAAGGGTATGGTTAACCTTTCGAAACATGGGAAAACGTTCCAAGTCCGATGAACCGCAAGGGTTCCACCGCCCGTTGGAGCGCCTGGCGGAACTGATGCCGCGGCGCCGGGCCAGACGAGATCCGTTGCCCCCCGCCCCGGCCCCGCCCGCCCCTATGCGCGAGCGCGCCGTGAACGATTCCGAGATGTTTGCACGGGCCATGGAGGGCGTGGTGCCGATCGACTGGAACTGTCCGGCCGGAGTCACCCCGTGTCCACCGCCTTCGGGCCGGCCGGAGGAGGAGTTCGCCGAGGTCGCTCGCCTGCGGGATCTGGTCGACCGCGGCGAGGGGTTTGTCGTCTCCGACACGCCGGAGTACATGGAAGGGGTCGGCTGCCTCGCGCCTCCGCAGATAACGGTTCGGCTGCACCGCGGCGATTTTGCCGTTCAGGGGCATGTGGATCTTCACGGGCTCACCGTAGACGCCGCGCGCGAGGTGTTCGACGATTTCCTGCGCGAGTCCATCCTGGCGGGGAAACGCACGGTTCTGGTGATTCACGGTCGCGGCTTGTCATCCCCGGCCGATCCCGTGCTGAAAACCAAGGTGGCCGAGTGGCTCTGCAGCAACCGTTGGCGCAAGTGGGTCGTTGCGTTCACGAGCGCCCGCATGTGCGACGGCGGCTCGGGAGCGAGTTACATCCTGCTGCGACGCCGACCGCTCTCGAGACGCGCGCGGCGCGACCGAAAAAAATAGTTGACAACTGATGAAGGTTGCAAATATATTCCCCAATTACGATTTTTTGTACCAGAATTATGCAGGTCCTGTGTCCCCGTTTCGGGAAGACCGAGGCGGGATTTTTTTTCCCAATCCACAGCGCCTCTCGAACGGGATCTCCAAAGGCAGCCGACGATGAAAAAAGACATCAAGAAAGTCAGAAACATCGGGATCAGCGCCCACATCGACTCGGGCAAGACGACCCTGACCGAGCGCATCCTCTATCTACACGAAGCGCATCCACGCCATCCACGACGTCAAGGGCAAGGACGGCGTGGGGGCCAACATGGACTGCATGGAGCTCGAGCGCGAGCGCGGCATCACCATCGCCTCGGCCGCGACCTTCTGCGAGTGGGACGGACCATGAGATCAACATCATCGACACGCCCGGCCACGTCGACTTCACCATCGAGGTCGAGCGCTCGCTGCGGGTGCTCGACGGCGCGATCCTGGTGCTGTGCGCCGTCGGCGGGGTGCAGTCCCAGTCGATCACCGTCGACCGGCAGATGCGCCGCTACAAGGTCCCCCGCATCGCCTTCGTCAACAAGTGCGACCGCTCCGGCGCCAACCCGTCGCGCGTGATGGACCAGCTCCGCGAGAAGCTGGGGCACAACGCCGTGGTCCTCCAGCTCCCGATCGGGCTCGAAGTCGGAGTTCGAGGGCGTCGTGGATCTCCTGACGCATGAAGGCCCTCTACTTCGACGGCGAGAACGGCGAGACGATCCGGGTCGAGGAGATCCCCGACGGCCTGCTCGAGCTGGCCGAATCCAAGCGCGAGGAGATGCTGGATGCGGTCTCCATGTTCTCGGACGAGCTCACCGAGGCGATGCTCGAGGAAAAGCCCGTATCGGACGAGCTCATCCTCGCCGCCGTGCGCAAGGGCACCCTCGCGCGCGAGCTCACGCCCGTGCTCATGGGCTCGGCCTACAAGAACAAGGGCGTCCAGCTCCTGCTGGACGCCGTTATGGGCCTGCTGCCCTGCCCGGAGGACGTCGAGAACTTCGCCCTCGACATGGACCAGGACGAGACGCCGGTGCGCCTGGCGAGCGACCCCGAAGCGCCACTGGTCGCCCTGGCCTTCAAGCTCGAGGACGGCACCTACGGCCAGCTCACCTACATCCGCGTCTACCAGGGCTCCCTGCGCAAGGGGGACACGATCATCAACGTGCGCACCGGCCGCAAGATCAAGGTGGGCCGGGTCGTGCGCATGCACTCCGACCAGATGGAGGAGATCGACTCGATCTCGGCCGGCGACATCGTCGCCCTCTTCGGCATCGATTGCGCCTCGGGCGACACCTTTACCGCCCCGGGCCTGAGCCTCACGATGACGTCCATGTACGTGCCCAAGCCGGTCATCTCCCTGGCGATCACGCCCAAGGACCACAAGGCCGAGGTCAACATGTCCAAGGCCCTGAACCGATTTACCAAGGAGGACCCGACCTTCAAGACCCACGTCAACCCCGAGACCAACGAGACGATCATCTCCGGCATGGGCGAGCTGCACCTCGACGTCTACATCGAGCGCATGAAGCGGGAGTATGCGGCCGAGGTGGTGGCCGGCGCACCGCGCGTCGCCTACCGCGAGACCATCACCCAGCGGGCGGATTTCGACTACCTGCACAAGAAGCAGACGGGCGGCTCCGGCCAGTACGGCCGGGTGTGCGGCTGGATCGAGCCGCTCTCCGACAAGGACTTCGAATTCGACAACCAGGTCGTAGGCGGCTCCATCCCGACCCAGTACATTTCCGCCTGCGAAAAGGGGTTCCGCGAGTGCATGGCCAAAGGGCCCAAGATGGAGTTCCCGGTCACGGGCGTGAAGGTCGTGATCAACGACGGCGCCAGCCACGCGGTGGACTCCTCGGACATGGCCTTTCAGCAGGCCGCGCGCGGCGCCTTCCACCAGGGGTATGCGAGAGCCAAGGCCGTGATCCAGGAGCCCATCATGAAGGTGGTGGTCGAAACGCCGACGAGCTTTCAGGGGCCGGTCATGGGGTCGCTCAACCAGCGGCGGGGAATGATCGTGGGCGCCCAGGACGAGGGGGTCCTGTGCGTGATCGAGTCGCAGGTGCCGCTGGCGGAGATGTTCGGGTACTCGACCGTACTGCGCTCGCTGACCCAGGGCCAGGCGCAGTTCACCATGGAATTTCTGGCGTACCGGCAGGTCCCGCAGTCGATCGCCGAGGAACTCGAGAAAAAGGCTGCCGAGCAGAAAAAGAAGGTCGCCTGAGCCGTTCGATCCCGCCGGCGGATGCACTCGCCAGCGGATCATTTCACCGCCGGGTCAGAAAGATCCCGCCCCGGTGGCGTCGATCCACATCACGGAGGGGTATGTTGCCATGCTGAAAACCGATCTGATCCTGCGCAATCCCGTCCAGTACCTTGGGGGCCAGTCCGAGGACGTGCTGGCGGCCGGCCAGTTCGGCGGCGTGCTGGCGCGGGCGGGCGTCGGGAAAACCGCCCTGATGGTGCAGATGGCGCTGAACTCCATGCTGCACGACCGCAACGTCCTGCACGTCAGCCTCAACCAGCCGGTGAACAAGACCAACCTCTGGTACCGCGAGATCTTCGGGCACGTCGCCCGGCACTCGAACGTGCCGCTGCCCGAGTCGCTCTGGGAGTCGCTGCTGCCGCACCGCTTCATCATGACCTTCCGGACCGAGGGCTTCAGCGTCCCGAAACTGGAGGAGCGTCTGGCCGACCTTCTCGAGCAGAAGATCTTCGCCCCGCGGGTCCTGATCATCGACGGCCTGTCCTTCGACGACCCGCTGCGAGACTCGCTGGCCGGGCTGAAACACTACGCGCGTCTGAACGGCATGAGCGCCTGGTTCACCATCCGCACCCACCACCACGAGAACCCGGGGCCGGGCGGCATCCCCAAGCAGCTCATGGACGTGGAGGACCTCTTCGAGGTTGCGATCCAGCTGGTGCCGGCCGGGGAAGAGATCCACGTAAACGTGCTCAAGGGGCTGACGCTGCCGCCCGAGCACTCCCACCTGGTGCTGGACCCCTCCACCATGCTCGTGAAGGATCACAGCGCCTGACCCAGAGGGGTTCATGCTCAGAGCGCACGGATTGAAGCTGGCCGTCGGGGTCGCAATCGGGGCCTTTTTTTTCTACCTGGCCGTGCGCCGGATCGACGTCGGGCAGATGCGCGCGGCCCTGGCAGCCGCGGATTATGCCTGGGTCCTCCTGGCTGGAGCGCTGATGCTGGCCAGTCACTACCTCCGAGCGATGCGTTGGCGCTTTTTCCTGGCGCCGGTCCGCCGGGTGGACACCCCCGCCCTTTTTTCCGCCCTGATGATCGGGTACGCCGCGAACACCTTCATGCCGGCCCACCTCGGCGAATTCCTGCGCGCCCTCGTGCTCAGCAAAAAAAAGAACATTCCGGCCGGGGCCGCCTTCGCCTCCATCGTCATCGAGCGCATCGTGGATGTGATATCGCTGATTACCGTGATGGCGCTCGTCTTCATCGTCCACCCGTTCCCGGAGTGGGTGGAGCTCAGCGGCTACTTCATGCTGGCGGGATCGCTCGCGCTGCTCGCGCTGATCGTGGCGGGCAAGCGCTGCGAGCCGGGCGCTCTCAGGCTGGTGCGGTGGGTATCGCGGCCGCTTCCGGTTCAGCTGGGCCGGCGGATCGAGACGCTGGCCGCGACCTTCCTCGCGGGCATCGTGCCGCTCGCGGCGCCGACCCACTACGTGATCGTCGGTGGGCTGTCGATCGCCATCTGGGCCGGTTACGCGGCGGTTTACTACGCCTGCCTGGAGGCCTTCCATTTCGTCGCGAGCTACCACCTGGCGTGGTACGCGGGGCTGGTGGTACTCGTGCTCACCACGATCAGCGTCGTCATCCCCTCCACCCCGGGCTACGTCGGGACCTACCACTACCTCTGCCAGGCGGCCCTGGCCATGTTTGCGGTGCCGGCCTCGGAAGCGCTGTCCTTCGCGGTGGTCGCCCACGTCATCAGCGTGGTGCCGGTGATGCTGCTCGGGCTGGTCTGCGCCAACTACGAGGGGGTGTCGATCTATCGCACGGCCGCCGAAGGCCGTCACTGACGCCGCAGCCCGCCGAATGGACAGTCTCCTCCAACAGGCTGTTGAAAAACGGCGTCCCGGGCCGAGATCCGGCGTTGCGCGGCCCTTTGGGGGTGCCTCACATACTGGCCGGTATGCTGCGCTCCCCAAAAGGTCGCGCGCCTTGGCTGACGGCCCGCTACGGGTTTTTCCACCCCCGGTTCAACCCCTTCTACCGGCATCAGGACGGACCTCGAGCTCGGCCTGGTCACGCTCAGGGGCTGGAGCTCAGAGCTTGTGCGTGAATTTGAGCCCGAAGCCGGCCTCGTTCGACCACACGACCTTGGCCCGCACCATGACCATGCGCCCCGTCTTGTCCGGGATCCCCATAGTGACGCTCTGCCCCAGGCGAGGCTGCTTTCCCGATTTCACGAAGATACCCGACACGCTGACATCCTCGGCCACTCCTCTGTAAAACGCGTTCTCGTCGACGAGTTGGACCGGTTTGCGGAAAGGACGCCGCGGGTGTCTGCGTCTTTCGCCGGCCGGCGCCGGCTCTGCGGGCACGCCCCCGGCATAAATGGTAGCGCCGCACCCATAGAAGTAGTGGGCATCGTCCGCAAGCTCACGGCACCAGACAATGCGGACCCGGTGGCAGACGTAATCGGCGGTCGCACCGGTTCCGGGCCCGCACCCCATGCCGATGTACACTTCGGAGCCGGGGTCGAGGCGGGTGTCGGTTTCGAAGTAGATCCCGGTTTCGCTGCGGTTGAACATCCGGCCCGCGATCTCGCCCGTACCGGTCACGTCGCGAAAACTGATCGGGCAGACCTGCGTCAGCCGCACTCGCTTCCTTCTCTCGGGGTTGTCCGTCAACGGTTGCATGGCGCACCATCCGATGGGTTCACGGCCACATCCCTCCACGAGACGTTTCTTAACAGGCTGTTGAAAAGCTGCGTCTCAGGCCGTGATCCGGCCTTGCGCGGCTTTTTAAGTGCTCCCATACTATCTCGTATGCTGCGCTTCCCCAAAATGCTGCGCGCCTGGGTTGACGGCCCGAACCGTGTTTTTCACCACCCTGCATAAAATTATCGACCGGCACGCAGATAGACTTGAGGGGCGCTGCCGGGCGATCGGAGGGGGTCTGAACCCATAGCCGTGGGCGGCCGCAGACCGGCCATCCCGGAAAGCTTTCGCCTGCCGACACCCGGCCAGGCATGCGGTTCCGATTTTCCTCTTGAAACTTGCCCGCATCAATGTTTTAGTTGCGGCGGGTATTTTCACGTACTCCCGCGAGGAAACAAGCCATGGGGATCGAATCCGCAGCAGAAAAATTCGGGGTGCCGGGCGAGGTCTTGGACCTGATCGGAAGGGATTTCATTTCCCAGATGGTCGAGGAGTTCCCGAGCCTCCTGCTACCGCCCATCATGTCGACCCTGAAGCAGGAGTATGTCCGTAACGGGCTGGAATGGGTGCGTCAAAACGTGCTGCCCCTGCAAAAGCACTTTCTGGTGCTGAAGCACATGTACGGGGTTTGACACGGATGCCGACCGCTGAAGCCGATCTGGACCGACTCACGCTGCTGGGCCGCAAGGCGGTACCCGTCAAGAAGCTTGAGGCGTTCCCGAATCATCACCCGGGGCGCCGCTACACGGTCACCCTGCGCACGAGCGAATTCACCTGCCTTTGCCCGGCGACGGGCCAGCCGGACTTCGCCGCGATCACGATCACCTACGTCCCCGACCGTCTGATCCTCGAGTCCAAGTCGCTCAAGCTCTATCTCTGGTCGTTCCGCAACGAGGGGGTGTTCCACGAACACGTCGTCAACACGATATGCGACGACGTCGTGAAGGTGCTGGACCCTCACTGGATCGAAGTCACCGGGGCCTTTGGAGTCCGCGGGGGGATCGACATCACCGTGGTCGCCCGGCATGAGAAGTTGACGCCCCCCGCCCGACGCAAATCGCCGGCACAACGCAAACCCCCGCGCTGATCCGATACCCCCGGAGCCTCCCGTGAGCCATCAGCGTTTCTTCCCAGCGGCCACCGCGATCTTCGTCACCTGCCTGCTCGTCTCCAACATCATCGCCGTGAAGATCGCCGCTTTCGGGCACCTCCCTCTGCTGGGCCCGCTCTTTCTGCCCGCCGCGGTGATCATCTTCCCGGTATCCTACATCTTCGGCGATGTGCTCACGGAAGTGTACGGGTATGCGAAGGCACGTCAGGCGATCTGGATCGGATTCGGCTGCAACCTGCTGGCGGTGGCCGCCGTGTGGGCGGGCGGACTGCTTCCGGCGGCGCCGTTCTGGCGTGCCGGGTTTGACGCGCCGGATGCGGCGCAGCGCGCGTACGACGCGATCCTGGGGTTCACCCCCCGGCTGCTGCTTGCATCCTTTATCGCCTATCTCGCAGGCGAGTTCCTCAACTCGTTTGTCCTGGCGCGGCTGAAGGTCGCGACGGCGGGTCGCTGGCTCTGGGTCCGCACCATATCGTCCACTCTGGTCGGCCAGCTGGCGGACTCCGCCCTTTTCATCATCATCGCGTTTTCCGGCACGGTTCCGTCAGGCGCCCTGGCGGGCCTGATCCTCTCCCAGTGGCTGTTCAAGACGGCCTACGAGACAATCGCCACCCCGCTGACCTACATGGTGGTGAATTTTTTGAAACGAGTGGACCAGACCGACCACTACGACCGGGGAACCGATTTCAACCCGTTGAAGCTCCGCTGAGCGTATTCCCCCGGCCGCACGCGTGCGCCTCACTTCAGGACCATCGTGGCGGCGTACACCCCGTCGTCTCCCACCAGCTCGTATTCGGTCTCGCTGACCCGGTACACCCGCGTGCAGCTTTCGGCCCCATTGCGGAGCGTCTTCCACCGGCTGCAGAAATGGTCCTGGCGGATCTGGAAGGTCCCGCTGTCCCTCCCGCCGGCCCACGCGATCTGCTGGTCTCCGGATCGTGAATAGGTGACCACGGCCGCCCCTTCCGGGCTCAGGAATTCGGCCGTGCGGTCGGCATGGAAGAGCCGCTCCAGCTCCGACTGCAACAACATGCGGCGCTCGGAAGGCGCTTCCCGTGCCGCCGGCAACGTGCACCCTGCAAGTCCGGCAAGAACCCCGACCGCCGCCATCGCCACGATGACATGCTTCAGCATGGTTTTCTCCCGCTCCGCGCCCGCCGCGCAGGCCCCGGCAACGCCTCCACGCCGCAGCCGGAGGCCGCCAGCGCCTCCTTGCGCTGCTTGGGCAGCCGCTTCACCGCGCGCTCGATCTTGAGGGCCCGGCCGCGGCTGCCGACGCGCTGCTGGAACACCAGGTCCAGCCCCCCGCGCCCGCGCAGATACTTGGCCCCTTTGCCGGCCTGATGCTCCGCAAACCGGCGTTTCACATCGCAGGCGATGCCGGTGTAAAGGGCGCCGTCCCGGCATCGCACCATGTACACGGACCAATCTGTGCCGTTCGATTCGTTTCGCATGGGCGTCCCCATATCAGCCGGCCCGGGCCCGGTCAACACGTTTCCCCGCCGGATATGACCGGGACGCCACACCCGCGAGAGGCTGTCGTCGGTGTCAAACTGGGCGAGCACGCTGTATGCGCCGCCTGACGCGTGGCTCTGGCCGCGCCATATGGCCCCGGCGGAGCGCCGGCGCGGTCGCGCTCCCGAATCATCGCATCGGATGGGAAAAACGCCACAACGTCAACGCCCGGGAATACGGCTACCCCGTTGCCGGCTGACCCGATTGGAAAGACAGAGGGCGTGTGCTATTACTCCGCAGGCCGGCAGGGTAATATTCCCTCACCGTATGCCGAGACAATGGAAACATGGCCGGCCACCGTTCAGGGGGTGATGCCGCCGGAGGGATGCGAAAACCACGGATGTGAACCTTTGATTAGAAAGGATTCAGGCGGATGGAATCAAGGTCGATCTTTGGCAACGTGCTGCTGGGAATGACGATTGTGGTTGGACTCGGGCTGGTTGGGTTCCTGATCATGGGCCAGCCGACAGGCCAGCCGGTTTCAAAGGCGGTGGTTTCACTCAAGGCGAGCCCGGCGGAAATTCTGCAGGACCTCAAGGCCGGCAACGAGCGCTTCGTGAGCGGAAATCTCAGCCGCAAAAACATGGACGCGGCCCGCATCGCGCTCGCCGGCAGGGAAAGCCAGGAAAAGCACGCCTATGCAACGGTCATCTCGTGCTCGGACTCGCGCGTGCCGGTCGAGCTGATCTTCGATGCAGGCATCATGGACCTGTTCGTGGTCCGCGTGGCGGGAAACGTCTGCGACACGGATGAGGCCGGTTCGATCGAGTACGGGCTGGCCCACGTCCACACGCCCGTCCTGGTCGTGCTCGGCCACACCCAGTGCGGTGCGGTGACGGAGGTGGTCCACGCCGTTCACGGCACCGGACACCCGCTGGAGCGCAACATCCCTCCGCTGGTCGACAACATCGTTCCGGCCGTCAAGCGGGCCATGGAGCGGAATACGGATGCCCACGGAGACGCGGTCGTCCCCTTTGCTATCGAAGAAAACATCTGGCAGGCCATCGAGGATCTGTTCATGCGCAGCCCGGCCGTGCGCGCACTCGTGGCCGCCGGCAAGGTCCAGGTCGTCGGCGCCGTCTACGACGTGGGCACCGGCAAGGTGGACTGGCTGAGCCCGGACAAGGTCACCGAGATCCTGGAGAGCGTCGAGGCCTCACCCATCCGGGAAACCCAAGTATTTGCCACCCAATAGCCTCCCGCGGCAGAGCCCGGGCGCCTCAAATCCGGCGGGCGCCCGGGCGCGCCGCCCTCTGTCGCCAAACGGGTCTCTCTTTCTCTCCTCGGAGCCTGAAATCCTGCCGCCAGCGAGGCAGGAGGCCGGCGTGTCGATCACGGTCACCACTCTCGCACTGACTCGTCAGGGATGCTCTCTGAAAAATGAACCCGTGAGACCGGTCAAGGATCAACCGGTCGATCCAAACCGTTTCGAACCCGAGGCATATCCATGAGCGGAACACTCACCCGGGCGCAGGCCCACACGAAGACCCTGTTGCTGAGCGTGTCGCTGCTGATTGCACTGACGACCGCCGGACCGGCCCAGGCCGCGATGACCGGGGCCGATTTCCTGCAGGCCAACGCCTCTTACCAGAACGGGTTCGTCAGCGGGTTCGTGCGCGGCATGTACCTGACCTGCCTCGACCATTTGGATGCCAGGAAGCAGATCTGCTCCTTCGAGCCGCTGTTGGATGCGGCCTTCGAGTTGACCCCCGACCAGGTGTTAAACCAATTCCTCGCCTACCTCAGAAAAAATGGCGCGGCCCGTCAGAAAGAGGCCGCGGAGGCGCTCGTCGACTGCCTCAGGGACATCGCCCGGAAGTCGCGTTAGGGCGGGCGTGATGACGGGGGCGGGTCCGCCGGCAAACACGGAAGCCCTGCCGTCCGCGCAGCCTTAACCCCGCCCCATCTCCGCCCCCCAGCCTGGTCCTGCGCCGCATTCTGTGGTATGTATGCCCCGTGTAGGTCTTAAACGCCCCAATTCGACAGGAGGTGGATCATGAAGCGCGTGAACGCCGCCAAAAGCCGAGTCGGCGCGGTTGAATCGTTGGAGCAACTGCGCTCGCGCGCCGACGAGTACCAGAGCATTTTCGATAATTCCGCGCTGGGGATCTTCCAGTCGAGCGTCCAGGGACGCTTCCTGCGCGTGAACCCCGCCTTTGCCCGCATGCTGGGCTACGACGACCCCGAAGACCTTATCGCGTCGATCAAGGATATTCAAAAGCAGTTCTACTCGTCCCCCGGACGGCGTCAGGAGATCTTGGCGGCGATCGAGGCCGAGGACCGCCTGTCCGCGTTCGAAACCGAGCTGCAGCGCAAGGACGGCTCCGTCTTCACGGCCGCCCTGCGGATCCGGGCCGTGCGCGGCCCGACACGCAAAGTCATGCACCTGGACGGCTTCATCGAGGACGTCACGGTCGCACGGCTGCGCGAGCGGGAGATCAAGGAGCAGGCCGAAAGCCTGACCCGCGAAAACACCCGCCTGCGCGCCTCCATCCAGGAGCGTTACCGCCTGGGCGACATCATCGGCAAAAGCCCGCTGATGCAGCAGGTCTACGAGACCGTCATCCAGGCGGCCGCCAACACGGTCAACGTAATCGTCTACGGCGAGTCGGGCACCGGAAAGGAACTCGTCGCCCGTGCCATCCACAACCTGAGCCGCCGCAGCGCAGCCGATTTCGTCCCGGTGAACTGCGGGGCCATCCCCGAGCACCTGCTCGAAAGCGAATTCTTCGGCCACCGCAGGGGGGCTTTCACCGGGGCCAGCGCGGACACCCACGGCTACCTCGACATCGCCGACGGCGGCAGCCTTTTCCTGGACGAGGTCGCTGAACTGAGCCCGGACATGCAGGTCAAACTGCTGCGGGCGATCGAGGGCGGGGGGTACTTCCCGGTCGGTGACAACCGGGCTCGCCACTCGGATTTCCGGGTCATCGCCGCAACCAACCGCAACCTGCGTGAGTTGGTGAAATCGGGGCGCGTGCGTGAAGATTTCTTCTTCCGCGTCCACATCATCCCGATCACCCTGCCGCCGCTGCGCGACCGGCGCGAGGACATCCCGCTGCTGGTCGATCATTTCCTCCGGCAATTCGCCGCCGACGGTCAGGAAAGCCTGCGCCTGCCGGGGAAAGTCATGGAGTCCCTGTACACGTACGACTGGCCCGGCAACATCCGCGAGCTGCAGAATGTGCTGCGCCGCTATCTGGCGATCAAACGCCTGGACTTCATCGATTCGACTCCGCCGGCGCCCTCCGGGGAGCCCGCCCGTGCGGTCGACCCGCAGGAGAGCCTGGCCGACGCCATGAGCCGATTCGAGCGCACGGTGCTCGAAAAATGTCTCGACCACCACCGCTGGCACCGGGGCCGGACCGCGGCGGCGCTCAGGATCGACCGCAAGACCCTCTTCACCAAGATGCGGGCCCATGGGTTGGTTTGACCCCAACTTGGCGCATACCCTCCACAAGTACGATCCCCATTTATTTCATTGGATTAGCGCCATCGCACGGCGACCTGGGGTGAAAGCGCCCCAATCCGCCGGACACCGGCAGCCCTTCTCTCCCCTCCACTCGCCTGTTTTACCGCATTAAATCAATGGGTTCAGGACGTGCGCGGAGTTGGCACATCCTTTGATTGATCCTCGGCCTGCGGCCGGAATACCGGTCCGGCCGCGTGCCGCCAACACAGGGTGGGAGCACGCGCTCCCGGAAAGGCTGTCCATGAACGCGTTGGTGCTGGTTTTCGTGTCGTTGTGTCTGTTTGCGATCGGTTACAGGTATTACGGGCTTTTCATTGCCCGGAACATGCTCGGCTTGAACCCCAAGAACCCGACCCCGGCAGTCAGCATGGCTGACGGGGTCGATTACGTCAAGACGAACAAGCTGGTCCTCTTCGGGCACCACTTCGCTGCGATTGCCGCCGCAGGCCCGCTGCTGGGGCCGGTTCTCGCAGCACAGTTCGGGTACCTCCCCGGGGCGCTCTGGATCATCATCGGGTGCGTTCTGGCCGGTGCGGTCCACGACATGATCGTGCTCTTTGCCTCGGTGCGGCACAACGGCAGGAGCCTTGCGAAGATTGCCGAGTCCGAGGTGGGGAAGACCGTCGGCATGGTCGCGGCGATCGCGATCCTGTTCATCCTTCTCTTAACGCTCGCGGGCCTTTCGATCGCGGTCGTGAACGCGATGTTCTCCAGCCCCTGGGGGACCTTCGTCGTCTTCGCGACGATCCCCATTGCACTGATCATGGGACTTTACCTGCACGTGTGGCGCGACGGGGATGTCGTTGGGGCGAGCATCATTGGCGTGGTCCTGCTCTTTGCCGCAGTCATCGCCGGTCCCTACGTTGTTGAGAGCCCGACTCTTTCGGCCATCTTCACGCTGAGCAAGCAACAGATCTCGGTTATCATTCCGATCTACGGCTTCGTCGCATCCGTGCTGCCGGTCTGGATGCTGCTTTGCCCGCGCGACTACCTTTCGACCTACTTGAAGCTTGGCACGATCGCTATGCTGGCCCTGGGCATTCTCTTCATGCACCCGGAGCTAAAAATGCCAGCCCTCACCAGCTTTATCGGCGGTGGCGGGCCGATCATTCCTGGGAAGGTCTTTCCGTTCCTCTTCATCACAATTGCCTGTGGCGCGATATCGGGCTTCCACGCGGTCATCGGCAGCGGCACGACGCCGAAGATGATCGGCAGCGAACGCGACGTGCTGTTCGTTGGCTACGGTGCGATGTTGACCGAGGGCTTTGTGGCGATCATGGCGCTGATTTCCGCGTGCGTGCTGGTTCCGGCGGACTATTTCGCGATAAACGCAGCTCCGGCGGCCTTCGAAAAGCTCGGGATGACGGTTGTAAACCTGCCCCAGCTTGCCAAGGAAGTCGGCGAAACACTCCAGGGTCGTCCGGGCGGGGCGGTTTCGCTTGCCGTCGGCATGGCCTACATCTTCGAGGCTGTCCCCGGCATGAAGGGCCTGCTGGCGTACTGGTATCACTTCGCTATAATGTTCGAAAGTGTGTTTATATTGACTGCTGTTGACACCGGAACGCGGGTCGGCAGGTTCTTCCTTCAGGAGCTGATCGGCAAGGCAATTCCGAAGTTTAACGAGAAGGGGTGGATGCCCGGCATCTTGGTAACCAGCTTCATCTTCACGTTCGCGTGGGGCTATCTCGTCTACACGGGCGACATCACGACCATCTGGCCGCTCTTCGGAATGAGCAACCAGCTTCTGGCTTCGAGTGCGCTCATCATCTGCACCACGATGGTCATCCGGATGAACAAGGGAAAGCTCGCGCTCATTCCGGCGGTCCCGGGCTGCATCCTGGCGGTCATTACCATGTGGGCGGGGTACGAGAATATCGTAGGGAACTATCTTCCCAAGGGGCAGTACCTCCTGGTGGTGCTCTCGATCATCATCATGGCCCTGATGGTGGTGGTCTTCATCGGAACGATCCGGCGCTGGTTTGAGCTGATGAAGCTGACCGAAACTGTCCATGACGAGTACGGCGATCAGGTGCTGGTGGCAGTCGAGAAGTAAGGTTTGTGGTGCTGTGAACACGGCCGCTTCCGGAGTGTGGAAATCTTATCCCGGGGCGGCTTTGTTTGCGTGGTTGAACGAAGCTACGAGAAGATGCCGTGGTCGATTCGGCCAAGAAGAGCTTCGACCTCACGGGCACCTTCCTCGGTCGCCAGAAACTCAAGCGGCGTCGAGCTGCCCAGTGCGATCAGAGGCTGGTGCATCCAGTCACGAGCAAGGGTTGGGTCCAGGGCAAGTCATACCGCTTCATGATTCAGGGTGCTGGATTCTCGATGCGCATCCCTCCCGTTTTTGACTGCGCATCGAGGATCCAAAATCGACTATCGGATCCTCGCAACCTATCCGCCCCAGGGCGAAACTCTCTTATATGAAAGGAACTCCATGGGACTCCCTGCTCTGGAGCCGCTGGATGCGATCATGTGTCCGCAGTCGGTGGCGGTGATCGGTGCGTCGACCACCCCCGGCAAGGTGGGCCACGACATCTTCGTGAACATTTTGAAGGGGGGGTTCACCGGGACGCTGTACCCGGTCAACCCCAGCGCGCGTTCGATCGCCAGTGTGCGGGCCTACCCCTCGATCAAGGACATCCCCGACCCGCTGGATCTCGGCATCGTGATCCTGCCGCCCAAGGCCGCTCTGCAGTCGGTGCAGGACGCGGTCGCCCGCGGGGTGAAGGGCATCGTCATCGTCTCGGCGGGCTTCCGCGAGGTCGGCCCCGAGGGCCGCGCCATCGAGGACCGCATGGTGGCCATCTGCCGCGAGGCGGGGGTGCGCATGATCGGCCCCAACTGCCTGGGGGTGATCAACCCCCTGCCCAACGTGCGCCTGAACGCCAGCTTCTCCACGCGCATGCCGCGGCCCGGCAACATCTCCTTTATCTCGCAAAGCGGCGCCCTGTGCACGGCGGTCCTGGACTTCGCGGCCGACCGCAACTTCGGCTTCTCCAAGTTCATCTCCATCGGCAACAAGGCCGACGTGGACGAGCTGGACCTCTTGCGCTACCTGCACAAGGACCACGACACCGAGGTGATCCTGCTCTACATCGAGGAGCTGCGCCGCGGGCCCGAGTTCATCGAGGCGGTCAAGGAGATCACCTGCGGGGACTACCGGCCCAAGCCGGTCCTGGTGATCAAGAGCGGGCGCACCAGCGCCGGCGCCCAGGCGGCGGCCTCGCACACCGGCTCGCTGTCGGGCACCGAGGGGGTCTACAACGCGATCTTCCAGCAATCGGGCATCATCCGGGTGGAGTCGATCGACGAGCTCTTCGACTTCGCCACCGCGTTTGCCTACAAAAACGAGAGCGAGCTGGGCAAGATGCGGCGCAAGGTGCCCTCGGGCAACCGCGTGGCGATCGTGACCAACGCGGGGGGGCCCGGGATCGTCGCCACCGACATGACGATGTTCTCGGGGCTGGAGCTGGCCAAGTTCAAGGACGAGACGGTGGAGACGCTGGCCAGCCACCTGCCCAGCACGGCCAACCTGCACAACCCGGTGGACGTGATCGGCGATGCCACCACGGAGCGCTACGAGAACGCGCTCGGGGCGGTGATCCGCGACGAGGGGGTGGACGGGGCGCTGGTGATCCTCACCCCGCAGTCGATGACCGATGTCCTCGGCACCGCCGAGGCGATCGCGCGCATCGCGCGCAAGAGCTTCAAGCCGATTCTGTGCTGCTTCATGGGGGTGATCGACGTCTCGGCCGGGGTGCGCTACCTGCAGGACCACGGCATCCCGGTCTACAAGTTCCCGGAAAACGCCGCCAAGGCCTTCGGGGCGCTGTACCGCTACTCCAACTGGCTCAACCGCCAGCACCTGGCGCAGTACCCGCTCAAGTTCGACCGCGAGCGGGCGGCCAAAATCATCCAAGGGTGCCTGGCGCGCGGCAAGACGCGGCTGGGCGAGCTCGACGGCATCGGGGTGCTCGAGTCCTACGGGTTCAAGGTGCTGCCCACCGAGCTCGCCACCTCCGAGGAGGAGGCCGCCGCAATCGCGGCCAAGATGGGCTTCCCGGTGGTGATGAAGATCGTCTCCGAGCAGATCCTGCACAAGTCCGACGCGGGCGGGGTCATCGTGGGAGTGGCAAACGCCGAGGAGGCCCGGAGCGCCTACGAGACCATCGTCACCCGGGCGGCCGCCTACAAGCCCGATGCGGTCATCGAGGGGGTGCTGGTGCAGAAGATGGCCGCCTCCGGCACCGAGGTGATCCTGGGGCTCAACCGCTACCCGGTGTTCGGGCCGCTGCTGATGTACGGCATGGGGGGCATCTTCGTCGAGGTCTTCCAGGACGTGACCTTCCGACTGGCGCCGATCGGCCGCAACGAGGCCCGGCGCATGGTGCGCCAGATCAAGGGCTACAAGCTGCTGCAGGGGTTCCGCGGCCGGCCCAAGGGCGACATCGAGCAGATCGAAAAGTGCCTGGTGGGGCTGTCCAACCTCGCCATCAACCACCCGGAGATCCTCGAGCTCGACATCAACCCGCTCTTGGTCCACGCCGAGGGCCAGGGCGCCACCGCCGCCGACTGCCGCATGATCCTCCAGGCGCCCGCGGCGGAGAAAAAAAAGGCCAAAAAGTCGAAGTAAGGACGCTCACGCACCCGGGGGCGTCGTGGAAAAAGGGGCGGGCGCGTCGGTGCGTCACCGGCGCGCCCGCTTCCGTTCATGCGCCCGTCATTTCCTGTTTTTAAGGACGACACTGCAGTAGCTGTCCCCCTTGCCCATCCGCAGCGGGATCTCACACCCGAGGCCGTGGTAGGCCGCCCGCGAACGGTCCAGCTCCATGGCGATGTCGCAGCAGAGGTCGATCTCCTCCGGCGCGCAGCCCAAATCCTTCCAGGCGTCGAGCAATGCACACTTGGTCATCTGCTGCTTGCAGCAGTCGCGTTCCTTCACGATGGTGGACTCGAACACGTCGGCCGCGCCGCGTGCCATGTGCCCGTCCACCCACCCCTCGGCCGTGACGTTCCCCTTGTCCTTCGACCCCTTGAACTGCCCGTAGGCGTAAATAGCCTCGCGCGCCGCCTTCTCGACCTGGTCCTTGGGCAGAATCTTTGAGAAGGAGCGCAGCAGCAGGGCGAGATACAGCCCGCGATCCTGCATGCAGCCGCGCATCTTTTCAACCGTTTCATCCGAAATCACCCGGCCGCGTTGGCCGTGTTTGGACTCCGACATGGTTCCTCCTGTTCAAATGGTAAATTAGCTGTGTGATACGGTTTTGAAAAACAGGTAGCAGGCCGTCAGCCAAGGCGCGTGGCCTTTGAGGATGCGCAGCATACGAAACCTGTATGTGAGCAATCACAAAAGGCGGCCCAACGCCGGGTCATGGCCCGAGACGCCGTTTTTCGGTCATTGTTCCGGCCTGATGTCGGCCTTCTGCACCAGGTTCTTGAGCCGGTCGGTCTCGGCCTTGATGAATGCGCTGTAGGCCTCGGGCGACTCGCTCGCCTTGACGTACATGACCTGCTTGGCGAAGGCTTCTTTCACCTCCGGCTGGGCCAGCGCCTTGACCATTTCCTTGTGCAGCCGGGCGACGATCGCGGGCGGCGTCTTGGCGGGCGCGGCCAGGCCGATCCAGGTCCCGAACGTGTACTCGGGCAGACCGGCCTCGGCCATGGTCGGCACACTGGGCATCACCTCGATGCGCGTGTCGCCGGTGACCGCGAGCGCGCGCAACTTCCCGGCCTGGATGTTGGAAAGCGGGGTCTGCGGCAGGTCGAACATGACCTGGATGCTCCCGCCCAGCAGATCCGTCAACGCCTGCGACGCCCCCTTGTACGGCACGTGGGTCATGGTGGTCCCGGTGGTCAGGCAGAACATCTCGGCCGCGAGGTGCAGGGTGTTGCCCACCCCGGCCGAGCCGTAGTTGAGCTTGCCCGGGTTGGCCTTGGCGTAGGCGATCAGCTCCCGGATCGAGTTGACCGGCAGGCTCGGGTTCACCACGACGACGATCGGCGATACGACGCAGTTGGTGAGCGGCACGAAATCGCGCAGCGCGTCGTACGAGAGGTTCGGGTAAAGGGCCGGGTTGGCCGCCATAACCGACGACCCGCCCAGCAGCAGCGTGTAGCCGTCGGGCTTGGCCTTCATGACCAGCTCGGTGCCGATGATGGCGTTGCCGCCCGGGCGGTTCTCGACCACCACTGCGTGGTTCATGTTCTCCTGCATCTTGGCGGCGACCGTCCGCGCGACGAAGTCGCTCGACCCGCCGGCAGTGTACGGCACGATGATGCGAATGGGCTGGCTCGGGTAGTCCTGGGCGTACGCCCCGGCCGCGAAGGCGATCAGCGCCGTCAAGACAATGACTGACACTATTTTTCTTCTCATCGTCGCGTTCTCCTTTTCAAATGGGTTCTACTCCACGAACACGTCCTCACGCTTTTTGCGCACGGCCGGCAGGATTACGATCACGAGCAGGATCGCGGCGGCCGTCAGCATGCAGAGCGAAATACGGTTGGTGACGAAGATGCTCGGGTCCCCGCGCGACAGCAAGAGCGCCCGGCGCAGGGTCTCCTCCATCATGGGCCCCAGGATGAAGCCCAGCATGAGCGGCGCGGCTTCGCACCCGAGCTTCACGAAGACGTAGCCGAGCAGCCCGAACAGCACCGCGAGCTGGATGTCGAAGGTGCTGTACGAGAGGGTGTAGATCCCGATCCCGCAGAAGAGCAGGATCGACGGGAAGAGTACCCGGTACGGGACGGAAAGCAGCTTCACCCACATCCCGATCAGGGGCAGGTTCAGGACCACGAGCATGAGGTTGCCGACCCACATGCTGGCGATCATCCCCCAGAAAAGCTCGGGCTGGTTGATGACGATCTGCGGCCCCGGTTGGATGTTGTGGATCATCATCGCCCCGATCATCAGCGCCATGACCGGGTTGGACGGGATGCCGAGCGTCAGCAGCGGGATGAACGAGGTCTGAGCGCCGGCGTTGTTGGCCGACTCGGGCGCGGCTACCCCTTCGATCGCCCCCTTGCCGAACTTGGACGGGTTGCGCGAGATCTTCTTCTCGAACGAGTAGGCGGCGAAGGATGCGAGCAGCGCCCCGCCGCCCGGCAGGATCCCCAGCAGCGAGCCCAGCGCCGTGCCGCGCAGCACGGCGGGTGCGGCCGCCTTGAACTCGGCGCGCGTCAGCCACAGGCCGCTCACCTTCTTGGTGAAGAGCTCGCGCGTCCCCTTGAGCTCGAGGTTGACGATCACCTCGGTGAAGCCGAAGACCCCCATGGCGACGATGACAAAGCCGATCCCGTCGGCGAGCTCCGAGACCCCGAAGGTGAAGCGCGGCAGCCCGGAGTTGACGTCGGTCCCGACGAGGCCGAGCAGGATCCCGAGCAGCACCATGGCAATCGCCTTGGCGATTGACCCGGAGGCCAGCACGATGGCCGACACGAGGCCGAGCACCATGAGCGAGAAGTAAGCGGGCGGCCCGAACTGGAGCGCCAGGTCGGCCAGCGGCGGGGCGAACCCGGCGATGAGCATGGTCGAAACCGTGCCGGCAAAGAACGAGCCGAGCGCGGCGATGGCGAGCGCGGCACCCGCCCTCCCCTGGCGCGCCATCTGGTAGCCGTCGATGCAGGTCACGACCGAGGACGACTCGCCCGGTATGTTCACCAGGATGGCGGTGGTCGAGCCCCCGTACTGGGCGCCGTAGTAAATCCCGGCCAGCATGATCAGCGCGGTCACAGGCGCCATGTTGAAGGTGATGGGCAGCAGCATGGCCATGGTGGCGAGCGGGCCGAGGCCCGGCAGGACGCCGACCAGCGTCCCGACCAGTGCTCCGACAAAACAGTAGGCGGCGTTGATCGGCGTGAGCGCCACACCGAAGCCGAGCAGAAGGTTGTTGAGCAGGTCCATGGATGGCTCGATCAAAAGGAAGGCCAGATCGGGATCTGGAGCTTGAGTGCGTAGACGAAAAGCAGGACCGTGCCGACCGCCAGGCCGGCCGAAACGAGTACGGTCTCCCGCAGCCGGAACTCGTGTCCGCCGAGCGACGCGAGCACGACCAGGATGAAGACGGCCCCGAACAGGCCGATGTGCTCCAGCGCCAATCCGAAGAGCGTGATGCTGGCCAGAATCGGCAGCAGCGTCTTGAAATGGAAGCGCCCGACGCTCTCGCCATCGACCGCGATCCCGCGCAGGGCGATAAAAAGGCCGAACGCCGCAAGCAGCCCGCCGACTATCGTCGGGAAATAAGCCGGCCCCATGCGGGCGGCCGTGCCGTAAGGGAAAGCCCTGGCCAGCCACATGCCGGCGCCGCCGAAGGCGACGAACATCACCCCGGACCAGAAATCCCTGGGATTGCGAATCTTGATCATCTCGTTTTCTCGGAGAGGCTCACTGCACTCGTGACCATCATGACCTTATTTCGCGAACCGCCACGCATGTCAAGCGGCCGCGCGGGTGCCTCCACATGCTCCCCACGTTGCGCGGTTGCCGCGCGCGCGGCGGCCGGGTCTCAGCTCCGTTCGGTGAGGTATGCCAGCACCCGCGCCATGAGGCGGTTGATAGCGTCGTAAGCCGCAGCCGGTGCGGCGCGCAGTTCCTCTTCGGTCTGAACGTAGGTCGAACGCACCAGCTCATGGCGACAGTTTTGAATGAGGCGCTCGGCGCTTTCCACCGTGGTCTCGAGATGGAACTGCAGGCCGATCACGTTTCGGCCGAGTTGAAAGGCCTGGTTTTCGCAGCCCACGCTGCGGGCCAGACGCACGGCTCCGGGCGGCGGGTCGAAGGTCTCGCCGTGCCAGTGGAAAGCGCTCACCCGGTCGGGGAATCGGAAAACGCCTCCGCCAACCGGCACCGCTTCCACCGGAAACCAGCCGATCTCCCTAGCCGGGCCGGGGTAAACCCGGCTGCCCAGAGCGCTCGCGATGAGCTGGGCACCGAGACAGATCCCGAGGACCGGGATGCCGCGGGAGACCGCCACGCGCACGAATGCCTTTTCCTGCCGGAGCCAGGGGTGGCCCTCCTCGTCGTTCACGCTCATCGGTCCGCCCATGGCGATGAGGAAATCAACTGAATCCGGGTCCGGCAGGCTCTCGGCCCGGTGGAACCGGGTGCGGCGGATCGTCGCCTTCCGCGAGGCGAACCAGGCTTCGATGCTCCCGATCCCCTCGAACGGGACGTGTTCCAGCACATGGACCTTCATCTTGCCCCCGCTCCTCACCCAACGCTTTGATCGCAGGTCCCGAGGGGTCCGATCCGATTCGGCCCGGATTCTAAATCGTTCCCCGAGCACATTATTACTCCGGCCGTTCGAACGGGCAAGCCTCTTCGAGCGACTCTACCCGGTTGTTGAAAATGTCGGTCAGAGTGTGATGTTGCGTCGGGCGGCTTTTGGACATGCTCACACCCGGATAACGTATACTGCACATGCGGCACGTCCCAAAATACCGCGCGCCTTGGCTGACAGCTCGATACGAGTTTTTCAACCACCTTGCCATGCAGGTCCTGGCTGCCTGCAGGGATAGCCCACATCCGAAATGGCCGTCCCTACCCGCCGATCCGGCTTTCGGCCGAGTCACCTCACCCCTATTTTGGGGATTTTATGCCACACCATGAAATCGGTATGGAGATCAAGTGATTAATCGGTCCCGAGGTGAACGGCTGGGGTATTGTGACCTCAATTGCAGCTGCGGGAAGACTCCACCCCCGCGGCCCTCCCATTAAAACAGCCAGGAAAACCGCATCGACAGAGGCGACGGGCTACGCAGGAAGTTGGCACATGGCTTGCGATATCAAGGCGTGCAGCGAACGCCCCTGCAGTGTTCCATGCGCCTCGCGGGGTGCACCGCAGGCCGATCGAAGAATGCCCGGGGAGGCCAGTCGCCCATGGATGTCATGATCGTCGAAAGCGATGAGAGCACGACAAAGAATATCAAGACGGCGCTGAAGGGGTGTGCCTGCCGGTTCACATCGGCCGCGACGCCGGAGGCTTGCCTCGCGCTGGCCGGCAGGCAAGCCTTTGACCTGGTCCTGTTCGATCTCTCCCTCACCCGGACATGCGGGTGCGAAGAAACCATTCGACGGCTCAAGGACCTCCGCCCGGAAATGAAAATCATCACCATGGCCGCGCAGTGCGACCTGGATCTCGAACGCGCCATCCGGCGGCATGGCATCCTGTTCTACATGACCAAACCGATCGCTCCCGTATTGGTGCGGGAGTTGGTAACGCACCTGATGCGATCGAAATCCACGACAGAGCACGGTCTGAACTCCTTCCCGGAAAAGGCGGAGCGCGGGCGCCGTCCGGCATCCGGCCGCCACAGCCCTTTGGGCAAACGCTAAGTTGGAAAAACCGGTCGAACCGTATGCATGAGCTTCAGTCTGTATGCCTCAGCCGCTTTGGCGACGAAAAGCCGTATCTCGGTTTGGACCCCTGTCAGGGACAGCCCCAGTTTCATTTTGCCCGCGGAGCTCCTGGCCGAATGCACTATCCTGCCGCTGATCTGGATCTCCCGCTTGTCGGTTCCGACCAAAGAGACCAAGACCACCTCTGCGACCGGGGGAGTGAACAACTCCAGCGCAATTCCGGACTTGCTGATGTCCTTGATGATGGCCAGGTCCATGGAGTTGCCAAAGGGGTCACTCACGCTGCACAAGGCGGGAATTGAAACCGGTATCCTTGGGGATCGCCTTCGTTCTGCTCCGGCTCGCCCAACGATAAATTTCAAACTGGGACGGCTTCCGCCGGGATATGCCCTGAATACCTTCCGGCACTTCGAGCACCTCACCGTCGAACCACACGGTTTCAGCGCCGTGTCAGCCATTTTAAATTTTCTTGCACAATATTTGCATTCGATAATCATCGCGAGGCCTGCATGGATTTGAGTTCTATCGATCTGCCGGGCTAGTGTCGGATTCCCACGACTGTGCTTCAGGCACTGCCATACCGTCACAACCCGAAAAAAACGGCATAACTCACGGTAAAAAAACGCACTCCGGACCATGTTTGATAAAAACAGCCCTTGCGCTTTCGGAAAAAATGTCGATAATAGCGCTACCTTCGCAGAATATCCCTCGGACGACTCCCTTATTCGGATCAGCAACGGTACAAGCAAATCCCGAAAAAGGCATTACACAGGAGGCATTGAATCTTGAACCATCGCAACTCGTACGCTGTCAGCAGACCACCGGCCAAGGTCAGCCACGACCGTAAAAGCACCCAGCAGGCCCCGGCCACTCTCATTCATTCATTCAAGGCAGCCTATCTCGGCGCCAACAAACAGGAAGCCCCGTTTGTCCGGTATGCGTGCGGCCGGTTTTACGTTGCCGGGACAACCGGGACCGGGATGACGCACGATCAGTTCTCCAGCCTGATCATCCGGCTTCAGTCTCGTGCCGGCCGTCTTTCCCCAAACGAAGAGCAACCCTGCGCCGATTGATCCCTTCCTAAGCGAAACGCGTCATCTACGGCCCCGCATTTCCGGACCTACTAATCTTCAAAGTACGGTCAGCGCGCCACCATGTTCGGGGCGAGCTCCGTTTTCGGACCGTGGTTTCCGAACCCGGTGCTGAAGGCGTCCGAGATTTTACCTCTTACAGTGCCCAAACTGCAACACTTGGAAAAAGCACCCGCACGCCACCCGTCAACCGTTTGACTCTAAAACAGATTTGGCATGCATCGATAATCCGAATCAAGGGAGGCCAGCGCAACAGCCGCCGGTTGCTTCAGGGTGAGGGACAACGAGAGATGGGGTAGCGGGTATTGCCATCAACGGCCCGGTTCGAGGGACCGGACGAATGTTCCCGGTGCTGGAGATCCGATGGTGCTCCCTGCTCCGCCCCAGAAATAAAACTGCCGGAGCGGCAACGTCCGCAAATCGACTACTTCTAACGCCATGCTATACTTCCGCGAGAACAGGCAGGCCTCTTGTCATCAGGCCCTTATCGTCGAAATACAGATCTATCTTGTCATCGCTGGGCGAAGCACATAACTCCACAACGGCTTCGGCAATTTTGGTGGCCAGCTGGCGATTCGGGAAAAAGTTCCGGGTGCGCAACGTGGTGATCAATTTGCCCAGCCCGACGGCAATCGAGTCTGCAATCGTCACGTTGTCGTATGCGCTTTCACACAGGAGGCAAAAACTCTTTTCTTGGAGCGAGGAGAACTGAACAAGGTTCAAATGGCTGTCAACAACCGCAAACTCTCTGATGTTCAGGCGGGCTCCGGTGGCATCCAGGGAAATTTGGAATCTTTGGCGCATGGGATCCTCCATGTCTCACGAAAGTGAATGTCATTTATGCGAATTGAATCCCCAAGCCATACGACCAAGACGAATCGGATCTGAGCAACGATCTGCGCCACCGGACAACAGCTCCACATGCATCTTTCCCGGCTCCCGGATCAGGAATATTGAAATGAATGTGGAAGGCTGAGCCAGGACGAGGCGCATAATTTGACTCAAGATACACTCCGCCGCCTCGGGCGCACGTATGAATGGAGGCCGGATATTGGTACCCAGTCCGGTCATCGTGAATGGTGACGAGGGAACCTTGTGGATGGCGCGTAGTAAGTCTTTGTTTCAAAGGTCCCATTTGAGGATCGCCTTTTCAGTTGCTGCAGGCCCTCCGCCCGCCCGAGAGCTCTCGCCTATGGGTCGAATCAGGCCTTCTTCCAGGCCCATTTGTCTTTGCTCTGACTCACTACAATGGCATTGTCCTTGAGGAGCGCGCCATTGAGCTGCGCCACGGCCATCCGCGTACCTTCCTCGGTTTCCATTTCCAGCATTGCGATTCCCCTGCTGGCGTTGGAATACCTGCCCCTGACGATCGCAACCGAGGTGACCTTCCCTATCTTGGAAAAGTGGTGCCTGAGTTCGATCTCATTGATGTCATTTGACAAATTACTGATATACAATTTTGCTTTCACGTGTGTCCTTGCTAACCGGCCTTTCGCGTGCACTCCTCGAGTGCATGCGTGAAACGTCAAAAAGTAGTCGGATCGAATGATGAGGTGGAGAGAGGGGCGCCCCCCTTACGTCTGCGAGGGGCGCCGATTGGAGCGCAGGAACTTTAGATAGCCTTTACGTTAGCCGCCGACGGACCCTTGGGCCCGTCTTGAACATCGAAGGTGACTGCTTGACCTTCTTGCAGGCTTTTGAATCCGCTATCCTGGATAGCGCTGAAATGCACAAACACATCGCTTCCACTTTCGGGCGCGATAAATCCGAACCCTTTACGCTCGTTGAACCATTTCACTTTTCCTTGCATCGTCGTCTCAACCTCCTTTCACAGATTTTTCCAGGCGGATTAAAACGACGGGACAAAAAAAACCACCGCACTTTGAAGAGTGTGGTGGTTAGGCCCTACACTGCAAAATGTTTTATGATCCAACCTTGGCGGCGATCCGTTCCCGCAGGGGATTTATAGATCGCCGAACTAGGCACCACAGTAAGCGTGATGCGCTTCCATGTCAACATAATTGTCGCGCATATGCGTTTTCTTGCGGGCTACGTGGTTCAATTCCGGGTACGGTCGCCCGGGACAAGCTGATTGTACGGGCGAGTGAATGTCTCCACCTCCCCGGTGGCAGGATCGCGCCGTCTCTCGACAAAGCAGTCGAAACCCACATCATCGCGCTCCGGGTAGTCGGAGCGCGTCGCCAGCCAGCCCAACGGGTCTCGCGGCGGGCCTTGAAGGTGGCACACAACGGCCTCCCCGACGTCCCCACTACCCCGGTCCGCCTCACGAAGTGGTGAAAAACGGCCGATAGACCATCCTTGGGCCATGCTCTGTTGATGACCATCATTCCGCATCACACAACACCATACCGGCAAGGTCGATTCTCATGATCTCCCCATCCAAGCATCGTCTGCGCAGCCTCTTTACCGTTCTTGCACCGTACAGCCTGATTGCATCGCTGGTTATCGCCGCCACCCTTTGCCCCGCGTCCGCCAGCGACTACCAATGCAGTCGAGTGCTCGACGGCGACACCATTCATATCGTCGGGAACAACGCGGAAATCACCTTGCGGCTTTTCGGAATCGACGCTCCGGAAACGTCCAAGAACAAACGCGCCCCCGGGCAGCCTTTCAGCCAGGCGGCCTCCATGCATCTCGCCGGCCTTGTTTTAAACAAAACAGTTCAATTTAAAAACTGCGGCACCGACCGCTACGGCCGCACTCTGGCGGTTGTCTTTGTCGGCGGGAAGGACGTGAACATAGAACTTCTGAAAGCCGGCCTTGCCGAGGTCTACCGTGGAACTTCAGGAACGGGGCAGCAGATGGCACTCTACCGCGAAGCGGAGAAGGAAGCACGCGAGGCCGGCCGCGGCATGTGGGCCTTGAAGGAAAACTACATCAGCCCCAAAGAATGGCGTGAGAGGCAGAAAAGCACCGCCAGTCCAAAACAGCCATCCGGCAGGCATTACCTTTCAAGCACCAACTATTGACAGATGGGCTCTACTTCCGGCGGTTCCGATGCCCGCAGGTAAAATCCTCCACAGCCGCGACCGTAAAAAGTGAATCGGGGAATTCGCTGCAGGATTCATCAACGTTGGGTGCGACCCGCTATCCATCAATCTTGAGATGATAGACCAATCTACGTCCCTACCATCCCAATATTCGTAGTCGCGCATCAGCTACATCCGTCTGGGAAAACCTTTTCAAGGTTCAACTACCCGTGTTATCCCCGCGACTGCACGCACCTTGGTGGAGCACTTCTAAAAAAGCATGCTCAAGCGACACCTTTTGCAAACTCACCGCCGATACGTCAATACCCGTGAGGGCATCGACAACCGATTTGAATGACGTTTCCCTCGATAGCAGGCAGGCAATTTTGCCGGCATAGTGCCGGATTCCCCACCCAAGCTCCGCAGCACGTTGAGATATGGCGTTCTCCTCACTGGTATCAATCGCCGCAATCATCTTTCCTGGAACCATTGCGATCAGTTCTGCGACCGAACCCTCCTTTGCAATGCAACCATCCTTCATGATCCCGATGCGCGAGCATAGCCGCTCGGCTTCGTCAAGATGGTGTGTTGTCAGCAGAATAGTCTTGCCGCCGGCTCTGAGCATCTCTATCAACTGCCACAATTCATGCCTGGCTTCGAGATCCACTGCAGACGTCGGCTCATCCAGTACCACTACTTCCGGTTCGTGAATCAGCGCCGCAGCAATGCTCACCCGTCGCTGCCACCCCCCGGAGAGCGAGCCAACGGTCGTCCGGGCATATCGATCGAGTCCGAACAACTGGCTCAGCTTGCTCACCCGTCGTTCGCGATCGGTGCTCGAAAGCCCGTAGATCTCGGCGAAGAACCGCAGGTTCTCAGCCGGAAGCAGGTCGCGATAAAGCGCGACCTCCTGCGGGCAATAGCCAAGAAACCGCTCCGTGCCTCCTGAGGCGGCGTCGCCTATCCGAACCGTCCCTTCGTCGGGGTCAAGGAGATTGCAGAGAATGTTGATGGCGGTCGACTTGCCGCACCCGTTCGCTCCTAAAAGACCATAGACCTGCGCTCGCTCGACCGAAAAACTAAGGTGGTCGAGGACCTTCCGGCCGGCGAAGGACTTAGAGACGCCATCGAAGCGGATGATACTCATGCGCGCTTCTCCTCTGACAGCATGCGACGGTACGAGAGTATCCCCAGGACCAGAGAAAACATGGCGAAAATGGAGAGAAAGATCAGATGCACCCAAAGCTCGGCCCAGCCTTCACCGCGGCCGGCCACACCTTTCAGCGCCTGGTTCATGTGGAACACGGGATCAAGGTAGGCGATCTTGAGCAGAAATTCGGAAAGCAGGTTGACCGGAAAGAAAGTCCCGGCGAGAACCAGCAGCGGGACCCCGAACGCAGCGACAGGTCCATTCACATCCTCGACGCGTTTGGCGAACCGGGCACCGAAGACAATGCCGAGGCCGGCGTAACTGAAGACAGAGAACACCACAATCAAAAGACCGAGCCACACGCTGCCACGGTACTTCGCCCCGAGAATGAAGGCCAGCAGGTAGACGATTACGGCCTGCAAGAAAGCGATCACCATGAAGGCGAGGACGATGCCGAGGAAATAGGCCGCCGGCCTCAAAGGCGACACGAGCAGGCGACGAAGCGTGCGGCGCTCGCGTTCGGCAACGATCATGGAAACGGTCCCGCCAAGACAGCTGAAAAAAAGAGCGGCCCCTATCAGGATGCCGGCTGGGGTCGTGTCAAATCCGGCCCGAAGCGACGGGTTGCTTCGGTACATTAACCCGAAGAGCAGCAGCATCAGAGCCGGGAAAACGGCCCAGAAGATCAGGCTTCGTCGTTGACGGGCATATTCTGTCAGAATACGACGCGCGATTGCAAAGGTCTGCCTTAATGTGAGCTTGGCGGCAGCCCCTCGCCCTATTGTTCCCATCTCTTGCTCCCTCATGTCCGTGTCAACAATGAATTAGATTGATCCGCATAAAATGGGGAATTCCGTCAGCCTTCTCCCATGCGTACTTCATCAACAATAGGCCGCCAATCTCGAAGTTCCCGGTTGCTAAGGGGACTGTGGACGGGTGTGAACTAGTTACTTTCTACTTAGCCAGAATCCATGGGCGATGTGGACGCAGCTTATTACAACTCGTTATGGGGAATTCGTGCTAACCCAGCGGCGATCGACATTGTATACCGAAATGGAAAATAATTGGAAGGAGGAGGCCTATCGGTCATCCAAGGCCACGCACCCTCCCGCTCAGAAAAGACAGAAAAAGCCGTAACCCATTGCGGATTACGGCTTTTCGATATAGCTGATGCCGAAGGGCAGACTAGAAACTCCAATAATGGAACCCTCACTAGAAATTTGAAGGAATCTGCGGGCACCCTGTCTTCAGGCATTTTAAAAGCTTACATTCTCACGACGTGTCGTGCAATCACCTGTTGGTCTCCTCTATACTAAAAGCCATCTCAAAAATAGCAGATCACGCCCGCGGGCCAGGCGCCCGCTAATGAAAACGCGCAGCAACCGTGCCAGGTTTTGAGCATTTTTCAGAGGCGGGCAACGCCGCCATCGGCTGTCAGATGCATTTTTGAGATGGCTTCTCCACGCTTTGCATCACAGTTGTTGCCCGGTGTCGCTGGGCGTCTCACGCGCTCAGGCGCCCCAACCTCTTATGCCCAACAAAGCCAAGCCCGATTAGCCCAGCACCTAAAAGCAGCATCGTGACCGGCTCTGGAACCGGGACATGTGACTCCACTTTAACATTGTCAAGCAGCAGACCTATGTTGTCCCCGCCCAAGCCTTCAAACGTCAGTGCATGCGTCTTTCCGTCGCCTATAAACGAAAATTCGAGGTGAGTGAGCGCGTCAAACGGCTTCATCCTAATCGTTTGTGTGGGAAGTAGAGTCTCCACAGAGAGGTGGACCGAATCGGAATTGCCCCCTCTCTGGTTCCCACCGATGTCGAATGACAGAAGGTAGCCTACCCCGCTTTCGAAAGTCAAACTGTTGCTCAGTATCCCGGCTTGCCCGGTGGTTCCATCCAAATCAATGAAGAGGCCATTACCCGGGAAAAAATCATAGAAACCGTTACCGATAAGATCAACAGACCCCTTCGTTACAGCCCAGCCTTTCGAAAAGTCCGTGAAATTCAATGCCCCTACCCCACCGTGCTCAGCATTGAAATCATCAAAATACAGAATAGATGCGCGAGAAGTGAACGCCATGACACAAACTATTGATATAATATAAAATAACTTTAGAATCCTGATCATTACCACACCCCCTTTTGAAATGTAAATGGATTCCCCCTCCACCTGGAAGATGATTATCGGCCTTCTATCTGTAGAACTTTAGTTCTGAGGAATTGTGGCTTAGGGATAAAAAACACCGATGTGAACGTGGAGGCTCTGACGGACGCCCAAGGACACGCAGCCCATCCGCTGGCCCCGAACGACAGAAAAAACCGCAACCCATATCGGATTGCGGCTTTTCAATAAAGGTGCGCCGAAGGAAGATCAATTATTATATTGTAATATCAGTTTGGTATTTAACTATAGGTAGTCGGAAACGAGTTTAAACAAGTCGTTGTACCGCCCCCGCTGCAAATCTGCAAATGAAGTGCAAATGGCTTATGTCGTAAAAGTCGATCACCGACTTAGGTGATCGTTGTTGGGCTCTCCTCTGGCTACGAATGCTGAACAGCCACCATCGCGCCCCTCCCCTACCCCTGCGCGGCTGTCTCTCGAAATAAAGCTTCATGATGCCGTCTGAAACCGTTACGACCTCGTACCAATGCTTGCGGACGTAAACCTCGGAACTGCCGTGGCGGCAGTTCCCGGTTTCCCGCCAGGATCGTAGCATGGCGCTGACGATAACAATTCGACCCCGCCACACGAACTTTTGAGGCAACCCAGGCTCTCCAATAGCCATTCGTGAGGTGTCAGACGTTTCGGTAACGGGCTTGATGGATTCACTGATGAGTCGTTCGGGCATGGCCGGTTTTCTACGATGCAATTTGCATACAGATGAGCGTCTCCCAAGCTAATTCACTTCGTTCACTGCATCCTTGAAAGCCTTGCCCGGCACAAACTTGGGGGCGTTGGAGGCGTTGATTTGGATTTCTGCGCCGGTCTGTGGGTTACGGCCTGTGCGCGCTTTGCGATGGACCACCTTGAAGCTCCCGAATCCCACCAGGTTGACCACATCACCTTTTTTCAGCGTGTTAACGATCGACTCAAAAACGCAATCCACCGCCGCCTGCGCTGTCGTTTTGTTGCTGACAACGTTCACCACCTCGTTGACCAGATCCGCCTTGTTCATGAATGCCTCCTTTCTTTACATTGGCGCTATGAGTTGGAAACTACCTGGAATAGGCAGGATGTTATAGTTACCGTTTGATTGAGGGGATGCACCTACATGCTGTCGCGACAGTTTTGACAGTACTTCCGGGGCGTGCCTCTGCCGATCCAGTGAAAGTTTAGAACATGCTTTTTATCACATTTTGGGCAGATGCACTCCACCTCCGACTTGTCGCATTCGACATCCATCCCAAAATCAGCGCCAGCGTTCTCTTTCGGCTCTTCATACTTCCGAGACGCGTTTCGCTTCCCTGATGACATATTAAAACTCCGGTAAGGACGAAATTACAATAAACGAAACGGGCGCATCCCAAATCGTGAGAAACCGCCCGGGTATTACGGTAACATTTTCAGCAAGCGGATGGTGTTCGACTGGTATGCAGGCAGGAAGACCGCTCAACCTCCTTGCAACCGCCCCCACCCTCATCCTGGGATCAGAGGGTTCCCAGCTACCATGCTAAAAAGTTAGGATCTGGCACTATGGCTGTCAAGTGCCTGAGAAGTTTATTCCCGGCCGCTAATGCCTAAACGCTGACCTTCCATCTGCAACCGACATTCCGACGCGTCGTCAGCGGTACGACTCATCCGGAACCGACCAATAGATCTTCACTTCACGCCGACCCCAAGCTCGTGCCGCCTTGACATCGTTCCCCATGTATAGGTCAATTCGTTTTTTCCACTTCGCCGGCATCCTGCCCAGCACGACATACTCGTTGCTGAGTCCTTCAATTCGAACCCTTGTTCCCCTATTCAGCCCTATAGTAAGCAAATCGGCAGACACCGCTATCATCCATCGATTACCTGGGGTCGCTGCCTTTTTCATCTACCTCGTAGCATGCTTGAATTTCGCCAAAATATAGGGTGTGATAGTCTTTCTCAGGATAGAGCGGATCATAATCGCGGGTCAGGCTCTCCGGGGCGATCGGGTTTTTGTAGACTATCCGACATTCAAAGTGAATCCCGGGGACTGCGATAGTCGGTGAGGAGACATATCGACTCGGCGAGGTCTTCAGCGCGCAGGCTTTGAACTTGTCGATGTCTCGACCTGACTTTGTCCCGCAGAAAGCAATCTCTTTTTTCATGCCTCCGGTGGGAACGCTAACGGTGAAGTCGAAGGCCTTCTCGATGAGGCTGAAGGTATGCCGCGAGTTCCGCACCATTACCATCATGATGGGTTTTCGCCATGCGAAGCCGATCGTAGCCCACCCGATAGTCATGGTGTTGAGTTCCACCCCGGCCTTGACCGTGAGAAAGGCGCCCTCTTTAATCTGCTTCATCACGCTCTCATAAACCGCCATGAAATCAACGTCACTCATAGGCTTTTGAACCTCCTGCATGATAGTGTGTTGGAGCGGCTGACCTGCGCCGCGCTTCCGCCAGAAAATGTGGCTCCGGCTCCATCATCGAGCTCCCTAACTTTGACTGCCGGATTCGAAACGGACCGATTCCTGTCGCTTTATAACCCTATTGCAAAACCTATCGCAATCGGAAACGTATTGCGCTGAGGAAAGTGGATCTCGGGTCGCGCCCCGAGCAGCTATCCGAGAATTGATATTCCGACCACGTAGTGGCCTTTGAATCGGCCTTTTTCCAGTTCGGATATATGTTCTATCCGCAACTTGTAATGACCGGACAACGTCGGATCGTCCGCGGGCGCAAGGAAATTCACATTCAATTCCTGACCGATCTGAACCATGCTCAGAAATTTGGAATCCGCCCTCACGATGATACCTGCCCCGTTGGGTGACACGTCTCGAACTTTCAGCTGATAAACGGGGACACTTGGGAATTTGATTTCCACTCTGTGGGCGGGCAGCTTGGTGGACCTTGGGTTGGTCCTTCTCTCCGAGTGTTTAACGGTAGGGGCAATTCTTTCGGAACTGTTCATTATTATGCCTGCTGCTGAGAAAGGTGATGGGTCTGTGAGCATTGACAAAAGCCGCACAGCGCCGGATCACGACCTGAGGCCTGGTTTTTCAACCCCCGGCCAGAAGACTCGCATCCGCTTCCGGCAACGACGGATTGATATGGATTCCCGACCCCATCTCGAACCCGGCGGGGATAGTCAGTATAGGCTTGATCTGAAGATGCCAGTGCAACGCGTCCGGCGCCACAGTGGGTGAAAGGCTGCTGTGGATGACAAAGTTGTAGTCTGGGTCGTTAAGTTTTTCGCGCATGACCGCCAGTATGGCCCGCAGCGCATCGGCCAGATCGGATTTTCCAAGATCCGAAATGGCCCGGAAATCCGGCGCGTGAACCTTCGGCACAACCCAGGTTTCGCAGGAGACCTCCGCGGCGAAAGGAACCAATCCAATGAACGCCGGGTTTTGGAAGATGATCCGCCTTCCGTCGCGGGTCTCAAAATCAACCATGTCACAAAACAGGCAGCGGCCCCTGTCATGAAAATGGGCGGCCGCCAATTGTTCCCGGCGCTTCACCGATTGAGGGATGATGCCGACCCCGATCAGCTGAGAATGAGGGTGGGTCAGCGAGGAGCCCGCCATGGGACCGTGATTCCGAAACAGGGTCACCGTTTTGATTTCCGGCCGGGATGCCATCTCAGAATAACGGCGGTGATAGGCCTCGATGAGCAAATTGACCTCATCGGCGGACATCCGGCTGATGGGCCGGTTGTGCAGCGGGGTCTCGACAATGACTTCATGAGCGCCGCAGCCCTGCATTGCCCGGTAAATGCCCACCGGTGTCTCGGCGCCGGTTCCGTTCAAGAAAGAGCCGGGTAACGGTTGCGAAAGGCCCTTACCTGCCACCCATCGGCGCCGCGCATTTCCATGCGGATGGCCGGCAGCATCTGCTCATTGCCCGGGCAGAAAGGGCATGAGGGCTCGCGGTCCGGAACCGGCAACGTCGATGCCGACGGGTCCCGAACCGCATGGGGCCGGATGCCGCGTCCCGGGGCATACATCACCCACTCCCCGCTGACGCTGCTCAGTCGCATTTCATGTTTGCTGATGTTCCTGTTCTTCATCCGCTTTACCCGCTTCAACCCCGTCGACCGGCCGTCCGGGAGTGCGCCGAGGACGCCGTGCCGTTGCACGTCAGGCAGCCTGCGCTTCTTTCTTCCACATGGCCAGAAGGTAATCCTTCATGTGTTCAAAGATGCGTGCGCTGGCCTCGAAATGGTTCTCCGCTTCTTCGGGGTTCTTATCGTTCAGCTCGTTGATGAGGGAAGCGACCCGGGCGTAGTAGAGGGGGTCATGGTGTCGAGGACTTTCATGCGCTGCCGGGGCGTCACCTGATAGGCGGCTGCATACCGGTAGACCGTGCGCACCCAGGACTCGATCGGCAGTTGAAAGTCGTCCAGCCCCTTAACCCGCACCAGGGCCTTGATCCTGTTGAAATCCTCCTCCTCCAGAATATGCTGCCAGATGCCTTCAAAGTTCCCGAACCCGATACGGAAGTACTCCACCAGACCTTCCAAGTCGATGTTGAACGGGGTCGGTTCCTGGATGACTTCCTCCCCTAGAATGGGCAGGTCCTTCGACCCCTGCACGCCGCGCCAGAAGCCCTCGTAGGCATCCATGAGCGTGAAAGTCGTCCCCATCACCTGCCGGAACATGGGGCCGAGATCCGCCGCCGGGTCCTTCTGGCCGTGAACCTTGAGGGCCTAGCCGGGTTTGGCAGATGCTGAAGCCGTGCACAATGGCGCTGGTGGTCATGTAGATGTCGATCCCGAATTTCGCCACGTCGGTCTCCCACACGTCCTGATCCAGATAATGCTTGACCAGGTGTCGCGAGATTCCGAAATCGCCGCCGATGGGCTGGCGCAGCCGAAGCCCGTAAAGGGCACGGGTCAGGTTGTAGGCGATGGTGTTGGTGATGGTGCCGTCCAGTTTGTATCGCCGGTAGTAGGGGGCCACGAGGTCATAGTCACCGAGCACCGGGTCCAGCATATTCTTGACCCATTGCGGGGTGATGGAGACCAGATCCGAATCGAACACCGCGACGGCGTTGGCCTTGAGAAAATGAGCGGCCTCGAACACCGCCCTCAGCCCCGAGCCTTTTCCCGGTACCCCCCGGTAAATCGCAACGATTTTCTCGATGTTGAAGGAGCTTATTTCAGTGCGCCGGGCAATCTCACGCGAATCGTCCGTGGAGCCGCCATCGGAGATCATGATGAGCGCTTTCGCATCGCGGTAGTGCGTTTCAAGTCCTCTGGCGACCGTCTGGATGACGTGCGCCAGCGATGAGCCGCTGTGGTAGGAAGGGATCCCGACGACGATGTCGGCATGCCCCAGGCCCTCGATGGTTTCCCGCACGTGTTCTCTCAGGGCCGTTGAGAATCGTATGGCATTCATGATGCCCCCTCTTTTATGGTGTTCAGCACGTCCAGGACTGTTTCGTTCCAGCCGCAGCTTCCCGGGTGGCGCGCCTTTCTCAGATTCGGCACATCCAGCTTTTCATAAGATCCGTCCGGGTGAGGAATCAGTATGGGGATGTCGACGCTCTCCAGCATGCCCACGTCGTTTGCGCCGTCGCCGAGGCCGATGGTGAGCAACCGCTGATGCGTGTTTCGTAGGAAAAGCGATATGGCCCGCCCGAAAGCGATGCCCTTGTCCTGCCCCGACCCCATGAGATGGTAAAATCGACCCCCGCGAGCGATCTTGAACCCGCCGGCCTCGGCAACCCGCTGCAGATCGATCATGCCTGCATCGTCTTCCATGAGAAACGGTTCCGTGAATTCCCGTTGTCTGGCAAGCGCCGCCTGTTGGGGAGGAAGACCGGTGAGACGTTCGATGTCTTCAGCGCCCAGATCGCCGAACCCCTGAAGGTTGAAACCAGGCTTTACCCTCTGAAAAAATCTGCGAATTTCGGGGTAGGTAGCTCCGAGTTGGATCACCGTGTAGGGCGGTTGACGGAAGCCGGCATCGATTCGCCATCCCCGGTACCGGTCCGGGAAAAAAATTGCGGCGCCGTTTTCAACGATAAAGGGCTCCCGGATTCCCATGGTCGCCTGCAGCATCTCAACCTCGGGCCTGGTTTTGCTGGTGACGAACACCAGCGGGATCCGTTGTTCGCGGATGCGTCCCAGCGCCGGACGGGCGTTCGCGAACGAATAGGTGTGGTGGTCCAGCAGACTGCCGTCAAGGTCCGTGAACACGGCAAGATGCATTCTTCCATCCGCCTGGGCCGTCGATTCATTCATGATCATCTTTGGCCTACAGCTTGCTATCCGCCTCGACAGCCTCCAGCAACATATCGAAGATGGAGGGCACCGCGGAGGCGACCCGGTTCCAGTTGGCGATGTACGGCACTTCCAGCGGTGTTTTAAGAAACTGCTGGGATGCGCTTTCGATGCACCTCAGAAAGGCTTCGGATTGACTTACTTCCCGGTGGCGGTCGTACTTCAGCCCATTGATCGCGGAATCGTATTCGTAACGCGCAATGAAATCCTGGGCGATGCGCAGATAGCAGGACTTGAGGGAAATAAAGAACTCATTGCTCAGAATGTGCCCCCGGCTGGCCAGGTTTCGGAATATGCACTTGGCGATGTCGGTCCCCATTTTCAACAGCCCCTGGTTGGGGTCCTCCAGGGTGAGCGGCTGATGCTTGTGTTCGTAGTTGTCGGAGAGGTCCACCTGGCATACGCGGCTGAGAACGCAGTTGCGATGCACCTCCGCCAGCACCCCCACCTCGATGCCCCAGTCGCCCGGAATCCTTAGCCGGCGCGCCACCTCGGTGTCCATCGCAAACTCACCGGCCAGGATGTAGCGAAAGCTGTCAAGATAATCCAAGAATTGATGAGGACCCAACGTCGCTTTCAGGGAACGGATGAGCGGGGACACGAAGACGCGTGTCACCCGGCCGTGCAGTTGATCGGAGACCCGGCTGTAATATCCCTTGCAGAACTCGAAGCCGATGTTGGGATGGGTCACGGGGTAACACAGCCTGGCGAGAAGCTCCCGGTCATAGGTGACGATGTCGCAATCGTGCAGGGCGATGACATGGCAGTTCTCAAGGGCGAGAATGTATCCGTAAGCGGTCCAGGCGGATCGGCCCTTCCCGTCCTCGCCCACATCGATGCCCTTCTCGCTTAAAAGATCGTAGATCGCTTGAACCCTCGGGCCGGTGCACCAGATCAGCCTGGGCTGCTGATGAAAGGCAGAAAAGAATTTTCGGGCATCCTTGAAATCTTCAACGGTGGCCCGGCCCACGGTCACAACCACGTTCTTGAGATAGTTGACCTTGCGAAGCTCTTGGGCAATCCGTGGAAGCCCGGCGCCTTTCAATTCGATGGGGATGTAGGGAAGCACAAGGGAAATGGGCCGATGTCGCGCGGCCTCCTCCAGCTCTCTTTCCAATTCTTCGAGGTCTCGATGCCGGAGCTTGTGAAAAGTGGTAATCTCCCCGTTTTGAAAGAAGTCTGACATTTCTCCCTCCTTTAGCTGCCGGGTCCCTCATGGAGCGTCAGCGGGTCGTGCGAATTGAAACAATCGGCATATGCAACGCTGCCCCGAAAAACAACGCCAGGGGAAGAGAAGAAACAGCGCAGGCCCGCCAGCCGATCGACAGGCTGCGCTTCAACGGGACCGGTCGAAAGCAAAACGATTTTGAAATCCTAACCGGATTGGAACGATGCAGAAATGCGAGACGTGTAACGCGGCATGCTCGACGGACATGGTGGGCACCTCCGGAATCGAAATGGTGGAGGAAAGACCCCCGTCCAATTCCGAAGGTTTTCCTCATCGACGCCTACGAGGTTAGCTGAAGGGCTAGGACCGAAGAGGTTATCCCTCGCCGATTGGCGATACGCCCCAAAAACCTGGGTCCCCCGTTCCTGACGGTTGTCAGGATTAGGCAATATAGAATTAGTCTACTTGAAAGTTATTGTCAAACAACTCGTAGAATCTATGTGTTGGCGGATCGCAGAAACGCCGCGGTCTTTCTCAGAGGCCATGCAAATTTTTAATGCGGCGGCCCCGGTTTTCCGGGACACGGATCTGAGGTAAATGTCCGTGACCAAGGAGAACGATGCGATGAGAGCCGAGTCGAAGCCGATCCATTCACCCGTGTCGATCGTCGCTGGGTCAGCACGAATTTCTCGTAGATAGATGTAGTAAGTTGCACCCACATCACCCATGTATCCTGATTGAGTAGAATGTGAATATTTCATACCCGCTCGGGATCTCCGACATAGACGCAAAAAAGCCCTTCGCCGGCCTGCGACGAAGGGCTCCTCAGAGCAGCCAGCCTTGCACATTCATACTTTCACGTCGCACCTGTCCGCGCATGCGAGAAAGTTCTGGCTGCAAGCTATGGACGTAAGATAGTCAGTGACCATGTAGCAATGGTCCGCTTCATCCTGGCAGGCCCTCAGGCAAGTGTCCTGCCGATCGCTAATTTGGCTGGAGTCGGACATCGCGTTCCTCCTTGGCCACCGCGGCACAGTGACTCATGCACCGGGTGTACTCATCCAGGCAGGTATAAAAGCTTCCGTCGCCGATTAGGCACACATCTGACAATTCCGTGCATCCCTGCACGCAATCGTGCCGGATATCCTCAATGTCCATGTTTCACCTCCCATGGGTTTACGGCTTTGGATAAGCACTCACCGGCCGGGCTACAATGGGGTGGTCTGCTGACGAGTGTGGTTATAAGAACGGTTAGGATTTAGGTGAGAGTATAGCGAGGGTTTATAATCAATTGTTGGTGTTTCTGTAGGTTACAGAAATGGTAATCGTTTTGTTGCTCGTCGACTTATCGCAGGCGCCTTATCACAGGAAAAAATCAAGGGGTTAAGAGATGTTCACTAAAATCTCCTAACCCCTTGATTTTATTTGGTGCCGAAGCGGGGACTACTCAGATTGTTTGTTATATCAGCAAGTTACTGAAATGATTGTGAGCTAAAGCGAGTTTAAACGAGTTTTACGTACCCCTTGGCCGCAAATCTGCAAATGAAATGCAAATGGCAGAGTCCAATGCCTACTTGGCCTCATGCCTTGTCTGGTAAGCCTTAATTCCGGCTTCATACACTTTCGTGAGTTCTGACAAGGAATCCACACTTCTCCCCGCAGCGGCAAGAAAGTCGGAACGTGCGAAACCTGAAAGCACATCCGCGCCCAAATCTTCAGCCACCTCAAGGGATACAAGATCAGCCAGTAAGCGACGCTCGCCCCCACGACTCAACCCGAGATAGGGTAGATTATCATACCATACCAAACGCTCCTCCAGGCCGTTGAAGGGAGTGCGGTTTTGGGCCATCGTTGCGATCTGACTGCCGAGCTCACCGGCACGTGTTAGTGCTTGATCAAAGTTGAACCTGGTGGCAGGCACCGGTTCGAGGGCACGCATCTGCATCATCTGGAAAAAGTGGTAAACCGGCCGAAGACCCGATACCAATCCATTCCCGGTACCCCCTGCGATGGAAAGTCCCAAAGCGGGTAATCCCTGCAAGGGGGCAGATCGCGCATAAATTCTGAACATCTTCAGGATTAGATATTTCAGCAACGCGCTCGTATCCCACCAGTAAACTGGTGTGCCTACGATTAACGCGCCGCAGTTAAGGATTTTCTGGCTCACGGAATCGAATGCCTCATCCTCGTATGTGCATTTGAGGTTCTGCAAACACACCCATGGCAGGCAGTCCTTGCAGGCGCCTACTACATTTTGAGAAAGCTGGATAAGCTCTGTTGGGGCGCCGGCCTCTGATGCCCCCTTCAAGGCCGCCGTTACAAGCTGATTTGTGCGACCTTCCGGATTGGGGCTCCCAACAATTCCGAGAACGACTTTATTGTCCTCCATGGATAATCCTCCACTAAAAACGCGTGTTATTTTCGATCAACTATCTATAACTTACTCAAATTCTTGCCCCGGGCCGGCAGGAGAAACGGAGGGGGAGAGCGCAAATACATAATCGAGGTATTTCCTTGCCTCTGTCCGACTGGCCCTCCTTTCCCACATCTGAATGAGCGTGCGGCAAACATCAATGGCGCAAGGGCTGGTTTCCATCCTTTGTATCTCAATAGCCTTGGCATTATCCGCCGCATCATGTGCTGCATGGTTCTGGTGGGCATAGCTATGAAACTGTTGAATCAATCCGGGCTGGAGTACGCCTGGCATGCCATCGCACTCACCTCCAAGAGGATCCCCGCGGGATGCATGGGATTGGGAAAAGCTGTCCTGTACCATGTGCAACAGCGACCCGAGAGCGATTTCCATCACCCATGGGGGCTTTTGAAAATCCGGATTACCTAACGAGAACAAAATGGTTGCAGACTGATCACCAGGAAAATAGGTTCCAAGCTCGGGCACACCAAGATCCCTCAGGAAGCGGTCTTTAGGCAAAATGTCAGTCGCAATTCCCCATGTGAACTCGGCCCACATCATTATTTTTGTGCGGGTGGCTTCAGCCGGTTCACCATCCAAGGACGCCATCCCGTGTAAGAATTGCAAATCTCCAAAGTGGACTCTGTATATTAGGCCATAGCCAGGCCCAAAGGGTTGTCCTTTGGCGGCCTTTCTTTCGCCATCCTTGAAAAGTTCGTACCAGCAAGACGGCTGCGTATTAGCCCGGATTGTTTGGTCGAATTTGCAGACAGATGGCCCCGATTGCATTCGGAAAGGCGGGTCATCATTCCAACGCGCTCCCCAGATCATCGCCGATGAAGCATGGTTCTTTTTGGCGCAGTCAATGAAGTCATCCTTGTCACATCCGTAGCCAGCCTGTGTTATGGCTTCATGGACAGGTGACTTGAAGAGAAATAAAAAGTGTTCGCTCGCATCCTGTGAAAAATGGGCTTGAAAACCAGCCATTGTTGCAAGTCTCGAATCTCTCCGCGCCTCATTAGGGGTACTCTGGAAGGCATTTAGAGGGGCGCTAAAAAGTAAGACGCAGATCACTTGGAGACAGACTAACAGGCAGGATCCCATTGGATGGCCTCCGTCCAATTTTTTGAAGTTATGTGAGCGGAAACGGAGTTTACCACTTTTTATACCCCCTTCGCCGCAACTCTGCAAATGAACTGCAAATGGCTTCGGCTGAAAAAGTAGATCGGACTTTCAGGTGACCGTAGATGGGTCTTCCTCTGCCCACGCCTTATTTGGGTAACTGGTATGTGCCGTCGAGGCGGCGGATCATTTCTTCATAACGCTCTTCCAGATTTTCCAAGGCCATCGCGTATTCTTCATCACTCCAGTTTTCCATTTTACGGGTGGCCTCTATTGCGGAGCGCTCGTTGTCGTACCAGCGAGCCGGGTCGAAATTGTACGTCATTGCTTTTAGCCTTTGGCCCCAAAAGTATATCCGGCTTTCAAATGTCCGTTGTTGGGCTCTATTCTATCTCACGAATGCTGAACAGCCACCATCGCGCCCCTCCTCTACCCCTGCGAGGCTGTCTTTCGAAATAAAGCTTCATGGTGCCGTTCGAGGCTGTGACCACTTCGTACCAATGTTTGCGAACGTACATCTCTCGGCTGCCGTGGTGGCACTTCCCAGTTTCTCGCCAAGATCGTAACACCGCCCGAACGGTCACGGTTCGCCCCCGCCAGACGAACTCACGGGGCAGGCCAGGCTCCCCAACGGCCATGCGTGAGGTGTCAGCCGTTTCGGTTATGGGCTTGATGGCTTCGCTGATGAGCCGTTCGGGCATGGCCGGCATTCTACAAGGGCAACCCGTGCACTGGAAAGGTTGAAATGAAGTCTGAATGTCATATCATTCCCCCGCCATGCAACCTGACCTCTATCAACTCCTCATCTCTCGACTTCAGCAACAGGGGATAAACAGCGATGAGGCCCCTGCCTTACTCCGAGACTTTTCCAACATCATCGAATCAACCCCCGGAATCGATTCTGCGGGTATAAGTTCGAAACTTCATCTTTTGGGCTGGAATGGCGTGGCGCTGGATTATCAATCGTTGCAGCTGGCATTGGCGTGGATTGAATCGGAAAAGCCGTGATGCTTCGGCGCAGTTGACACCAATCCTCGCAAGACCCACTTTCTGACCGGATAAAAGGACGGCAGTTGGTGGGGGAAGGCTACCCCACTATCCTCCTTTCTCCACTGAAACCGTCTTTAAGTCTGGGGTGGCCAGTTTCCCCTCCTTTTGCCTGGCCACCTCTTTTTTTGCCACACTCAGGTAGAGGGCCTTACAATGTGTGGCCGCTTTGCCCGTTACAGCCTATCACGCGAGCTTGAACGCTATTTTAACACCCATCCCGCCGCTTTCGAGATTCAGCCCAACTACAACGTCGCTCCCACCCAGGAGATCCCGGTAATCATCCAGCAAGAAGGCGAGCGCCACATCAAGAAGCGCCACTGGGGGTTGGTGCCTTTCTGGGCCAAGGACATCTCTATCGGCTCAAGGATGATCAATGCTCGGGTGGAAACCGTAACCTCAAAACCCGCCTTCAGAACTGCCCTTAAACAACGCAGGTGCCTGATCCCTGCAAACGGGTTCTATGAGTGGAAGGGAAAGGCAGGGAGCAAGCAACCCTATTTTTTCCAACTGCCATCTGGAGAACCCTTTGCCTTCGCCGGCCTGCACGAGCTCTGGGAGGACAAGGAAGCGACTCCGGAGACTGGCCCATACAAGTCCTGCACGATCATCACCACGGATGCCAGTGAAGCGGTAAAAGACATCCACAACCGAATGCCGTTGATCCTTACACCGGAGTTTTTTAAGGATTGGCTCGATCCGGAAAACAAGCAGCTTGACCGAATAGAACAGATTGTGAAGAGCGGTTTCGTCAGCGATCTAAAATGCTATCCGGTGTCGAAGCTGGTTAACCAAGTCGGTAACAACAAAAAGGAGTGCATGGAACCGTTGAAGGACAGCAGCAATTAAATCAAATTTCTGCCGCTATGAGTTGCGGAACCTCTTAACCATGGGGTTGACCACGTAAAATACAGGGTGCGGTATCTCTAAATTATCTCATTCAAAGTCGGAGCAACTATGGTGGGATCTCGGTAGGGGGGCGTCACAGCAATTCACTGATAACCCGCAGGGCTTGGAGATTTGGCCAGAACCGCTGACTTCGGTGTCTGTCTGGGGGGAGGGGGGGCTTGCAGGTGCTGCAACGAGCAGAGGCAGCCGCCCAAGCAGCTGCCTCCGCGAGCAGGAAGGCCTTATTTGAGGTGCTGGCTGATGATCTTGGTCATCTCAAACATGGATACCTGGTTCTTGCCGAAGACCGCCCTCAGTTTCTCGTCTGCATTGATCATGCGCTTGTTGGCGGCGTCCTGAAGATTGTTCTTCTTGATATATTCCCAAATTTTCTTCACCACCTCGGTACGCGGAAGCGGTTTGGCACCTACCACGGCGGCCAAGCTGGCGCTTGGCGTCAGCGCCTTCATGAAGGCGGCATTGGGCGTGCGCTTCACCGCAGGCTTGGTGGCTGTCTTAGAGGCGGGTTTCTTGGCCGCTGGACTTTTAGCCGGAGACAACGCCTTCTTCACGGTAGGCTTCTTGATAGCAGGTTTCTTGGTTGTGACCATCCTGAGTTCTCCGATTTTAGGTTGCAATTTTAACCCATTCCAAAAACACATCCCTCAGTCCGAGAGAAGCATGGGAAGTGGCCAATGTCAACACCCTTGACTTGGAAAAATCAATACTATTGGGGGCTCCAGTGGAGGGATAAAGGCTCGCTTTGGGGGGCGACACTTGCCCGAAGGTATTATTGCGTTCTGGGCACCAGCCATGGGGCCTGGATTTAACCTACTCCCGTCCGTCAGGCGGTATCAGCGCCTCCTTGATTTACCAGTTAGATTTGTGATGGTTATTTTAAAAACTCTTGTTTTCGATTTTAAAGTCTCTATATATTCTAAGCCTTTTTCAAAATAATCTGACGAATATTTCCTTAACATGCCTTCCAGTGCCTCTTGTTTATCTTTCTCAAACGCCTCTTCAATTTCCCCCGCAACTATCACGCTCTCATATTTGGTTCCAAATTTATCCGGCAATATCTCGGTATCTCCAATAGCGCAGAAGGATACATATTTATTCTTTTGAATATTGTCTATCTTCCGCCCTTCAACTGCGCAATGAAAATAGATGCTGCTGCCAACTAAACAAAAATTCAAAGGAACGCCATAAGGTGTCCCATCAGGGGAGACGGTTGATAGCACCCCGTATTCTGCCTTACTTAAAATAGCCATAGCCTCTTCGTTGGTAATAGCGCGATCTTTTCTCCGCAGTGCATTCATTACAATCCTCCATGAAATTTCAAGTTATCCGAAAGATAGCAGCAATTTCAATTAGGGGCAAGCCTGGTTTACGGCCCTTTCACAACAGGCCGCGTGAACAACCAACTTGTGTCCAGAGCACCGGGCGCGCTACATATACGGAAAATTCGCTATTTGATTACGAACATCTTGGATAGGATTGCATCCATCTGGGATTCAATATCGTTCTTTTTCTTATCGGACATGGAGAAGAGTATCTCGGGATTACCCATAAAGTTGGCCAGGAAATTAGCCAGCTCTGGGCTTAGGCCAGCCATTTTCATGAAATCCTTCTGGGTGCTTGTTGATTTTGGCCGGTTGAGCCTATGTGCATTAGGACTCTTCATATGCCCTCCCAATTTTTCTTTTGGCTGACTTTACCCCGAGTAGATGATCTGAACATGACTGGAACATTACATTTATGAAAAGCAAGGAAGGGTTGGGTGGCGCCAAGAGAGGGGCACCGAATGCGCGGTTTTTCAACTGGTTAAGGACTCAGATCACACCAATATCCCATACAGCAGGTCTATAAGGTGCTTGGCGCGGCATTTTGGGGTATAAGCAGTTAGAATTCATAGAGGATGGTAAATGTTATGGCGACTGTCCGTCTTGCCCATCTCAGCGATGCCCCAGGAGTTTCGCAGCTTTTAAAACAACTTGGCTACCCACTCTCTCCGGAGCTTGTTCGGCAAAAGATAGCCTTGCTGAAGGCAAGCGACGCTGATGCTGTCTTTGTAGCCGAGAATGATAGGATGTTGTTTGGGGTCATCAGTCTTCACATGCTGGAGCTTTTTCATTGCCAGGGGAGGCTCGGGCGAATCACCTCTCTGGTCGTTGATGAAAACCATCGTGGTGCTGGCATCGGCAAGCTACTTATTCAAGCTGCAGATGAATATTTCCTTCGAAATGGCTGCATTCGCGCTGAGGTCGTAAGCGCCGACGGCCGCATTCCGGCGCATAGGTTTTATCAATCTGTAGGCTATGCCATCGATGAACGACGATTTATTAAAAGATACAAACAAGAGCTCATCTAACCCAGCCTGGGTGCAGTTTGTTAGATGGAGGGGAATTCGGGAGATGACGAAATGAATGTCAAAGCGTCTTACTTTAGGTATTTCGCAGCATTGTTAATGTTTGGCATGAATGGCATTGTGGCAAGCTATATTGCCTTAAGCAGCTATGAGATTGTGCTTACCCGAACCCTGATTGGCAGCCTGCTTTTGATTGCAATATTTGCTCTGACACGGCAGAAGGTGCATCTGCTTCAGAATAAAAAGCATACGCTCTGCCTGATTATTTCCGGTATTGCTATGGGCACAAGCTGGATGTTCCTGTATGAGGCATATCAGAGAATTGGTGTCAGTATTGCTTCTCTGGCGTACTATTGCGGCCCGGTTATCGTTATGATCCTGTCTCCTATTCTGTTTGGAGAAAAACTGACATGGGCCAAAGTGGTAGGTTTCCTCGCGGTGCTTGTCGGCATGTTTTGTGTGAATGCGCAGGCCTTGAATGAGTTAAAGACAACTTTAGGTTTGTTTTGCGGTATCATGTCCGCTGTCATGTATGCGTTCATGGTGATCTTCAATAAGAAAGCCAAAAGCATTACCGGCCTTGAAAACTCTATGTGGCAACTGCTGACCAGTTTTCTGACAGTTGCGGTATTCGTTGGCCTCAAACAAGGATTTGTTATCCACATCGAACCGGGCAACTAGTATTCCAATCCTGATTCTTGGTATTTTCAATACGGGTATCGGTTGTTATTTTTATTTTTCTTCCATTGGAGATCTGCCAGTTCAAACGGTGGCAGTCTGTGGTTATCTGGAACCGCTGTCTGCTGTCGTTTTCTCCGTGTTTTTCCTTAGAGAGAGTATGACTATATTACAGGTCATTGGCGCTGTGTTGATTCTTGGCGGAGCAGCCTTTGGAGAACTATTTCATTCGTATAGCAACAAAGTCTTAGCCATTGTTAAATTTTCACGTAGCATCTAAGAATCGACTGAAACACCGCCGAACACGGCCCAGGCCCTATGGCCGTTGTCCCTGGGCGTTACATAGGGTATCTATGGGATCATCGCACCCATAATGAAAAATCACTCCAGGTACCAAAGGAGGATCTAATGGAACGGCCGTTTGTGGTCGAGAACTCTCGGGAACGGGAAAGGCTGAAGTCATTGGTCAACAGTCTCACCGACGCGCAGTTAAGCCAACCGATCGACAAAAATTGGACGATTGCCGTCGCTCTCGCCCATTTGGCTTTCTGGGATCAACGGAGTCTTTCTCTGATGCGCAAGTGGGCTTCCAAGGGGGTCTCCCCTGAGCCGATAGACTTTGAGCTCACCAACGAATGCCTGCTCCCTCTGTGGCGAGCCCTTACCCCTCGTGCTGCAGCTGATCTTGCTGTTTCAGCCGCCAAAGCAGTAGACCGCGCGATCGAAGAGGCTCCCGCATCTCTGATTTCTGAAATAGAACGCATAGGAGACAGGTTCCGCCTCTATCGATCCGAACATCGAAAAATGCATCTCGATGAAATCGAAGTAGTCTTAAAGTGACGGGGTACAGCTATGTTCACGGATCGGCGAAGCAAGAAGATCTTCCTTGTCGCACAGTGCATTCTGAACCAAAACGCCAAGATTGACGGTTGTGCCCACTATCCTGGAGCTATCGAGGGGGTGGCCGAAGTGCTGATCCGGTCTGGCTGTGGAATCGTACAGTTGCCCTGTCCGAGAGGTAATGCACCTTGGACTCGACAGGGGTGTGGATAAACATGCCGCTCGCACGATTGAATCCGAGGACACTCGCGTCTGGAAACGGATGAGCGAGGGCGAAGCCCGGATGACGTGCCGGGAGATCTGACCTGCCCCCGGTTTTTGTACCAGTTTTTAAGTTAGAGTTAAGCCCATTTCTTGACCTGGCCCGATCACCCAAGGCTGATGCAGGAGTGGAGGCAAGATGGCCTCGGGTGCCGGTGGCCGGTTGTTAAGGCTGCTGTGCGGCCGGATCGTGTTGTACTCCCGTCGCCAGTTCTCGATAATGATTTTGGCCTCCTTCAGCGAGAAGAACAACTCCCGATTCAGCAACTCATCTCGAAACTTTCCGTTGAAGCTCTCGTTGTACCCGTTCTCCCATGGGCTGCCGGGTTCGATAAAGAGCGTCTTAACTCCGATATTTGAAAGCCACTGCCGCACGAGCTTGGCTGTAAACTCGGGTCCGTTATCGGACCGGATATGATCCGGTATGCCGTACTTGATGAACATATCGGCCAGACAATAGAGCACATCATCACTGCTGATGCTCCGCTCGACAAGCAACGCCAGGCACTCCCGGCTGTATTCGTCGATCAGTGTCAGGATCTTCAGCGGACGACCGTCGTGCGTACGTTCGCTGACAAAATCATAGGACCACACATGATTGCGGTGCGTGGGCCGAAAACGCACACACGACCCATCGTTGAGCCACAGGCGGCCTCGCTTGGGCTGCCGCTTGGGGACCTTCAGCCCCTCTTGACGCCAGATACGCTCCACACGCTTGTGGTTCACTCGCCAACCGTCATTTTGCAACAGCACCGTGATGCGCCGGTACCCATACCGGCCATACTGGCTGGCCAATTGCACGATCTCAGCGCACAGTATCGCTTCATCCCCCCGCAGGTGGATCACATAACGCTGACTCGATCGTGGCTGGCCAACAATCCCGCACAATCGCCGCTCAGATATACGGAACTGCCTCTTGAGATGCTCCACGCAGCGCCGACGCCGCAAGGGGCTTAGTAGTTTCCCTCCAAAGCCTCCCGCAGCACCAGCTTATCCAGGGTCAAATCCGCCACTGCCTTCTTCAAGCGACTGTTCTCTCGTTCCAGATCCTTCATCCGCTTGGCCTGGCTGGTCTTCAACCCTCCATACTCCCTTCGCCAGCGATAGTAGCTTTGCTCCGACACCTCCAGCTTGCGGCAAATCTCGCCCACTTTCATCCCCTGCGCTAAGGCAACGTCCGCTTCACGCAGCATCCCGATAATCTTCTCCGTGGTGAACTGCTTCCGACTCATACCCACCTCCCGATTTTGGCCTCAGATTATGCCAGATCTCTCTCACAAAATCCGGACCAGTTTTCGGGGGGCAGGTCAGTTGGAGTGACGAGACTATCACCCGATACGAAACCATCCTGCGGTTGCACGTGGATACCTGCCCTGCCCTGAACCAGCCGATCGACCGTGTCACCCGGAACCAGATGAAGCAGCACCTTCGGGAGTTATCGAAACACCGCTCCCCTGCCCTGGTCGAGGCCGTCCACGCGGTGGTGTCCAGTGTTTTCGAGGAGGCGATCGACTCCGGGTTGATCCGGGACAATCCGGCCCGGAGGCTCCTGCGGAAGATCCTGCCGAAGGAGCATGAGCGCAACGTGAAGGACGCCGCCCCCATGACCATCACTGAACGGGATCGGCTGATGGAAGCGGCGGAGGCCACCTGCCCTGCATCCATGCGGATGGCCTTCATGGTCATGGCCTTCTTGGGGCTGAGGCTGGGCGAGGCGCTGGCCGTTCGGCTGAAGCACCTCGACTTCGGGCATAGGATGTGCCACGTGACCGAGAGCTACAAGGAGGGTGTCTTCCGCAAGCCAAAGGGCGGCCGGCCGCGGTTCGTGGACATCCCGGACTTTCTGGTTACCGAACTCGAGGCCCATGTCGCATTCCTGAAAAAGGAAGGGATGCGGCTCGGATCAGGCGGGAACGTGGATGCCCTGATGGTCAAACCCGAGGACGGACATACCCCGTTCAGCCAGCGCGACGTACAATGCTGGCTCCGGCGGGTCTGCAAGGCCGCAGGGCTTGAGATCAGGAACCCCCATGACCTCCGGCACACCTACGCCACGGTACTCCTCATGGCGGGAGTGAGCCCGGCCTACGTCCAGAAACAGTTGGGGCACAGCTCGATCTCGATGACCGTAGACACTTACGGGCATTGGATTCCGGGAGAGGGCCGTGCGGGTCTGGAGGCGGCACTGGCGGGTGGGGGCAGGAGCGGCGCTGGAGAGAAGAAAATTGTACCTTTTCCGGTACCGAAACTGCAAATATCTGCAAATGAAAACGCAAGCGCCCAAGTAACTACTTGAACCGCTTGCGTTTAGTGGCGAGGTGGTGCCGAAGCGGGGACTCGAACCCCGATGAGGGAACCCTCACCCATAACCTGCTGTTATCGCAGCCTTATACTTCGATCGGTTCCACCTTCAATTTTCCAAGTTTGTGTACCTACTTCGGTACCTTTTTCCAGGTGCTGGGTATCCCAACTCCATCTGCTATGCAAGACCAATTTGGGGTAACCAGCTGGAGTGCACAATCCAGCAACTGGAATGCACATCCCAGTCCGTGGCAAGCACTCAACCAACGCTCACCCAGGTCTGACCATCTGGACGATTCGTCTCCGATTCTCCCACACCCACCGATCACCGTACCTCTCGACAAGAGCTTTCACATTCTTTCGGTCAATCCCCAGGTCGTGACCAGGAGCGATTAGCTCTTGCATCAAGTTCCCGTACAGTTCCAGCGGGTCTATCCAGTCTTTAGGAAAATTCTCGTGCTTTTTGAGTGGGAGTCCACCATGCATCCTCATGGAAATCATGTCCGTGTCCCCTCTTCATAGGCAACCTAATTCTCACGGTACTCCGACCTGGTGGGATACACAAGGATCGATCCCCTCCATCGTATCGGATATCGTCACCTCCGATTCGTATTCATACCCTACGATGACTCACCATTCAGCCCCTTCAGAAGTCCCGGATGAACACCCGCTCAGCAACCAGCCTGAGTCGGCACTGCCACACATACTCAGGACCTTTCTTGTTCAGCAACTCCTGAAGGTCTGCCCTCTCACGCTCCAGATCTACTCGCGGATGAATTAGCTCCTGCAGATACTGCCCGTATAGCTCCAAGGGGTCGGTCCAGTCCTCGGGGAACTCTTGGGACTGGGCTTCAGGGAATTTAGCCTCCAGCTCATCCATGTATCTGAAGACGGGGGTGTAGTTCCCAAGAGCGTTGTTGAAGTGCTTGCGATAGTTCCATCTCCTTCTTGAGCTTCTCCACAACCTCGTCCAAGTTTCTTGATCGGGAGTTTCTCGTAGACCAATTCTGCTGGGATGGTTGTGCAGGGCAGAACGAACTGTCCATCCCTTGGTCTCTTTGATTCTGAAAGTCACGTAATGCATGAGGTGTCCTCCCTGTCTAATTGTTTAGCCGTGAATGATCACAGTGTCATCAATCACCAAAGAACCGGTCCTCAAACCAGTTCAATCCAAATGTCATCAGTCCTTTCATCCTCGGCACCATCTTGCTCCACTCTGACAGGCGGAACCGAACTCATCTGACTCAGGAAATGTTCGATCCAGTTCCGACAGCACAATCAATCCCTTTGGAATCCTTGATCTCGTAAAATGGACCTCCATACGAGCTTACGCCCCGTACTTTGCGTACCCACACCTTCCTTTCCAAGATAACGGCATGAATCAACCTCATCGGCCGGGGGGCAAAGATTGTTGTGGTTAGGTGTTCCTCCAACAAACATGCCAATGTCCGGAAGACACTCGGAGTAACTTCACTGATGAGTCTTTAAGCCTTACTCTGATCCATGCCTTGGTCTTCCTTGTCCATGACCTGTCTCCCCGGTTCTCCAAACAAAAAAGCCCTGCTGCCTAATGGCAACAGAGCTTTCCTGCTGGCATTTTAGCACGTTATTTTAGGTGGTGTGCAACTGCCTCAAATCACCCACCGGACCTCATCTGCTGTTGCTCAAGCAGGGGGTCCCCGAACCTCAGAAATACAAAACCTCCCTGCATGGCATGGGAGGTCTCTTATAAAGCGCATGTTTTCCATCATCGTTCCCTTTCGGGCTGATTGTAGCACCGTGCCCTTGGAGCCGGTTGCTGGACGGTCACGGGTCAGAACCCTCACGTCCTCTTGATGATCTGAAGTGAGCATACCATGCCTGACCTCAGGAAGTCCAGCGTGGGATAGATCTATAGGCAAGGGCAGACATGCCCTGCACTTCTCCGTTTGATCTGGTTTCCCTCTCGAGGTATGCTTGGGAGCACACTCTAGAGGTGGAGACCATGGGAATGAGCCACAAATCGATCCGGACCTTGTAGGGTTCAAGGAACATCTTAATTGCAAACTCGATCCGAATCGACACGCTGACGCAGCTGCTAATACAAGGAGGGTCTGATTTCCGAGCAGAGGTTATCCCAGAAGCTCAAGCAGCTGAGCACCAATACGCTTGGCGGAATGCAGATGGGAAATCGTCAATTTTTCTCGCTCTGATCCCCGAGATCAATGACCAAGACCTTTCTTTTTTTCTACTATGAGGGCTCATCGGGCAAAATCCTTCAGCTTCCGAGACTATCGATCATCAAGGCAAGCCAAAAACCACGTATTGCCGAAAAGCTTACTGCCTCTCTCTCGGCTGACCAAACTCTAAAGCATGGCCACACTTTGGCATATGGTGCTCTAACCCACCCGACCACCGACCATGAATACTAGTACTCAAAAATTAAGGAATTGAATCAATGACTATGCTTTCTAAAGATCTGAGCTTTGCGCCATCCGGTATTAGAGAGCAAAAAGATATCGACATTTCAACCTATAGGGAATAGCTATGGAGCAACCTTCTGCACTAGGGGAAGGGGGAGACCATGGGCTATAGCCTTCCAGAAGAGGGTTGTTTCCGTTAGGCAACTCCAAAGATGCTAGTGTCCAGAGGAAAGACGGGAAAAGTGACTAAGAAGCCGGCAAATGATTGGTAACTCGATACAGGGAGGATACGAGAGGGTATTCGGAGGCTTAAGAGGGCACACCCGATCCGATCAATTTTCAGCGAAGAGGCCTATGCAGACCACAAAAGGCTTCTTGACGCTATTCATGCCCCGGAAACCATGACTTACATGATTGGTCACTCTGCAGGCACAATATTCTCATTGGTTTTCACAGCAACCCGTTGACAGGACCACTTTGACATTCGGATCGATCTCCTGGCACTCTGGAAAGTGTCTGCACCACTTTCTCCCGAGAGGTTGAGAATCCAGCAGGACAAGATCGATTCCGTCTTTGTTTGCTCGATAGACCTCAACTGCCTCGGCACATGCTCCTTGCCCCAAGGACCTGGAGCCCATCCTCTCCAGCATCATCACTCCCACTTCCAGAACAGGCTCTTCGTCATCTACCAACAAGATACACACCGACCGACCTTCCAAATTGAAAAGCCCCCCCTCAAATTGAATCTCAACTTCAACATTCAACAACATCTATCGGCAGATAATTTCAATCGGATTCACCTTGAAGGGGTTGTGTTGTATCCGATCGAATTGTCGAACATCCAGAGTAAGGATTTAAATCGATTTAACGTTGGCTTCATTGAGGAATGCTTGATCGGATCATCTTCCGGGGACAGACCGGGGCAGACCGTGCTGCCCTGGACTTTGCCATCAAACGGAAGATTCCCCATGGTGGATGGGTCCCGAAGGGCAGGCTTGCCCAAGACGGTCCTCTTCACAAGAAATACAAGCTTACCGAGATGCCAACGGACAGCTACCAAGCGAGGACCGAACAAAACGTCATCGGCGCTGACGGTACGGTCATCATCTCCCACGGCAAGCTCACAGGGGGATCAGCGTACACCAGAAGATGGCAAAGAAACACGACCGACCCTGCCTCCACATCGACCTCAACGAGCGTGACATCCTCCCAGCAGCCCTGGAGATCCTCAATTGGCTGGACGAACACGGCATCAAGGTCTTGAACGTGGCAGGTCCGAGAGCATCGAAGGACCCAAAGATCTACAAGGTGGTGAAGGAAATTCTGGAGAGTCTGTTGATTTTGAACGCAAGCGTAGATCGAATCTTCAGCTCCTTCCGTTTCAGCAAGACTGCCCCCGATAAGAACACCAGGAAGCCAGCAACGGTCGAGGAGGCTGTGGACCGGCTGATGTCCGAGATGAACCTGAAGGACTTGAACAAGGTTGCCAAGATGTCAGAGGACGACCTCATCAACCTTCATTTCACGGTCGGCATGTGGATCAGAAACAGCTTCGTCTACCCGAGGAACGACAAGCTGCTGCAGTCCTGCCGAGAGGTTTCCGGAGACAAGTACCTACACTGGGCACAGATGCACATGGTCATCATCCGTGAACTCTGGAAAAGGTTGCAAGAAACCCACAAACTGAAGGTGGTGAAATGAGTCGTGCACACTGGACCATCCTCCCAGCACTGCTCCTGGTCCTTGCCCTCCTGTTCCCTACCATCTCTGTCGCTGGTCAGTACGAGGTCTACAGAGTCGTTGACGGGGACACCTTCGTCGTAAAGCACGGGAGCGTGAAGCTCACGATCCGGATGGTCGGGATAGACGCTCCCGAAGCATCAACCAGCAAGCATCGGGCAGGACAACCCTTCTCCCGACAATCTACCCAGCACCTCTCCAGCTCTATTTTAAACCAGAACCGTTGACGTAAAGTCGTATGGTGCTGACCGGAACGGACGGACTCTCGGTGAGGTGTTCCTGCTTAACGGCAAGAACGTCAATCTGGAGATGGTTCAGGTCGGGCTTGCAGAGGTGTACCGTGGGAAACCTGCATCAGGACTGGACATGGGACCATACTGGAGGGCTGAGGAGGAAGCCAAAGCTGCGAAGCGGGGCATGTGGGTGTTGGGGGATCAGTGCGAGTCACCGAGAGAGTGGAGGAGGTCGCACGGGGATTAGGGAGGCTGCAAATCCTCATCTGTTCAAATCGACCACATCCTCATAAACCAGCTACCCATAAGAGCACTGATGGCTCCAAACGTGATAAATGCAAATAAAATCAAAATGACCAATGCCGGTGTGGCTGCCACTGCCAACTTGACCATGAGAACGACCATTGATCGAAGGGGGATCTTGAGTCGTCACAACGACTTTGCCGCAGTCTGTCGGCATTTTGGTTTCCTCCCTCAGCCCTTGTCACGGGTTGATCTTCTTTCTCAAGCTCCCCGAACAGTGAAACGTCACAACCCTTCTCGGTCTCAGCATCATGCTTTCACCAGTAGACGGATTCCGTCCTCTCCGTTCCTGTTTTGTCTCGGACACTGAACTTTCCCAATCCGCTGATCAAGACATCCTCCCCTGAAGCCAGACTCACCTTGATAAACTCAATCAACGTTTCCACCAGCTCAATTAGATTGTTTGCCGGTAAGCCCTGTCTCCTCGGCAACAGCCTTCACAAGCAGATCTTTCGTCTGGACAGGCATAACCCTCCAATTTGCTGAATATCAGTGAGCTGTCTGGCTACGGAACACGGACAAATCCCAAATCAGTCCTCTCCAGCCGGTCACAACTCCTTCGTCCCCGCACTTGGGGCAGCTCCAGTAGATGTGATCTTTCCGCAACTCAATCTCGACCACACCTTCGCAAGCCTGTCGGTTTGGTCGTCTCCAGCACATGGGCTGAAAATCAACAGAGATCCCAGCCTCCCTTGCAGTAGCGTAACTGATGATTGTGCCGAGTTGCTTGACCTTGAGACTGAAACGTCTATGTGCTGGACGAGCGAGGGAATCGTCAAGCATATCCCGAATATCGAGCACCCACATGAGAACCTTTCCTTACTACCTGATTTGGTTGACAAACTACACGCAGCATGCAAGGATTGCAAGCAAGTTTTTCTGAACCAGCACCCGTTCTTACCCTTCCCTTCAACCTGACCAGAGCTGAGAATGAAACCTGAGGAACGGGTGGAAAATTTTCAAACTCACCCGCCTACTGCTGTAAAGATCAGATGCATCTCAATCCACATAACAATTCCCAAAATCACACCAAGGGGTTCCCATTATGACTAATCCCAAGGTTGATCTGTGTTTCAGCATCAGAGGCAAGACAGTGCCCGTCGATCATGGTTTCGCTCTTTATTCTTGCATCAACAGGCTCTTGCCCCAGTTCCATGAAGAGACGGGCGCGGGGCTGAAGCTCATCAGGGGAAGGTATATGGGCGATGGTCTGCTCAGCATTCAGCCGACCTCTTCACTGGTTTCCGGCTCAGCGCTTCTGGACTTGCTCCCTATATCAACTTGGCGGGAGGAACGCTGGACCTGCAAGGACACATTATCCAGATCGGCGTTCCAAGAACGAAAGCGTTGATACCCAGCCCTTCTCTCTATTCCCACTTAGCCACAAGCCGGAACGGACAAGACCAGGACAGGTTCTTCAGTGAAATGCAACGGCAGTTGCAAGAATTGGATGTAAAAGCTGAGGTTCAGATTTGTGACCGAAAGACTTTCACCATCCATGACAAAAAGATCGTTGGCTACTCCATGCGACTCCTGAACCTCTCAGATGAGGATTCAATCAAGGTACAGGAGCATGGGCTTGGAGGCAGACGGAAGATGGGCTGTGGCTTTTTTGATCCAGCTGAGCCTGACCTATGACCAAGTTTAAAGCCCTGCTTGCAAAGAGTTCCAGTAGTCCAGACAGCCCTGAGATTGCCGAGACCTTGGTAGGCCACACCACCGCTGTAATTGATGCCGCCTCCGTCCTCGCAGACCTGCTCTCATCGTCCCTACAGACCCTCATTGGATTGAACCCAACTGACGCAGCCCTCTGGAAGAAAGCGGTCTTAGTTGCAGCTTGGATGCACGACTGGGGCAAAGCCAATGATCATTTCCAATCGATGCTCCGAAAGCCAAGCTTCAAACAAGGGGTCAGGCATGAGTCGTTGAGTATAATAATGGCTTGGGAGCTGGAATCATGGCTGCGTCCATTGTGGGTGATCATCCTCCATGGTTCAAGCAGGCTGCTCTCTTTGCCGCCTGTGCCCACCATTTGAAGTTCCCAGATCAAATAGCCGGCGATAGACCTGGCTTGAAGGTCAAGAGTGTTGTACGATCATCCCAACCTGAAGGATGTGATGGATCTTGGGGCAGACCGATTTGGGTTGCCCGGTACAAAGGATCAGAAACCAAAGATTACAGCCTGCTGAAACGGGGTGAGGTCCATTCCACTCTGAGACAAATCCGGCAGGATCTGAACTATGAACCGACAAACAACGAGAAGCTGTTGATCGCTTCTGTCAAGGCTACCCTGATCTCCGCAGATTTGGCTGGATCGGCATTACCCAACAGGTTGAAGAGCCAGTCAGTGGATTGCAGCCAAGATCAACAAGACTCTAAATCAGCCCCAACTTGACCAAGTGGTATCCTCCAAAATCCAAGGGAAAAAGTTACGCCCATTCCAGCATGAGTTGGGAGGTTCTGACAGGCACACCATCCTTGCTGAGGCCGGTTGTGGAGCGGCAAAACCGTTGGGGCATACCTCTGGGCAGCTAACGCTCACGGCAAGCGTCTCTTCTTCTGCTATCCCACGACCACAACTGCCTCAGAAGGCTTTGCTGGGTACCTCTGGGATCCCGATTTGGATGCCATCCTGATCCACAGCCGCTCCAGGATTGATTACAAACTGCTGACCAACATGCCGTTGCCAAGGCATGAGGAGAACGAACTGAGAGAGGCAGGCTTGGAGGCACTGGAAACATGGCCGATGCCAGCTGTTGTCTGCACCACTCACACTGTGCTGGGGATATTTGAGAATGTCAGGCGCAGTCTCTACGCTTGGCCTTCTCTGGCACAGTCCGTATTCGTCTTTGATGAAGTTCATGCTTATAGCGACAGACTTTTCTCTTACCTGCTCCGCTTCCTCCAGACATTCACAGGTGCCAAGGTACTCATGATGACAGCCACGCTCCAGCAAAGCCGGAGGAAGGCGCTTGAAGCTGTCTGTGAACACCGAGGTGGCGTCCAGGTGATCAGGGGACCGCAGGAGAGGGAGGAGTCAAAGAGATACAAGCTTACAGATTTCGCAGGTGCAGACCCATGGGCCGAAGTGTCTGAAGTCCTGAGGAGCGGAGGAAAAGTTCTATGGGTCTGTAACACCGTCAGAAGGGTGATGGAGAAGGTTGGGGAGGCTTCAGCAAGGTCTCTACCAGTCCTGCCCTTCCACAGCCGCTACAGGTACTGTGATCGTCTTATGAGGCAGCAGGCTATCATCCAGGGGTTCAAAAGTGACGCACCAATTTTGGCAGTTACCACACAGGTTGCAGAGATGTCCCTGGACTTGTCAGCGGATCTGCTGGTCACTGAACACGCACCAGTGCCTGCGCTAATCCAGCGTTTGGGGAGGCTGAACCGGTTTGATGAGTGCCCCAGGGAAGCCAAGGAAGCTCTATTTCTGAAGCCTCCTGCCTCCCTCCCGTATTCGGAGGAGGACTGGCTTGGATGCAAGGAGTGGATTGCTGCAGTAGCTGATGGCACTCCCAAGTCTCAGAGGGAGCTTGCTCAAGCCTTTCTCCAGATATCTGAAGCTCATGGCTCCACTGAAGATGTCCAGCCCGTCAGTTACTGTGAATGGATCGATGGTGTTTGGAGATCCCTAAAGGACCAGCGAACCATAGAAGAGGCAAGCTTCACAATCGAAGTGATCAGGGAGGAAGACCGGAATGGAAATCCGATAGAGATGGCGATACCCATGCCATTCCCCAAAAGTGATGCTTGGAGAGATTGGGACAGAGTCCACCGATTCCACATAGCGCCCACGGGCACCTTACTCTACGACAATTTCAAGGGGGCTGAATGGAGCTGACCATAAGGCTTTTCGATCCAGGGATGAACCATCTGCACAGGGTGGGGCTCGCTGGACTCTACATGTCCCTGGAGCACTTCGCTAAATCCGGGAGAACGATTGGCCAGCTGCGTATTCCGACGCAATCCGGCCACCGATTCCGATCGAAAGCGGCCACTGATTCCGATCCATTCCGGCCACCCATTCCGATCCAAAGCGGCCACCCCTGAGGATCGGTTCTCGCGGAGCTGACAGCAACGCTGGTTAACCCGTTAAACCGCCGGTAGAAGGCACCCCAAAATTCTTTTTGGGGAGGTGTCATGCCGGCCACGAGGTTGACCATGCGTAAGATCCGTGAAGTGCTGCGTCTGGCCTTCGACTGTCAGCTGACCAAGCGCCAGATCGCCACCAGCTGCTCCATCGCCCGAAGCACCGTCTCCGAGTACCTCATGCGCTTTGCCGCCTCGGGGCTGAGCTGGCCCCTGCCGGCGGACACCGACGATATGAAGCTCGAGCTCCGGCTGTTCCCGCCGGCCCCGCCCCCCGTCGAGCATCCCCGCGAGCCGCCCGACTTCGTCTACATCCACCGGGAACTGCGCCGCAAGGCGGTCACCCTGATGCTCCTGTGGCAGGAGTACAAGGCCGCCCACCCCGACGGCTACCAGTACAGCCAGTTCTGCAACCTGTACCGGCAGTGGGCCGAGCGGATCGACCCGGTCATGCGCCAGGAGCACCGGGCCGGGGAGACGCTTTGCGTCGACTGGGCGGGCATGACGGTGCCCATCGTCGATCCCCTCTCCGGGACCGAGCAGCCGGCCTCGATCTTCGTGGCGGTGCTGGCGGCCTCCAACTACAGCTATGCCGAGGCCACCCTCAGCCAGCAGCTCGCTGACTGGCTCGGCGCCCACTGCCGCGCGTTGGCCTTCTTCGGCGGGGTTCCGCGCGCGCTCGTGCCCGACAACACCCGCACCGGGGTCACCAAGGCCTGCTTCTACGAGCCCGACCTCAACCCCAGCTACCTGGAGATGGCCGATCACTACGGCACCGCCATCCTGCCCACCCGCGTCAAGAAGCCCCGCGACAAGGCCAAGGTGGAAGGCGGGGTCTTGATAGTCGAGCGCTGGATCCTGGCGCGCATCCGCAACCAGAGCTTCTTCAGCCTGGCCGAGCTCAACCGGCGCATCGCCGAGCTGCTCGAAGAGCTCAACCGCCGGCCCTTCCAGAAACTGCCCGGCTGCCGGCGTCAGGCCTTCGAGGAGATCGATCGGCCGGCGCTCAAGCCGCTGCCCGCGCAGCCGTACCAGTTCGCCGAGTGGAAGCGGGCCACCGTGCACATCGACTATCACGTCGAGCTCGAGGGCCACTACTACAGCGTTCCCTACCGGCTGGTCGGCAAAAAGCTCGACCTGCGCTACACCCAGAGCACCGTGGAGTGCCTCTACCAGAACACCCGGGTCGCCAGCCACATCCGCAGCCACCAGCGCGGCCGGCACACCACCCTCAAGGAACACATGCCCCCGAGCCACCAGCGCTGGCTGGAGTGGACCCCGGAGCGCTTCGGGCGTTGGGCGCGCAAGATCGGCCCCTGCTGCGCCACGCTGATCGCCGCGATCATCGACTCCCGGCCGCTACCCCAGCAGGGCTTCCGCTCGGCCTTGGGGATCCTGCGCCTGGAGAAAGACTACGGCGACCTACGACTGGAGACGGCCTGCCGTCGCGCGCTCGAGATCGGCGCCACCAGCTACTCGAGCCTGCAGTCCATCCTCAAACGCGGGATCGATCAAACCCCGCTGCCCGAACCCTCGTCGTCTTCAGAGATCGGCGACCACGAGAACATCCGCGGCGCCGGTTACTACCGGTGACCAAACCGAAAGGAGCTCAACCGATGCTGACTCATCCGCTGTTCGAAAAACTCACCCAGCTGCGCCTGCTCGGGATGCTGCTTGCCCTCAAGGAGCTGATGAACGCCACCGACACCGAACGACTCGAGCTTCGAAGAGCGCCTGGGGCTGTTGGTGGACCGGGAGGTCTGCCACCGCGAGAACCGCCAGCTCGCCTCGCGACTGAAGAAGGCCAAGCTGCGCCAGTCGGCCTGTGTCGAGGACGTCGACTTCCGCCACCGCCGCGGGCTGGATCAGGCGCTGTTCCTGCAGCTGGCCCAATGTGCCTGGATCAAGCAGCATCACAACGTGCTCATCATCGGCCCGACCGGCGTCGGTAAGACCTACCTCGCCTGCGCGCTCGCCCACAAGGCCTGTCGAGAGGGATACAGCGCGATGTACTTCCGGCTGCCTCGACTGCTGCAGGAGCTGGCGCTCTCCAAGGGCGACGGCCGCTACACCGGCCTGCTCAAAGCCATCGCCCGCGTCGATCTGCTCGTGCTCGACGACTGGGGGCTCAAGGCCTTCAGCGCCGATCAGCAGCATGACATCCTCGAGATCCTCGAGGATCGCCACGGCCTGCGTTCCACCCTGATCACCAGCCAGGTCGCCACTGACCACTGGCACGAGTTGATCACCAATGCGACCATCGCCGATGCCGTCTGCGATCGGCTGGTCCACAACGCTTACCGCATCACCCTGAAAGGAGAGTCCATGCGAAAAACCAAAGCTCAATTGACCTGAGGGATAAACTCTGAGAAAGGGAAAAAACCAGCGTCGCTTCGCTCCGACTCAAACCGGCCGCTTTGCCTCGGAACGGGTGGCCGCCTTCCTTCGGAATCACCGGCCGACTTCATCGGAATCCGCAGGGCTGAATCTCGAAAGCGGCGGGATGGGCGTTAAAATAGCGTTCAAGCTCGCGTGATAGACTGTAACGGGCAAAGCGGCCGCACATTGTAAGGCCCTCTACCTGAGTGTGGCAAAAAAAGAGGTGGCCAGGCAAAAGGAGGGGAAACTGGCCACCCCAGACTTAAAGACGGTTTCGATGGAGAAAGGAGGATAGTGGGATAGCCTTTCCCCACCAGCTGCCGTCCTTTTATCCGGTCAGAAAGTGGGTCTTGTGAGGATTGGTGTCAACAGGGCCGGAAGCATCATGGCTTTTCCGATTCAATCCAGGCCAATGCCTGCTGTAGCGATTGGTAATCGAGCGCTACAGCATTCCAGCCCAGAAGCTGGAGTTTCGAACTTGCCGCCGCCGAGTCAATTCCAGGGGTCGATTCGATGATGTTGGAAAGGTCACGAAGAATCGCAGGGGCCTCATCATTATTTACCCCCTGCTGCCGGAGTCGAGAGATAAGAAGCTGATAGAGGTCAGGTTGCATGGCGGGGGAATAATATGCCTTTCAAACCCCATTTCAACCTTTCCAGAGCACAGGTAGCCCAGTAGAATACCCGAATCTATTTTCCCCTTTGTGTGGAACCTTTTCTGCTATTACTTGACATGCTTGGTATCAGCCCTAACTTTCGCTCGGATAACGGGGAAACCCGTAACCGCAGGAAGAGGATGGGGGCTTATGTCGGAAGGTTCGGCCAACCCTCCTTTCGTCATACAGCTTGAACTCATCCGCTTCCGGAAAATCTAACCACAATACCCGGGCGATCCCTCTTGGTTTGGGGGCGCCCGTTTCGTTTAGTGTGGTTTAGATCGATAGGGGGTTTTGAATATGTCATCGAATAAACGAAACGCGTCTATGGAGCATCAAGAGACAAAAGAGAACCACGACGACAATTTCGAGGTGGACGCCTACTGCGACAAGTCGAAAGTCGAGTGCATATGTCCCCAATGTGATAAAAAACACATTCTGAACTTTCATTGGATTGGCAGAGGCACACCCCGGAAATACTGTCAAAGCTGCCGCGACAGCTTGTAGTAGTGGCCACCCCATCGCTCGGAAGAGTCGACATCCTGATTATTCCAGGCAGTGCCAACTTGAAACTCAGTGTGAAGAAAGGGGACATTTATGAACAAGGCAGATCTGGTCAACGAAGTTGCGAACGTCGTCAGTACCAAGATGGAAGCGCAGGCGGCGGTGGATTGTGTTTTCGAGTCCATCGTCAATACGCTGAAAAATGGCGATGTGGTCACCCTGGTGGGATTCGGAAGCTTCAAGGTGGTCAAGCGCAAAGCGCGCACAGGCCGCAATCCACAGACCGGCGCAGAAATCCAAATCAGCGCCTCCAACGCCCCTAAGTTTGTCCCTGGCAAAGCTTTCAAGGATGCCATGAATTAGTTTGCATAGACCCTTTCCAATGTTCGACTGCCCTTGTAGAATGCCGGCCATGCTCGAACGGTTCATCAGCGAAGCCATCAAGCCCATAACCGAAACGGCTGACACCTCACGCATGGCCATTGGGGAGCCTGGCCTGCCCCATGAGTTCGTCTGGCGGGGGCGAACCGTGACCGTTCGGGCGGTGTTACGATCTTGGCGAGAAACAGGGAAGTGCCACCACGGCAGCCCCGAGATGTACGTTCGCAAGCACTGGTACGAGGTGGTCACGGCCTCGGACGGCACCATGAAGCTTTATTTCGAAAGACAGCCTCGCGGGGGTAGGAAGGGAGCGAGATGGTGGTTGTTCAGCATTCGTGAGATAGAATAGAGCCCAACAACGGACATTTGAAAGCCGGATCTACTTTTGGGGCCAAAGGCTAAAAGCAATGACTTACAATTTCGACCCGGCTCGCTGGTACGACAACGAGCGCTCTGCAATAGAGGCCACCCGTAAAATGGAAAAGTGGAGTGATGAAGAATACGAGATGGCCTTAGAGAATCTGGAAGAGCGTTATGAGGAAATGATCCGCCGCCTCGACAGCACATACCAGTTACCCAAATAAGGCGTGGGCAGAGGAAGACCCATCAACGGTCACCTGAAAGTCCGATCTACTTTTCCAGCCGAAGCCCTTTGCATTTCATTTGCAGATTTGCAGCCAAGTGGGGTGCTTATCACGAATTGCTCTACTATTAATAGGTGTAACGGTTTTGTAACGGTTGCCAACAAAATTATTACACGAAACTTAAGATAAACAAAAATAAAATTTGAGTGAAAAAATAATAATTCTGGTTAGTTAATTGATATTGCTGGGATTTTGATTTCCCTCTATTTCGGACTCAAAATCCTCCGGGCGCAAGTCCATGCCGGTTCGAGTCCGGCCTCCGGCACCATAAAGAAAACAGGGGGTACGCTTAACAGCGTATCCCCCTTTTTCCTTTCGTTTTAGTCGTTATTCGCCGTTAAAGTCGGTCTTTTCGCCATTAGTTTGGCAGAAATGCTTTTGCGGGCATGACATCGCACATGACGCCATCCCTCCTCCACGACCGCCCCAATCGTTAGCGAAATACTCCAGTTTTCCGAATGCGATTATAAACCGGCTATGGTCATGTCAGTACAATGGATTTGGCCGAAGCTATCGTCGTGATTGCACAAAAAACTCTCCTCTCAGAACGAAAAACCCCCTGGCCAGAAATGGTCAACAGGGCCGCGAATTGCAAATTATGATTACTCGTCGATTAGGTCTTCAGTGGGGGTGATTCAGCATTCTCCTTCCCGGCTTGCGATTTCTCCTTCATACAGCTCCGAATCGCGGCCCTGAGGTCTGCCGGTGGGCCGCTTTTGGTCAGATAAAAAACGGCTCCGGAATCGAGCATCGCTTTAGCTCGTTCCTCCCCCTGATAAAGAGACAACCCGATGATGCGGATGTCGGGATGCTGCTGATGAATCACCCGCGTGGCATCAAGCCCGTTCATGCGAGGCATGCCGATGTCCATCAGAATAACATCCGGGAGCAGGTTCCCGGCCAATTCTACCGCTTCCTGACCGTCACTGGCCTGGCCGACGATATCAAAATCGCGTTCCTGACCCAGCAAGCGGGCCAAGCCCTCACGCATGACGGCATGATCATCGGTGAGCAGTATCCGGATCTTTCCATCCGATCTGAAGGGGCCTGCATCATTCGGATCGATGTCATCCGGTTGTCCGCATGGCATAGGCTCAAGCGGCTTTTTGATGGCCAGCGGGGCAGTCAGAGTGAAACGGGCCCCCTTTCCTGGGGAGCTGTCGACCTCCAATCTACCGCCGATAAGGCTCAATCGCTCGCGGATGCTGAACAGTCCGAAGTTCCGATCATTTGCACCCGCGCTTGCGGGGTCAAAACCCACCCCATTATCGCTGACGATTATCTGCAACGATCGCTCATCTTGCTGGCATAAACTCACTCGCGCCGAATCGGTTTTGGCGTGCTTCACCACATTCAACAGCAGCTCACGTGTCGATTCGAACAAGAGCACTTTCACCTCTTCGGTCAAGACGGGAGCATCCATCTGTATCGCCAGTTGGACCTTCAAACCATGCTTGTCATACTTCCAGCGGGAGAGCCATTCCAGCCCCGCTAATAAACCGGCTTCGTGCAGGATGGGGGGACTGAGTTCGGCCGCCAGTGAACGCGAGACCCTTAATGATTCGTTCAGGAGGTCTTCAATCTCAGCCGATGCCTGTTTTAACGCAGCGTCAGGTGCTTGTTCGATGAGCCCTCCAACTTGCATCTTGGCGGCCACCAGATACTGTTGAAGGCCATCGTGCAGAATTTGGGCCAGACGCTTGCGCTCGCGCTGCTCGGCCATTGTAAGCTGAGATGACAGTCTGCATAGTTGGTCGGCTCTCTCCTGGAGTTCAGCCGTGCGCTCGTGCACACGCAGCTCCAGGCCCTCGTTTGCCTGTCGAAGGGATTCCTCCGCCCGCTTGCGCTCGGTGATGTCTCGAAAGGTAAGGACCACGCCAAGAATACGCCCCTCTTCGTCCCGGATGGGCGCTCCGCTGTCGTCGATGGGCATCTCCCCGCCACCTTTGCGAAGCAGCATCGTATGGTTGGCCAGCCCGACGATCATTCCGGTCTGGATCACCTTGCTCACCGGGTCTTCTACAATCGCCCGGGTGTGCTCGTTGACGATTCGGAAGACCTCCTGCACCGGCTTTCCAGCCGCATCAGCCATCGTCCATCCGGTCAGCAGCTCGGCCACCTTGTTCAGAAAAGTGACCCGACCGCCCGTATCGGTTGCGATCACTGCATCCCCGATGCTGGCCAGGGTCACGGCCCAGCGTTTTTCGCTTACCCGCAGCGCCGTCTCCCGTTCTTGCACCTTTTCGGCCATTGCATTGAAGGTCTCTGCCAGATTCTGGAATTCCAATATATCATTGCAAGTTACCTGCCCAGGTTTCTCCCCATGACCGAGTGCATGGGCATGAGCACTCAATTCGGTTACGGGGCCCGCGATTTTTCGGGAGACGGCCAGGGCGATAAAGAATGCGGCAAGCGAAACGGAAATAAAAAGAAGAGCGCTTTTGACCATAGAGATAAGAATGGGCTGCACCACTTCTGATTCTGGTTTCCCGGCTGTCGCAGCCCAGCCGATGGAGGACACCGGCGTAAAACTGACCAGCCGGTTGTTTTTCTCAAAGGCGGCATAAACGGTTTTTGTTATCTCTTGCCCCTTGAATACATCTTCAAACTCGGGAAACTGCTTGAGCCAGTTGCGCTCCTCCCATGTGGCGTTAATCGCAGGATAACGATAGACCAGCATACCCTTGCTGTCGACAAGGGCATGTCCTCCTCCTTTGCCTCTTTCAACCGCGAGCCGGGCGTCTAAATTTTCGGGAATGATAATGGCAACGACAACGCCAAGCAGAGCGCCCTTTTCATCCCGAATACCGCGGGAAATGCCAAAAACCGGTTTTCCGGTCGCCTTTGAAATGACAAGCTCGCCCACCGTCCATTCACGGCCATTGGCAATATCACGAAAATAGGATCGGTCACTGTAATTGTTGCCGACAACGGCAGGATTGCCCGAATAGACCGCATCCCCCTTGGGATTCAACCAGGTGAAATCGCGGACAGCCGCATAGCCCTGGGAAGAAATAAGGAGCCGAGAGATGTCTTCGGATGCCATCGGCTGCGGGGAGGTGATGGCAAGACCGATTAAAAGCTCATGATGGATGACATCCTGTACGAATGACTCAAACGCTTTCGCGATTGCGCGGGCGACTTCCAGATTTGCCTGAAACTCCGATGCCCGTCGAGCCTGATATTCATCATAGTAAATGTAAGCCTGAATGGCCACCACAGGGATGAGAATCAAAAGCAGAAGCAGGACCAATCTGCTCTGAATGCTCTTCCCCTTTTTCTCCTGCGGTCCGGTCATGTTTGCTTCTCCCAAAAATCATCAGGTCACGAACTCACAGCCTGCCCGATTCCCTATGTGTCTTTCACTCCCGACGTCACGAAGGTCATCTTCAAGCGCAAACGTGTAACGAAAGCCTTTAAGCGGGTCCTTGTTGGCTCCGACGGTGCGCTCGCCGGTTCAAAATTCCGATTAAACCTCAGCTTTTGGTGGACATCAGACCGTGCTCGAAGGCGAACGCCGTGAGGGCGGCGGCATTGTGCAGATCGAGCCTGGCCATGATGTTGGCGCGGTGTTTTTCGACGGTCTTCACGCTGATGTTCACCAGTCCGGCGATTTCTTCGTTCTGGTAACCCTCCCCGCCGATGATTTCATACTCCGGGATAGGGGACAGCATGGCCGTGAGGCCTTCCCGGAACAACCGGTGATCCTCGACGATGAAGAGCCGCTTCTTCGGTTCCATGGCGGAAATATCCCTGTAAAAATTGCCAGTATTTTCTGGGGCTAAATTAAAAGAAAACCAGCAGGAACCCGGACTGTTTTCCTCTGCTATTAGCACGACGCGGTGCAACTGGCAAAGGCCTTAACCCTGTTGTACATGCCACGACGAGAAAATACAGGATCGACCCCATATATTTGCATCGCCGGCTTGGGTACGATCGAAAACAATCGAAAACGAAAGGGGCTCCCGTAACCAGCACCGACTCCGATCATAAGCGAGGACTAATCCGGAATGAACGCAAGGCAACTCGACTATTTCAGGCAGAAGCTGGCGGACGAGATCAACCGATTGGTTCTAAATGAAACGGCGGTGAAGGTCCGCGTGCAGGATCATTCCGAGCTGCGTCCTGATATTATTGACCGGGCCGTTCATGAGGAGCAGCTTTCATTCGCCTTGCATATTCGCGAACGGGAGAGATTGTTCAGCTGGAAAATCAAGCATGCGCTGCGCAGAATAGAGGAGGGCACCTATGGGATCTGCGAGGGCTGCGGGGAGGATATTCCGATGGCCAGATTGAAGGCGCGACCGGATACCAATTACTGCATAGACTGCAAGACCCGTATGGAAGCCCAAGAAAGACCTTCCGGCAGCGGTCGCATGGGGAAAAACAATAAGCTGGTTCCCGCTTTCTTCTAACAATTTAGGCGGCCTTGAAAATCAATTATAAATGTCCCCTGCCGACCCTTTTTCCTGAGAAAAGATTATAAAATTCTGACAGACTACTGAGGTGAGCGATGCAGGCGAGGACGGAATTTAGAAAAAATGAGCGTTTTGGCCATCAATCCATCATTAAACTTGAAGACGGACTGACGCTATCTCCCTATTTTGCGGTGTCGCAAAATTTAAGCGAAGCCGGCATGTATTTTAAGTCTCTATTTGAGTTTTATCCGGGAACTCGAATCCGTATCATATTTGATGACTATACACTAGGCCATCCAGTCCCTGCTAAGGTCGTATGGGTCAAAAAATTGAAGGACGAAGCTATTTTGGGTTTCGGCGTGGGCGTAGAATTCATCCAATTGGAAAAAAATGTTGCCTCAAGGGTACCCCGGCCCATTACCCCGTCAGAAAAGACAGCACATAAGGATCCGGATGGGGCGGTGATCAAAATGGAAAAACGCTCTTCATGATGGGCATGGAGGGGTTCGGGAAGGAGGAGTTGGACATGGGGACTGGGAGGAAAATTTTAATCGTAGATGATAATAACGACCTCCGAATGGTTGTTGCCAAAATGCTGTCCTGGCTTGGTTACGAGGTATCATCCGCTGATAGCGGCGAAGGTGGATTGGGCCTTTTTTGTCGGGACCAATTCGACATTGTCTTGTCGGATTATGAAATGCCTGGGATGGATGGAGTCGCTTTGGCGTGCAGCGTTAAAAAAAGCTCCCCCCAGACGCCGGTCGTGATCATGACGGGTGCTGGAAGGGAGACCGTTATTTCCAGAAAGAGCACAGCGGTAGACGAGGTGATTTCAAAGCCATTTACCTTGGCGCAGATAGATGAAACGATACAGAACTTGGCGGGCAGAGTTCTCTTCGCATAATCTTACCCGCCCTTTTAAAAACCGCCCAAGGTATACGTGTAATCAATTGTGGTTTCCCTCCAAGAATACATCGGTAAACACGCGCCCGTTTCGATCCCGGGCTGATCCCCGCTCAAAGTAGTTTCTGTTAAAGGCAACGGTACCCCCGTTGTCTTTTTTTTGCGTGCATACGTGGGACCTCCCTCGAGAACACAAAACCCCGCCAGCCAAAAGTGGTCAGCGGGGCTCCGGGTAGCAAATGGATCTGCCAGTGGATTAGTTCTTCGGGGGGGGTGATTTGGCGCTCTCCGTCTCGGCTTGTGATTTCTTGTGCATACAGCTTCGAATCGCGGCCTTGAGATCTGAAGGCGGGCTGGTTTTGCTCAGGTAATAAACGGCTCCTGAATCGAGCATCGCCTTAGCTCGTTCCTCCTCCTGATAGAGAGACAACCCGATGATGCGGATGCCCGGATGATGCTGGTGAATAATCCGCGTGGCATCAAGCCCGTTCATTCGGGGCATGCTGATGTCCATCAGAATCACATCCGGGACCAGTTTCGCGGCAAATTCTACCGCCTCCTGACCGTCACTGGCTTGGCCGACGATCTCAAAATCGGTCTCCTGAGCCAGCAGGCGGGCCAAGCCCTCACGCATGGCGGCATGATCATCGGTGAGCAGTATCCGAATCGTTCCAACTGATGTGGCGGGGCAACTTAAACCAGTTGGACGGACCTCAACCGGCTGTGCGTCGGGCATGGGCGCAAGCGGCTGGGTGACAACCAGGGGGGTTCTCAGAGTGAGACTTGCCCCCTTCCCTGGGGAACTCTCGACCTCAAAGTTACCTCCGATAAGGTTCACGCGCTCACGGATGCAGAATAATCCGAAACTGTCTTTATTTTCAACCGCACTTGTGGGGTCAAACCCCACCCCTTTATCGCTGACGACTACCTTAAAAGATCGCCCATCTTCCAGGGCTAAGCTCACCATTGCCGAATGGGTTCTCGAGTGTTTCACCACGTTCAAAAGCAACTCACGTATCGATTCGAACAAGAGCAATTTCACATCTTCGGCCAAAACGGGGGTCTCCGTCTGCAGCACCAGTTCGGTCTTCAAGCCATGCTTGTCGAACATCCAGCGGGAAAGCCATTCCAACCCCGCCATTAAACCGGTTTCATGCAGGCTGCGCGGGCTGAGTTCGGCCGCCAGCGTACGCGAGACCCTTATGGACTCGCTCAGGAGTTTTTCAACTTCGTTGGCGGATTGCTTTAACGCAACGTCGGTTGCTCGTTCGATGAGTTCCCCTACTTGCAGCTTGGTGGCCAGCAGATACTGTTGCAGGCCATCATGCAGAACCTGTGCAAGGCGATTGCGTTCGCGCTGCTCGGTCATCGTAAGCTGAGAGGCCAACCTGGCAAGTTGTTCAGCGCGCTCTTTGAGCTCTGCCGTGCGCTCCTGCACGCGCTCCTCCAACTTCTCTTTGGCTGCTCGTACCGCATCCTCGTCTCGTTTGCGCTCGGTGATGTCGCGGCTGTTGATGAGTATGCCGCCCACAGCGGGCTCATGAAGCAGGTTGGTGCCCACCGCGAGTTGCCAACGCCACGAACCGTCTTTGGCGCGCAGGCGGAACTCCGCCTGTGCGACCTTTCCCGTTTGGGGAACGCCTTCCTGAAACAAATTTGCCACGCGCGGCAGGTCGTCGGGATGCACCAGCTCAAATGCACTGCGCCCGACCAATTCCTCCGGGGAGTAACCCAGTGCGCTGTTGGCGCCAGCCAGGTTGTAAGTGATAATGCCCGAGGCATCCAAGACGGTGATGAGTTCACCCGATTTCTCGGTGAGCGCCCTGAAACGCAGTTCGCTTAGCTTTAGAGCCTCATGGTCCCGTTTGCTCTCGGTGACATCGCTGCCGATGGCCAGAATCTCTTTCACCAGACCGCGCTCGTCCCGGAGCGCCCGGTTGGTCCACGTCATCCACACACGGCGGCCGTCCCGGCAGACGTTCTCGTTGATGTTGCTCGGGTAACGTGCCGGGTGAGCGACGATGTCTTGGACCAGTCTCGTCAGGTCAGCCCCCGTGGACTCGCGTTCGGGCAACAGCATGGTGATGTGTTTGCCCGCCGCCTCTTCCGCGCTCCAGCCGAAGAATTTCTGGGCGTATTCGTTGAAAAAAATGATCGTGCCGTCGCAGGTCCAGCGGATGATGGCGCTGTTGGCGTTCTGCACCAGTTCGCGGTAACGGCTCTCGCTTTCTCGCAATGCCCGCTGGCTGTCCTCGAGTTCTTGCTGGTGCTCCCGCAGGAATCGGACCAAGTCGGTTGATGCCTCCAACTCGGTCAAGTCGGAGGCCACAAGGCAGATGCAGGGGACAGTGCCACTGTCCAAGAGGCTGGCTGAGAATTGGGCCGGCACGTGGGTGCCGTCGGCCGACCGCAGCATAAGCCGCCCGCGCGTGGGTTTCATCTGCGCCTGCGTGATCAGTTCCACCAGCGCCGGATGGTGCGACACCTCGACAAAATCGGAGAGTTCCCTGCCGATCACCGCATGCATGGGCGTTTGCATGAGGTCGGCAAAACGCCGGTTGCTGAAGAGGATTGCGCCCTGCGGCGACACCGTCAGAGCGGCCTCGTTCATCGTCTCGATGATGACGCGGTAAACGCTCTCAACCCCTGCGAGCGAAAAAACCTGATCCCCCTGAGGCCCTTCCACGATAAGCGCGTCGACATCGCCGCTGCGGATCGCCTGCAGGGTTTGTTCGGCTTCCTCGAGCCGCGTGCGCAGCCCTTCGATTTCCTCGAGCAATTGCGACCGGGAACGCATCTCGATTTTATCGGCACTCATAGGTTAGTCCTGATTTTATCAAGGCTATTTAAACCCCTGACTCGGCTGAAATTGGGTCACGCGTCTTTCTCCCGCAGGTCCAGGCCCACCAAAATTTTTTCCTCGTCCGCCATGCTGCCGATGAATTTGCGCAGCGGCAGCGGGAGCTTCTTGATGAGAGTGGGGGCGGCGATGATCTGCTCGCCCTTCCCCAGCACCGGCTGCTGGTAGATGTCGATCACCTGCAGGTCGTAGCGGCCGGCCAGATGCTCCTGGCATATGGCGGTCACGTTGCGGATAGCCTCCTGCGAGCGCGGCGTCATGCCCGCGACGTAAAGGCGCAGCACATACTTTTTGTTGCCGCTTTCGCGTGCTGCGGCCTCGAGCTTTTCCTTGATGGTGTCTGGTGTCCGCTTCGCCATGGAGCTCTCCCTGACTGTTCGTCCGTGGGTCGGAATGCGAATCCGGTTCTATCCGGCGCCTCTGGCACCCCAGGTTACTTCTGCCGCAGGTCGAGCCCCACCAGCACGCGCTCCTCGTTCGAGAGATCGCCGATGATCTTTTTCATCGGCGGCGGCAGCCTGCGCACCAGGGTCGGGACGGCCAGGATCTGGTCGCCGGCCGCCAGGCGGGGGTTTTTTAAAAGGTCGACCACCTCGATCTGGTAGCGGCCGGGGAGGTGGGTATCGCAAACTTTTTTCAGATTGGCCAGGGCTGCGGCCGCGCGCGGCGTCTCGCCCGCTACATAGAGGCGAAGTTGCCAGGTGTCGGCAACATCCACCGCCGGAAGTTGATTGGCCCCATTTTTCGCTTTTCTCGGCATGTACTTTCCCTTCCCTTATCGGGTCTGCGTGATTCAGACAGGCCTTGGTTTGGCGTGAGCGGGGGCGATGCGGATACCCTTGCCCGTGAGATCGAAGCCGCGCACCTGGCTGGAGTGGGCCATCCCGCGGCTCTTGAGAACGTAAATCAATCGGTTGCGGTCGCCGTCGGTTTCGACGTTGCGAAGCAGCAGCCAGGTGTCCATCAGGGAGGAGACCTCGGCCTCGCTTTGTTCGATAGCCGATCCGCCCGAGGTGAGGCTGGTGAAAAGGGTGGTGATCCCCTCGATCTTGAGGAAGTCGATCACCCTCGTCAGCATGGCCTGGACCTCCGTCCGATCGCCTATGGACGTCAGGTTGGTCATCGGGTCGAAAACCGCCACCTTCGGCTTGAACTCCTGAACGAGCTTATGGATGGAGACCAGATGCTGCTCCAGGCCATAGAGGGTCGAGCGCACGGCGTGGAAGCGCAGCAGACCCTTGCGCGCCCATTTACCTGCGTTGTAGCCGATGGTTGCCATGTTGCGGACGATCTGTGCCGGGGCTTCCTCGAAGGCAAGATATAGTGTGCGCTCGCCCCGGCGGCAGGCCGCCTCGGCGAAGGCTATGGAAAAGCTGGACTTGCCGGTGCCGGCGGACCCGGAGATCAGAACGCTGCTGCCGCGGTAATAGCCCGCCCCCCCGAGCATCTGGTCAACCTCCTCGACGCCGCTCGAAACGCGTTCGCTCGTCACGGGGTAGTCCAGCCCGAGCGAACTGATCGGGAGCACACTCAAGCCCCTCTCGTCGATCATGGTCGGGTACTCGCTCGTGCCGTGGGCCGAACCGCGGTATTTCACCACCCGCAGCCGGCGGGTCGCAACCTGTTTGATCACCCGGTGGTCGAGGAAGATCACGCAGTCGCTGACGTACTCCTCGAGGCCGTGACGCGTCAGGGTGTTCTGCCCCTGCTCGCCGGTGATGACCGCGGTGACCCCTTTGTCTTTCAGCCAGCGGAACAGCCGGCGCAGCTCAGCTCGCAGGATTGCCTCGTTGGGCAGCGCGGCGAAGAGCGCCTCCAGTGAGTCGATCGCCACCCGCTTGGCCCCAACCCGGCTGATCATGCTGTCGAGGCGGACAAATAGCCCCTCCAGGTCGTACTCGCCGGTGTCCACGATTTCGCTGCGTTCCACCCTAACGGAGTCCATTGCCACCAGCTTGCGGCGGGTAAGGTCCTTCAGATCGAAGCCAAGCGATGCGACGTTCTGGGTAAGCTCCTCCTCGGTCTCCTCGAAGGCCATGAACGCCCCCGGCTCTCCGAGGTCGCGCGCCCCGCGCACGATGAACTCCATTGCCATAAGTGTCTTCCCGCTGCCGGCCCCACCACAGACCAGTGTGGGGCGCCCGCGCGGAAGCCCTCCCTGGAGGACTTCATCCAGACCGCGGATGCCGGTCGGGCACTTCTCGAGATTTTGGATGGGATTACGAGGGGGCATGCGGTGGCGCTCCTTTCCTGCTCTGGCCTCCCGTTGATCGGGGCTGAACCTGGTTCAATGTTAGGAGCTATATCGGAAGGAAACGCTATAAATTATCCCCATTCGAAATGGCTTGTCAATCCTTAAGAGGCGGGCTTTGTTCGCTAAAACGCGCGAAGCGTGAGAACCTGCCCCCCGCCGGCGCAAAAACCAGGAAAGCCGCTCCCCGAACGGGACCCTCTAAATACAGTCTCCACCCCATGGTTGCCCACCTTAGGATCGTCATACATTAGCCTCGGCAGGACCGTTTCTTGAGGACGACCCTTATGGCGGCTTTACCTGTTCGTATTGTTGTTGCCGATGACAGCGAGGTCTATCGAAGGACCCTCTGCGGCATCCTTAAAACCGCAACGGGCCTGCAAGTCGTTGCCGAGGCTGAGCATGGGCTTGCTGCCGTCCAGGCGGTTGAAGAACACAGACCGGATGTCGTTCTGATGGATGTCAGTATGCCCGTTCTCGATGGGATTGAAGCAACTCGAATCATCAAATCCAAGTTCCCCGGCACAAGGGTTCTCGTCCTCACCATGAATGCAGATACGGGTTGTTCGGACCGGGCATACCAAGTCGGTGCATGCGGTTTTCTGTCCAAGGGGTGCGGCAAAAAGGAACTTTTCAGAGCTATCAAGGACTGCTCCCCTGTACAGTGACGGGTTGCCGCACACACCTGCACCCAGACCATCCGAAGATTCAATCACCACCATCACTCCTCGCCATTCCGATTTGAAGTCGATCTAAATTACAAAAGACGGAGCGCCCTTAGGGCAAAACCGCCATGGGTAATCATTGGTGTCCGTATAAGGTATTCCGTGTAGTAGCCAAAACGATTTTAGCTCTTAATCTCCGGTCCATAGCCTGAACTCAAGCTGGAGTTGCTGACATGGATGCGGAGCGGAAAAAAATCATAATCGTTGACGACAGTGAGATCTATCGTGCAGGACTGCGAGCATTGATTAACGGGCATGATCACCTACGAGTGGTTGCAGAGGCGGAATGTGGCGACAAAGCCATTGAGGCCATCAAGAACGTACCTGCCGATCTGGTGTTGCTGGACTTGAGCCTGCCAAGACATAACGGATTCGACGTTTTGAAAAACATCAGAGAATTTTCTGACATTAACGTTCTGGTCCTCAGCATTTACGAATCCCAGGAGATGATAAAAAAAGCGGAGGCCTTGGGCGCTCAGGGATATTGTGTCAAAGATGTCAGCCGCAAAGAGCTTATCAAAGCCATCCTGGAGGCAGCCGAGGGAAGGATTTTTGCGTGCCACAAGTCTGGAATGGTGCTGATCTCTGACGGCAGCTCCAAACCGCCGCAATCGGAATCATAAACTCTCTAATTCCGCTCATACAGGAACTTCAGGGGAATACAGTCTTCACCCCATGGAGGCCCACGGTCGTGCGTGATAGTTCTCATGGCAGCCGCGCCTACGCGCATTGTTATTGTTGATGATAGTCGGTCTTATCGAAACGCCATCTGCCGGCATCATCACCTCCAGGTTATCCGAATCCAAGGTTATCGTTCTAACGTTGAATGGAGGGAAAGCCTATCCCGATTGACACTGCGGTGGTCACCCCCACGGACATCACCAGGTCCAAAACCCTGGGGTGTAGCTGCGACAGACCCAAGCAGACCTGGGAAAGTGCATAAAGTTGGGACGCCATGAAAAAGGACGAAAAACCATCAGCGGATGCCGGCGACCTGCGCCATCGGGCTGAAAAGAGGCTGCGAGGATCTGCGATGCAGGGCAGCCCTACCCGAACAGAAGCAGAAATGCAGCGGCTCGTCCATGAACTGCAGGTCCACCAGATCGAGCTAGAGACTCAAAACGAGGAACTTGTGCAGGCGCGAATAGGGATAGAGGAGGCCCTGAGGAAGTACACCGACCTTTACGACTTTGCTCCAGTGGGCTACGTGACCCTCGACCGCGAAGGGACGATCCTGGAAGCCAATCTCACGGCGGCTGTTCTTTTTAGGGTAGCAAGAGGCTCCCTGGCGAATCAGTCGATATCCCGCTTTGTCTCGCCAGAGGACCGGAACAATTATTATCGGTGTCACAGAAAGCTTTTGGAAACGCGAACCCCGCAAGCATGCGAGATCAGAATGATCCGCAAGGAGGGTTCCGTATTCTGGGTGCAGATGAAGGCGGTCTTAGCCCCGGACGGTGCAGCCGATGCCCTCGCAGCGCGGGTTGTGCTGAGTGATATCACCGATCGCAAACAGGCGGAGGAAACGCTGCGCGCCAGTCAGGCTGCATTGCTCAGGGCAAATCAAGAACTGGATGTCCGCGCAAGCCAATTGCGACGGCTGACGGGCGATCTGACCCTGACCGAGCAGCGCGAACGCAGGCGGTTGTCTCAAATGTTACACGATGGCCTTCAGCAGTCCCTGGTTTCTGCTAAAATGAGACTGGGTGGCCTCATTGAACAACTCGGCGCCTCCGATCTCAAGTGGACAGCAGATGAGATCGAAAAGATAATCGGTGAAGCCGTAAGCACCTCGCGTTCATTGAGCGCCGCGCTGAGCCCGCCCATTCTTCACGAGGGCGGATTGGCGGCCGGGCTGGAGTGGTTGACTCGCTGGATGCATGACAATTACAACTTTAATGTGTCTCTTTCGGTCGAAACCAAACCCGACCTGCCCGAGGATATGAAGATTCTGGTCTTCGAGTCGGTACGCGAATTGCTGATGAATGCTGCCAAGCACGCCAAGGTGTCCGGTGCCCAACTGAGCCTCAAGCAGGCGGAGGGAGGCCGGTTGCAGGTCACAGTCAGTGATGAAGGGGTCGGTTTTGACCTCTTGCATTTAAGACCGGCGGGTGAGCCAGGCGAAGGACTCGGGTTGTTCAGTGTCCGCGAGCGGATCGGCCTGATCGGAGGCACACTTAAAATCGAAAGCGCCCCCGCAAAGGGAAGCTGCTTCACCTTGACGGTACCACACCGGCAGCCGCCCACTAAACAGGTGCCTGCCGATATTTCGTCTCCGGATGCCGACAGCGAGGGGGTTCAGGAGGCTATAAAGGTACAGAGGACGGGCATTCGGGTATTGATTGCCGATGACCACCCCCTTTTCCGTGACGGCGTGGCCCGGATGTTGAAGAGGGAACTGGATTTCAATGTGGTCGGCATAGCCGCTGATGGTCAGGAGGCGATAGATCTCACACGAAAGCTCAGGCCGGATGCCATCCTGATGGACATCAGTATGCCTGTCGTTGACGGTATAGAAGCCACGCGGATCATCCATCGGGAGAATCCAAATACCCGGATCATCGGCCTTTCGATGTACGAAAACCATGAACGCGCGCAGGCCATGCTCAATGCCGGAGCCGTTGACTACATAAATAAGGGGTGCACAATCACTGAAATTCTCTCCGCTATCCGCAACCGCATTCCATGAGAAGAAAATTTGCGGGTGTGGAATTTCCGGGAACCTCGACGTGCAACCCGCCTGCTTGAGCAGGCGGTACGCCGTGGACTCGGAACCCGTGAAGCCGCTCGTATCCGCGTTCTGGCAACTGATCTCCCCACTCGATCGCTCGGGGTAACTAGAAGCCATCTCAAAAATAGCAGATCACGCCCGAGGGCCAGGCGCCCGCCGATGAAAACGCGCAGCAACCGCACCGGGTTGTGAGCATTTTTCAGAGGCGGGCAACGCCGCCATCGGGTGTCAGATGCATTTTTGCGATGGCTTCTACTTATTTGCCGTTGTATTGATCGTCGGTGACCTTTTCCATCCAATCCACCGCCTTGCCGTCCAGCTTCTCCTGAATGGCAATATGGGTCATCGCTGTCGTTGCAGTCGCTCCATGCCAATGCTTCTCGCCCGGAGGAATCCAGATCACATCACCCGGCCGGATTTCCTCGATCGGCCCACCCCAGCGCTGCACGCTCCCGCAACCAAATGTGACGATCAAGTTCTGACCGAGCGGATGGGTGTGCCACGCCGTGCGGGCACCCGGCTCGAAGGTGACACTGGCCCCCACGGCTCGGGCCGGTTCGATGGCCTGAAATAGGGGATCTAAGCGAACAGCACCGGTGAAATAGTCCGCCGGTCTTTTGCTGGAAGGCTGAGAGCCGCTTCGTGTGATATCCATTTTTACCGCCCTTTCTTTATAATTGCCTATCGTTGGAACATATGAACAGAAGGCAGGCTGTCAATCAAGCCGTGGAACAGCGACCGACGAGGTCACGAGGCTGTGGAACTTCTGGATCGAATCAAGGCCGTCCGGGGCACTCCCGGAAGCATCCGCTGCGAAAACGGCCCGGAGTTCGTGTCGAAAGTCCTCGACCGGTCGGATTATGAGAACCGAGTCGCCATGGACTTTTCCAGGCCGGGGAAGCGGATGGACAATGCCTTTACGGAATCGTTTATTGGCAGCCTTCGATTTATTTCCTCCGAAATTACTGGCGAGCCTTAAGTTTGTGATACGCCTGCTAAGCCGATGGCATTCTTTCCCTTCCCCTTGATGACGAACAAAATCCGATCGGCTGCAGCCAGCAAGCCTGTCACATCGGTTGCGTCGTCTGGAAAAGTGCCAATACCGAAACTGGCGTAGAGCTTCACATCAAGACCTTGCTCGCGCAGATAGACGGTACTGTTCATTTGGGATTGAATGGAAGAGGCTGTTTCCATAGCCCGCGACTGATTCGAACCTGGCAGAACCACCACGAATTCGTCGCCGGCATAGGCGACAGCGTATGCCGGTTTACTTATAGAATCGCGAATGGTTGCCGCCACCTCCTGTATCGCCCGGCTGCCATTCAGATGGCCGTGGGCATCCACTACCTGCTTGAAGTTGTCGAGATCCATGAATATGAGGGACAGAGGCGACCGATTCGCTTTGCATGCCTCAATCAACTCGGAGAGAGACTTGTAAAGGTAACGTCTGTTGTAGAGCCCGGTCAGGTTGTCCCGCAGAGCCTGGTCACGATATTTTTGCTCGCTAGCTCTCAGAGCTTCCTCGGCCCGCTTGCGCTCGCTGATGTCCACCAGAGAGATAACAATACGGGCAAACGTGTCTTCATGGCCTGATACGATCAGAGCCTTAATGAGGACCTTTCTCTCATTCCCCCTTAACGTGAAAAGCGCCCTTTCCCTTTCCTGAGAAATATTGCCGCGAGCGATCATCAGGATGACTTCATGTGCCATCCGGAAAAAATCGTCCGGATCCGTCGAGTATAAACCGGTCTTTAATTGATCCGGGTTATCGGCTTCCATCAATTGCAGAAAGGCATCGTTGAATGCAACTGTTTTGATCATATTCATGCAATGAGTCGCTTCTTGAGGGTTTTCATGCAGATAGTCGCTGATGTCGGTTACCCCAGATACGCGCAGTTGCTCAAGGTAGGCCTTAAGCTGCGAGGCATCTCTTTCAATGAGGGCAATCGGCGAATACTGAAACAGCAGGCGGTATCTTTCTTCACTCTCACGGACAGCCTCCTCTGCCGATTTCTGGTGGGTTATATCCTCAAGGAATGCTAAAACTCCGGTGAATGCCCCGACTTCGTCCAGTACGGGGCTGATGTAAAATCTAAAGTGACAGACTTCTCCATGAAAGCCGGCACTAAAGCTTTTTGAAATGACGGCCGTTTTCCGCTCGAAACACTGCTGAAATGCTTCAACGACGCCGGCCTCTATCAGCGGCTTGAATTCAAATAAATCGATGGGGGTCGGATCTGGGGCTGGCGGCCACGAGAGCATCTCTCTTATTTGGCTGTTTAAACCGATTATTCGGCCCGTTGTGTCGGCTGTCAGGATTCCAAATGGAGCACTGTGACCCAGGAGACGATTCCGATGCTCTATGCGTCGCAATGCCTTCTCAGCCTCTATACTCCTTTCCTCGGCTTCGCTCAGCTTTCGACGCAATTCATCCACCTCGGAGAGAAGCCGCTCTCTTGTCATGCATTCGATAGCCACAATCTAACCTCTTCAGTAATGACATACGGTTTTTCCGACAGGCATATCATATACACAAATTTTATCGATTCAAATGTGCCGTAACACGTCGATGTTATACGGAATGGCTGATGCTTGTGCACACCCGACTTGATATACCGTATGCAGGCTGATGGCTTTCGCGAGTTGTTTTCCGTGCCCGGGTTCGTATCCGATCGGATCCCAATGAAATCTTGCACCTTTGGCCAGGTAATCCTAAAATTCCAACCTGACGGTCGACTTGCTTTTTCGGAAGCTTGCTGCAATTTGTCAAGCGGCAGATCAGGGGAGCAGCGATGAAGCAAGCTATTCGCGCCTTACGACACCGGAATTTTCGGCTTTTCTTCGGTGGCCAGATCATTTCGTTGGTCGGGACCTGGATGCAGCGTATAGCCATGGGATGGCTGGTTTACCGCCTGACGAATTCCCCTTTTATGCTGGGAGCCGTCGGTTTTGCCGGGCAGATTCCAACGTTTCTGTTAGCACCTCTGGGCGGCGTATTTGCCGACCGGTGGGATCGTCGCAGGGTGCTGGTCGTTACACAAACGCTGGCGATGGTTCAGGCGCTGCTGCTTTCAGTGCTCGTCTTAACCGGCACAGCGGTGATCTGGCACCTATTTGTTTTGAGCATGTTCCTTGGAGTAATCAACGCCTGGGACATGCCAGTCCGGCAAGCCTTCATGATAGAGATGGTTGAGGAAAAGGCGGACCTGTCGAATGCGATCGCCCTGAACTCTTCCATGGTAAACAGCGCCCGTCTGTTGGGGCCGTCATTGGCCGGTATTCTGATTGCAACAGTGGGTGAAGGCACTTGCTTTCTTCTAAATGGCATCAGCTATCTGGCGGTGATTGCCGCATTGTTGGCCATGAATGTCACCGCCAAGGCCTCCCCACGACAAGGAGGGCGGGTCTGGAGCGGTTTGACCGAAGGCTTCCATTACGCATTCGGTTTTGCTCCCATCTGGTCTCTGCTCCTCCTGCTGGCGCTCGTGAGCCTGATGGGAATGCCTTATGCAGTGCTCATGCCCATATTTGCCAAGGAGATCCTGCACGGCGGGCCTCATACCCTGGGATTTCTGATGGGAGCCTCCGGGGTAGGGGCGCTGGCGGGTGCGGTGTATCTGGCGTCAAGAAAAAGCGTGCTCGGGCTGGGGAAAATCATCTCTATAGCGACCAGCCTTTTCGGATTGGGCCTGATCGCTTTTTCTTTGTCTCGGTTTCTGGGGCTTTCGCTCATGATGATGATGATAACCGGCTTTGGGATGATTGTCGCAATGGCTGCCAGCAACACCGTGCTTCAGACGATTGTGGAAGATGATAAACGTGGCAGGGTCATGAGCTTCTATACCATGGCCTTTATGGGGATGGCGCCTTTCGGGAGTTTGCTGGCCGGTTTTCTGGCAAGCCGGATGGGGGCTCCGGATACCCTACTCCTGGGCGGCATGGCATGCCTCTTGGGTGCGGCAGTGTTTGCTACAAGGCTTCGGGCTTTAAGAAAGCTGGTGCGCCCGATTTATGTTAAAGCCGGGATTATCCCTGAAATTGAAGCTGGAATCCAAAATGCTATCGAGTTGAGTATGCCTGATAAAAAACCCCTATAGAGGCGTATTCAAGCTATACTCATTTTTTAATGATAAAAATTATCAGGTCCGGAACCAAGCAGTATGACACCCGAAAAATGGAAAAGGTGCGGAGCACGAAAAGCCGTCTTTTCCAGCGCGGATCCTTGCCACTGTCACAATCGCCCGGGTTGGTTCAGCCGGACTGCAGTTATGTCATCAATACGATATGAAGGAATGTCACTGGTCGGGGTTCTTGCTCTTACGTTAATTTTAAAGTCCTTCTACGGGTAAGCTGATGGATAATACCATTTATGCAAGCATCGTGATAGCCTGCGCTTCCTTCTCACAATCCGTATCCGGTGTGGGTTTTGTTATGGTCGCAACCCCGTTTCTCTTGCCTATCATGAATGTGAAAGACACTGTGATAGTCGGGTGCAGTATGGCGATTATAAGCCAGATTTTTATTGTTTATAAAAATTGGCGCACAATTCACCCCAAAATGTTTCTGAATTTTGTGCTCGGCAGCGCAGTGGGGGCGCCGATAGGGGTGTGGTTTTTTTCTGCCACCAGTCTTTCAGTTTTGAAATTAATCTTGGGAATTGTTCTCTTCTCTATTTCTTTTTTTTCTCTCCGAAAAATATACAAAACCTGGCATGTCATGGACAGCACCACGGCATATCAAATAGCCCCTGAGTCTCCGCCTGTCTGGAACATGCACGAGCTGCTGCGATGCATTTCGGATCGCGCAGGAAAAGTTCAGCTATTTGTCGGAAGCATTGCCGGGTTTTTCGGTGCGAGCATTGGGATGCCCGGTATTCCGTTAACGGTGTATTACAGCGCAATAAATGTTGACAAGGAGGTGGCCCGAAGTACCACTCTTTCATTTTTTATTGTGCTTTTGTCCGCTGTTGTTGCAGCAAACTTCGGGGCCGGAGCAATAAGTGGTAACGTTTATACCATGGCCCCCTGGCTCATTCCGTCAGTTGTTATTGGGATGGTAACCGGCAATATGGTTTTTCCTTATATCCCTCAACGCTGGTTTCAGTTAATCCTAAACTCAATTATTCTTTACTCAGCCTGCAGGATTCTGATTGAATATTTTTAGGAAACAAGGGTCTTCTGAAACACCATTGGGTTGGATACCAGATCACGCTGGCTGAGTTGCTGTCAGATACTCGGACAACGCCGATGCCTGACCATTGAGATCCCGAGCGACGCCCCATCTACCTACAAGCGTTTAATCTGAAGTGCATAGTAGACATCAAGCGCATTCGAGCGGCTATTCCGCGTTCTCGGAGACTGGGGCGGGGATAGGCAAGCGGATGCAGAAACGGGAGCCCTGACCGAGGCTGGATTCGACCACCATGTCGCCACCGTGTTGGCGTACAATTTTATCGGCAATGAAAAGCCCCAGGCCAGTCCCTCTGATGCCCTTGGTGGAATAGAAGACCGTAAATAGTTTCTTGAGCTGGTCAGGGCCCATGCCGGTGCCGTTGTCCTCTACCGAGATGCCGATCGCATCCGGGCTGCTTTGAACCTTCAATAACACCCGGTGTTCCCTTTTAACCTTGCCGTGGGCCAAACAGGCATCCACTGCATTTTCCAAGAGGTTGACCAAGGCAGCCTTGAGCAGCCCGGGATCCAATTCCGCCTCCCCCGTACAACCGTCGACATCGATAATCAGAGCAATATCCAAGCTGGAAAATCGAGGCCTCACAGTATCCGCCACGTCGAGCACGAAATTCCGCAAGTCGACTCGGGACCGATTCAGTTCCCGTTCCTTGGCATAGAACAGGATGTCCAATGTGATTTTGCGGATTCGCTCGGCCATGTGCTTGACGAGCGTCAGTCCTTCTTGAGTGCCGGCCTTATCCATGCCGGCGATCGCTTTTTCCAATGTGTAGACCCCGGCGTCCAACCCTGAGAGCACTCCCTTGATGCTGTGGGAGATGGAGGCGATCATCAATCCAAGGAAGGAAAGATTGTTCTGCAGGTCCCGGATTTGGGTTATGTCGACGAAAACCAGCAAGACTTGCAGCAGCTTTCCCGCCGCGGAAAGGATCGGGGAGGTCCAGACCAGCGTTGCGTGGCGGTGACCGTCGGCAGTCACCCAGCTCATCTCGCCATGATGGGGTTTCCCGTCCTGAAATGTCTTGCGGATGGGGGTATGCTTGAATTTTTCCGGATCAAACGGGAATGCATCGCGGAGGGAAACTCCAGCCTGATTTCCGAATTCGTGGATGAAATAACTGTTGTTGGCCGTGAAGCGCATGTCCGTATCCAGTACCGCGACGTAGCAGGGAACCGCATCGAAGAGCAGCTGATATCGTTGCTGCGTGTCGCGCAGATTATCCTTTATCTGCTGTATGTCCCGAGAGCCGGCGGAAATCTCAAGCACGAGTTTCACAGCCCCGTCATCATTATAAATCGGCGCGGTGTGAACAATCACGGGCACTTTGGAACCGCTGCGGTAGCAGACGGTCTCCCGCAGCTCCATGGCATTTTCGCTTGTGAGTGTCCGGCTCACGGGGCAGTTCTCACGACTGTGGGATGCACCGTCATATATTTCCCAGCTGTTGTCCCCGATCCGGCGTTCCAGCAGCGTCCGGTAGGCCTGGTTGGCGGCCACCACTCGGCATTTGCGATCGTGAATGGCAATGAAATAGGGGATCTCGTTGAAATACCGGACCCCGCCTTCAACTTCGCGGGCGAGTTCGGCAATGACTGTAGAGACCTTGTCGAGGATCTGCTTGACGGTGAGGAACCGCTCAGTTTCAATTCGTTTGACGTAGCGGCGCCGAATCTTGCGGGCGATCTCGCGATGGCCGTGGTTCAATTGGCGTCGTAGCCTGATGCGTTCCATCACACCCCGCAGCAGGATATCCATTTCGTTGGCGTCAATGGGGCTGCCGATGATGCCCGAAAGCAGCTGTTTGAGGTGACGTGCCGTACTCGGCAGAGTTTGCCTGGGACATATGACTATTGTTTCAAAATCGCCATGAGACTGTTTCAGGAGTTGCAACAGTTCACACGTGTCCATATCCGGCAGCTGGGAGGAAGCGAGGAGTATGGTCGGGTTAAGCTCGCGGCAGGCGTGCAGGGCCTCGGCGGCAGAGTGAGTGACGTGGGCGGCATAGCCCAGGTCGGAGAGCAGGGTTCGAGTCCGTAAGGTTGAGTCTGCCGAGATGTCTGTGATTATGATTTCTTCGTTCATTCCGATGGACTCTCTTCCTGCCGGGCGGGTGTTCTGTACCCCCCGTACCGCCGATTCCTTCCGTCAATCGGCAATCGAACCAGCCACAGTAGTTTTCCCGTTTGAGATGGGTCTCTGGTGGTAGGCCCCCAAGAGCTTCAGCGTGCTCAAAGCTCGTCGTTACTTATCGATTTTGGGGGGCTGAAATTCGGTCTGCGCTCAATGTGAACGCCAAAGCGCTTCATCTGATTCCATACCGTTACCCGCGAAACCCCCAGCACCTGTGCGGTTTGGTTCAGATGCCCATTACATTTCTCCAGGGCCTCGACAAGCCGGCTTCTCTTCAACGCATCCCGATCCTGCTTGGGAGCACGAGCTAAGTTCGGTTGTCCCTCGCCATAGAGGACGCTTGGGGGGAGATGGTTTGCGCGGATCAACGGCTCGTGGCAATTGACGAATGCATATTCGAAGGCGCTCTTCAGTTCGCGTATGTTGCCGGGCCACGGATAGTTCATGAGCACCTCGATCGCATCGTTGCCGATACCATCGATGTTTTTTCCGCTCTTCAGCTTAATTCTTCTGAAAAAAGACCGAGCCAACAGCGGAATGTCCTCAGGCCGTTCCCGCAAAGGGGGCAGGTGGATGGGGATAACATTGATTCGGAAAAACAAGTCCTTTCTCAACACCCCTCTTGTAACGAGTTGTTTCAGATTGCGGTTCGTTGCCGAGATGATCCGAACATCGACCGGTACAGGGGTGTTTGCACCGACACGCTCGATGACCTTCTCCTCCAGTACCCGTAGAAGTTTTACCTGGGTGGAGAGCGGCAGATCACCGATTTCGTCCAAGAAGAGGTCTCCTTGGTGCGCGCATTCGAACCGCCCCTCCCGATCTTTCCAGGCCCCGGTGAAGGCACCCCTGACGTGGCCGAAGAGCTCGCTTTCCAGAAGCGAGTCCGTCAAGGCCGCGCAGTTGACCTTTACGAGCGGTTTTCGCTTGCGTAGGCTAAGGGTGTGGATTGCCTTGCAGACGAGTTCTTTCCCCGAACCACTCTCGCCGGTGATGATCACCGGTGCATCGGACTGCGAGGCATCCGTGATGACATCAAAGACGGCTGCATGGCTGCCGAGTTGCCGATGATTCCATGAAAGGAGTCTTCCTGCTGCAATTCCCGGCGGAATTGGGCGATCTGATTATTTTTCTCCACCACATCGGTTAAGTCCGTTATGGTTTCCACGGCGCCGATGGTCTCACCGCTATCGTCGTGGAGCAGCGATGCATTTTTCAAGACGTGGACAACCTTCCCATCTTTCTTCACGATCGTGCATTTGCCCATCGTGAGCGAGCCTGCCTTGAAAAGGCGGCACCAGTGTCCTCCATTGTCCTGGCGTACCTTATCACATGCATTGCAGTTCAGGACATCGCACGGTTTTCCAATTAGCTCGTCCCGTGAAAACTGGATCATGTTCTCCAGCGCCTTATTAACGGAGACGATGATGCCGCGCCTGTCTACGATCATCAGGCCATCCTGGATGGTGTTGACCACAATCTTCCAGTACCGATCTAGGTTCGTGTTCAAACATGTTTAACTCTAATGTTATAGATTTAACATATGCTAATATATTGCCTTTAACATTTTAACATTGTTTCCGCCACTAAAACTTAGCCCGTAAACGCGGATGTGAAATTAACTATCTGTTATATATAAGTTTAAATTATTTTTCAAAAGCGCTCTCGCGCCTGGCACACTCCATGCTGTACCCTAAGCTCTGCCAATGCCGACCGTATAGAGGAGTTGGGTTTTGATCAGGAAGGCTGATTACCACTTAGATCTGCGGGTGCAATCACTCCCATCACATTGCTGAAGGCTACCGAAGTTTTCTGTCACATGAAGCGCAACGAGATCCTGGAGGCCATCGGGCGAGATTCTGACACCCGGAAGGATCTTCTGAAGGTGCTTCCGCCACGGTCATTGATCTGATCGTAAACGAGGAGATCGTGGGGGACATGTCCTACAGGATACAGCTGAAAAAGAGAGTTTGGAAAACCGTTCCACGGCGCGCAGGGCGCTCATCCAAGCGGCGAGTCGATTCGCCGGATATTTTTCAACCTCGTCCTCCCGGTAGCCGGTCGGACTTAAAAGGGGGAACCCCATGAATCTCAAAAAGAAATTAACCGTTGGCGAATTCGTCATCCTCGCTGAAATGGAGACTCCCCGCGGGGTACATATTTCCCACCTGATCGCGAATGCTCAGCGCCTGAAGGGGCGCGTTCAGCCGTTGTGATCCCGGACATGGACTATGGGGCCATGCGGTTGAGCGCGGTGGCTGGGGCCGCGCTGATGCACCAGCAGGGGATTGAATCGGTTATCCACGTGTACGGGAGGGACCGGAACCAAATGGCTCTCCAAAGCGATTTGGTAGGCGCTTTCGTCCTCGGTTTGCGCAATCTGATCGTGGTCCGCGCAGAAGGGATCGGACACTGCGATCACCGTAAAGCCAAGCCCGTGGATGACTTGAATGAGCTATCAATTGTGCAGATGGTGCGTTGCCTGCAGCAGGGGCTTGACTTGGCCGGGTTCGAGCTGAAGGGAGCACCGGAGTTCACTACCGGTTGCACCCTGCCGGCATGCGAAGAGGAGGCATTTGAGGCGGCACTCGAGCGGGCTCGTGTCCTTGTGGCCGCGGGCGCGCAGTTTGTCGTAACTGCCCCGATTTTCGACACCGAGCACGCGATTTCCCGTTTGAAGAAAGTCAGGAGCCTCGGAGTCCCGGCGATCCCGACCGTTTTGCTCCTCAAATCGGTCGGCATGGCAAGGTACATTGCCGTGAACGAACCGGGTTCGAAAATATCCGACGCATTGATCGCACGCATCCGAAAGGCGCCTGACCGGGAAGAGGAGTGCCTGCGAATCGCCGCCGATGCGGTTGCCGCATTACGGGAGGTTGCCCAGGGGGTGAAGCTTCAAGCCCTCGGCTGGGAGCACCGCCTGCCGGCCGTGCTCGACAGGGCGGGGATTTAGACCCCTCAAGGTGTCGCCCCTCCGGCGACGATCAAAACCTTTTGCTGAGATGAATTTGATCATGCCAAATGCCAGACAGATCCAGTCTTACACCGACATTCTGATCGTCGGGGCCGGGATCGGAGCGAAAGCCGCCATGGACCTTTCCGAGCCGGGCGCCGGGTGGTGTTGATCGACAAGGCGTTTTCCATCGGCGGGTTGATGTCCAAACTGGACCGGACCTTTCCCACAAACAACTGCGACCTGTGCACACTGTCGCCTCAGTTATCCGCAACCGGCCGCCGACAGCATATCGAGCTGATGCCGGGCACCCAGTTGGCATCCGTCGAAGGAGAGGCCGGCCGATGCTGCACCACCCTGACCCGTTCGCCACGGTTTATCGACTTGAGTCGCTGCACCGCGTGCGGTGAATGTTACAAACGCCACCCGGAGTGGGTGCGCTTCACGCCCGGATTGGACCACCGGGCACCCACCTGCATGCGCTACCCGCAGGCCACCCCCTTTGCGTTTTCCATTTACCCGGAGGCTGCCGGCCACTTAGATGAATTAGCTCAGATATGCCCGGCCGGGGCCATCATGGCCGGCGACCACGTGAAGGTGGAATCCCGAACGTTCGGTGCCATCATCGTGGCAGTGGGCACGGAACTCTTCGCCCCTGCCCGTTTGGATTACCTGTCACGGGGCCTCTCCCCGGATGTCCTCACCGGGATGGAGTACGAGCGGATCCTGTCCGCTTCCGGACCGACTTCCGGGGAGCTCACGCGCCCCTCCGACGGCACGCCGCCTCGCAGAATTGCCTGGATCCAATGCGTCGGCTCGCGCGGGATCAACTCCAACGACGTCTCATATTGCTCGAGCGTGTGCTGTATGGCCGCTATCAAAGAAGCGGTCGTTACGCGCGAGCACTTCGGAAAAGACATTGAGACGTCCATCTTTTACATGGACATCCGTACGGGGGGGAAAGACTACGAGCTCTATTACCGGCGCGCAATCCAGGAGTACGGCGTTCGATTCGTGCGCTGCAGGCCGCACAGCGTCGTGCGCGACGATGATGGGGCCCTTCGGATCGCGTATGTCCTCGAAAGTGGCCATCTCGAAAGGGAACGGTTCGACATGGTGGTGCTTTCCTCCGGATTTCGCTGCTCTGCGGAAACAGGAGCATTGGCGCAAACTCTGGGTATCGAGCTGAATCGGCATCAATTCGCCGAGGCCTGGGGATTCAGCCCGGTGTCGACATCCCAACCCGGCGTATACTCTGCGGCACATTCGAAGGCCCGAAGGACATCCCGGAAACCATCGTTCAGTCCAGCGCGGCCGCATGCTTGGCCATGGCGGCGGTGGGGCGTACCGATGCGGCGGCGCTGTTTCCGGAAGAGAACCGCTGGAACGGGACATCGCCGGCGAGCCTCCGCGCATCGGTGTCTTTGTCTGCGATCGCGGGTTCAACATCGGAGGCGTGATCGACGTGGAGGCCGTGGTGGCGCACGCCGGAACGCTTGATGGGGTCGTCGTCGCAGAGAGAGCGGGGACGGCTGCTCCAGTGCCGCCACTGAGCGAATCGAGAACACCATCCGCGAAAAGGGGTTGAACCGGTAAGAATCGGGGGCTGCTCGCCTCGAACCCACGAAAAAGTGTTCAGAATACGCTCCGAAAGGCGGGCCTTAACAAGTACCTGCTGGAGATCGCCAACATCCTGACCAGGACGCCTGGGTCCACGGCCACCTGACCGAGCGCGCTACCGAGAAAGCGAAAGACTTGGTGCGCATGGCCGTCACAGCATCCGCGATCCACGGCCCCACACAGACCTCATGCTTCCGATCAACAAGGATGTGTTGGTGGTGGGGGGCGGTGTGGCCGGGATCACCGCAGCATTGAGTCTGGCCGAACAGGGGTTCAAGGTGACCATAGTCGAGCGGATGCGCTCGTTGGGCGGTTCGGCCGACAGCTTCTCAAGAGTTTCGGAGGGGGAGGATATTGGGTCCCAGTCAGGCGCTGATCGATCAAGCTTCGAATCATGAGCACATCGACGTGTTAACACAATCGATCGTGGTCGACCATTCCGGGATGCCGGGAGCATTTATGACCGGGCTGCAGGTCGGCCCGCGGCTGCTCGACCGTCAAGTTCACACGGCGCAGCAATCATTGCGACCGGCGCACTCCCTCGGCGCCCGACGGAGTACCTGCTCGGAAGTCACGACCATGTAATGACCGACTCGAGTTGGACGGTCTCATCGAGGACCATCCGGGGCGGGTGTCTTCGTGGAACACGCTGGTCATGATCCAGTGCGTGGGATCACGGACGCCGGAGAACCCGAACTGCTCCAAGATATGCTGCCAGTCGGCAATCAAGAACGTTCTGCGGATCCGCCGACTCGACCCAGGTTAGGATCTTCGTTTTATACCGCGATATGCGGACCACAGGGTTTCAGGAAGACTTCGCGATCGAAGCCCGCAAGCACGGAGCCGTCTCCGTCCAGTACGATGAAGATGAAACGCCGGATGTGCGCACCGTCGACGGCAAACTGATGGTCTCATTCGAGGACCGGATCTTGGGAAAGCGGCTCCAGGTTGAACGGACTGCCTGGCGCTGAGCACCGGCTTCGTGGCCGACGACGAGGGAAGCGAGGACTTGGCAGCCATATTCCACCTGACTCGCACGCAGACGGGTTCTTCCGTGAGGACCACCCCAAGCTGCGACCGGTGGAGCTCGCGATGACCGGTTTCATGGTTGCGGGCACTGCGCATGGGCCCAGGAGCGTGCGCGAGAGCATCACCCAGGCTCTCGCCGCCTCGGCGCGGGTTCAGGCGTTGCTTGCCAAGGACACCATCAACCTCGGGGCAACAGTTGCACGAGTAAACCGCGATCGCTGTGCGGCCTGCTTGATGTGCGTCAAGCGCGCCCGTATCACATCCCATTCATCAACGCGGATGGAGTTTCTGAAATCGACCCAACCCGTTGCCATGGCTGTGGGACCTGCGCCGCCGAATGCCCGGCCAAAGCCATCGAACTAATGCGATTCGAAGATAACGTGATCACGGCCCAGTCGAATGGGCTATTGGGAAGGCTGAACTGATGAAGGAGTTTGAACCTGTCATTGTGGCCTTCTGCTGCCACTATTGCGCATACACGGCAGCCGACATGGCCGGGAGCCTCAGGCTGTCTTACCCGCCTAACGTCAAGATGATCCGCGTTCCCTGCAGCGGCAAAGTGGATGTGATCCATCTCATCAAGGCGATCGAGGGTGGAGCCGACGAAGCGTACGTCGCTGGCTGTTTAGAGGGCGACTGCCACTTCAAAAGCGGCAATTCCAAGGCTGCACGGAGAGTCGCCGATGCGAAGCGCCTTATGGCGGATATCGGGATCGAACCGGAGCGAATAGAGATAATGATGATGTCGGCCGGAATGGGCGAACGCTTTGCGGCGACCGCCGAAGAGTTCACGGCCAGAATTCGACGGCTGGGTCCCAACCCGATCACGCTCGTGAAAGCGAGCGAGAGCGACGCGCCCGCGCGGCATCAGCACTCGTAGAAGAGGAGAGCGTCTCGATATGATTACTGCTGAACGAAAGCCTATTCAGGAAATCATCGATTTCGTATCACCGTTCAAGAAAGTCCTTCTGGTCGGATGCAATGAATGCGTGACAGTCTGCTCGGCAGGCGGCCGCAAAGAGGTGGCCATCCTGTCCTCGGCGTTGCAGGTCGCGCTGATGAAAGCCGGAAAAATCATCCACATTCAGGAGGTGACGCTGGAACGCCAGTGCGAACCGGAGTACGTCGAGCAACTTGCTTCGCAAATCGACTCCGTCGATGCCGTGCTGTCCCTGGCATGCGGGTGCGGGGTGCAGGAGATCGCCAGGCGCTACAAGCAAAAACTGGTCTTCCCCGGGGTCAACACCAAGTTCATGGGCGCGTCGGAACGCCCCGGCGTTTGGGCTGAACGGTGCCAAGGCTGCGGGGACTGCCTGCTGGGGGTCACGGGCGGCATCTGCCCAATCGCTCGGTGCTCCAAGCGGCTTCAGAATGGACCCGTGGAGGGTCGACGAAGGGAAAGTGCGAGATCGGCCCGGATGTCGATTGCGTCTGGCAATTAATCTGGGACCGCCTACGGGGCTTGGGTTTGGAGGATCGGTATGAAGCGATACTGCCGGCCAAGGACTGGCGTAGCCGGCGGGGCGGCGGCCCTCGCAAATCGTCAAGAGGACTTATGTGACGCAGACTGAAAGTGTTCTCGAAAGGATGTTCAGAGCCGGCCACCTGGCGGTCACTTCGGAGTGCGGTCCACCCCGGGGAGCTTTGCCGGACAAAGTTCGTGAGAAGGCCGGAATGCTAAGAGGGTTCGCCGACGCCGTGAATGTGACGGACAACCAGACTGCCATGGTCCGGATGTCCAGCCTCGCAGCCTGTATCATCATCCGGCAGATGGGGCTTCACCCGGTCTTGCAGATGGCCATGCGTGACCGCAACCGGTTGGCACTGCAAAGTGATCTCCTTGGTGCGTTTGCGTTCGATATCAATACGATGCTGTGCCTGTCGGTGACCATCCGCATTTCGGGGACCATCCCGAGGCCGCGACGTATATGACCTGGACTCAGTCGAGCTGATCCAGACCGTCCGCCGAATGCGGAGGAGGGCAAGTTTCAAGGAGGACAAGAGATCGCCAACCCGCCCAAAATGTTCATCGGCGCGGCCGCCAATCCCTTCGCCGACCCGTTTGAGTTGCGGGTGCGGCGTTTGGCAAAAAAGGCCGAGGCCGGTGCGGATTTCATTCAGACCCAGTGCATCTACAACATCGACAAGTTCGAACGATGGATGGAAGGGGTGTGCAAACGTCGCCTGCACGAGAAGGTGTTCGTCATGGCCGGCATCACGCCTCTGAAATCTGTTGGGATGGCCAGGTACATGCAAAAGAAGGTGCCTGGGATGGATGTTCCCGAGGAGATGGTAAACCGCCTTGCTGCGCTTCCCAAGGACAAGCAGGCGGAAGAGGGCATCACCATGGCAGTCGAATTCATCATCGCCTGAAGAAAATAGAAGGTGTCCGGGGAATCCACTTGATGGCCATCGAGTGGGAGCACCGGGTCCCAGAAATAGTACGTCGGGCCGGCCGTATCCACGCCCGGAAGTTTAAGCTGCGCCACATGCCACACCTTGAACAACCTTAAGAGGAGATTGGCAATGAACACTCAGAAGCACATTCTCGTGGTGGACGACGACCCTGACTTGGTGGAAGCTCTGGGATGAAACTTGCAAGCAGAAACTTCCGGGTTAGCAAGGCCTACGATGGAGTTGAGGCTTGGGAGAAAATAAAGGCTGACAAACCGGATCTCATGATCCTGGATGTCATGATGCCGCGCAAAAATGGATACCAGCTCTGCGATGAAATTAAGGCGGATGTCCAGTACAAGAACATCGTAGTGATTCTTCTGACGGCGGTAGCGGATGCGGTAGCCACAACGAGCTACACGCATCATGATGGGAAGAAGACCCTGGCGGACGACTACATCCCGAAGCCGATCGATCTCGACAAGCTCGTTGCGATGGTAGAGGAAAATCTTTAGCAATAACGTAGAACGGAAGGCTGGGGTCGTTGCCGCCACGAGTGACGGCTCAGCCGGAAATTTGTGGGGCTACGAACACATGCCAGGTCAGATCCCTTTGGGCGGTATGAAGTTCAGTGAGGAGATGGCATTTGTGGAACTCACCGCTGAAGCGCCGCCATGGGGAGTCGAAGTCGACGTGATGCAAGCTCTGGCCGGACGCGACGTCGCTTTATTTTACCTGACAATGTCCTATTCGGAACTGCATTCCCGTGTCTGTTTCTGTGTGCTGCCGGATCAGACAGCTTTGGTTGCGCACTTCGCGAGGACAATCGGTCGCGGGGCCTTGGCCTGCCGCACGATCACGGCCGTCGGGCTTTTGACTGTTTTCCCCCACAATGGCTACGTCGACGCGCTTACACGCTCATTGGATATTTTCGCAAAGTCCGAGCTCCCGTCTACGGAGTCGCCTCCACACTCTCGACGCTTACGTTTGTTCTGGCATTCAGTCAGCTCGAACAGGCAACCGAGCAACTTCGAGAAGTGTTTCAACTGTCAGGCAACCATTCGCCTTGTAAGCCAGAATTCAGGGTGAAACCCATGCTCCGATCTTCGTAGATGGAAACGATCGCCGTCTACTTCGAGCCAGTCGCGAAATCCTATGGGATTCACACCGTCAAAGGCGTGGTCATGGTGCGGGCGCAGTTATCCAGGGAGAATT
>CAWBSC010000012.1:0-35311 GCA_963791285.1 uncultured delta proteobacterium
CAGCGGATTGCTCGGCCGCGAAGATCTTCAACTCGGCCTATACGGCCAACTGCGGCCTGGCGCTGGCCGTCGTCCAGTCCCACGACCTACTGGATGGGCGACCAGCTCAACCACAACAGCATCATCCGCGCCATGCGCATCGCCGGCGTCCCGTCGGCCAACAAGGCCATCTACCGGCACAACGACATGGACGACCTGGACGAATGCCTCGCGGACCGTGCCCGCGGGCATGGAGCGCGTCATGGTCATCTTCGACGGCATCTTCAGCATGCGCGGGGACTTCGCACCGATCGACCGCATCGCGGCCGTCGTCGCGCCGTTGCGGGAGAAGATTCCCCGACGGCGTGGTCACGGTGATGGACGACTCGCACGGCATCGGCGCGTTCGGGCCGGCGCGGCCGCGGAACGGCCGACCACACGGGAGCGCTGCCGGACGTCATCATCGGGACCTTCGGCAAGGCCTTCGGGGTCAACGGCGGCTTCATCGCCGCGAGCCCGACCGTGATCGAGGCGGTGCGCCAGAGGGCCGACACCTACATCTACACCAACCCGCTGAGTGTCGCCGACTGCGCCGCCGCGGCCGTGGCCATCGAGCTGTGCGACGGGCCGGAGGGGCGGAGCCGGCTGGCGCACCTGCAGGAGATGATGGCGCGCTTCCGCCGCGGGATCGACCGGCTCGGGTGGCAGTCCATCCCCGGGCCGCACCCGATCGTGCCCCTGCTCGTGCGCGACACCCCGCGCACCCACCGCCTGGTCGGCCACCTCTTCGACAGCGGCATCCTCGCGGTCGGCCTGACCTTCCCGGTCGTGCCGCGCGGGGACGAGACCATCCGCTTCCAGGTCAACGCCGCCCACACCGCGGCCGACATCGACCAGGTGCTGGACGCGCTCGTACGCTTCCGGTAACTCTCACGTGCAATTGCATTCGGATTCCGGCGGCTTATAATTCCGCTTAAGGCCTGCCGCGCCAACCGAAAATCCAAGGACCGTGCACCCATGAACCGCATCAAGCAAGTCCTCCGCAGCAAAGGTTTCCTCATCCCCGTCGGTCTGCTGCTGGCCTACACGCTCGCAGGCTTTTTCCTCGTACCCGCCCTCGTCCGGCACTACGTCCCCCGCGTGCTGGAAGAGACGCTCCACCGCCCGGCTGCGATCGGTGAGGTCCGGTTCAACCCCTTCGTGTACACCTTCGAGGCGAACGACTTCAGCCTGAACGAGCCCGACGGGACGCCGATTGCGGCGTTCAAACGCTTTTTCATAGACTTCGAGCTGAAGAGCCTCTTCAACTGGGCCTGGACCTTCCGCGCCGTCACCCTCGAGGGGCCGCTCGTGAACGCGGTCATGCTTCCGGACGGCGTGCTCAACCTGGCCAAGCTCGCCCCGCGCGGACCGGCTGCCGAACCGCCCGCGGCGAAGCCGGGTGAGCCGCCGCGCCTGATCTGCGAGGAGGTCACGATCGACCAGGGCGAGGTCGACTTCACCGACCGGCGCCAGGCCGAGCCCGCCCAGGTCGCGTTCAAGCCGCTGCACCTCGATATCCGGAACCTAACGACCCTGCCCCGCCAGGAGGGCGCCCAAGCCATCACGGCCGTCACCCGCGACGGCGAAACCCTGCGCTGGACCGGTCATCTCAGCCTGAACCCGGTCGCCTCCAAGGGCAAGCTCGAGCTCGAGAAGCTGCAGGTGGCGACCCTCTGGAAGTTCGCCCGCGACGCGCTGAACCTGGATCGCCCGGCCGGAACCCTTTCGCTCACAGCCGACTACGCGTTGGACCTGAGCGGTGAGCAGCCGGAGGTCACCGTCTCAAACCTGGTGCTGGCCCTCAACGGGCTCCTGCTGAAGCTGCACGGTTCCGAAACAGCCTTCTTGGAGCTGCCCGACGCCCGGGTGACGGGGGTGGGGCTGGACCTCGCCCGGCAGGCGGTGGATGTCGCGGCCATCACGGTCAAGGGCGGCCATGCGCGGCTGCGGGTGGACGAGAACGGGGTACTCAACGTGCAGCGCGCAGCCAGGGAAACGAAGCCGGCCGCTGCCCCGGCCGCCGCCGCACCCGCGCCGGGCGCGGCCGGTAAGCCCTGGAAGGTGGCACTCAAGGACTTCGATTTCGGGGGGTTCGCGGTCGCGTACGAGGACGCGAGCCGCTCGCCCGGTTTGAAGGCGGGCATCGCGTCATTGGGCGTGCGCCTGAAGGCCGAAGCCGAGGCGGGCGCCGGTCCGGCAGCGGTCAAGGTCGCCGACATCGCGGTCGCTCTCCAGGGGTTGCAGGCGGGCTTCGCCGGGGCGACCGAAACCCCGCTGCGCATCGAGTCGGTCGCCCTCGAGGGCGGGGCCTACGATCTCGGCGCGAATTTGCTCACCCTCTCCAAGCTGGCAGTCGAAGGCGGCGCAGTCGATCTGCGCCGTGAAGCGGACGGCGCGCTCAACCTCGTGCTCCTGTTCGCGCCGCCCCAGACCGGCGCCATCGCCCGGGAACGCACGGAGGCGGAGGCCGGGGGGCATCCGTTCCAGTTCCTCGCCAAGGTCGTTTCGGTGTCGAGGTTGCAGGCGAGCGTCTCGGATCTCGGTGTGAAGCCGGACGGCCCGCTCATCCACCTGGCGGACGTCGGCGTCACGCTGAGCGAGGTCGACGGCAAGTCCCCCATGCGCTTCGAGGTCGGGATGGCGGTGGCCGAGGGGGGTCGCATCCGCACCGCGGGCACGGTTGCCCCACAGACCCCGTCGGTCGATGCGGAAGTCGAGGTCGCTGAGCTCGCGCTCGCGCCGTTCCAGCCCTACGTGGGACGCGCGCTCACGGCCAGCCTGACGTCCGGCAGCTTTTCTCTGAAAGGCGCGCTGCGCCACGGGGTCAAGGCGGGCGGGCCACAGACCACCTTCCAGGGAGGGTTCAAGCTCGACGACCTGCGACTGGTGGAAACCGGGGTGAAGGATACGCTGGCGGGCTGGAAGTCGCTCCAGACCGACCAGCTCACGCTCGACCTCGAACCCAACCGCGTCGAGATCGGCGACCTCAAGATCGTCCGGCCTGTCGGCAGGTTCATCATTGAAAAAGACCACTCGATCAACATGGCCAAGGTGGTCAAGACCGACCCGGCGGTGAAGAAGGCCGACTCCCAGGCGAAAACCGGCGCAACCTCGGCCGACCCGTTCCCGTACCGGGTGCGCCGCGTCCTGGTGAATGGGGGCGAAGTCGACTTCGCGGACCACAGTCTGATCACCCCGTTCGGGACCCGGATCCACGAGCTGAGGGGCGTGGTGGCGGGCATCTCTTCCGTGCGGAACGCGCGCGCACAGGTCAAGCTCGACGGCCGCGTGGACGACTACGGCACCGCGAAGATCGACGGCGAGCTGAACACCGCCGACCCCAAGGCCTTCACCAACATCAGCGTCGCGTTTCGCAACGTGGAGATGTCCCGGCTCACGCCCTACTCGGGCAAGTTCGCCGGCCGCAAGATCGACTCCGGGAAGCTCACGGTTGACCTGAAGTACCGGATCGACAAAAGCAAGCTTGCGGGCGACAACAAGCTCGTGGTCGAACGCCTGATGCTGGGTGAGAAAGTGGAGAGCCCGGAGGCGGTCGACCTGCCGCTGGACCTGGCGGTGGCGCTGCTGGAAGATTCGAACGGCGTGATCGATCTCGGCCTGCCGGTCAGCGGCGATCTGGATTCGCCTGAGTTCAGCTACGGGGCCCTGATCTGGAAGGCGCTCACCAATCTGCTGACCAAGATCGTGACCAGCCCGTTCCGCGCGCTCGGGGCGCTGTTGCCCGGCGGCGGCGCTGACGCGTTCAACTCGGTCGCGTTCGATCCCGGGCGGCCGGAATTGCCGCCGCCCGAGAAGGAAAAGCTTGCCCAGCTGGCCGGCGCACTGCAGAAGCGGCCGCAGCTCAAGCTGAGCGTGCAGGGCCGCTACACCCCGGAGGTCGACCGCGCCGAGCTCCAGGCGATCGCGGTGCGGCGTGCGCTCGCCGCCAAGCTGGGGCGCGCGCCCGAAGCGGCGGACGATCCGGTGGACTACAGCGGCCCGGAGACCGCCAAGGCGGTCGAGGCGCTGTTCGTGCAACGACTGGGGGCGGAGGCGCTGAAGGCGCTCCGGACCGAGCAGGCGGAGGCCCTCGCCAAGGCCCGCAAGGAGGCGGCCGCGGCCCGGGCGGCCGGCTCGGCGCCGCCCCCGGTCGAGGACGACCCCGGCCGGTTCACGAAAGATCTGATCGGTCGGATCGAGCGGGCGGAACCGGTGGACGACGCGGCGTTATCACGGCTGGCGGACGCGCGCGCGGCGGCCGTGGTGGCCGAGGTGCGCGACGTGGGCATGATCGCGCCCGAGCGCCTGCTGACCTGCCATCGGCGGCCATGGAGAAGACCGATGGCCCGGTGGCCGCGGCGCTCAGCCTAGAGGCAAAGTGAGGCGGGGCGATCGGGGGTTAGGTGGGGATTGGTGTTTGGTATTTCGTGTTTGGTGTTGAGTGTTTGGTGTTTGGAGGGGGACGAGGCTTACAGCCTCGATCGTCGCGGCTGGAAAGCCGCTCCCACAGAAAATAGAGATCAAGCCGGGCCGCCGTTTGCGACACGATATTGAAAAACGGCGTCTCAGGCCGTCAGCCAAGGCGCACGGTCTTTTGGGATGCGCAGCATACGGGCCCGTATGTGAGCAATCCCAAAAGGCCGCGCAACGCCGGATCACGGCCTGCGACGCCGTTTTTCAGCCACGCATCAGGAACTGAAGGCGCAGCTTCCCCACCGCGATCACATCCAGCCGCTTCAGCTTGACCGCCTCCCGGACGATCTGGTCGTTGAGCCTGACCCGGGCGAGCCCGCCCACCCGGCTGAGGTACCACCCGTCGGCCAGCTTGTTGATCACCGCGGCCGTGTCCCCCACGAAGAACCCGTCGGCCACGATGTCGGCCGTCTTCGCGCGCCCGATGCGCAGGCTTTTCTCGCCCAGCGGAAGTTCACGGCGAAGGCCCGACAGGACCGCCAGAGTCGGCCGGACGTCCGGAACGGCGGTTGCCGCCGCCGGGCTGCGGCGCTGCAGGTCCCGAAACTGCTCGGTGTCCATCTGCATGGTCTCGATGATCGACGCGGGGCCGGTGTCGGTGGGCTTGCGGTTGGACGGGTCGGAGAAGACGAGCGTGTGCTTGCCGACCATGACCACGTCCCCGTCCGTCAGCCAATGGGCCTTGATGCGCTGACCGTTCACGAAGGTGCCGTTTTCGCTCTTGAGGTCGATCAGCAGGAACTCGTCTCCCACCGCCTCGATCTTGGCGTGGTGGAACGACACCGCCAGGTTGTCGATCACGATGTCGTTGCCCTGCTGGCGCCCGATCATGAAGCTGTCGCCCATACCGATGGGGACGCTGTCGAGGCGCTTGTTCTGGTACATCAGCGAGATGACGGCCATGGTCTGTGCTCCTCACATGAAGTCCTGCAGGTTGCGCAGGCGGTGAGCCATTTCGGCGTGCTCGGCCTGGGCGTGCTGCAGGAAGGCGGCCGAGTCGGTCATGCGGCCGCGGTCGAAGTGGGCGACCGACCCGGCGAGCTTGAAGGGGACCGGCCGCCCCCCCACCGTGACCGGTGTGGCGTTGAGCGCACGCAGCAGGCGGCGTGAGGCCAGGTGCGCCTCCTTGAGCGTCGTCATCGGCATGACCGCCAGGAAGAGCTTGCTGTTCACGAGGCCGATCCAGTCGGTGTTGCGCAGCTTCTCTCTCAGCTTCTGCAGGATGGCGACGGTCATGTCGACCGTCGGGGTCGGGTCCGCGGACGACCCGTCTGCGCTGCGATAGATCGAAAAGACGATCCCGCTCAGATCCGTCCCGTAGCGGGTCGCCCGGGCGATCTCGATATCCAGCAGTGACACCGTGTGCTTGCGCCCGAAGACGATTTCGTCGATCGCCTTTTCGGGTTTGCGCCGCGCCTCACGCGCCTGCTCGACGGCTTCGAGGATGCGGGCGAAATCGTTTTCGTTCTCCCCGCGCTCGTTCAGCCCGGTGCGCACCTGCGAGAGCACGAGCTTGAGCTCGTGGTGCGCCGGCAACCCGTCCTCCAGCCGCTGCAGCAGCGTCTGCGAGGCGGCGGCCGGATCGGGCTTCGGCGGCCGCCCGTGGGCGGCGAGCTCCGCGCGCACGGCCTTGACGCTCGACTCCAGCCGCTCGGTCAACCGCCGCTCGACCTGCTCCACGAGGTCGGGGTCCACCGGCCCGCCGCGCAGACCCTCCACCGCGCGCGTGTTGAACCGCTGCAGGAGGTCGCGGAACCACCCCTCGTCCTTCCCGGGGTCGCCCCCGGACGCCAGCTTCGAGCCGACCCGCTCGAGGTGCTCGACCAGGATGTCGCACAGCGGCTTGCGGCTGCCGGACTCGCGCTCGATCTCCGAGGCGAGGTAGAGAAAGCGCGCAAACCCCGAGGGGTCGGCCGTCAGCCGCGAAAGCAGGTCGCCGGGGGTGACGCCGATCGAGTCGGCCCCCTCCCGCAGCGCCTGCACCACGCTTTCCTCCTGGCGCTCGAGCCCGAGCCGCCCCAGCAGCGCCATGAAGTCCGGCCCCGACATGCCGTCCGCCATCAGGGCCTCCCGCAGCGCGGGCAGCATGCGCGCGAGATCCTCCGGCTGGGGGACCAGGCGGTGGAGGATGAAGGCCAGCCGGTCGGCCGAGGTCCGGCCGTGGTCGTACTCCTTGCGGACGAGCTCGATCACGACCGCATCGGAGAGGCTCGCGGCCGTTTCGCGGATCTCCTGCTCTCCATCGACGGCCAGGCCCAGCGCCTTGCGCGCGTCGATCTGGGCCAGGAGCTCGGTGCGCATCTTGACGAGCGCTTCGGCGAGCTCCGCGAGGCCGGCCCCGCCGCCCGTCTGCATCGCATGCAGGACCTCGCCCCGCAGCGCCGTGAGCCGGCCGGGAACCGTTCCGGGTCCCGGGCCGCCGCCTGCCGCGACTCCCCCGCCGCCGCCCGCACCTCCTCCGCCCGTGCCGTCGTCGCCGGGGCCGGCCCCCCCTCGCCCGGACCGCCGGGGCCGGAGCCACCCCCGCCCGGGCCACCGGCCCCCGGACCGTCGGGACTCGTTGCGCCCGGACCGTCCGGCTGCAGCACGTCCTGAGCGAAACCGGCCGGGTCGGCCAGCAGGCGCTGGAGGCCGGCGCCGTGGTCGATCTCGTCGGCCAGCAGCTTGCCCGCGATCATGCCCAGGGCGTCCCGGGCCTCGCGGGAGGAGTCGAGCTCGCGGTCGAGCTGACCGCTGCGCTCGACCATCTCGCGCGCAACGACCTGGTCATCCTCGGTGACCTTCTGGTAGAAAACGTGGTTGATGCGGATGCGCGTCACCCCGCGGCCGGCCGCGGCCTGTCGCATGAGATCGGCCGTCGGGTAGCTGCGGACGTCGAGGAAGATTCGGACGAACTCCTCAAGCTCGGATTGCGTGACATCGCTGTCGATCGAGACCGAACTCACCCCGGCCTTTTTGAAGTGCCCGGACATCCTGCCAACGTTCAGACTGCGGTCGAGCGCTTCGTCCTCCAGGAAAAACTGGTCGCGCGCGTGGATCAGGACCACGGGCGCGGTGACCTTGAGCATGTCCAGGACGGCGCGGTGGAACTCCTCGACGGCGTGCACGGAATACGGGTGCCCCACGCCGTACATGGACACCCGGTTGAACAGCAGCACGAAGGACTTGCCGGTCTTGTATGTGATCTTCTTGGCGGCGGAGACGGCCATGCGTCAGCTCCCCCCCAGGAATTTGCGCTCGTAGGCGCCGAGCGCCGCCAGGAAATCGCGGCACGAGCGGAAGCGCCGTGCGGGGTCGTGCGCCGTGGCCGATGCGATCAGGGCGTCCATGTCCGGAGTTCAGCCGCGGGTTCGCCTCCGACGGCCGCTGGACGAAGATCGACCGGCCCTCGGCCTTGGCCTTCAGGATGTCCTGGGCGCTGCGGTGCGGGATCAGCGGCAGCTGCTCGACCGTCAGCCGGAACAGCAGCACGCCGGCCGCGTGGACGTCGACGCGTTCGTCCGTGTCGGTGCTGAGGATCTGCTCGGGCGCCATGTAGAGGGGGCTCCCGCGCGGGATCCGCAGGGCGTCGCCGCCCGAGGCCGCCATGCGGGCGATCCCGAAGTCGGTCAGCACCGGCAGGAGCGACTCGTTCAGGATGAGGATGTTCTCGGGCTTGATGTCGCGGTGGACCACGCCCTGCCGGTGCGCGTAGGCGAGGGCCTCCAGCACCTGGCGGACCAGAGCGAGCGCCCGCGGCAGCGGCAGGACGCGCCGCGAGGGGACCACGTTCCTGGCCATCCGGCTCAGCCGCGCGGCCAGCGATTCCCCTTCGATCAGCTGCATCGTGAACCAGCGGAAATCGGGTGTGTCCCCGATCTCGTAGATCGGCACGATACCGGGGTGCGAGAGCCCCGCCACGGCCTCGGCCTCCTGCTGGAAAAGCCGCACCGATTCCTCGGTGTACATGCACTTGGGCAGGATCTTGACCGCGATCCGGCGCTTGAGGCTCTGCTGAAAGGCCGTGAAGACGACCCCCATGTTGCCGCGCGCCAGCTCCCCCAGGATGACGGCGCTGCCGAGCGTCATCCCGATCACCGGGGCCGGGTCGAAAGAACCGATCGTGGTCACTGTGTCCATCCCGTGTGCGCCGTCGCCCGAAATATAAGTCCCGGCGGCGGAAGCGAATGTGTTCCTCAAATAGGGTTTTCGGCAAATGCGGTGAAATCTTGACCAAAATCCGCACACCGGCGTTCTTGTCTATCGCCCGGCCGTCCCTATATTGGGACACCGCAAACGAGGGCCCATTCCGCTTGACCGTTTGCGGCCGAAAAGGAGAGGACAGGCATGTTGAAAAAGCTGGGGATCGCTCTGGTGGCGGGTGTCGCGCTGGTCGCGTTGGGGGCGGGGTGGTGGATCGTGAGCCGGCCGGACCGCGGGACCACCGGCCAGGTCAGCACCAATTTCCGGTGGCTCGGCCCGAACGACAAGATCGTGGTCGACGGGTTCGACGACCCGAAGGTGGAGGGGGTCGCCTGCCACATTTCGCGCGCCCAGACCGGCGGGGTGAGAGGTGCCCTGGGGGTCGCCGAAGACACGAGCGATGCCAGCATCACCTGCAGCCAGGTCGGCCCGATCCGGATCAGGGGCGAGCTCAAGGATGGCGAGCGGGTCTTCGACGAACACCGCAGCCTGGTCTTCAAAACCCTCCAGGTCGTGCGCTTTTACGACCGCGAGCGCAACGTCCTGGTCTACGTGACGTACAGCGACCGCGTGCTTTCGGGCAGCCCCCAGAACAGCATCAGCTCGGTCCCGATCATGGGATGGAAGGCTCCCTGAGGTTCAGGACGAGAATCGGTTGGAGACGTCTTTGCTGCAGTCGGAAAGGACGGCCCGGCCGCGCCCGGTGAGCGCAACCACACTATTCAGGCCGCCGCACTACCACAACGGTGATGTCGTCATGCTGCAGAGCGCCCGCCTGGTGCTCCGCCGCGGCCTTGACCAGGTCATCACAAACGACTTGTGCCGGTGACCGCGCCAGTCGTCCGACGGTGCCGACGATGCCGCCGTAACCGAACCTCTCGCTGTGGGAATTCAAGGCATCGGGCAAGCCGTCCGAGTAGAGCAACAGCATGCAGCCTTTCGAAAGGATCACCCTCTGCTCGTCCAGAGCGAACTCGTCCGATACGCCGAGGGCCTGCCCGCTGGTTTTGGGTACCTGGTGGACCGCGCCCCGGCCGTTGAAGAATATCGGGAGCTCATGCCCCGCCCGAACATAGTGAAACTCCCCGTGGGAAAGATTGAGCACCCCGAACAGTATTGTGACGAACATCTCGTCGTTCATGTCCATGAGGTGACCGTTCACGCTTCGCAGCACCCTTTCCGGGGGCCGTCCCACATGGGCCTCGGCGCGCAACAGGCTGCGCACCATGGCCATGAACAGAGCCGCAGGGATGCCCTTCCCCGACACGTCGCCGATGGCAATGCCGACGAATTCGTCCCCCATGGGGATGAAGTCGTAGAAATCACCTCCCACTGATTTTGCCGGTATCATGCAGGCGCCGAACTCGTAACCATCGAGATGGGGGACGGACCGCGGCAACATGCTCTTCTGAATTTGCCCTGCCACAGCAAGTTCATGTTCGATCTTGCCGAGCTCTTCGATCCGGGTGACCTGTTGCGCAACCCGGCTTTCGAGCGCGACATTCCATTCGGCCAGCTCCTTCGCCTGCTCCTCGACTTGCCAACTTTTCTGCTGAATTTCATTGAAGAGCCTGACGTTCTCGATGGCAATGACCGCCTGATCGGCAAAGGCAACGATCAGCTCGATCTCCCTGTCGGTAAGCGCCCGGACCTCGAAACGCCTCACAAATATAGCCCCGATTGCCGTTTGCCCCCGCATCAAGGGGGTGGCGAAGACGGTTCGTTGCCCGTACTTCTTCGCAGTGACCGCACCTTCGGGGAATTCAGCTCCCGCCCCGAGCAGATCGTGCACATGGATGGGGACACGGTCGATGACCGATCGCCCGGTAACCAACCCCCGGGTGATAGGGACCCTGGACCCTATCGGCCATATCGGTATCGGCCCGAATTTCGCCACGAGTTGCAACTCATCGCCATCCACCCGCATGATGCCCGCATCCGTGGTCCCGCATAGACGTGCTGCATGCTCGACGACGGCATTCAGCAGCGACTGAGAATCGGTCGGCGACCTGGAAATAGATCGTAAGATCTCGCTGATAGCGGATTTCTGCTGTTGAACTTCCGACAGCTCGCGGGCGTGGTATTGAGAATCCACCAGGAGATGCTCGATTACCTGCACGGTGAGGGCGGTGGAGGTCGTACATTCAACCCCAAAAGTTTCGCGGGGCAGCATGAGAAACCGACTGGGTTCGAGGGTGACGTATGAGGGCGGAGGAGACCTGCTTTCGTAGCCGAGATCGACCACCTGGCCCGGGCCGAAAACCGCGAGGGTCGCTTCTCTGCCCTCCGAGTCTATTTCGAACGCCTTGACGTGTCCCTCCAATATGAGGTGGAGGTCGTGTTCGTGATGCGGGTTGAAAAGGCTCGTATGCGCGGGCAGAACTCGAGTAGAACCGATTTTTTCCCGAATGGCAGCGCCCTGGTCGGGCGCAAAGCTTGAGTTCGGATTCATGGCCTTCGTCCATGAAAGGTTCCCCATGTAAAGCGTATTCGTAAGGCAGGTCTGATAGTACGGCAAGTGTTTAGCGGGGCATGACGCTCGGCGTCACGTTATCAGCCAGTAAGTTTGTTTTTTGTGGGAGAGGCTTTGCAGCCTCGATCGTCGCGGCTGCAAAGCCGCTCCCACAGGGGAAATGCCAAGTGACTTGAAAGGCGAGACGGCCGGCCTGTTTCGGCCGATTCCTCCTTCGCCGGCTTCGTTCCCCCAAGTCATAGAAGCCATAGCCTCGACGTGGGTGCGCTCGCCCTCGGCGACCCGGGCGAGCAGATCGATCGCCTGCCGGCTGATCGTCTCCAGGGCGGCCCGCCGGTTACGCCGCGGCGATCTTCCGGCCGAGCTCGAGTGCGGCCTTCATCACGTCCGCGTTGCCACGGATCTCCCCGGCCTTCCAGGCGCTGCCGTAAACGGAACCGACCAGCTCGCACCCCAGATAGTTGAAGGCGTCCTGGAAGGTGCGCAGCGCGTTCACCGCGCCGGAGGAGAACGGGTCCGCGTCCGCGTAGGCGAGCACGACCCCGAACTTCTTCCCCGCCAGCGCATACCCGTCCGTCCCGCCGAGCGCGTACCAGCGGTCCATGAAGAGCTTGGTCTGGGCCGAAACGGTGAACCAGTAGATGGGGCTCGCAATGACGATCGCGTCGGCCGCCATCAGCTTCGGGTAGAGCCGGCGCATGTCGTCGTCGATCACGCAGTCGTTGCGCAGCTTGCGGCGGCAGCTGTCGCAGGCCGTGCAGGGCCGAATGTCAAGCCCGTGGAGGAAGACGGTCTCCACCTTGGCCCCTTCCCCCTTAGCGCCCCTGACCACCTCGCCCGCGAGGGTGGCGCTGTTGCCCTTCTTCCGCGGGCTGCCGACCACGACCATGATGTTTTTCGCCATGCGCACCTGCTTTCCAATCGAGGTATTCTTCTTGTGGGAGAGGCGTCCCGCCTCGAGGGTCGCGGCTGGAAAGCCGCTCCCACACTGAATTGCCATGATTCGACTACTTTGATTTCGTTAGTGCCCGGCACGCCTGGGCGATGTGCTCCGGGCCGAACCCGTGCTTGTTGAAGAGGTAGTCCTGGTCGGCCACCTCGCCGAACTTGTCCGGGATGCCCAGGCGTTTGACCGGCACCGGGTGCCGCTCGCTCAGCACCTCGCACACCGCGCTGCCGAGCCCGCCGATGATGTTCTGGTTCTCCACGCTCACAACCCGCCCGGTCCGCTTCGCCGAGGCGACGAGCGCCTCGGCGTCGAAGGGCTTCACCGACGGGTAGTGCAGCAGGTCGACCGCAATCCCCTCGGCCTCGAGCGCGCGCGCGACGTCCAGCGCATAGCGCGTCATGTAGCCGGTGGCGACGACGGTCACGTCGCCGCCCGCGTGCAGGCGCCTGGCCGTGAGTGGGTCGAAGGCGCAGCCCTCCTCGAAGAGCTTGGGCATCTTCACCCGGACCAGCTGCATGTAGGTCGGCTGGCGGCTGGCGGCCATGTAAAACATGACCGCGCGCAGCTCGTTTGAGTCCGCCGGGCTGTAGACGTGCATGTTGGGCATGGCGCGCATGATGGCGAGGTCCTGAAAACACATGTGCGTGCCGCCGTTCGGCCCCTGGGTGATGCCCGGCGAGGTGCCGACGATCTTCACGTTGTTGTTGGCGTAGGCCACGCTGATCGTGATCTGGTCGTAGCAGCGCCGGGTCGCGAAGGCGGTGAAGGTGGCGCAGAAGGGGATCTTGCCCTCCCGGGCCATCCCCGCCCCGACCCCGATCATGTTGGCCTCCTGGACCCCGGTGTTGATGTAGTTGCGCGGGTTACGCTTGGAGACTTCGGGGACGGTGGCGCTCGCCTTCCCGAGGTCGGCCTCGAGACAGAAGACGTTGGGGTTGCGCTCGATCAGCTCGTTCAGCGTCTGCGCGTAGACCACGCGCATTTCCATGTCATGGTAGTTGGCCATCGGTGTTCCTTTTGAAATGTGCTGTTGTTCTTGCCGTGAACCGTGAACCCCGGAACCCTTCACCCCCGTTCAGAAGGGCAGGTCCATCTTGCACTCCAAGCCGCACATGAGCCGGTCGTAGGTGGCCTGGTCGGGGATCTTGACGTTGTGGCAGTCCACCAGCCCCTCGGTCTCGCGGTTGCCCTTGCCCTTGATGGTGTGGGCGATGATCATGGCGGGCTTGCCGGTGACGGCGTCCGCTTTGCCGATGGTGGCGTGGATGTCGTCCCAGTCGTGGCCGTTGATCTCGAAGGTCTCCCAGCCGAAGGCGCGCCACTTGTCCGCCAGCGGCTCGAGACTCATGATTTCCTCGACACGGCCGTCGATCTGCATCTTGTTGTAGTCGCAGATCACCACCAGGTTGTCGAGCCGGTTGTGGGCGGCGAAGAGCGCCGCCTCCCAGATCTGGCCCTCGTCGCTCTCCCCGTCGCCGATGATGCAGAAGACCCGGTGCGTGCGGCCGTCGCGTTTGGCCGCGAGCGCCAGACCGCAGGCGCAGGACAGCCCCTGCCCCAGCGAGCCCGCGGTGATCTCGACGCCGGGGGTGAGGATCTGGTCCATGTGGCTCGGCAGGCGCGTGCCGTTCTTGTTGATCGTGGTCAGCCAGTTCATGGGGAAAAACCCCTTCATAGCGAGCGCGGTGTAGACCGCCGGCCCGGCGTGGCCCTTCGAGAGCACCAGCCGGTCGCGCTCCGGCCAGTTGGGGTCTTCCGGCTTGACGTTCATGACGCGGTAGTAGAGCGTGATGACGATCTCCACCAGGCTCATCACCCCCCCGATGTGCCCCACCCCGGAGCGGCAGATGGCGTCCGTGACGACGTAGCGGAACTCGCGGGCGAGCGCGTCCAGCTTCTCATTCGTGAGCTGCTCGGCTTTCAATGGACCCTCCTTGGGGCCGCGCGGCCCCGTTCTGTATAAATAGACCGCGGGTTGCTTATCAGAAAGCGCTTCGCATTTCAATGTTGCCCGCCTGCCTGCAACGGGCTAAATTCAGAATAGAAGCGAACGCCCGTGCCCAAGCCCGGAGAAAGACCTCATGGACACCGGAATGATCCTGACCCCTTTGACCTGGATCGCGAGCCTGCTGCTGGTGGGCGTCGGGATGGCCGGCATCCTGCTGCCCGGCCTGCCCGGCACCCCGCTGGTGTTCGGGGGGTTGCTGCTCGCCGCATGGGCGGACGGCTTCGAGCACGTGGGGGCCGCGACCATGATCGCGCTCGCCGTGCTGACCGCCCTGGGCTTCGCGGTGGACTTCGCCGCGGCGGGCCTCGGCGCGAAGGGGGCCGGGGCCAGCCGGGAGGCGGTCATTGGGGCGGCCGCCGGCACATTCGTGGGGCTCTTCTTCGGGATTCCCGGGATCGTCTTCGGCCCCTTCGTCGGGGCCGTAGCAGGCGAGTTCGTTGCGCGGCGCAGCCTGGGTCAGGCCGGCCGCGCGGGCGTGGCAACCTGGATCGGATTCATCCTCGGGACGGGCGTGAAACTCGTGTTGGCCTTCACGATGGTGGGGCTGTTTGCGATCGCCTATATCCTATGACGATCGGGCGTTGGATATTTCGGCCAGCCCCTGCTCGAGGATCCCGAGACCCTTCTCGAGTTCGGCATCCGTGATCACGAACGGCGCCAGCACGCGGATAACGTTGCTGTAGGTGCCGCACACCAGGATGATCAGGCCGCGCTCCAGGCAGAAGGCCGCGAGCTTCTTGGCCTCGTCCGCCGCCGGCTCCCGGCGCTCGCCCTTGACCAGCTCCAGCCCCAGCATGGCGCCGATGCCCCGGATCGACCCGATGACCGGGTGCTTGCGGGCGAGGGCCTCGAAGCGCGCCTGCAGCTTTCGTCCCAGGGTCTGGGCCTTGCCCAGCATGTCCTCCTCCTCGAAGACCTCCAGCACCGCGAGCGCCGCGGCGCAGGCTACGGGATTCGCGCCATAGGTCCCGCCGAGGCCCCAGGGGTGCACCGCGTCCATGATCGCCTGGCGTCCCACGACCGCGGCAATCGGCATGCCCGCGCCCAGGCTCTTGGCCACCGTGACCAGGTCGGGCTCGACGCCCCAGTGCTCGATCGCGAACATCTTGCCCGTGCGGCCCATGCCGCTCTGGATCTCGTCCGCCACGAAGACGATCCCGTTGTCGCGGCAGATCCGCGCGAGCTCCTGGAAGTAGCCGGCGGGCGGCGTGATGAACCCGCCCTCGCCCTGGACCGGCTCGGCCACGACGCAGGCGACCGCCTCCGGGTTCACGTGCTTGACGAAGACCTCCTTCAGCTTCTCCGGGCCGGCCGTGTCGCCGAAGGGCATGCGGTAGACCTCGGGCGCGAAGGGGCCGAAGTTGAACTTGTAGGGTTTGACCTTGCTCGTCATCGTCATGGTGAGCAGGGTGCGGCCGTGGTAGGCGTTCTCGAAGACGACGACGGCCGGGCGCTTCGTGTAGGAGCGGGCGATCTTGACCGCGTTCTCGACCGCCTCGGCGCCGCTGTTCACGAACACCGCTTTCTTGGCGAACTGCCCGGGGACCACCCGGCAGAGCTTGTCCGCGAGCCGGATGGCGACCTCGTACGGGCTCACCATGAAGCAGGTGTGGTGGAATTTCTCGGCCTGGGCCTTGATGGCCGCCACCACCTTCGGGTGGCAGTGGCCGATGTTCATGACGCCGATGCCGCCGGCGAAGTCGATGTACTCCCGGCCCTCGACGTCGCGTACGATCGCACCCCGCGCGGAGGCGACGTGCACGGGGGTCAGGCTGGATACCCCGGCCGAGATCACCTGGGTCCTCAGGTTCTGCAGCTCGGTGTTGGTTGTCTGAGTGCTCATCGGGCGTTCCTCCTGGATAGGATGGGTTGCTGAAAAAGAGGGGACCCTACCGGTTTCCCGTTCGGCTTACAAGCCCAAATAGGCGGTGCGGATGTGCGGGTTGTCGAGCAGCTCGCGCGCCGGGCCCTCCATGACCGTGCGGCCGTGCTCGAGGACGTAGCCGCGGTCGCTCAGGCTGAGCGAGTGCTTGACGTCCTGTTCCACGAGCAGCACCGTCGTGCCCTGGTCGGCAATCCGGCGCACCGTCTCGAAGATGCCCTGGATCAGAATGGGGGCCAGGCCGAGCGAGGGCTCGTCCAGCATCAGGAGCTTGGGGCGGGCCATCAGGCCGCGGCCGATCGCCACCATCTGCTGCTCGCCGCCCGAGAGGGTCATCGCCATCTGCGCCGTGCGCTCGCGCAGGCGCGGGAACATCCCGTAAACCTCCGCGAGGGTCTGCGCGCGGTGCTTGTCCGCGCGCCGGTTGTAGGCCCCGACTACGAGGTTGTCCTGGACCGACATCAGGGCGAACAGCCGCCGGCCCTCGGGCACGTGTACGATCCCGCGCTCCACGATCGCCTCGGGCGGAAGCGCGTGGACCGGCTGCCCCTCGAACCGGATGGCCCCGGCCGCCGGCGACATGAGGCCCGAGATGGTCTTGAGCAAGGTCGTCTTCCCGGCGCCGTTGCCGCCGATGATGCTGACCACCTCGCCCTCCGCGATGTTGAGCGACAGCCCGAAGACCACCTGGACATCCCCGTAGAACACGTCGATGGCATCGACTTCAAGCAGCGGCATACTCGTCCCCCAGGTAGGCCTTGATCACCCGTTCGTCGTGCGCGACCTCCTGCGGCGTGCCCTCGGCGATCTTGACGCCGAAGTGCAGGACCGCGACCCGGTCGGAGAGCGCCATGATGGCGCGCATGATGTGCTCGATCACGAAGACGGTCATCCCGCCCTCCCGCAGGCGCTTGATGATGGCGACCATCTCGTCCACCTCGGTCGGCCGCAGCCCGGCCATGACCTCGTCCAGCAAGAGCAGCCGAGGTCGCGTGGCAAGCGCCTTGGCGATCTCCAGGCGCTTGCGGTCCGCGATGGTGAGGTTCCCGGCGCGATGGTCCGCCAGGTGCCCCAGGTTCAGGTGCTCGAGCACCGCGCGCGCGCGCCGTTCGGCCTCGGCGCGCTTGTCTGTCCCGGCGAACGCGCCCACCATGACGTTGTAGAGCACGCTCCGGGAGGCGAACGGTTTCACGATCTGGAAGGTGCGCGCCAGGCCCTTGCAGCACAGGTCCCAGGGCTTCTGCCGGTTGATCCGCTCCCCCTGGAAGAAGATGTCCCCGAAGGTCGGCGGGAAGACCCCGGCGACGCAGTTGAAGAGGGTGGACTTGCCGGCCCCGTTCGGGCCGATCAGCCCGACGATCTCCCCCTCCCCCACGTTCAGGCTGAAGTTTTCGATGGCCTTGATGCCGCCGAAGTGCTTGCGCACGTTTTTCAGCTCGAGCAGGTTCATGCCGCCTCCCTCACGCCCGCCAGGCGGCCGACCACGCGGTTGTAAATGCGGGTCAGGGGCTCCTGCAGGCCGCGCGGCTGGTAGAACATGACCAGGATCAGCACCACCCCGAAAATGATCAAATGCAGGCCCGGGACCGTGTCCCCGAAGTAGATGCGCGAGAAGTCGCCGACCGGGCGCAGCAGCAGCGCCCCGAGCACCGGCCCGGCGATGGAGCCCCGGCCCCCGATCAGCGCGATGAAGGCGATCTCGAAGGAGATGTCGAGGCTCATGACGCTCTTCGGGTGGATGTAGAGGGTGAACTGGGCCCAGAAGGTGCCGGCGAAGCGCCGTCAGAAACGAGCTCATGGCCATGGCGATCAACTTGGCGCGCGCGACGTTCACCCCGAGCGCCTGAGCCGCTTCCGGTTCCTCGCCGCCCGCGACCAGGTAGTAGCCCAGCTTGGAGCGCGAGATGAACCAGGTCAGCGCCAGGACACCGGCCAGCATCGCGAGGATGATGTAGTAGTAGGGCTCCTTGGTCGCGAACATGAAGCTCGTGAACCCGGTCGTGAGGGGCGGGATCTGCAGACCGCGCGGCCCGTTGATCTGGAAGGGCCCGAGGGTGTCGATGTTTTCGATCATGACGCGGATGCCCTCGGCGAAGGCGATCGTCGCCAGGGCGAAGTAGGCGCCGCGCATCTTGAAGGTGGGCAGGCCGATGATCACCCCCATGATGCCGGCGAGCACCGCGCCCACCAGCATGCCGATCCACGGGCTGATGCCGTACTGCAGCGAGAGGATCGTCGAGGTGTAGGCTCCGATCCCGACGAAGGTCGCGTGCCCGAGCGGCAGCACGCCCGCAAAGCCGCCGACCAGGTTCCAACTCGTGGTGAGATAGGCGTAGAGGTAGAGCAGGATCAGGATGTGCAGATAGGTCGGGCTCCTCAGCACCAGCGGCAGGGCGAGGGCAACTATCGCGGCCAGGACCAATGGCAGCTTGCGGGCCAGGGATGGGCTCATGAACCCCCTCATTCTTCTCCATTCATGATTTCGCCGCAGGCGAAATCATCACCAGTCGTACTTGACGCCGAAAAGCCCGGACGGCTTGAGGAAGAGGACGACCAGAAACAGGCCGTAGACGATCGCCTCGGTCCAGGTGGCCGCCATGAACTGGGGGCCGACCGACTCGATCACGCCGACGATAATCCCGCCCAGCAGCGCCCCGCCGATGCTCCCGAGCCCGCCGAGCACGACAATGATGAAGCACTTGATGTCGAAGAGCACCCCGACCGAAGGGAAGACGTTGTAGAACGGGCACGAGGGCCACCCCCGCCACCCCGGCGACCGCGGTGCCGATGCCGAAGGCGATGTTGTAGATCTTGTACTGGTTGATGCCCATGAGGCTCGCGGCGTCCCGGTCGAGACTCGTCGCGCGCATCGCACGCCCCATGCGGGTCTTCTGGAGGAAGAGGTGGATGGCCGCTGTGCAGGCGACCGCGGCGCAGAACCCCCAGAGCTTCGGCACGGAGATCATCATGTCGCCGAACTCGAGCATCTTGCCGCGCAGCGGGTTGTCCTGGAGGTGCGGTATTGCGGGCCGAAGACCAGCAGCGAGAGGTTGTCCAGGATGTACCACACACCCGGTGGTGACGATGATGACCGTAATCGGCTCGCGCACGTCCTTCTCGGCCTTGAAGATCGGCTTGATGATGATGTCCTGGAGCAGGTAGCCGAACAGGAACATGACCGGGACGACGATGAGCAGGGCCACGTAGGGGTGCAGGCCGGTCAGGATCACGGCCCAGTAGGCCACGTACATACCCACCATGAGCAGCGAGCCGTGGGCGAAGTTGATGACCTTGAGCACGCCGAAGATGAGCGTCAGCCCCAGCGCCGCCAGCCCGTAGATCGAGCCCATGAGGATGCCGTTGATCGTATCTTCTATTAAAAAAAGCATGGGAAGAGTTTTAAGTTTGAGGTTTTAGGTGTTAAGCGAAAACAGATCGCGAGGATGCAAGCGAAGAATTCGGGAGCGGGCCAGCCGCAGAGGCCCGCCCCCGGTCACCGAACACTTAAAACTTAACACGGGACACTGCCTCCCCCTTCCTACGGAGCAGGAAAACAGGTTTGTAGCTCGCCCGGCGCGAGACCTTCGGCCAGACCGTGATTCGCTCCATGCCCTTGCCGATGTCGTTGATCTGGATCATCACGAGCGCCGCATGCTTGTTCTGACCGGCGGCGTCGAACTCGATCGTGTCGTAGCCCACGATCATGCCCGCGCCGCTGGTGAGCTTGGTCGTCGCGAGCGCGTCCCGGATGGCCTTGGGATCGGTCGACTTCGCCCGCTCCAGGGCATCCGCCAGGACGTACATGGCGACGTATGCATCCACGGACTCGCCCGCCAGGTTGTAGCCGTAAAGTTTCTTGAACTTCTCGTTGGTCTTCTCGGCGCCCGGCTTGTTGACGTCGGTTTCCCACTCGACGATGTCGAACATGTATCGCGCGTTCTTGCCGGCGGCCTTCAGGAAGGACGGGTCGGCGTGGCCGCCGCCGCTGGCGATGATCGCCTTAGGCTTCACCTTGTATTCGGCCATGGTGTTGGTGAGCAGGATCGCGTCGGCCGCGTTGGAGATGAGGAAGAGCACGTCCGGGTTGGCGCGCTTGATCTTCTGGACGACCGGGCTCAGGTCGGTCGCCGTGGAGGGATAGGGCTCGTCCAGGACGACCTTGTACCCGGCCTGCTGCGCGAGCTTCTTCCAGCCCTCGGCAAAGCCCTTGCCCCAGTCGCCGTTCTCGTAGACGAAGGCGACCGTGTTGATCTTGGTGTTGAACTCCTTTTCCATGTCCTTCATGAAGGCGAACTGGTCGCGGGTCCACCAGCTGTCCTTGGCCGCGATCCGGAACACGTGCTTGAACCCCTGCTCGGTGATCTTGTCGGCGACCGAAACCGGCACCAGGAATGGGACCCCATAGCGCTCGGCCACGGCCGAGACGGGGTAGGTCACGGCCGAGTTCCAACAGCCGGTCAGGATGTTGACCTTTTCGGTGTTGATGAAGCGTTCGGCCTCGGCGACGCCCTTCTCGGGCTTGGACTCGGAGTCGGCGTAAAGCAATTGAATCTTCGCCCCGCCGAGCGACTTGATCCCGCCGGCCTGGTTGATCTCGTCCACCGCCATGTCCTGAGCCTGCTTGTTCTGCAGCCCGACCGACGCGGACGGGCCCGAGAGAGGCAGGATGTTGCCGACCTTGACCACGGTCTGGGCCGAGCCTGCCTGCACGAGGATCACCGAGCACGCTGCGGTGATCGCGATCCACATGAGAGTGTTTTTTTTCATCTGCACGCCCCCTTTCGATTTGAGGTTTGGGTTCTGCTGCCCGCTGATCGCTGCAGTTGCCGGCACCTTCGCGCCGAAATCGCAGTCAAAGCAAGAGGAGTGCCCAAACGGCAAGATGCGGGCAACCCCCTCAATTGCAGTGCATTGTTCGCCTCGGCGCCTCTGCTCCCCCGGGGTCGAAGCGACGAAACTGCAAAATCAGGCCGCCCGGCCGGACTTTTTCGTAGAAATTTACCGGTCGGTGCGCGTGATTATCCAAACTCATTTTTCAAAGGGAATTCATGAAGTGAAGGCAACTATAGAGTCACTTGCGGGGCCAGTCAACACCTATTGAAAAGCAGGCCGTTCGCTCCGATCATGCGCCGCATGCCCGCTTCGGCGCTCTCTTGACAATCGGCATGCGTATTTGACATATAGACCCAATTTCACCCAGGCCCTTCACTCAACCCCTACCCAGGAGGCCCCGTCATGGTGATCACCCGCAAATACATCGTTCTGCTGGCCTGCGTTGCCGTGCTCGCGCTTGTCGCGCTGCCTGCCGGTGCCGCCGAAAAGTCCATCAAAGTCGGCGTCTACGGCGGCTATTTCAAGGATTCCTTCGACAAGCACATCTTCCCGGATTTCACGAAAGAGACGGGAATCAAGGTCGAGTCGGTGGCCGAGCCGACGGGCGAAGCCTGGCTCGTCCAGCTGGAGCAGGCCGCCAAGGCGGGGGTGGCCCCGGCGGACGTCAACATGATCGCCCAGGTCCCGATGCTGCGCGGCCAGAAGACCCAGCTCTGGAAGCCGCTCGACCTGAACAAGATCCCGAACAGCAAGAACCTGAACTGCCGGTCTTCATCCACAAGTACCCGGACGGGAAGGTGGACGGCATCGGGGCGGTGTCCTGGTACATCACCCTGGTCTCGAACACCAAGGTCTTCCCCGAAGCCCCGAACTCCTGGGGCGACATGTGGGCCACCCGACAAGAAGGACAAGCTCGGCCTGCTGGCGCTCGTTTCCAACTCCTTTCTGCTGGAAGTCACCGCCACGACCTTCTTCGGCGGCACCAAGATCCTGGACACCCAGGACGGCATCCAGAAGGTGCTCGACAAGCTGGCCGCCATCAAGCCCAACGTGAAGCTCTGGTACCGCGACGAGGCCCAGTTCGAGCAGGCCCTGAAGTCGGGCGAGATCCCCATGGGGCAGTACTATCACGACGTCGCCAGCCTGGCCGCCAAGGACCACCCGGTGCGCTCGACCTTCCCCAAGGAGGGCGGCATCCTCGACTCCGGCACCTGGGCCGTGACCAAGGCCTGCAAGAAGGTCGAGGAAGCGCACATCTTCATCAACTACATGTGCCGGCCGGACATCCAGAAGAAGCTCTCGGTCAAGGTCGGGACTTCGCCGACCGTGAAGAAGGAGCTGGTCGGCCTGTCGCCCGAGGAGTTCGCCGCGGTGTCGAGCGACATCAAGCCCATCATCCCGCGCTACGACATCTACACCGGCAAGATGAGCGACTGGATCAATCAGAAGTGGACGGACATGATCACGAAGTAGACGGAAGGGTTCAGGGTTCGGGGTTCGGGGATCGGGATAGACCCGGGCCACGATAGACCGCATGTGTCCTGAACCCTGACCCCTGGGCACTTCACCCTTAAGGCCATCCCGCGCCCGTCGCGGGATGGCTCTTGGTTTTTTTATGGCCGGGCTACACCTGAACGACATCGACAAGCAATTCGGCAGCGTGACGGCCGTGCGCAATGTGGAACTCACCATCCCGCACGGCCGATTCGTCTGCTTTCTGGGCCCTTCGGGCTGCGGCAAGACGACCCTGCTGCGGCTGATCGCGGGCCTGGAGCGGCCCACGCGCGGCCGGATCCTCCTGGAAGAACACGACATCACCGATCAGCCCGCCCACCGCCGCAACTTCGGCATGGTGTTCCAGTCGCTCGCGCTCTTCCCGCACCTGTCGGTCGGCGACAACGTCGCCTACAGCCTGCGCATCCGCAAGGCGGACACCGCCGCCCGCAGGCGGCGGGTGGAGGAGCTGCTCGAGCTCGTGCGCCTGCCGGGCTACGCCGAGCGGCACGTATCGCAGCTCTCGGGCGGTCAGCGCCAGCGGGTAGCCATCGCCCGCGCGCTCGCGATCGAGCCCCGGCTCTTCCTGCTGGACGAGCCGCTTTCGGCGCTCGACGCCAAGCTGCGCGAGGACATGCAGCTGGAGCTACGATTGCTGCAGCAGCGGCTGGGGGTCACAACCATTCTCGTGACGCACGACCAGCGCGAGGCCATGACCATGTCCGACCTGATCGTGGTCATGGGAACCGACAACCGCGTGCACCAGATGGGGACGCCGCTCGAGATCTACCGCAACCCGACCGACACCTTCGTCGCGGATTTCATCGGCACGAGCAATTTGCTGAAGGGTGTGGGCCGCGGGGTGCGGCAGGTTGACGTCGCCGGCAGGACGCTCACGGTTGAAACCGTCCCGGGCGGGCTCGACCGCGGCGGAGAGGTGACGATTTCGGTGCGGCCCGAGGACATCTCCGTCGTCCCCGGCCCCCGCGAGGGGGAGAACACCCTGCAGGGCAAGGTCACCTTCGTGCGCGACGTCGGCTCGAGCGTCGAGATCTACCTGGACTGCGGGGGGGTGCAGATCGTCAGCCAGTCGACACCCAAGAGCCGCCCGGCGGTCCGCCAGGGGGACGTCGCGACGGCGCTGCTGCCGCCCGCGGCCTGCGTGGTGCTGACGTCATGATCGAGGACAAACCCGGCAGCGCGGGCGCCCGCCTGATCATCCTCTACCCGGCCGCGACGCTGGTGGTCTTCTTCGTGATCCCCTTCGGGATCATGCTGGCGGTGTCCTTCTTCCAGCGCGAGCCGGGCGGCTTCTACACCACCGATTTCTCGATCGAAAACTACCTCAACCTCTTCACCGCGCTGTTCGGGCGGGTGCTCGCCTTCTCCGTCTTCATATCGGCCTTCTGCGCGGCCGTCTGCGTGGCTGCGGGGTTCCCCTTCACCTATCTGGTCACGCGCATGCGGCGCCGCGCCCAGGTGGTCTGGCTCGTCATCCTGGTGTCGGTGCTCTCGCTCTCGGCGGTGATCATGGCGTTTGCATGGTCGCTCTTGCTCTCGCAGACCGCCGGGGTGTCAAACCTCTTGGTCTGGCTGGGGCTGATGGAAAAGCCGGTGAGCTGGTCGCCCGGGTTCTGGGCGCTCTGTGCGGCATGTGCTACATCGCATTCCCCTACACCGTGCTCGTGCTCTACCCCCCGCTCTCGCGCCTCGACCCCCACCTGCCCGAGGCCGCCCAGACTCTGGGGGCCGGCCCGCTCGTGACCTTTTTCACGGTCGTCGTGGGCTCGATGCGCAGCGCCATCGTGGCCACCCTCATCATGGTCTTCGCCTTCACGCTGGGGACCTATCTCATCCCGCAGATCCTGGGGCGGCCCCAGCACTGGACGCTCTCGGTTTTGATCACCGACGAGGCGATCTACCGCTCGAACCTGCCGTTCGCGGCCGCCATGTCGGTGTTCTTCATGGTCGTGAGCCTCGCCCTGGTCGGGCTGACCATGATAATCGGCAAAGGCAGAAGGGACCCGTCGCCCGATGAGCCGCGCCCTCCGCCACGTCTTCCTCGCGCTCGTGCTGCTCTTCCTGCTCAGCCCGATCGTGGTGGTCGGCGGGGTGTCGCTGAATGAGAAGAAAAGCCTCTACTTCCCGCCCCAGGGGCTGTCGCTCGCCTGGTACGTGGAGCTCTTCACGCAGGAGCGACTGGCTCGTGCCGATAGAAAACAGCATGGTCATCGCCACCCTCTCGAGCCTGGCCGCGCTGTCGATCGCGCTGCCGCTCGCCTATTTCCTCTGGCGCTACCGCGTGTTCTACGCCCGCGCGCTCTTCATGCTCGGGATCGCGCCCTTCATGCTGCCGCCGGTGATCACCGCCCTCGGGTTCCTCTCGTTCTGGGCCACGGTCGGGCTCTACGGGCGAGATGGCCGCGACCATCGTCTCGCACGCGATCTTCTTCGTGACGCTGCCGCTGGTCACGATCTCGCTTGGGTTCGAGTCCATCGACCGCGAGATCGTCGAGGCCGCCGAGACCATGGGGGCCGACTCCCGGGCCGTCTTCCGCACGGTCGTGCTCCCGATGGTGCGCTCCTACATGGTGTCGGGCTACGCGTTCTGCTTCGTGCTCAGCCTGAACGAGTACATCATCGCCTACATGGTCTCGGGGTTCACGGTGGAGACGCTGCCGATCAAGATCTTCAACGCCCTGCGCTACGGCTACACGCCGGTCATGGCCTCGGTCACGATGTTCTTCGTCCTGCTGGCCGCGCTGATCTTCGGGCTCATCGGCCGCTTCGGGGACCTGCCGCGACTGATGGGCGCCCTCACCCCCGAAAACCGCAATACCTGAAAAACCGGCGTCGCAGGCCGTGATCCAGCGTTGCGCGCACTCTTGTGATTGCTCACATACCGGTCCGTATGCTGCACATCCCAAGAGCCCGCGCGCCTTGGCTGACGGCCTGGGACGCCGGTTTTCTACCGTCATGGTCCCGGGCCCCGATGTCTTGCCGGTGGCTGTGGTCTGCTATTTTGGCAGCAGGTTCGAATAACGGCGTCGAAGGCCGTGATCCGGCGTTGCGCCGCCCGCGAAAAACTGCATTCACGGCCGGTTGCTCTTGCGTTGGTGACGGTATTGGTTCGGGCGCACGGGTCCACGGGCAAACGGGACAACGGTCTGCCGCCCGGGCGCATTGACCGCACGCACGAGTGCGGCTATAGCACGTAGCAGCGGGCTGGGGGGCCGCCATGAAGCTGAACATCGCCGTCTACCAGGGGACCGGGGTGCAGGGGGACGTCGCCAGGGCCCTGGCGGTCATGCAGCGGGTTGTCACCCGGGCGGCGGCCCGGGGCGCCCGGCTGGCCGTCTTCCCGGAGCTCTTTGTCTGCGGGTACGGCGCGGGCGCGGCGGTCACCGCCCTGGCCGAGCCGGCCGGGGGCCCTTCGGCCGAAGCGGTCGCGGCGATTGCCGCCCGCACCGGAGTCGCGGTCCTCTACGGCTACCCGGAACGCGACGGCCGCCGGATCTACAACTCGGCGCAGCTGATCGACGGGTCGGGACGGTCGATCGCGAACTACCGCAAGGCCCACCTCTACGGCGCGTGGGAGCGCCGGGTGTTCACGCCCGGGGACACGCTTGTGACGGCGACCGTGGGCGGGCTGAAGATCGGGATCCTGATCTGCTACGATGTCGAGTTCCCCGAGTCGGTTCGGGCGCTGGCCCTCGCGGGCGCGGAGCTGGTGGCTGTCCCGACCGCCCTGGTCCAACCCTTCGGCATCGTGGCGCGCACGCTCGTCCCGGCCCGGGCTTTCGAAAACCAGGTGGTCGTCGCCTACGCCGGCCTCTGCGGGGAGGAGGGCGATCTCGGGTACTGCGGCCTGTCCTGCGTGATCGGTCCGGACGGGCGCGAGCTCTGCCGGGCCGGGCGCCGCCCCGGGCTGTTCTGCGCCGAAATCGACCCGGGGGCCCTCGCGGCGTCGCGGCGACTGAACCCTTACCTGACGGACCGCCGCCCCGGCCTCTACGCGCAACCGGTGGCGCGCAAATCCGACTGAACCCAAGGAGGACACCGCCCATGAACGTCGTCGCTTTCAACGGGAGCCCGCGCAAGGACGGGAACACCCACACCCTCATCCGGACCGTGCTGGCGGAGATCGAGCAGGAGGGCATCCAGACCGAGATCGTCCAGCTCGGCGGGCGCAAGATCCGCGGGTGCATCGCCTGCTTCAAGTGTTTCGAGAACCGCAACCGGCGCTGCGCCGTCGACAAGGACATCCTGAACGAGTGCGTCGCCAAGATGGAGGCGGCCGACGGCATCCTGCTCGGCTCGCCGACCTACTTCGCCAACATGAGCACCGAGCTGAAGGCTCTGATCGACCGCGCAGGGCTTGTCGCCAAGGCCAATGACGACATGTTTCGGCGCAAGGTCGGCGCCGCCGTAGTCGCCGTGCGGCGTGCCGGCGCGGTGCACACCATGGATTCGATCAACCATTTCTTCACGATCGGGCAGATGATCATCCCGGGCTCGAGCTACTGGAACCTGGGGATCGGGCTGGAGAAGGGCGAGGTGTCCGCCGACCAGGAAGGGGTGCGGACCATGCAGACCCTCGGCCGCAACATGGCCTGGCTGATGAAAAAGCTGGCCGCGTGATCGGGCCGACCGACGCGTGGCGGGCCTGTCAGGGGAGGAAACGCGTGTCTGAACTTCAGGTGACGGTCAGCACGAGCGGGATCTGGCAGATGACGAGCACTATCCTGTGCAGCGGCGGCAGCTGCCTGGTGGTCGACCCGGGCTTCTTCCCACGCGAGCTGCGGGAGCTGGCCGGCCTTGTCCCGCTCGGGGCGACGGTCGAGGCGCTGGTTTTCACCCACAGCCACTGGGACCACGTCGTCGGGCACGGCGCCTTCCCGCGGGTCCCGGTTTACGCGAGTCCGGCCCTGGCGCGCTCCGTCGCCGAAAGGGGCGAGCAGGCCCGCAGCGCGATGACCAAGGCCAGGGCTTTCGACGGGCAGTGGTACGTCGAGCGGCCCTGGGGCTACGACTGGCCGTTAGACCTGCGCGGGCTGGATGACGGGGACTGGTTCAACGTCGGCGACCTCGACGTGCAGGCCCTGCTGCTGCCGGGCCACGCACCGGACTGCCTGGGGCTCATCGCGGAGAACCGTCTGCTCGTCGGCGACTACCTCTCCCCGTGCGAGATTCCGTTCGTGGACAGCCCGGAGGACTACCGGCGCACCCTGCAACGCCTGCTGGTGGTGATCGACGCCGCCATCGACACGGTCATCCCGGGCCACGGGCCCGTGCTGTCGGCCGAGCAGGCGCGGGGGATTGCGATCGAAGACCTGCGCTACCTCACCGCGCTCGAGCGCTGCGCCGCCGGCGGGACGGCGGACGAGGCGCTCGCGCTCCGACTGCCGCGGGCGGCGGACGCCCCGGGAATGCGGGACCACCACCTCGAGAACTGCCGCAGAGTCGGCCTCGACGTGCCGGCGCCCTCCGGGCGGCTGGATTAAAAAAACGGCGTCTCGGAGTGCGCGAGACGCCGTTTTTTTAACCAGTCTATTAGAGCGGGTTTCGCCGATATTTCTGCGGCAGAGAACCCTTGCCTCGGATCGCATCGCGGCTGGAAAGCCGCTCCCACCAGACACCCAAACACCTCTTCACCCAAATACCACCCGGTCGGTCTATTCGTCGCGGTGGAACCGGCGGATGATGAAGCCGCCGGATTTTTCATCCGGCTCCAGGTCCAGCAGGCCGCGGCTGGCGGCGTCCTGGAGCAGGGTGTTGAACGAACGGTAGCCGTAGTAGGATTCCGTGAAGCCCGGCCGGCGGCGCTTGAGCGTCTGCTTGACCATCGACCCCCAGATCTTCTCCTCCGACCCGCGTTCCTCGGCCAAGGCCTCGAGGGTTTCCATGATGAGGTCGAGCGCCTCCTGGGAGCGTTCCTCAGCGTCCTTGTCCTCCTTGGCGGCCGGGGTGGCCGCAGCCCCCCGGCCAGACGGCCGCGCGGGCTTGCGCGGCGAGCGCTTGCGCGGCTGCTTCGTGCGCACCAGGTCGTCGTAGTAGATAAACTCGTCGCAGTTGGCGATCAGCAGGTCCGAGCTCGAGCTCTTCACGCCCACCCCGATCACGACCTTGTTGTTCTCGCGCAGCTTGCTGACCAGCGGCGAGAAATCCGAGTCGCCGCTGATGATCACGAAGGTGTCCACGTGGGACTTGGTGTAGCAGAGGTCGAGCGCGTCCACGACCATGCGGATGTCGGCCGAATTCTTGCCGGACTGCCGCACGTGCGGGATCTCGATCAGCTCGAAGGCGGCCTCGTGCATGGCGGCCTTGAAATCCTTGTAGCGCTCCCAGTCGCAGTAGGCCTTCTTGACGACGATGCTGCCCTTCAGCAACAGCTTTTCCAGGACCTTGCGGATGTCGAACTGGGCGTGGCGGGCGTCGCGCACGCCGATGGCGACGTTCTCGAAGTCGCAGAACACGGCCAGGTTTTCGGTCTCGGTCATTTTGCCCATGCGCTCCTCAAGGTTAATGGAAGATGATATCCGAATTTCCAGGAAAACCGGGCGGGGGTCAAGCTCTATTTGCTGGGAATCCCGCGCCAGCCGGTTCCGCTTTGCCGGCGGGTGTGATACGAAGCAGCGCAGGAGACCAGAAAATGGACGGCTGCATTCGCCGCAACATCACGCCCGGCCTGAAGGTCCGGATCGTCCTCAAAGCGGACCAGCGCTCGGGGGCGCTGACCCCGGGCACGGTCAAGGACATCCTGACGCGCTCGCCGACCCACCCGCACGGGATCAAGGTCCGGCTGGAAACCGGCGAGGTCGGCCGAGTCAAACACATCGTCGCTTGAGGAGGTGACCCATGTCCAAGATGGTGCTGTTTCTGCTGAAACCCGGGTTCACGGATGACAAGGGCGGGCCCTGGTTCTGCCCCGGCTGCGCGGGGGTGGAGGGGTTCCTGAAATTCGCGCCGGAGGTCGAACGGCAGATCGAGGTCCGGCGCATCGATTTCCCCCGGCCGCGCAGGGAGATCGTCGAACTGGTCGGGGCGGGGAACCAGGGGTGTCCCGTGCTGGTGCTCGCAAAAGGCGCCACCGCCCCGCCGGAAGCCAAGACCAGCCTCGAGACCGGCCGGGCGTTCATCGCGGACCCCGGCCCGATCTGCGAGTTCCTGGGTCGCACGTTCGGCGTGGTCCGACCTCACCCCTGACGGCTTGGTAATAGCGTTGCGCAGCGTGGCGCCGGAACTGCGGCGTACTGAAGTACGCCTCGTCCCACGCCACTTGCGCGCCTTGAATTTGAGGCGATGACCAAGCCGTCCATGGTTCAGCCTGCCGGGAATTCATCACCCGGCGGCCGGTGGGCCACGGTCAGCGCGGCATGCTGCCGAGGATGGACGCGCCGCAGAGGATCATCAGGATCGAAACGGCCTTGAGCACGGTCATGCGATCTCCGAGCAGCAGCCCGGCCAGCGTCACGACGACGATCCCCCCGCCGATCACGATCGGGCCGCCGATCGAGACCGGGAGCCCCTGTTTGTAGGCCTTGATGATGAAGACGTCAGCCGCGAGGACTGACAGGCCGGCCAGCATGCACATCAGCACCGCCCGGGCCGGGACCTTCGGGAAACCGGAGCCCAGAGCCGGCAGGAAGATCAGCGTGCCGACCGCGAAGGCGGTCAGCTCGGTGATCAGGGCGCCGAGCAGCGGGTGCATCTGGCGAGAGGCGGCCGATATGAAGACGTTCCACAGGCCCGTTCCCAGGGCGCCGATGATCACGAAGAGCAGATTGGTCGACATCCGCAGATCCTGTTCCTGATGGTTGAGAGCCCCCGGCCGCGGCGGGTCAACGGCCAGCGCCCGGCCGCGCCGACCCGGCGCGTTTGAGGCGTGCGACGAAGCGCGCAAGCACCATCGGGAGGTCCGGGGTGCCGATCTCCTGCAGGTCGGTAGTGGACCCGGGTGCTCGGGTTCTTGATGCGTGATGATGCGGTTCAGGTCGATCGGCGTGCCGATGACCACCGCATCGCAGTGGCGTGCGGTTGATCGTGCGCTCGAGGTCCTTCAGCTGCTGCGGCGCCGTAGCCCATGGCCGGCAGCAGTGTCCCGATTTCGGGGTAGACCCGGAACGTCTCCTTCAGGCTGCCCGATAGATACGGCCGTGGGGTCGACGAGGCCGTCGGCCCCGAACTTGCGGGCGGCCACCACGGCCGCCCCGATCTTCATCTCGCCATGTGTCAGCGTCGGCCCGTCTTCCACCGCCAGCACCCTCCGCCCGCGAATGACCGCGGCATCGTCCACGTCGAGCACCGAGGCCGCATCCACGACTACGGCCTTAGGGTTGACCGCCGCGATGTTGCGCCGCACGGTGTCGACGCCTTCAGGCGTCGGCGCTGTCGATCTTGTTGATGACCACGACGTCGGCCAGTCGCAGTGTGACGTTGCCGGGGTAGTAGCGCATCTCGTGCCCGGGGCGGTGGGGGTCCACGACGGTCACGTGCAGGTCGGGACGGTAGAAGGAAAAGTCGTTGTTGCCCCCGTCCCAGACGATCACGTCGCACCCGGCCGGGTCGTTCTCGGCGGAGCGCAGGATGGCCTCGTAGTCCACCCCCGCGTAGATCACGTTGCCGCGCACGATGTGCGGCTCGTACTCCTCCATCTCCTCGACCGTACAGTGGTGCTTCGCCAGGTCGCTGATCCGGGCAAACCGCTGCACCTTCTGGGCGGCAAGGTCGCCATAGGGCATCGGGTGGCGCACCGCCACCACCTTCAACCCTTTGGCCATGAGGACCTCGATGATCCGCCGCGAGGTCTGGCTCTTGCCGCAGCCGGTGCGCACCGCACCGACCGCGATGACCGGTTTCGTGCTCTTCAGCATGCGTGTCGTTCGGGCCGAGGAGCACGAAGTTCGCGCCCGCCGCCTGCACGATCGCGGCAACGGTCATGACGTGCTGGTAGGAGACGTCGCTGTAGGAGAACACGCAGTCGTCGACGTTCAGGCGCGCGGATGAGCTCGGGCAGCTCGGCTTTCCGGATGGATCGGGATCCCCTCGCGGGTAGAGCTTGCCCGCGAGCGCCGGCGGATAGTCGCGCCCGGCGATGTCCGGGATCTGGGCGGCGGTGAAGGCAACGACGTTGCAGGCGGTGGTGTCGCGGTAGACAGGTGTTGAAGTTGTGAAAGTCCCTGCCCGCCGCGCCGATGATGATCACGTTCTTGCGTGTCATGGTCGCCCCCTTGCTGGTAAAGTTTGCTCGCCCTCGCCGTCCGTCGCCGCGGGCGGGGTTGTCGATCACACGATTTCGGTCCCGGCCTCCCCCGCGAGGGCGCGTTCGATCTCCTCCAGGTGGCAGATGATACCCCGCTTGCCGGTCGCCTCGGTGAAACTGAAGAGCGGCCTGCACCTTGGGCCCCATGGAGCCGGCCGGGAACTGGCCTTCCGCCAGGTGGCACTCCAGTTCGGCTGCGGGGACTTTGCCGCAGCAGCCGCTGGTCGGGCTTCCCCCAGTCGACCGAAACCCCCGGCACATCCGAGGCGATGACGAAGGCGTCCGCCCGGATCTCGGCCGCGAGGACCGAGCTCGCCAGGTCCTTGTCGATGACGGCGTCCACCCCCCGGAACTTGCGTTCCTTGCGGATCACCGGGATGCCGCCGCCGCCGCAGCAGATGACGATGAAGCCCATCTCGATCAGCTGTCTTGATCTCGCGGTGCTGGACGATGCGCGAGCGGCTTCGGGGTGGCCACCACGCGCCGGTAGCCCTTGTCCGTCTTGACCAGGGGGTAGGGCAGCCCCCGGCCTGCTCCTCGGTGTAAAAGGGACCGATGGGCTTGGTAGGGTTCTGAACGGCCGGGTCCTGCTCGTCGACCACGACATAGGTGATGAGGGTCACGAACAGCTGCTCGTGGACGATGCCGATCTCCACCAGGGCGCGATCGAGGCTGGACTCGATCATGTAGCCGATCTGGCCCTGGGTCATGGCGACGATGATCTCGAGCGGCATGTCGGGCACCTCGGCGGTGCTCTCCTGCTGCAGCAGGATGTTGCCCGCCTGGGGCCCGTTGCCGTGGGTGATCACGACGCGGTAGCTGCGCGACAGGCGCGCGATCTGCCGCATCGGCACCTTGAGGTTCGCGAACTGCTCCTCGGCGGTGCCGTCCTGGCCCTTCTGGATCAGGGCGTTGCCGCCGAACGCAATCAACATCGATGGCTTTGGCTGCATGGCCTCGGGTTCCTGCCGGCGCTAAGCGCCGAGGGTCGCGACCATCACGGCCTTGATGGTGTGCAGGCGGTTCTCGGCCTGGTCGAAGACGATCGAGGCCGGCGACTCGAAGACCTCGTCGGTCACCTCCATGGCCTCGAGGCCGAACTTTCTGAGATGGCCTCGCCGATCTCCGTCTCGCGGTCGTGGAAGGCCGGCAGGCAGTGCAGGAACTTGACTTGCGGGTTGCCGGTTTTCTGCCATGGCCTCCGGGTTGACCTGATAGGGCGTCAGCAGCCGGATGCGCTCCTCCCAGACGGCTTCGGGCTCGCCCATGGACACCCAGACATCGGTGTACGAGGAAGTCGCAGCCGGCGACGCCCCTCGGGCGACGTCGGTCGGTGACGTGATCCGCGCCCCGGTCGTCTTGGCGATCGCCGGGCCGGCCCGCACCAGCGTCGGCGTTGGGTGCAGCTCCTCGGGCGCGACGATGCGGCAAGTCCATGCCCAGCTTGGCGGCGGCGACCAGGAGCGAGTTGGCCACGTTGTTGCGCGCCGTCGCCCAGGAAGGCGAAGCCACCTGCTTCAGGGGCTTGCCGGTGTGCTCCTGCATGGTCAGGAGATCGGCCAGCGCCTGCGTGGGGTGGAACTCGTTGGTCAGCCCGTTCCAGACCGGCACGCCCGCGTGCTCCGCGAGCTCCTCGACGCTCTCCTGGCCGAAGCCGCGATACTCGATGCCGTCGTACATGCGCCCCAGCACCCGGGCGGTGTCCCGGATGGACTCCTTCTTGCCGAGCTGGGAGCCGGTCGGGTCCGAGATAGGTGACGTGGGCGCCCTGGTCGTAGGCCGCGACCTCGAAGGCACAGCGAGTGCGCGTGGAGGCTTTTTCGAAGATCAGGGCGATGTTCTTTCCCGTGAGCCGTTGCGCGTTCGCTCCCGGCGCGCCGGGCCTGTTTCAGCTCGGCCGCGATCCGCAGGAGGTGGGCGATTTCAGCGGGCGTGAAGTCCAGCAGCTTGAGGAAATGCCGGCCTTTGAGGTCCATGGGTCATCCTTTCACATCGGGAGCGGTCCGCCGGCTCGATCGGGGTACGAGTGGCCATCGCGCGGCCCGGTTTTCCGCGGCAGGCCCCCCGCTCGCGGGGCGGCCTGCCGCTCAACGGGCTACTTGCCCTGGTTGACGGTGACGGGGCTGAGCTTGGTGGCCTGCAGGCCGTACTTCGCCAGGATCTGCTCGTAGACGCCCTTCGCCTGCAGCCGTCCGATCGCCGCCTTGATGGCGTCGCGCAGCTGGGGCTCCGTCTTCGCGAACGGGATGCCCATGAGGTCCTCGGTGAACGGTTGGCCGATCAGCACGTAGGTGTTGGGCTCGAGCTTCTGGAAGTAGGGCAGCGTCTCCAGGCCCTGGACGGCCGCGTCGAGCCGGCCGGACTTGAGCTGGGTCCGGGCATCGGCCGAGCCCTCGGTGCCGACGACCTTGATCGCGGGCTTGCCCTTGGCGACGCAGTTGGCCGCGCTCCACTCCTCGATCCGCTTGGGCCAGTTCGTGCTGCGGCTGGCGCCCACGTTCTTGCCGCAGAGATCCTCCGGCGCCTTGATCGTCGCGGCGTTGGCTGGGTTCGTGTAGAACTGCGAGCCGCTGCGCAGGTAGTCCACGAAATCGGCCACCTCCCGGCGTTCGGGCAGGTCGCTGATCCCCTGCAGTGCCATGTCCACCCGGCCGGTCTGCAGCGAGCTGAAGATCTGCGCGAACTCCGTGTCCTGCCACTCGATCGCAACCCCGAGCTCCTTGGCGATGGCCTCGCCGAGGTCGATGTCCACCCCCATGTTCTGGTTGGTGGCCGGGTCCTTGTAGGTGATGGGCGGGTAGTTCGGCTTGAGTGGCGACCACGATCTTGCCGGCCTTCTTGATGCGGTCGCGGCAGTTCCTGGGCCCCGGCAGCGACGGCCAGACGAATACAGTGCGACCACGATTGTGATTCTTGCCTTCATGTTGCGTCTCCTTCGAGGTGGGTGTCTGTAATCGATCTGCAAGGGTGTTGAAAAACAGTGCCCGGCTGTCAGCCAAGGCGCCTGGCCAATTGTGAAGCCCAGCATAGAGCCGGTATGTGCGGGTTCACAAAAGCCGCGCGACGCCGATCACGGCGGAACGCGTCAGACACCCTTGCTGCGCGAACGGCGGCAATGAAGTTCTTCGTACGCGGCTGCTGCGGCCGCACCAATATCTCCTGGGGCGATACCGGTCTCCACGATCGCCCCCTCGTCCATGAACACCACCCGGTTCGACACCTCGCGCGCAAACCCGAGCTCGTGCGTCACCACGATCATGGTCATGCCGGCAGGTCGCCAGGTCGCGCATGACCCCCAGCACCTCGCCGACCAGCTCGGGGTCGAGGGCGGAGGTCGGCTCGTCGAACAGCATCAGCTTCGGGCGCATGGCGAGCGCGCGGGCGATGGCCACCCGCTGCTGCTGGCCGCCCGAGAGCTCGGAGGGGATAGGCGTCGCGCTTGTCGGCGAGCCCGACGCGCTCGAGCAGCGTCTGGGCCTCGCGACCGCCTCGGCTCGCGGGCGGCGCTGGACCGTGGCCGGCCCCTCGATGATGTTTTGCAGGGCGGTCAGATGCGCCGAAGAGGTTGAAGCGTTGGAACACCATGCCGATCGAGGCCGGCTGCCGCGAGATCTCCGCGTCGGTCAGCTCGTAGAGCGCATCCCCACGCGGCGGAAACCGGCCAGCTCCTGGTCGATCCATATGGCGCCCTGGTCGGCCCGCTCGAGCTGGTTGATGCAGCGCAGAAAGGTGCC
>CAWBSC010000013.1:0-130159 GCA_963791285.1 uncultured delta proteobacterium
CGCGGCGGGCCGGACGACGGGAGGCCGTCGCCATGACCCCTTACGATCCCGACCAAACGCCGGAGGCCGCTGCGTGGCTCGCGCTGCACGAGAACGAGCGCATCGGGCGTATCACCGCCTACCACATGGCGGCCGGCATCACGCCGCCCAACGCCCGGCTGCACGCGGCCCTGCACGCGGTCGTCGAAAACCAGATCGCCGGGGAGGTGGCGACCGTGCACGAGACGGTCGCGCGCCTGTGCACTGAGGGGCTGACGCGGCACGAGGCGCTGCACGCGGTCGGCTCGGTCCTGGTCGCGCACCTGACGGCGCGCATAGGCCGCCCCGGAAAAGGCCGGGCGGCGGTGGACGACTACGTCCGCAAACTGCAGTCGCTGACGGCCGAGGGGTGGCGGGAGCACGCGCGGCAGAAAAGGACAATCTGAAAAAAACGGCTTGGCCCGTCGCGGCTGGAACGCCGCTCCCAGGCGAATCGCAATTACCGGGGGGCTCAGGCGGGTTGTCGACCGCCGGGCGCAGGATTGCCGCCAGGCGGCCGACCAGTGCCCGGTTGTCGAACTCGTTCAGACCCGCGCGCGCGCGGCCGGGATGACCTGCCGGCGCAGGGCCGCGTCCGTCAGCATGCGCTGCATGGCGTCGGCCAAGGCGTCCGGCTGTTGCGGCGGCACGAGCAGCCCCGTCACCCCCGGCACCACCAGCTCCGGGATCGCCGACACGTCGGTCGCCACCACCGGCACCCCCATGGCCATGCTCTCGAACAGCACGTTGGGCACCCCGTCCCGGTCCCCGTCCGCGGCGACCTCGCACCCCAGGACAAAGAGGTCCGCGCGGCGGTAGTGCTCGAGCACCACCTCGTGCGGCTGGGCCCCCAGCCAGCGGCAGTGGGCCTCGAGGCCCAGGCGCCGCACCAGCGCGAGCACCGGGCCGCGGTCCTGCCCGTCGCCGATGAGCGTGTAGGTCAGCCGCACCCGGAGTCCACCAGCCGCCGCACCGCCTGCAGCACGGTCGGGAACCCCTTCTTGGCCGTCAGCCGCGCCACCGTGAGCACGCGGAAGGGCGGCCGGGCGTCCCGGTCGATCGGCGCGCACGCCCCGAACAGCCGCATGTCGATCCCGTGGTAGATGCGGTGGATCGGTGTCGCCAGTCCGTGCCCGACCTCGGCCAGGTAGCCGCGGTTGTACTCGGTGCAGGTCACCACGAAGCGCGCCAGCGCGATCTTCTCGCGCAGCTGCTCCCGGTCCGACGTGTAGATGTCCTTGGCGTGCGCCGAAAAGCTGTACGGCAGCCCGCTCAAGACGGCGGCGTAGAGCGCGACCGAGGTGGGCGAGTGGGCGAAGTGCGCGTGCAGGTGCACCACCCCCGAACCCGGCAGGCAGCGGTTCACGAGGTAGGCCGCCTGGAGCAGGTGGCGCAGCGACGCGAGGTTGCGCGTGCGGCGGTAGCGCCGCAGGGCGAGCGCCAGGCCGGCCGCGGCCGGCCGCGGGCGGCGGATCGCCAGGCAGGCGCCGTGGAAGAGCAGCCGGTACGGGTTGCGCAGGAACGTTTCGGGCAGGTAGTCGACCCGGGCGCGGATGCGCCGGACGCTCGCGTGCGTCACGCCCTCGCGCCCGGGGCGCATCGAGAAAATGTGAACCGTGAACCCCAGGTGTTCGAGCAGCAGGATCTCGTTGGAGATGAACGTCTCCGAGATGCGCGGATAGCCCTTGAGCACCACCCCGAGCACGGGCCGGCCGGTCAACACCGGCGGCACCGGAACTCCTTCAGGCGCTGGCGCATGGTCTCGATGCCCGTGAGGGGGAATCGCGCGATGGCGTCCCGCAAGGGCTGCGGGTCCTCGATGATGGCGTCCACCTTGTCCCGCATCCGCTCGGGCGTCAGGGCGTCCCAGGGGATGTAGTCGATCAGCTGCTGGCGCTGGAAGGTCTCGGCGCGAATCAGCTGCTCGCGGCGGGGGGTGTCGCGCGGGACCACCAGGCTGACCGTGCCCTGGCTCAGGATCTCGCAGAGCGTGTTGTAGCCGCCCATGCAGATGACCAGGTCGGCCGCGGCGAAGATCTTCTCCATCTGCCGGTAGAAGTGGTGCATGCGCACACCGAGCCTGCGGCGCGCTTGTTGAGGTTCTTGCGGTCCCGCTTGGGCATGAAGGGCCCGGTGATCAGGATGCTCTTGAAGGCGGGCGGCGGCCCGGCCTCGAGCATGCGCAGGTAGGCGTCCATCACCTCGAGCCGTCCCCGCCGCCGCCGGTCGTGACCACCACGAGCTTGTCCCCCTCCTGCAGGCCGTTTTCCTTGCGCGCGTTCTGGACCCCTTCCGGAGAGGGGACCTTGCGGGGGATGTAGCCGGTGAAGCGGACCTTCGCGCTCACCGCAGCGGGGATCGCGTACTCGCGGATCGGGTCGTAGAGGTCCTGGTTGCCGTAGACCCAGATCTCGCTGTAGAGCTCGTCGAGCGCGCCGTAGACCCCCTTGTCAGCCCATTCGCGGCGCGTCACGTCCGCGTCGTCCATGATGTCGCGCAGGCCGAGCACGGTGCGGGTGCGGGGACGCGAGCGCCGCAGCCACTGCAGCGCCGGCAGGACCTCGCGTTTCAGCCCGAGGGGCTCCTTGTCGACGATGAAGAGCTGGGGCTGGAAGGTCTTGACGGTCGCCGTGATGATGTTCTTGCGGATGTCGAGCGCGTGGCGCGCGTTGATCTTGATCGACAGCGGCAGGTACTCTTCGTTGGTGCGCTTGATCATGCCGGGGATGCGCACGAAATCGATCTGCTCGGGGAAGGAGAAGCGGCCGGCGATGGGCGACCCGGTGAGGATGAGGATGTTCACCCGCGGCTCGAGCAGGCTGGCGGCGATCGCCATGCTGCGGCGGATGTGGCCGAGCCCGTAGGTGTCGTGGGAGTACATCAGGATGTTGTAGGTCGAGTTCCGGGCCATGCCCCTCCGTTCGGTTGCGCCGGGCCTCACGCGCAACGCAGGTATAGTGAAAATGGCCGCAGGTTGTCAAGGAATCCGGGGACCTTGCCCGGCGGCGCCGCGCGCCTGAAAGGCCGTTTCCCCCAGGGCCCGCAATCTGATATGGTGGGTCCTATGATGTAGGTAGGGTTCAGGGTTCGGGGTTCGGGGTCCAAGGGTTCGAGCAGGCGCTGGCCTGTCTGCCTAACACTTAAAACGTGACACTTAAAACCAAACACCCAAACACCAAACCACCCAAATACCCAATCACCCAATCACCCAAACACCGGAATACCCAACCCCCATGGCACCTTCGAACACCCCCCCCATTCACCGCTTCGAGAGCTGGCAGGTCTGGCCCGGGTCCTTCGACAACCCGCCGATCGACGGGAACTTCCCGTCCCCGCCGGGCAGGGACTTCGCCATCACGCGCGCGACGCCGATCGCCTCGATGGGCTCATGCTTCGCGCGCGAGATCAAGCGTAGACTGCAGCAACGGCGGTTCGCCTACATCACCGAGGAGACCGACCACCCTGCCTCGGTGCACGCCAGCGCCGCCTGGGAGCGAGTCTACAGCACCTTCTGCATGCGCCAGATCTTCGAGTACACCTTCGAGGAGCGCTGGGCGCCCGCCCGGCGCTGGTGGGTCTGTCCCCGCTCCGGCCGGGTCCAAGACCCCTATCGCCGCTCGATCGCCTACGACAGCCTCGCGGCGGCCGAGGCCGGGTTCGCCCGGCACCGCGAGTGCTCGCGCCGGGCGCTGGCGCGGGCGGAGCTCCTGATCCTCACCCTCGGGCTATCCGAGATCTGGCAGGACCGGGAGGACGGCGCGGTCATCAGCCTGCCGGCCGGCCCCTACGTGTCCGAGGGCGGCGACATGAGCCACTACGCCTTCCGGGTCAGCCGCTGCGGGGAGAACCTCGCCAACCTCGAGCGCATCCACCTGCTGATGACGCGCCACAACCCCGGCTGCCGCCTGCTGGTGACCGTCTCGCCGGTGAACCTCTGGGCGACCTTCCGCCGGGACCTGGACGTGATCAGCGCGAGCTGCAACTCCAAGTCCACCCTGCGCGCCGCGGCCGACGAGTTCGTCGCCCGCCACGACAACGTCACCTACTTCCCGGCCTACGAGATGGCCACCGTCTACCAGCCCATGCTCGGCCGGAGCTACTTCGAGGACGGCCGCGAGAACTTCCACGTCAACAAGCGCACGGTGAAGTTCATCATGAATCACTTTTTCAAATGGTACGCGCCCTCCGAGCCGCTCGAGCCGTTCGAGATGGAGGAGTAAATAAACTGGCCAGGTATTTGGGTGTTCCGGTGTTTAGATGTTTGGAATAAACGTCTGGAATCAGACGTTTCACGAAGACTCCGGCCCCAAGCGCCAAATACGAAACACCAAACACCAATTCGAACACGCTTGACTAATAACAGGTTATTGGCAAAAATCCCCACGCGTTAAACGGACCGCCCTGAGATCATCCGGCTTCGTCCGAAGCCCGAGTTCAAGGCGCGCGAGCTTTGCGGCGCGAGGCGTACAAACGGTGCGCCGCAGCGACCGCGAAGCGCAGGCGCAACGCCGAAATTCGGGCTTGCGACGAAGCCGCTTTTGCAGGAGAACACATGGAATTTGAGCCTGTCATCGGGCTTGAGATTCACGCCCAGCTCAAGACCGACACCAAGATTTTCTGCGGCTGCGCCACCGCGTTCGGGGCAGCCCCCAACACCCAGACCTGCCCGGTGTGCCTGGGCCTGCCCGGCGTCCTGCCGGTGCTCAACCGCTCGGTCGTGGAGTTCGCCTTGCGCATGGCGCTGGCGACCGGCTGCACCGTGCCCGCGAGAGCCGCTTCGCCCGCAAGAATTATTTCTACCCCGACCTGCCCAAGGGCTATCAGATCTCGATGTACGAGCTGCCGATCGCCGAGCACGGCCGGGTCGACGTCCCGGTCGACGGCGCGCTGCTCCCGGTGCGCATCCGGCGCATTCACATGGAGGAGGACGCGGGCAAGCTCACGCACGACCCGGACCGGCCCTTCAGCCGGGTCGACCTCAACCGCGCGGGCGTGCCGTTGATCGAGATCGTGAGCGAGCCGGACCTCCACACCCCGGCCGCGGCCGGGGCCTACCTGCGACAGCTGCGCGCAATCGTGCGCTACCTGCAGATCTGCGACGGGAACCTGGAGGAGGGCAGCTTCCGCTGCGACGCCAACGTCTCGATCCGCCCTATTGGTGCGATGGAACTCGGGACCCGCGCCGAGCTGAAGAACCTGAACTCCTTCCGCTTCGTGGAGCGGGCGATCGAGCACGAGATCGAGCGCCAGAAGGAGATCCTGCTCGACGGCGGCGCCGTCACCCAGGAGACGCGCCTGTGGGACGCCGCGGCCGGCCGCAGCGCCTCGATGCGGGGCAAGGAGGATGCTCACGACTACCGCTACTTCCCCGACCCCGACCTCCTGCCCCTCGTGATCGACGCGGGCTGGATCGAGCGGGTGCGAGGCGAGCTGCCCGAATTGCCGGATGCTCGGCGCAAGCGGTTCGTCGCCGCGCACGGACTGCCGGACTACGACGCGGGGGTGCTGACCGCCGAACGCGAGCTGGCCGACTACTTCGAGCGCTGCCTCCAGGCCCACCCCCACCCCAAGACCGTCAGCAACTGGGTCATGGGCCCGCTGCTCGGCCTGCTGAACGCGCAGGGCATCGGCATCGAGCGCTCCCCCATCCCGGCCGCGGAGCTTGCCGCCCTGCTCGCGCTGGTCGAGCGCGGCGCCATCAGCGCCAAGACCGCCAAGACCGTGTTCGACGAGATGGCCGCCACGGGCCGGCCGGCCGAGGCCATCGTCCGCGCGAAGGGTCTCGCCCAGATCAGCGACGCGGGCGCCCTCGACCGGGTGGTCGACGACGTCATGGCCCGCAACCCGGCCGAAGTCGCGGCCTACCGCGGTGGCAAGTCCAAGCTCATGGGCTTTTTCGTGGGCGAGGTCATGAAGGCCACCCGCGGCCAGGCCAACCCGAAAACCGTCAACGAGCTTCTCAGGCAGAAGCTGGGCTGAACCCCCGTGCCGGCGCCCCGAACACCCGGCGCCCGGCGGCCAAACACCAAACACCCAAAAACCTAAATACCCAAATAACCAAACACAAAACACCAAACACCAAACACGAACCTCCCGGAGCCCTATGAAATCGATACGCATCCTCATCGCGCTGCTGGTGGCCCTCACGCTGGCCGGCCAGGCCCACGCCGCCGCCAAACAGATCGCCATCGTTCCCTTCAAGATCAACGCCGACAAGGACGTCGGATTCCTGCGGGACGGCATCTATGACATGCTGAGCTCGCGGCTCTACAAGGAGGGCGAGGTCGAGGTGATCGGCCGGCCGCAGGTGGAGAAGACCATCGCCTCGGTCGCCGGCGGCTTCACCGAAGCCAAGGCGCGCGACATCGGCAAGCTGATGGGCGCCGACTACCTCCTGTACGGCAGCCTGACGGTGCTCGGCAACAGCATCAGCGTGGACTCCAAGATGGTGGACGTGAGCGGCGCCAAACCGACCCTGAGCTTCTTCGAGCAGAGTGAGGACGCCGGCGGGATCGTGACCCGCGTGAACCAGATGGCGGCCGAGATCAACGACAAGATCTTCGGCCGCGCGCCGGCCGCGCGCGCGGCGGCGCCCGCGGCCGCAGCCCAGGGGTCGGCCGCCCAGCCGGCCGACCCGACCGCGCACCCGGAAAAGATGTTCAAGCAGCAGGGCGGCGTAGTCGGCGAGGGCCGCGAGTCGCCCTTCGCCACCGACGAGGGTGGAGGGCGCGAGTTCTCGCCTCAGATCTGGCGCAGCCCCACCATCAGCCAGGTCCTCAACGGCCTCGCGCTGGGCGACGTGGACGGCGACGGGAAGGTCGAAACCGTACTCATCACCCCCCAGAGCGTGCTCATCTACCGCTACGACCAGAAGCGCTTCTTCAAGGTGGCCGAGATCGAGAACAAGGGCGTCAACATCGGGGTCGACGTCGCCGACATCAACGGCAACGGGGTCCCCGAGATCATCGTCACCTGTCTGGAGGTCACCCGCAAGGCCATGGCCTCTTTCGCGCTCGAGTGGGACGGCAAGGGCTTCAAGCGCATCGTCGAGGGCGCGAACTGGTTCTATCGCGTCAGCGCCACCCCGGACCGCGGCAAAGTCCTGCTGGGCCAGGAGCACCGCTCGGAGGCGCCCTTCAGCGGCCGGGTCTTCGAGATGACCTGGCGCGGGGCGCAGTACGAACCCGACGTGGACGTGCTCCCGGTCAACCACAACGTGAACGTGCTCGGCGCCATGCTGAGCGGCATCGTCGAAGGGCAGCGCGAAACGCTCGTTGCCATGGACAGCACGGACCGCATCAAGGTCTTCGAGGGCGCGGGCAAGGAGCTCTGGAAGAGCACCGACCGCTACGGCGGGTCGACCCTGTATTACTTGGGCAAGAGAACGGACACGGGTGAAGGCGAGGTGCCCCTTTACCTGCCGACCCGGCTCCTGCCACTGCAAAACCAGGACGGCAAGCCCCGCATCCTGACCGTCAAGAACCACGACATCATGGGCGCGGTACGGCTGGAGAAGTTCCGCGCCTACAACGACAGCCAGATCATGGCCATGCACTGGGACGGGCTTGGGCTGGCGCAGGATTGGCGGACGCGCAAGCTCACCGGCTGCATTCGCGACTTCGCCCTCGGCGACTTCAACAACGACGGCAAGGACGAACTGGTGGCCGCCGTCGTCCTGGATGAGGGCCGTGTCATCGGCAGCACGCCCCGCTGCACGGTGATTGCGCTCGAGTTTAAGTAGAGGGGCGTGTTTGGTGTTTGGTGTTTCGTGTTTGGCAAGGAGGGGCAAGTCGTCGTTCTAGAGTTAATAGAGCAACTCCCTGTGGTTTGATACCTTGCAGGAGGTCGAATTGTCCTTCTTGAGGTTTGAAGACCTGCGGGTTTTCAAGGCTGCAGAGAAGTTCGCCGACACCGTATGGGGTGTCGTCACCAGTTGGGAGACCTTCGCCAAACTCACGGTCGGAAAGCAACTCGTGAGGTCAGCCGACAGCGTTGCCGCCAACATAGCCGAAGGTGCTGGAAGAGGTGCTTCAAAAGATAACCAGAGATTCGTTCGTATAGCCCGCGGCTCCTTGAACGAGTCCAAATACTGGCTGCGCAGGGCATCCGCCCGAAAACTGATAGCGCCTGAAGACCAGACTCGTTTGAATCTGATGGCTGAAGCCATCGGCCCCAGCCTCAACGCCTATCTGAAATCCCTGGACCGCTCAGCCCCCGACAAAGCCAATACATAGCATCCCCACACCACCAAACACAAAACACGAAACACCAAACACTTAACTCGCCGTCGAACGCCCCCCCGAGGCTTGCGCCCCGGGGGTTTTTCGTTCGGGAGAAATCAGATCGTCGGCGGTGTGACGCCTAAGCCAGTCAGATCAGAAGTCGATCTGCCACTTGGCACCCACGTACCACTGGTAGCCCTGGCTGTTGCCGTTCACGCCGTCCATGTAGTCGATGTAGCCGACTTCGGGCGCCAGGTACACGCCCGGGGCCATGGTGATCAGGGCCTGCAAGTAGGCCACCCACGCCTCGTCCTTCTGGGAGAAGCCGGAGGCGCCGTCGGCGTTGTCCTGACGGTAGCCGAAGCCCGCCTCAAAGCGCAGGGTGTCCGTGAACTTGATGGCCGGGACGATCAGGGCCTGCAGGGTGTAGACGTCGGAGATGTCGTCGCCGCCCTTCAGGTAGGGTGAGCTGGAGCTGCGCGCATTGTAGCCCGTTTGCCAGCCGTTGACGGCGCCCTGGTTCGCGCCGTAACTCAGCTGGCCGCCGATCGAGAAGGCGCCGATGTTCCAACTGGTGCTCACCCCCAGGACCCAGGACCACACGTCGAGCTCGTCGGTGACGGTGGTGGAGGCGCCCGGCTTAACCGTGTAGTACTGGAAGCCGCCGAAGGGGCGGATGTAGCCGGCGCCGAGTTTAAGGGTGTAGGTCGCCTCGAACCGCGGAATGTAGGAATCCGGGTCGGTGTTGCCGGTGGCGCCGGTGACGCCGTTGGCCGTGGTGTTGAGGTCCGCGCCGTAGGTCGGGGTCAGCGCGGCCAGCTCGAAGCCGCCGAGGATCAGGGTGACGCCGGCCGGGCGGCGGCCGTAGAAGTTGCCGGTGCCGTACAGGTCGTTGTCGGAGTCGAACCACTGGTTGCTGACGAAGTCGGTGACCGGGGAAAAGTCCTTGCCGACCTTCAGGCTGGCCAGGTCGTTGATCTTCCAGACGCCGTAGGCGCGGCGGGTGGCCACACTGGTGTCCCCACCGTCGCCGCCGGCGCCGAGCCCGAGTTCGATCTGGCCGGTGACCTTGTCGGCCTTGACCTTGGCGCCCAGGCGGCTGTTGCTCTGGAAGTACATCTGGGTGGCCGCGTCGTCGCTCTGGCCGGAGGTGTTGCCGGCAGTTCCGGGGTAGGAGCGCTCGGTGTACCAGGTCCCGATACGCTCGCTGCCGTAGAAGGCCCAGTCGGCTGCGAACGCGGGCATTGCAAACATCAGAACCGCGAAAACCGCAATCAGTTTCTTCATCTCTTTCCATCCTCCTTGACGCGCTTTTAAAAACCGTTTTTGCCGAGCCTAATAATTTTCTGCCGAACTGCCGACTCTCCCGAATCCTTCTTGTCCCCGGAGCGGGTCAGCCATGCGCAGCTTCTCGGGAAGCCTAATAGACCCGGGAAGTGCTGCGCCGCGCCGATCACCCGTCAGACACGATCCGGTGACTGCCTCGGGTTTTCGGGGAGATTCGCACCCGAGTCAATGGAATAGATAGGTAAACGACGACTACCTAAAGTTAACCGGGAACAACCGCGCGGTTGCGTGATTGAACGGCCTCGCCGGAGGCGGTAATGGCGCCGAGGCAAAGAAAGGGAAGAGACGGGGAGGGAAGCTGCCGGCCGACGGAAGAATGCCGCCCATTTCGGACTAAAAAACCCCCGGGGCTTACGCCCCGGGGGTTTTTCGTTCGGGAGAAATCAGCCGGTCGGCTGCGTGACGCCTAAGACGTCAGATCAGAAATCGATCTGCCACTTGGCGCCCACGTACCACTGGTAGCCCTGGCTGTTGCCGTTCACGCCGTCCATGTAGTCGATGTAGCCGACTTCAGGCGCCAGGTACACGCCCGGGGCCATGGTGATCAGGGCCTGCAGGTAGGCCACCCACGCCTCGTCCTTCTGCGAGAAGCCGGAAGCGCTGTCGGCGTTGTCCTGACGGTAGCCGAAGCCCGCCTCAAAGCGCAGGGTGTCCGTGAACTTGATGGCCGGGACGATCATGGCCTGCAGGGTGTAGACGTCGGAGATGTCGTCGCCGCCCTTCAGGTAGGCCGAGCCGGAGCTGCGGTTGTTGTAGCCGTTGGACCAGCCTTGGACGTTACCCTCGTTCATGCCGTAGCTCAGCTGGCCGCCGATCGAGAAGGCACCGATGTTCCAGCTGGTGCTGACGCCCAGGAGCCAGGACCACACGTCGAGCGTGTCGGTCACGGTGGCGGAGTTACCCGACTTGACCGTGTAGTACTGGAAGCCGCCGAAAGGCTTGATGTAGCCCGCGCCGAGCTTCAGCTCGTAAGACGCCTCGAACCGCGGAATGTAGGAATCCGGGTCGGTTTGGCTGTTAACGCCGGTGGTGGGAACGCCGTTGATGCCGGTGGCGGTGGTGTTGAGGTCCGCGCCGAAGCTCGGGGTCAGCGCGGCCAGCTCGAAGCCGCCGAGGATCAGGGTGACGCCGGCCGGGCGGCGACCGTAGAAGTTACCGGTGCCGAGCAGGTCGTTGTCAGCGTCGAACCACTGGTTGCTGATGAAGTCGGTGACCGGGGAGTAGTCCTTGCCGACCTTAAGCCCACCGGTGTCCGACCACTTCCACACGCCGTAGGCGCGCCGGGTGGCCACACTGGTGTCCCCACCGTCGCCGCCGGCGCCGAGCGCGAGCTCGATCTGGCCGGTGACCTTGTCAGCCTTGACCTTGGCGCCCAGGCGGCTGTTGCCCTGGAAGTACCATTGGGTGGCCGCGTCGTCGCCCTGGCCGCTGGCGTTGCCGGCGTCCCCGGGGTACGAACGCTCGGTGTACCAGGACCCGATGCGCTCGCTGCCGTAGAAGGCCCAGTCGGCTGCGAATGCGGGTGCCACAAACAGCAGAACCGCGAAAACCGCAATTAGTTTCTTCATCTCTTTCCATCCTCCTTAACGCGCTTTGAAAAACCGTTTTTGCCAAGCCTAATAATTTTCTGCCGAACTGCCGACTCTCCCGAATCCTTCGGCCGCGCGCCGGTTCCCGGGAAGCCTAATAGACCCGAAAATCCTGCCGCTGCCGAATTAGTTCAGATTTTATTCTGAGGTACTTTTGAAGTCAAGGTCTTTCTAATGACGCGGCCGGGTACAAAAGGCAGGGCCGAAAAACCGGGGAATGCCCGCAAACAGGCTCTCGATTCCTGCTTGTGTGGGAGGGGCGTCCCGCCGCGATCCTTACCGCGTCGCTCGCGCCAAACACCTTCCGCCAAGATGCGGTTTCCACCCGGCCCCCAAGACCCACGACGACTACCTTCCGCGTCAGTTGGTATTTTTCCTCCTGTGGGAGCGGCTTTCCAGCCGCGACGATCGCGGCTGGAAAGCCGCTCCCACAAAAAGCAGACTTTCTTGCCGATACAGTGATGCCGAGTGCCATGGCTCGCTACCCCCCCCAAACACCAAACACGAAACACCAAACATCTATCCGCGCAACGCAGGATCACGGCCCGAGACGCCGATTTTCATCAAGCCTGCTAGATAGTGCGGCGGAAGGACCGCTCGATCGTGGCCGTCTCCCACTTGAGCCAGGTGGGGCGGCCGTGCGGGCAGTGGCTGAGGTTGACGCAGGCGTCCAGCTGGCGCAGCAGCGTCTCCATCTGCTCGCGCGAGAGCGCCTGGCGCGCGCGGATCGCGCCGTGGCAGGCGGCGCGCTGGCGGCAGAAATCGAGGACGGCGTCGGCCTGCGCCGGCGCGTCCGGGGCCGCGGCGGCCGCGGCGATTTCCAGCAGCAGCGGCCGCACCTCGCGGCCGGCGAGGAACCCGGGCACCGACCGGACCACCACAGTGCCGCCCCCGAAGGGCTCGGCCTCGAGGCCGAGCAGCCGCAGGTGGGGCAGCAGGCGCTCGAGCGCCTCCGCCTCGCGCGCCCCGAGCTCGACCGTCTCCGGAACGAGCAGGACCTGCCCGGCGGGCGAGGCGGCCTCGCCCGGCCGGGCGAGGCGGTCGTACAGGACGCGCTCGTGCGCCGCGTGCTGGTCCACCAGCACCAGGCCGTCGTCGGCCTCGGCCACGATGTACGTGTTGTGCAGCTGCCCGACCACCCGCAGCCTCGCGAACCCGCGCGCCTCCCAGATATCCACCTGCGCCCGGTGGGTGCTCTGCGGGGCATGCTGGATGCCGGAAGCCTCTCTCCCGAAACCCGAGGCCTTTTCCCTCACTGTGGGAGCGGCTATCCAGCCGCGATCTTGGGGGACCGCCGCGCCTCCCGCGTCGGGGCTGGAAGCCCCTCCCACACCCAATGGTTTTTCTTGTGGGAGCGACGCCCCGCCGCGATGCTCGATATCCGATTCCGCCCTGAACCCCGAACCCTGAACCCTGAACCCTGAACTCTGCTGGTCTTCGGATGTTTCGACCGGGCGAGGGTCGCCCCCGGACACGGCGCTCCGGGTCGCATCTCGGCCGTCTGTCTGCTCCCCCCTCCGATTGGTTTCCGGCGTCCCCTGCCGGAAACCAGGACGGTCGGTATCGTAAAGGGTCTGGGCCACGGCCCGCCGGATGACCTCGTGCACGCCGCCCGGCCGGGCGAAGCGCACCTCGTTCTTGGCCGGGTGCACGTTGACGTCGACCTCCCCGTAGGGGACCGTGAGGAAGAGCACGGCGAGCGGGTACTGGCCCTTCACCAGGCGCTGGGCGTAGCCCTGGAAGAGGGCGTGCTGCACCACGCGGTCGCGCACGTGGCGCCGGTTGACGAGCGTGAAGACCCCGTCGGCCGTCCGGCGGTGGAGCTGTGGGCGCGACACCCACCCGCCCACTGCGACGCCCTCGAGCTCGAGCGCGACCGGGTGCAGCTCGTTGCGCAGGCTGCCGCCCAGCACCTCGAGCGCGCGTTCGAAGGGGTCGGCCGCCGCCGGCCAGTTCTTGACGACCCGATTGTTGTGCGTGAGCCGGAACTGCACGCCCGGCCAGGCCAGCGCCAGCCCGGCGAGCAGGTCGGTGATGTGCGCCATCTCGGTGGCGATCGACTTGAGGAACTTGCGGCGGGCGGGGACGTTGAAGAACAGGTTGCGGACGGAGATCATCGTCCCGGCCGGGGCCCCGGTTTCGGCGACGTTCGCCAGGGTCCCGCCCTCGATCGTGATCTCCGTGCCGGACTCGGAAGCGGCGTCGCGGCTCACGAGGGAGAAGCTGGACACGGAGGCGATGCTGGGCAGGGCCTCCCCGCGGAAGCCCAGGGTGCGGATCGAGAAGAGGTCGGCGTCGGTCAGCAGCTTGCTCGTGGCGTGGCGTTCGATGGAGAGCAGGGCGTCATCCCGGCCCATGCCGCAGCCGTCGTCCGCCACCCGGATCAGCGAGCGGCCGCCCTCCTCGATGTCGACCAGGATGCGCCCGGCCTCGGCGTCGAGCGCGTTTTCGACCAGCTCCTTGACGACCGACGCCGGGCGCTCGACCACCTCGCCCGCGGCGATCTTGTTCGACAGAACTTCGGGGAGGATCCGGATCTTGGACATGGCTGGCATCTCGATATCGCGGCCGGAGGCCGCTTCCATGGAACTAGTCAAAACTCTCGGGCGGCACAGCATCAAAGTGCCTGCTGGCGGCCTTATCGTCGGGGCAAGATGCCCCTCCCACCTAATGCCACCCCCTAGCATGCCGACTCGATCACAGCCGGCGCAGAATGGCCCTATACCCGATGCCGCTCCCGAAATAACGCTCAAATCAAAATCTTCTGTGGGAGAGGCGTCCCGCCTCGATTTACACTTCCCAGCGGCACCACCAGAACGGGTAATCGTGAAAGTCCGCTGCCAATCCGGCCCGGACTGGGTTGTTGAGCATGTAGAGGACGACTTCGATCAGGTTCTCGCTCTTGCGAACGGCATGGTCGTAGTACTGCTCCTGCCAAACTGCGCACTCTAGCGCTAAAATGGCCTTTACCTGCTTGGCCGTGTAGCTTTTCAGGCTGTGCATCAGCTGCGGCAGACTACCCGCCTTTAACGCAAAGACGACGTGCAGGTGATCGGGCATCAGGACGGCCGCATCCAGAATCATCTTCCCCGCCTGGTCGAGCCATTTCAAGGCGTCGAGAACAGCGCTGGCAGCGCGTGGGTCGAGGAACAAAGGAACGCGTTCATGGACTGCGGTTGTAACAAAGTAGACCTGGTTTTTGATCGACTCCCTGCCGCGCCTAAGATTGTGAGAGCCTACAGGCGGTTTCATCTTTGGCAGATCAATGTCGGGGCAAGATGCCCCTCCCACCAGGTGTCGCACCAATCATCCCTTCTGTTCGGTGAAGAACCTGGAGAGATACTCGCCTTCGGCCGGGGAGAGGTTGAACCTGACGGCGGCTTCCTCGACCAGCTTGGAGAGCTTCCGGCCCGGGCTGCTCTGCCGTTCCTCGGAGATCCACTTGACCGCTTTTCGGATGTCTTCGCCCTGCGGCATGATCGTTGTCATTTTGGCTCCTCCTCGATCGCGGCTGGAAAGCCGCTCCCACAAAGAAATCCCTTTGGGTCTTGCCCGTGGGAGCGGCTTTCCAGCCGCGATCCGCTACCGCGCTATTTCACAAGATCCAAAAACCCGAACGTCGGGATACCCATCCAGACAGCGCCCTCACACCCCCGGCTTTCTCTTGTGAAACCCCGTGGCCTGCTCGAACGCGTGCGCCGCCCGGAAGAGGGTCTCCTCGCTGAAGTGGCTGCCCATGAGCTGCAGGCCGATCGGCAGCCCTGCCTGCGAAAAGCCGCACGGGACGGACAGGGCCGGGATGCCGGCCAGGTTGGCCGAGATCGTGAAGATGTCGGAAAGGTACATGGTCAGGGGGTCGTCCATCTTCTCCCCGATGCGGAAGGCGGGCGTGGGAGCGACCGGGCAGGCGATCAGGTCGCACTCGGCGAAGGCCTGCTTGAAATCCTCCACGATCAGGGTGCGCACCTGGGAGGCCTTCCCGTAGTAGGCGTCGTAGTACCCGGCCGAGAGGCAGTAGGTGCCGATGATGATGCGCCGCCGGACCTCCGGCCCGAAACCCCGCGACCGGGTGGCGCGGTACATCTCCAGCAAATCGGCGGCGCCTTCGGCGCGCAGGCCGTATTTCACGCCGTCGTAGCGCGCGAGGTTCGAGCTCGCCTCGCAGGGCGCGACCACGTAGTAGACCGCGACCGCGTAGCGGGTGTGCGGCAGCGAGACGGGCACCCGCCGCGCGCCGAGGCCCTCGAGGGTGCGGACCGCGCCCTCGACGGCCGCGAGCACCTCGAGGTCGGCGCCCTCGGTGGCGCCGTACTCGGCCGGGATCCCGATCCGCAGCCCCCGGACATCGCCGGTCAGCGCCGCGCGGTAGTCGGGCACGGGCAGCGGCACCGAGGTCGAGTCCGCCGCGTCGTGGCCGGCGATCGCGGCCGTCAGCAATGCCGCGTCGGCCACCGAGCGCGCCAGCGGCCCCACCTGGTCGAGCGACGAGGCGTAGGCCACGAGACCGTAGCGCGAGACGCGGCCGTAGGTCGGCTTGATGCCGACGACCCCGCAGTGCGCGGCGGGCTGCCGGATCGAGCCCCCCGTGTCCGACCCGAGGGCGCCCAGGCACATGCCCGCGGCCACGGCCGCGGCCGACCCGCCGCTCGACCCGCCGGGGATGCGGCCGAGGTCCCAGGGGTTGCGGGTGATCTTGAAGCCCGAGTTCTCGGTCGAGGAGCCCATCGCGAACTCGTCCATATTGAGCTTGCCCACGATCACCGCCCCCTCGGCCTTGAGCCGCGCGACCACGGTCGCGTCGTACGGGGGGACGAACCCCGCGAGGATCCTCGAGCCGCAGGTGGTCGGGACACCGGCCGTGCACAGCACGTCCTTGAGCGCGACCGGGATCCCGGTCAGCGGCCGACAGTTCCCGGACGCGATCCCGCGGTCGGCGGCGTCCGCCTGCCGCAGCGCCTCCTCGGCCGTGACGGCGAGAAAGGCCTCGACCCGCGGCTCCACGGCCGCGATGCGGTCCAGCACGGACCGGGTCAGCTCGCGGGAGCCGATCTCCCGCTTGGCCAGGCGCCGGTGCGCTTCTTCGATGCTCAGATCATGCAGGTCCACGTCTGTCCTTAGTGTTTGGTGTTTCGTGTTTGGTTTGAGAAAGTGTTCGGTGTTCGGTTTTAAGTGTTAAGCGCCCCGCCCCGCGCACGGGGATTCATCGGCAAGTCCCATTTTGAGGCGTTCAGCCTCGATCGTCGCGGCTGGAAAGCCGCTCCCACAAGAGAGATGCCGACGTGCTTGAACGTGTTTCGTGTCAGGTGGCTGGGGCTCCGAGCCTTCGGCCCTGTCGCGCGATCACCCCACTATTTTCGGCACCAGGAAGCAGCCGTCCTCCTGCGCGGGCGCGTTGGCGAGCGCCGCCGCGCGGTCGAGGTGCGGGCGGACGGCATCCTCGCGAAAGGCGTTGGTGAGCGCGAGGGCGTGGGAGGTCGGCGCGACGCCGGTGGTGTCGACCTGGTTCAGCTGGTCGACGTAGTCCAGGATGCTGCCGACCTGGGCGGCGAGCCGCTCGGTCGCGGATTCCTCGATCTCCAGGCGGGCGAGGCGCGCAACGTAGAGCACTTCCTCACGAGTGATTTTCACGGCGGACTCCGAGAAAATTAGTGTTTTGTGTCTGGTGTTTGGTGTTTGGTTTGTCGGGTATTCGGGTGTTTGGGTGTTGGGTCAAATCGCTGTTAGCGGCTTCCACCCTGAACCCTGAACCCCGACACCCTGAACCCTGTATTTATTTAGGTACCACCTGCGGTTCGAACCCATCCTTCTGCAGCCGGTCCAGGGTGCTGCGCGCGAACTCCCTGGACGGGAATTCCCCCATGCGCACCCGGTAAAGGATGCCCTTGTCCGGGGTCGTGACGGGCTCGATGTAGCCCGCGTAGCCGCGTTGCCGCAGGCGGTCGAGCATGCGACGCGCCTCGTCCTCGCTCTTGACGGCGGCCACCTGGACGGTCAAGGCCTTGCCGGGGGCCGCGGCGGGCGCGGGTGGAGCGGGTGCGGCCGGCGGTTGCGCCGGGGCGGCCTTTTCGGGCTTGGGCGCGGAGGCCTCGGCCGGCTTGGGGGCCGCGGGTTCCGGCCGCGCACCCGGCGGGGGCGGCGCCGGCTTGGGCAGGATCGGCAGGTCGGTGTCCTCCTTGCTCTTCGCCAGCGCCTCGTAGAAGTCGAGATTGGTCTTGTCCTTCATCTCCGTCGATTCGACCGGAGGCACTCCCGGCCTCTGGGGCTCGCGGGAGGGCTTCTGGAGCGAGTCGATCGTGCGCTTGAGCTGGTCGATGTCGAAGTGCACGGGCGCCGTCCCGCGGCCGACCATCACGCCCATGCCGAACATCCAGGCCGAGACGACGAACAGCACGCAGACCCACCCGGCCACCGCCCGCCGGGGCAGGACGAAGCCGGGTTTTTTCTCCGCGCTTTTTTCGCTTGCTTTGGCCAATGACGGCATTCCCTGCGTAAACGGATCGGCGTGTCTGCGTGAACCATCCTTCTAGAGATTTTCCCAATTCAAGTCAAGCCGGTTAAAGGCGAAGTGTTTCGTGTTTGGTGTTTCGTGTTTGGGATTGTGTTTGTGGGAGCGGCGTCCCGCCGCGACGCCGCACGAAAGGCGGGCGTCGGTTTCACCTTGACACGACAGGAGCACTTGCGTATAGCTTTGGCTCAATCGCGGGCTGAAGCCTGCGGCGGATCGCATTGTTCTGGGTGTAAACGCAAGCCACGATGGTGGGTGCCACGAAGGCGCCGGACTCGTGGCTTTTTTGTTTTCCGAAAGAGAGAGGAACCATGAGGAAGCGTTTGACGCTGTGCGTCGCGGTTGCGGTGTTGCTGCTCTGCGGTCCGGCCTTCGCCCACTTCGGGATGCTCATCCCCTCGAAGGCCACGGTGTCCAAGGCCGACCCCAAGACGGTGGACATGCAGATCTCGTTTTCCCACCCGATGGAGGGGGTCGGCATGGACATGGCCAAGCCCAAGGCCTACGGGGTTGTCGTCGGCAGCTCCAAGGAGGACCTTCTCGGCACCCTGAAACCGACTCAGGTGATGGGCAAGGCGGCGTGGACCGCCCCGTACACCCTCAAGAAGCCCGGGGTCTACATCTTCTACATGGACCCCGAGCCCTACTGGGAGCCGGCCGAGGACTCGTTCATCGTCCACTACACCAAGGTCGTCGTGCCGGCCTTCGGCGACGAGGAGGGCTGGGACAAGGAGGTCGGCCAGAAGATCGAGATCGTCCCGCTGACCCGTCCCTTCGGCCTCTACACGGGCAACGTCTTCCAGGGAATCGTCAAAGTGGACGGCAAGAACATGCCCTACGCCGAGGTGGAGATCGAGTTCTACAACAGGGATGAAAAGGCGGAAGCCCCGAATGAGTATATGGTCACCCAGACGGTCAAGTCCGACCGCAACGGCGTCTTCACCTACGCCGCCCCCATGGCCGGGTGGTGGGGGTTCACGGCGCTGACCACGGCCGACTTTAAGCTGAAGAAGGACGGCCAGGAAAAGCCGGTCGAGATCGGAGGGGTCATCTGGGTGTACTTTCACGACTGGCGGGTTAAGAAGTGAGGGGGGCCGTGCGCTCCATTCCACGCTGAACGGGAAGCGATGATGAAACTGTACTGGATGGTTCTGGCTGCGCTGCTCTGCATCGTCGGGTTCATCGGCCGAGCGCCGGCCGAGGAGGTTCCGAAGAGCGGAACCACGGAAATCGGGCAGGAGCGCGAGGGGCAAAAGTCGGCTGAAGAGATACCGGGGGCGGGGTCCCATGAAATGACCGGCCTGATCCTGGAGGGGAGCTTCGGCACGTTCGAAATCCACGGCGGGGCGATCCTCTACTATCAGGGCAGCCGGACCGACGAACTCGACGGCGCCCGCGCCGACAGCCCGGGCGGGCCGGGGTCCACGGCCGATCTCGAGCTGAGCTGGAAACCGGCGCTGTCACTGCTCGAGGACGGACGGCTCTACGCCCGTGTCCACGCCGGGGCCGGGACCGGTGCGGACCGCGCCGGCAATCGCGACAACAACCCGGTCAAGGTGCTGCTCGCGAACCTCAACACCATCGCCGACGATAACTCGGCGGGCGGCAACAACACCAATGTCAATCTGCTGGAGGCGCACTACACCCACGAGTTCTTCGACGAGGCGTTTTCGGTAACCGCCGGCAAGGCCCAGTTCCTGCTGTACCTGGACGGCAACGCGTTCGCCAACAATGAGCGTCAGCAGTTCGTGGGCAAGCCCTTTGTCAACAACTCGGTGCTCAACAGCGAGAGCGAGTACGCGCCGCTGCTGGGTGCGGAAATCAAACCGGTCGAGTGGTTCCGGTGGTCCGTGGTCGGCACCTCGACCTCGCGACCGTATGTCGAGGGCACACCGCTCGCCGGGACGTCCAAGAACAAGTACGAGAATGTCTTCGACACCCCCTTCCTGGGCAGCCAGGTGACGATGTCCCCCAAGTTCGGGGAATTGGAAGGCAACTACCGTTTCTACAGCTGGTGGGCCGGCTACAACCATGCCAAGCTCGACAGCGACCGCAATCCCACCGATCGGAAGGACAAGGGATGGGGGCTGGGGCTCAGCGCCGATCAGCAACTGACCGGGACGATCGGCCTTTTCGGCCGGTTCGCCTGGAACAACGAGGAGGTGTACGTCGTGCAGTGGGAAGTGTCGGGCGGGGTGAATCTGAAGGGGCTTATCCCCAGCCGGAGCGAGGACATCTTGGGGGTGGGCGTTGCCGCGCTGACCCCGGGCGACCGCTACGACCGCAACGACCCGGAATACCATTTCGAGGCGTACTACCGCATCGCCGTGACCGATAACCTGGCCGTCAGCCCGGATTTGCAGGTCGTCCTGAACCCGGGCGGCGACAGCAAGAACGACCCGATGTTCGCCGGCATGATCCGGGCCGAGTTTCGGTTCTAGCCGCCGAAATGTTGCGGTCGTCGAATCCGGAATTACGTTGGCGACAGAATGGGGGGCGGCTCATCTGCCTCCCGGGCGGCGGATGATGTGAACTCAGCTCGGAAATACGGCCCATGCACATTTCCGAAGGTGTCCTGTCCGGCCCGGTGCTCCTCTCCGGCGCAGCTCTGGCCGCGGCCGGCACCGCCATCGGCCTGAAGAAGCTCGACTACGACCAGATCGCCAAAGCCGGCATGCTGTCCGCGGCCTTTTTCGTGGCCTCGCTGATCCACGTGCCCCTCGGGCCGACCAGCGTGCACCTGATCATGAACGGCCTGGTCGGCCTGTTCCTGGGGTGGTCGGCGTTCCCCGCGATACTCGTCGCGTTGGCGCTGCAAGCCGTGTTCTTCCAGTTCGGAGGCATCACCACCCTGGGCGTCAACACCACCTTGATGGCGCTTCCGGCCGTCCTCTGCTACTTCGCCTTCAGCCCGTTTCTCTTCAACCGCCGGCCGGTGGTGGTGCTGGCCGCCGCCTCCGCCTGCGGGTTTCTCTCCGTGTTTTTGGCGGGAGTCATCGCGAGCCTGGCGCTGATGTTCACGGAGGAAGGCTTCTGGAGCGTCGCGGCCCTGGTGCTGGCCGCGCACATCCCGATCATGATCATCGAGGGTATCGTGACGGCCCTGTGCGTGGCCTTTCTCAAAAAAGTGCAGCCGTCCATGCTGCCGGGGTATACTCCCAAGGAGGCCTCATGAACATGCGCGTGCTCTCAACGGCGTTTTGCGTGCTGGGGATTCTCATTGCAGCCGCCACGGCCTCGGCCCACCGCGTGAACGTCTTCGCCTGGGTCGAAGGCGACACGGTTCGGGTCGAGTGCAAGTACCCGGACGGCACCAAGGTGCACGAAGGCGTCATCCGGGTTTTTGATTCCGCCGGCAAGGAGCTTCTGAACGGGAAAACCAACACCACGGGGGAGTTTTCCTTCAAAATCCCCAAGCAGGACGACCTGAAAATCGTCCTCGAAGCCGGCATGGGCCACCGGGCCGAGTGGCCGTTGTCCAAGCAGGACCTCGCCCCGTGACGCGGCGTTACGGGCCGCTTTCTCAATCCGGCCCCGCTGCGGCACGGCCGCGAAACTCTCGCAAGGAGGTTGCATGACATCTCGTTTCCTGTCGCTGGCGTGTGGGGTGGCGGCGCTGCTGCTGTGCGCGGCCGGCGCGGCACCGGCCCAGAGCGTGCAGGCGCCGTCCATGCCGAAAACCGAAGCCTCCGCCGCCGTGGAGACCTCTCCCACCGCGGCCTCGCCGCTGCCCGCGGGCATCGACAAAGCGCTGGAGAAAGCGCTGGACCGAAAGCTCGCACCCATCATGAGGGCGCTCGCGGAAATGCAGGAGCAGAAGGTGCGGTTGACGGATGTGTTGGGCGGCCTGGGATACATCTTCGGGCTGGTCGGCGTCGCCGCCTACTTCAAGCGCCCGCGGAAAGGGTAGCCGATGGTGAAGCGGGTATGCGTCATCGACGGTCAGGGCGGCGGCATCAAAAAAACATCACGGAGGTGTTGGGATGTGCGAAGCCAATGCGTATGTCGCGGTGAACGGCAACGAGGACCTGGTAATGGAGTCCCTCGACCGCGTGGAGCCCCAACCGGACGGGGCCTTCCTGCTGGTCGACATCTTCGGTAACCAGAAAGTCCTCAGTGGCCGGCTCAAGCGCATGAGCCTGGTCGACCACCGGGTCGTCTTCGAAACCGCATCGTAGCCGGAGCGGCAACCCCATGAGCATCGAAGCCCTGGCGGTCGGCGACTCGCCGCTGCACCGCATCGACCCGCGCGTGCGGCTGACGGCCGCGGCCGCGTTCGCGACGGTGGTGGCGGTGTCCTACCGTCTGCCGGCCCTCGGGGCGGCGCTGGCCGCCGCGGTCCTGCTCGCCGCGCTCGCGCGCCTGCCGGCCGAGGCCGTCGCCACGCGCCTGGCGGCCGTGAACGGCTGGTGGTGGTGCTGTGGGCCATGCTCCCGTTCACCTTCCCCGGGGAGACGCTGCTGCGTATCGGGCCGCTGGCGGCCTCGGTCGAGGGAGTTCGAATGGCGGCCCAGATCACGCTCAAGTCGAACGCGATCGTCCTCGCCTTCATGAGCCTGGTCGCCACCCTGTCGCCGGCCGCGATCGGCCATGCCCTGCACCGGATGCGCGTGCCGGACAAGATCGTGCACCTGCTGCTCATGGCCTACCGCTATATCTTCGTCCTCGAGGAAGAGTACCAGCGGCTGGTGCGTGCGGTGCGCATCCGGGGCTTCCGGGCCGGGACCAACCTGCACACCTACCGGACCTACGCCTACCTCGTGGGCATGCTGTTCGTGCGCGCGGCCGACCGCGCCGACCGGGTGCGCAACGCCATGCTCTGCCGCGGGTTCCGGCACCGGTTCCACAGCCTGCAGGAGTTCCGGACGACCGAGTGGGACATCGTCTTCGCCGCGGCCATGACGGCCGTCGTGGCGATCCTGGCAGGCCTCGAGCTCGGCTGGAGATGATCGATGCCACACGCCCCAAACACCCAAACACCTGAACACCCAAACACCGGACCCGCCCCCCTCATCCACATCGAAGGCCTCTGCTTCCATTATCCGGGCGGGCCGCCGGTCCTGCAGGGGCTCGACTTCACGCTCGAGCGTGGCCAGCGGGTCGGCGTCATGGCCCCGAACGGCAGCGGCAAGACCACCCTCTTTCACATCATCATGGGTCTGTTGAAACCTACGGCCGGCCGGCTCGAGGTCTTCGGGCGCGAGGCGCGCACCGAGGAGGACTTCGCCGAGGTGCGCCGGCGGGTGGGGCTGCTCTTCCAGGACGCGGACGACCAGCTGTTCAGCCCGACCGTGCTCGAGGACGTGGCCTTCGGCCCGCTCAACCTGGGCCGGACCAAGGGCGAAGCGGTCGCGATCGCGCGGCGCACCCTCGACTTCCTCGGCCTCAACGGGTTCGAGGACCGCATCACCTTCAAGCTCTCGGGCGGGGAAAAGCGCCTGGTGTCGCTCGCGACGGTGCTCGCGATGGAGCCCGAGGCCCTGCTGCTCGACGAGCCCGTGAACGGCCTGGACACCCGCACCCGCGCCAAGTTGATCGAGGTCCTGCGGCGTCTCGACCTCTCCTACGTCCTGATCTCGCACGAGCTCGAATTCCTCACCGCCACCACCGACACCGTCTACACGATGGACGCGGGCAAGATCCGCCTTGACCGCGAGTTCCACGTCCACCAGCATGTGCACGCCCATCCGCTCGGGGCGCGGCCCCACGCGCACCACCCCCCCGACGCCGAGGAGTGAAGGCCCGCGTCCGGCAAGCGGCCTTCCGCGCGTTTCAACTCGCCTTTTCAGGCACCTGCGCTTCCGCGAAGGTCATCACCTCGGTCATGACCCGCACGGCGGCGTCGATCACGATCATGGCGAGCGCCGCACCCGTGCCCTCGCCCAGGCGCAGCCCCAGGTCGAGGATCGGCTGCAGCCCGAGATGCCGCAGCATGTGGCGGTGGCCCGGTTCCTCCGAGCAGTGGCCGGCAAATGTGAAATCCGTCGCGCGCGGGCAGAGCGCGTGTGCGACGAGGGCCCCGGCGGTCGAGATGAAACCGTCGATCACGACCGCCTTGCGGTGATAGGCGCCGGCCAGGACGATCCCGGCGATTCCGCCGATCTCGAACCCCCCGACCTTGGCCAGCACGTCCAGCCCGTCGCGCCCATCCGGCCGGTTCAGCTCGATGCCCCGGCGGATCGCCTCGCGCTTGCGGGCCAGGCCCAGGTCGTCGATACCGGTCCCGCGGCCGACCATCTCCTCGACGCTCCGGCCGGTCAGCACCGAACCGATCGCCGCCGAGGGCGTGGTGTTGCCGATCCCCATGTCCCCGGTCCCGAGGATGTCGGCGCCGTTGCGGATCAGGCCGGAGGCGAGCTCGAAGCCGTGGAGCACCGCAGTCACGGCCTCGGCCCGGGTCATGGCCGCCTCGCGCGCGAAGTTGCGCGTGCCGCGGCCGACCTTGCGGACCAGCAACCGCTCGCGGTTTTTCAGGTCGGCGGTCTCGATGTCGGGGATCGCACCCAGGTCGGCCACCCACACCTCGGCTCCGGCCTGGCGCGCCAGGGCGTTGATGCCGGCCCCGCCCGCCAGGAAGGTCGCGATCATGGCGCCGGTCACCGACTGCGGGAAGGCGCTGATGCCCTCCTCGACGATGCCGTGGTCGCCGGCCATCACCAGGACGGCCTTGCCGCGCACGACCGGGGTGAGCGTGCCCTGGATGCCGCACAGGCGCTCGCCGATCTCGTGCAGACGGCCGAGCGCCCGCGGCGGCATCACCAGCTGCGCCGTGTGCGCCCGGGCCTTTTCGAGCGCCGCCGGGTCGAGGGGTTGAATGCCGGCGATGATGTCTTCGAGTGTCAATGGCATGAGGACCTCCGGTGGTGGGTGGGTATTTGGGTGTTTGGGTGTTTGGTGTTTGGTGTCGACCTGCCCGGCCTTCGGCTTCCGGCCCGATTTCGATCAAAGTCCGAGATCAAGGCGCGCGAGCCGTGCGGCGCGAGGCGTACTGTTACGTACGCCGCAGCACCCGCGCGGCGACGCGCAACGCGACGATGCGAGTCGCGCCGATGGGCGCGCAGTGAGCCCAAGATCAAGGCCTCGCGAATGCCGCGGAGCGAGGCGTACTCCAGTACGCCGCAGCGACTGCGGCATGAAGCGGAACGCCGATATTGGGCTCAATCCGCGCCCATCTCTCAAAAAAAAATCCCCAAGCCTAAGCTTGAGGATTTGCCATCTCCCCGGCAGCACAGCTCCTGACGGCAGGTCTTCTGACTTCCCGCCCGCCCCGGCGGCCTTCCCGGCCCGTTTGAAAGCGGGTCAGTGGCCGAATCCCTGCCGAGGGGGTCCCCATCCGGGGTCGGGATCACAGCGGCGGGTCCGTTCCGGAGTCGCACCGGATTCCCTGTTATGCCCCTAAGGGCGCCGTCAGGCCGCCTGATCGATTGTGCCCTGCTGATAGCCGAGGACGGGGGCGGGTGTCAAGCCGGGAGAAAAACAGATGGTGTTTAGTGTTTGGGTGTTTGTGAGTTTGGTGTGTGGTGATTAGACCTCAGCGTTGCGGCTTTCGTCGACCCTGTCGGGGATTGGCCCCCAAACACTATACACCAAACACTAACCACCAATACCAAAACACCAAACACATCCCCTGATATCCCTTGACTCCCCTCGGCCGCTCCTTTAGTATCCCGCCTCAGTTCCAGCGAGGTGCAAGCGCTTAATAGGGAACCCCGTGCAAACCGGGGGCGGTCCCGCCGCTGTAACCCCGTCGCGGCGCAAGTTGCCGGGAACCCGTTCGGCCCCGAATGACCACTGTTTCGTCTTAACGGGATGGGAAGGTCGCCGAACGGGCGGGGGAGCCAGAAGACCTGCCTTGGCTGGATGGCTGAACGTGCCTGCGGAAACAGGCGCGACGGTCTATCGATCGGGGGCCAAGCAAACTGGGTGCAACCCTTCGGGCAACAGCCTGAAGGGTTTTTTTATTTGGAGGGAGAGATGCGCCGTCACCTGTGTGCAGCGGTCGTTTGCGGGCTTTGCGTGTGCATCTGGGGGATGCCCCGGCCGGAGGCGCTGGCGGCGGAACGGCCGGTCAAGACGGGGGTGGTCCTGGTCGCCTTTGGCACGAGCGTGCCGGAGGCGGGCGCGGCCTACGAGGCCCTCGAGCGCCGCGTGCGCACGGCCTTCCCCGAGCTGCCGGTGCGCTGGGCCTACACCTCGACCGTCGTCCGCGCCAAGCTGGCGCGCCAGGGGCGCACGCTCGACTCGCTCGAGACCGCGCTCGCGCGCATGATGGACGAAGGCTTCACCCACGTGGCCGTGCAGTCGCTGCACGTGATCGCCGGCTGGGAGTTCCTGGAGATGCAGCGCAACGCACAGGCCTTCGGCGCCATGACGGGCGGGTTCGCGCGCGTGACGGTCGGCGGCCCCCTGCTCGCCTCGGCCGAGGATTTCGACCGGGTGACCCGGGCGCTGCTCGCCAACCTGCCCGCGGGCCGCCGGCCGGACGAGGCCGTGGTCTTCATGGGCCACGGCACCAGCCACGCGAGCAACGCCGGCTACGCCGCCCTGATGTACCACCTGCAGCGCCGCGACCCGCGGGTTTTCATGGGCACCGTCGGCGAAAGCCCGACGGTCGAGGAAATCCGCGAGATGCTCTCCGCGCGCCAGGTCCGCAAGGCCTGGCTGGCACCCTTCATGGCCGTGGCCGGCGAGCACGCGCGCAACGACCTGGCCGGCGACGGGGACCGGTCGTGGAAGAGCGTCCTGAGCGCGGCCGGCATCGCCTGCACGCCGGCCCTCAAAGGGCTGGCCGAGGTCGACGACCTCGCCGCCGTCTGGGTCGACCACTTGAAGGAGGCGGTCGCGCAGCTCGAAACGCGCCCGTAGACCCATGCCGAACGACCCCGCCGCCGCCCCCCGCCCGCCGCGCCGCCTGCGGAACACGGCCGCCCTGCAGCTGCCGCTGCTGGCCGTTCTGCTGATGGGCCTGGTGGTGATGGCGACCGGAATGGGATTCATCCGCATCCCGGCCGCGGACGTCCTGCGGGTGGTCGCCGGCCGGCTGACCGGCGACCCGGACTGGGTGCGCGGCATGAACGACATCTTCCCGGTGGTGGTCCTGGACGTGCGCCTGCCGCGCATCCTCACGGCCGCGCTGGTCGGCGGGGGGCTCGCCATGTCCGGGGTGGTGTTCCAGGGCATCCTGCTCAACCCGCTGGCCGACCCGTACACGCTGGGGGTCTCGGCCGGTGCCGCGTTCGGCGCCGCACTGGCGATCCTGCTGAACCTGGGCGCGCTCGGCTCCGCCTCGGTCCCGCTCTTCGCCTTCGTCGGCGCGGCGGCGACGCTGGCCGCCGTGGTCTACCTCTCGTCCGCGGAGGGGCTGTCCTCCAACAGCCTGATCCTCTCGGGCATCATCGTGGCCTCGATCCTCTCCGCGGGCATCAGCTTCCTGAAGTACGTGGCGGACGAGCAGGTGGCGGTCATCATCTTCTGGCTGATGGGCAGCTTCGCCTCCAAGAGCTGGGGCGACGTGGCGCTGGCGGGGGCGAGCACGGCCGCAGGGCTCGGCGTCTTCCTCGTCTTCGCCCGCGAGATGAACCTGATGTCGCTCGGCCCCCAGATGGCCGCCTCGCTCGGGGTGGACACGCGCCGGGTGACCTTGACGCTGCTCGTGACCGCCTCGCTCGTGGCCGCGGTGTGCGTATCGGTCGCCGGCATCATCGGCTTCGTGGGGCTGCTCGTGCCGCACCTGATGCGGCTGGTCGTGGGGCCGGACAACCGGCGGCTGGTCCCCGCGAGCCTGCTGGCCGGGGCGCTGCTCCTGCTCGCGGCCGACACGCTGACGCGCGCCGTGCTGCCGGCCGAGGTGCCGATCGGGGTCCTCACGGCGCTGATCGGCGGTCCGTTCTTCTGCTACGTCTTCCGCCGGCAGCAGTCGGCCCGACGCGTGTGGTGAGATGGGCTTCGAACTCGACGACATCGCCTTCGCCTTCGCCGGCCGGACCGTGCTGGACGGGGTCTCGCTCGCGCTCGAGGGCGGACGGTTCTACGGGATCGTGGGGCCCAACGGCAGCGGCAAGACCACGCTGGTGGACCTCCTCTGCCGCTATCGCCGGCCGCTGCGGGGGGCGATCCGCCTCGGCGGGCGGCCGCTGCCCGACTGGCCGCGCCGGGAGCTCGCGCGCGAGATCGCGCTCGTGCCCCAGAACTTCTACATCAATTTCCCCTTCACGGTGCGCGACGTCGTCATGATGGGCCGCCACCCCTACATCCCGCGCTTCGGGGCCCCCTCGGCCCACGACGTGGAGACCGTGGAGCGGGTGCTGGCGGAGGCCGGCGTGGCGGGCATGTCCGGCCGGCTGGTGACCGAGTTGAGCGGCGGCGAGCGGCAACGCGTCGTCTTCGCCCGCGCGCTCGCGCAGGACACGCCCGTGCTGATCCTGGACGAGGCCACCTCCAACCTGGACGTCGGGCACGCCGTGCGCCTGCTCGGGCTGGCGACCGAACAGGTGCACCGCCAGGGGCGCACCGTGATCGGCGTCTTCCAGGACTTGAACCAGGCGGCGGCCTGGTGCGATCGGCTGGTTTTCATGCGGGATGGCCGGGTCGCCGCGGCCGGGCCGACGGCCGACGCGCTGACCCCCGAAACCATCGAGTCCGTGTTCGGGGTCCGGGCCCGGGTGTTTTTCGAGCCTTTCTCCAATTCGTTGCAGGTCGCTTTCAGGAGCCAGGATGCGTGACGTCGCAGAAAGACCGATCCCGGTGCTGCGTTTCATCGTGCCGACGCTTCTGTTGGTCCTGAGTTGGCCGGCCTTGCCCCAGCCCGCGCTCGCTCAGGGCCTGCAGGTCGAGGGGCGGACCATCGTCGACGAGACCGGCCGCCGGGTGACGGTCGCCGCGCCCTTCCGGCGGATCGTCTCGCTTTACGGCGCGCACACCGAGAACCTCTTCGCCCTGGGGGCGGGCGACCGGGTCATCGGCGTCTCGCCGAGCGAGGACTTCCCGCCCGAGGCCCGGCAGCGGCCGGTCTTCTCGTACCACGACGACCCGGAGAAGTTCCTGGCCGCCCGGCCGGACCTGGTCCTCACCCGGCCCATGATCGACCGCGGCTACCCGCGGCTCGTCCGACGGCTGGAGCAGAGCGGCATCGCCGTGGTCTCGCTGCAGCCGGGCACGGTCGAGGAAATGGCCCTCTACTGGCAGGCGCTCGGCCTGCTCGCCGGCTGCGAGCCGCAGGCGACGGCCATGGGCAAGGGCTTCCGGGGAGCGGTCGCGGCCATGGCCGCGCTGACGGCCGACGTCCAGCCCAAGACGCGCGTCTACTTCGAGGCCATCCACACGCGCATGAAGACCTTCACGCCCGACTCGATGGCCGTCTTTGCGCTCGCCGCGGCGGGCGGGGTCAACGTGGCCGCCGACGCCGAGCCCGTGCGCGACACGAACATCGCGGCCTACGGCAAAGAGCGCATCCTCGCGCGCGCGGCCGAGATCGACGTCTTCCTGGCGCAGGTCGGGCCCATGAACCCGGTCACGGTCGAGGCGATCCGCACGGAGAGCGGGTTTCAGGCGCTGCGCGCCGTGCGGGCGGGCCGCATCCACCTGGTGGACGAGCGCCTGGTCTCGCGGCCCACCCTGCGGCTGCTGAACGGCATCTTCGAAATCGGCCGCCTTCTCTACCCCGACCGGTTCACGGACGAGGCGCGGGCGCGGCTGCCGCTCCTCCAGGCGGTGCGGCCATGAAGGGCGTCGTCGTCGCGGGCACCGGCAGCGGCTGCGGCAAGACCACGGTCAGCCTCGGCCTGATGGCCGCCCTGGCCGGCCGCGGGCTGCGGGTCGCGCCGTTCAAGGTCGGCCCGGATTTCATCGACCCGGGCCACCACCGCCAGGCGGCCGGCCGGCCCGGCCGCAACCTGGACGGCTGGATGCTCCCGCGCGCGACCAACGAGCGCACCTTCCGCCGGTCCGCCGGCGCGGCCGACGTCGCCGTGGTCGAGGGGGTCATGGGCCTCTTCGACGGATATGACGGCCGCAGCGAGTCCGGCTCCACGGCCGAGATGGCCAAGTGGCTCGGGCTGCCGGTGCTGCTGGTCGTGGACGCCCGCAGCATGGCCCGCAGCGCGGCCGCGCTCGTCCAGGGCTTCGAGCGCTTCGACCCGGAGCTGCGGTTCGCCGGGGTGGCCTTCAACCGCCTTGGCAGCGAGCGGCACCTGCGCTACCTGCGCGAGGCCCTCGCGGACACGGTGCGCATGCCCTGCCTGGGCGGGTTCGGCCGGGACGAGGCGGTCTCCGTCCCAGAGCGCCACCTGGGGCTCGTGACGGCCGAGGACCACCCCCTGGACGCGCCGCGCCTGGCCCGGCTGGCGGCGATGGTCGAGGACGGCCTGGATGTGGACGGCCTGCTCTCCGCGCTGCCGGAGGTCGCGGCCGACCCGGAGACGGTAGTGCCGCACCCGCAGCCCCCGTCCGCACCGACGCGGATCGGGATCGCCCGGGACCGCGCCTTCTGCTTCTACTACGAGGACAACCTCGAGCGGCTCGAGCGCTGCGGGGCGCGTCTGGTGCCCTTCTCGCCGCTGGCCGACCGGGAGCTGCCCCCCGACCTCGACGGCCTGTATTTCGGCGGCGGCTACCCCGAGTTGAACGCCGCGGCCCTGGCGGACAACACGTCCATGCGCGCCGGGGTGCGGGCGTCGTCGGAGGCCGGCATGCCGATCTACGCCGAGTGCGGGGGGTTCATGTACCTCTGCGCCGAGTTGGGCGACCTCTCCGGAGCGCGCACGCCGATGGCGGGCTGCTTCCCGTTCGCGACCCGCATGCTGCCCCGACTGAAGTCGCTCGGCTACCGCGAGGTGCGTCTCACCCGCGACACGCTCCTCGGACCGGTCGGCACCGTCCTGCGCGGCCACGAGTTCCACTACTCCGAGATGGAGTCCCATCCCGGGCCGGTCGACACCGTCTACGCGACCACGGCGCGAGACGGGTCGGCCCCCGCCGCGCCGGGGTTCCTCGCCCGCCGCACGCTGGCGAGCTACGTTCACCTGCACTTTGGCAGCGCGCCCGCCGCGGCGGCCGCGTTCGTCGACGCCTGCCGGGCCTACCGGCTGGAAAGGAAGTCCCATGACGCCTGATCAGATCGAAGCCGAAAGCTTCCGCATCATCGAACGCGAGGCCGGAGCGCACGGCTTCCCCCCGGACGAGTGGCGGATCGTACGCCGCATGATCCACACCTCGGCCGATTTCGACTACCTGCGCACGGTGCGGATCCACCCGCGGGCGATCCCGGCGGGGGTCGCGGCGATCCGCGCCGGGCGGCCGGTCATCACGGACACGAACATGGCGCGCATGGGGATCCGCAGCCGCGACCTGGAGCGCTTCGGCGGCCGGGTCGCCTGCCGCATGGACGACCCGGCGACGCACGCGGCCGCCCGCTCGGCCGGCACCACGCGCGCCGCGGTCGCCGTCGCCGCGGCCGCGGACGAAATGGAGGACGGCATCTACGTGGTCGGCAACGCCCCGACCGCGCTCTTGCAGCTGATCGAGCTGGTGCGCGCCGGCCGGGCGCGGCCGGCGCTCGTGGTCGGGCTGCCGGTCGGCTTCGTGAACGCGGCCGAGTCCAAGGCCGCGCTGGCGGAGCTCGACCACCCTCACATCACCAACCACGGGCGCAAGGGCGGCTCCAACGTGGCGGCCGCTGTGGTGAACGCCCTGATCCTGCTCGCGCAAGCGGCGCCCGGCGAAGCTCCGGGCGCGTCCGAACCCGATCACACGCAAAAGAGGTCGACATGACTACCCCGTTGGGCACCCTCCACGGCATCGGCGTCGGACCCGGCGACCCGGACCTGATGACCCTGAAAGCCTGCAAGGTGTTGAGCCAGGTGGACATCGTGTTCGCGGCCGCGTCCAGCCGCAACCACCACAGCCTGGCGCTCGACATCGCCCGGCCGCACATCCCCGGCGGGACCCCGGTCGAGATGCTGCCCTTCCCCATGACGCGCGACCGGCGCGAGACCGTCCGCGCCTGGGAGTCCAACGCACGCCGCATCGTGGCCGAACTGGAAGCCGGGCGCAACGTCGCCTTTCTGACCCTGGGCGATTCCCTGACCTACTCCACCTTCGGCTACTTGATGGACTACGTACGGCGCGCCGCCCCCGCGGCCGAGGTGCGCACCGTGCCCGGCATCACCTCTTACCAGGCAGCCGCCTCGCGCCTGAACACGACCCTCGTCGAGGGCGAGGGCGCGCTCATGGTCCTCTCGGGGGCGATGGGCGGCGATCGACTGCGCTCGCTCCAGGAAAAACCCGAGACAGTCGTGTTCCTGAAGGCCTACCGCAACCTGGGGGACATCTGTGCGGCGCTGGAAGAGAGCGGCGAGTACCCCTATTGCATGGCCGTGAAGAACTGCTGCCAGCCGAACGAAGAGATCGTCGCCGACCTGGACGAGCTCTGCCGGCAGAAACCCGACTACTGGACGCTGGTGATCGCCAAGAAGAAACCGGACCATGACGCGACACCGGAATAAACCGGTCGACCTGCGCCGGACGGCCGCCGCACTCGCGCTGTCGGCGGCCGCCCTGATCGCGGGCCTGCACGGGTCGAATACGACCGCGGCCGACCTCGGCCGGCACCTGCTCTGGCCGCTCGCGCAGCTCATGGGGACGATCGGACTCGGCCTCGTCGTCGGGCAGGTGATCGAGGCGACCGGCTGGACGCGCGGGCTCTCGGTCCTGGCCCGCCCCCTTTTCCGCTTCGGGCGCCTGGGGGACCGCTGCGGCGCGGCCTTCACGGCCGCCTTCGCCTCCGGGATCGCGGCCAACGCCATGCTGCAGGGGTTCTACGCGGAGGGGAAGATCAGCCGACCACAGCTCTTTCTCGCGAATTTCGTGAACCAGCTGCCGGCCTTCTTCCTGCACCTGCCGACCACATTCTTCACGGTCATGGCGCTGACCGGCCGAGCCGGCGCGCTGTACTTCGCCCTCACGCTGGCGGCGGCCCTGGGGCGGACGTTCCTGCTCCTGCTCTACGGGCGCTGGCGGCTGCCGCCGGAGCTCGTTGCAGCGCCGGCCGCGGCCGCGGGCGCCCCGAGCCGAGCGGGCATTTCCGGGATATGGGGAACCCTGCGGGACCGCCTGCCGGCCGCGCTCACCCGGATCGGGGTCTACGTGGTGCCGATCTACACGGCCGTTTTCGTTCTGAACCGGCTGGGGGCCTTCGCCCTGCTGCGGGACTGGATGACCCGACACATTGTAACGGCCGTGGTGCCGGTCGAGTCCCTGTCGCTCGTGGTGCTGGGGTTCACGGCGGAGTTCACCTCCGGCTTCGCGACGGCCGGGGCGCTCAAGGACGCCGGGATGCTCGACGTACGGCAGACGGTCCTGGCGCTGCTCGCCGGCAACGTGCTGGCCTTCCCGCTGCGGGCGCTGCGCCACCAGCTGCCGCACTACATGGGCATTTACGCGCCCCGCACCGGGGTGCAGATCCTGGCGCTCGGCCAGTTCCTGCGGGTGGCAAGCCTGGTGGTGGCGGGGGCGGTGTTTTATTGGGTCTATTGAGGGGTGGTGTTTGGTGTTGAGTGTTTGGTGTTGAGTGTTTGGTGTTTGGGGGGTTTGGTATTCGGGTGGTTGGGTGTTTAGGTATTTAGGTGTTTAGGTATTTAGGTGTTTGGGTGTTTGGGTGTTTGGGGTATTGGGGTGTTTGGACGTAAAAGGAGAGCCGATCGAGCCGACATGGCTAAACGCGCACGCAAGCTCCGCTCCGGTTTCACCACCGGCACGGCCGCGGCTGCGGCGGCCAAGGGGGCCGTGCTGCACCTCGTGCTCGGGCGCGCACCCGCAGCGGTCGAGGTGGAGCTCTTGACCGGCGAGCGTCTGCGCATCCCGCTGCACAGCTGCCGCCTGGACCCGGACGGGTCGGCCGCCTGCACGGTCGTCAAGGACGCCGGGGACGACCCGGACGTGACCCACGGCGCCGAGATCGGGGCGCGCGCACGACTGCTGCCCGGGCGCGGGGACCGCGTGCGCATCAGCGGCGGGCCGGGCGTCGGCCGGGTGACCAAACCGGGGCTGGACGTGCCGCCGGGCGAGGCGGCGATCAACCCGGGGCCGCGGCGCATGATCACGGTCGCGGTCGGCGAAGCGCTCCACGACCTTGGGCGGGCGCAGGCGGTTGAGATCGAGGTCTTCGTCCCGCACGGCGAGGAGATCGCCCGCCGGACCCTGAACGCCCGCCTGGGCATCCTGGGCGGGATTTCCATCCTGGGGACGACCGGCATCGTGCGGCCGCTCTCGCACGAGGCGTTCACGGCCACGATCCGCGCGGCCCTGTCGGTCGCAGCCGCCACCGGGGCGGAGCGGGCGGTACTGACGACCGGCCGTCGCAGCGAACGCTTCGCCCAGGCCCTCTGGCCGGAGTTACCGCCCGAGGCGTTCGTGCAGATCGGGGACTATTTCGAAAACGGCCTCGCGACAGCGGCCGCCCTCGGGCTCGGCCGGGTGACCGTCGCGGCCTTCTTCGGCAAAGCGGTCAAGATGGCCCAGGGGGCGGCCCACACGCACGCCGGCCGCATCGAGCTGACCCTCGACGCCTTGGCGGAGTGGACCCGGGAGGCGACCGGCGTGTCCGCCCTCGCCACGGCGGTGCGCGGCTGCAACACGGCGCGCGAGGCCTTCGGCCTGCTCGCGGCCGACCACCCGGCAGCCATCGCGCAGGTCGGGCGGCGCATGCGCGCGGCCGCCGGGCGCTTTGCGGGGCCGACCGTGGAGCTGCGCGCGGTGATTTTCGACTTCGAGGGCCGGGCCGCGTTCGACTCGGACCCGGGCGGAGACGGCCATGCCTGAACGCAACAGACGCAAACGGCGGATCGATGTCATCGGCCTGGGGGTGAGCGCCCGGGACCTGACGGCGGCACAGCGCGAGCGCATCGACGCGGCCGAGGTCCTCGTCGGCGGCCGGCGCCAGCTCGCCCGTTTCGAAGGCAGTCGGGCGGAAAAGAAGACCGTCGGCCGCGATATCAGCGAAATCATCGCCTTCATCGGCCGCCGGCTCGACCGGAAATCGATCGTAGTGCTGGCCTCGGGGGACCCGCTCTTCTTCGGCATCGGCGTTCGGCTGGTGGAGGCCTTCGGCCCCGAACGAGTCGCCGTCCACCCCAACGTCTCCTCGGTCGCGGCGGCCTGCGCACGCCTGGGCGAGCCCTGGGGGGGGCTGCCGGTCGTGAGCCTGCACGGCCGCCGGGGGGAAGGCGAGCTCCTGCGGACGCTCGCCGCAGCGGGTCGGGCGGCCGTGCTGACCGACCCGAAGCACCACCCCGCCTGGCTGGCCGGCCGCATCCGCGCCGGGCTGGGGGACGGGTTCCGCATGGCGGTGGCCGAGGCGCTTGGTGAGCCCGGCGAACGCGCGGCCTGGTACAGTCTGGCCGCGGCGCAGGCCGGACGCTTCGCGGACCCGAACGTCGTCATTCTCAAGCGCGCGGCCCAGGCGCCCCCGCGGCGGCGGCCATTATGCCTGGGGACCCCCGAGTCCTGGTTCGAACACGAGCGCGGCCTGATCACCAAGTCCGAGGTACGCGCGGTGTCGCTCGCCAAGCTGCGGCTCGGCCGCGGCCACGTGCTCTGGGACCTCGGCAGCGGCAGCGGCGCGGTCGCGATCGAGGCCGCCCTCTTGACCGGCGGCAGCCCGGCCGTGGCGGTCGAGAAGGATCCCCGGCGGGCCGAGCAGATCCGCGTCAACGCCCGCCGCTTCGGGGTGCGGCGGCTGGCCGTGGTGCAGGCCGAGCTGCCCGCCGGCCTCGACGGGCTGCCGGACCCGGACCGCGTCTTCATCGGCGGCGGGGGCCGGGAGCTGCCGCGCATCCTCCGGGCGGCGGCCGCGCGCCTGCGGCCGGGCGGGGTCCTGGTGGTCAACACGGTGCTGCTGGAGACGGCGACCGCGGCCGCGGCCGTGCTGCGGCGGCTGGGCTTCGACCCTCAGACCGTCCAGGTGCAGGTCAACCGCAGCCGCCCGATGCCGTTCGGCGAACGGCTCGAGGCCGTTAACCCGGTGTGGATCGTCTCCGCGACGATCGCAACTGAGGACGAAGAAGGGGCCGACGAGTGACAGCGAACCCATCATCCGGCGGCCGGCACCCGGTCCTCTTCGTCGGGGCCGGCCCGGGAGACCCGGAGCTCATCACGGTCAAGGGACAGCGCGCGCTCGCTGAGGCCGACCTCGTCGTCTACACCGGCTCGCTCGTCCCCGATGCGCTCTTGCGCTGGACGCGGCCGACGGCCCGCACGGTCAGCAGCGCCGCGCTGCACCTGGACGAGGTGATCGCGCTCCTCGCCTCCGCGCACGGCGAGGGCCTGCGCGTGGTGCGGTTGCACACCGGCGACCCGAGCCTCTACGGCGCCATCGGCGAGCAGATGGCCGAGCTGCGCCGACGGGAGATCCCCTACGCCGTCGTGCCCGGGGTGACCGCGGCCTTCGCCGCCGCCGCCGCGCTCGGGATCGAGTTCACCCTGCCGGAGATCTCGCAGACGCTGATCCTGACGCGCATGGCCGGCCGCACCCCGGTGCCGGAGGCCGAGCGCCTCGAGGCCCTTGCCGCCCACCGCGCCTCGATGGCGATCTACCTGAGCGTGGACCAGGCGGACGCGATGGCGGAAATTCTCGGGCGGGCGTACGGCCCGGACGCGCCCTGCGCCGTGGTGGTCCGGGCGAGCCAGCCCGAAGAAAAGATCATCCGCACGCGGCTGAGCGAGCTGGCCGCATGCGTCCGGGCCCAAGGGGTCACGCGCCAGGCGGTGGTCGTCGTCGGCCGCGTGCTCGACACCGACGGGGGGGAGACCCGCTCGAAGCTCTATGACAAGGACTTCACGCACGGCTACCGCCGATAAAATCGCCGTCTGGGCGCTGACGCCGGGCGGTGCAGCGCTGGCTGCGAGGCTGGCCGCCGCCCTGCCGGGGGTGGAGGTTCTTGTCCCCGGGCGGCTGGCGCCGCTGGCGCCGGCCGCCGTGCCGTTCGCGTCCCTGAAACCGGCGCTGGAGGAGCGCTTCCGCGCCTACCGCGGCCACGTCTGCGTGATGGCAACCGGGATCGTGGTGCGGCTGCTCGCCGGCCTGCTGGTCCACAAGGCCGAGGACCCGGCGGTCGTCGTGGTCGACGAGGGCGGCGGCTTTGCGATCAGCCTCGTGTCGGGCCACCTCGGCGGGGCGAACGCGCTCGCCCGGCAGGTGGCGGCCGCCCTCGGGGCCCGGCCCGTCATCACGACCGCCACCGACGTGAACGGGGTGCCGGCGGTCGACGTCGTCGCCCTCGAGCTCGGGCTTGCCGTCGAAAACCCGGAGGCCATCAAAGCGGTGAACATGGCGCTCCTCGCCGGGGAGCCGATCGCGGTGCACGACCCGGGCGGTCTCCTGACCGGGCGCGTGCCGGGCGCCGTCCCGGACGGCACCGTCGCGACGCGGGCCCGCGTCTGGGTCGAGGACCGCACGCTCGCCCCGCCCGCGGGCGCGCTCGTGCTGCGGCCCCGCTCGCTCGTCGCCGGCATCGGGTGCAACCGCAACACCCCAACCTCGGAGATGCGCGAGCTCCTGCTGGGGGCCCTGGAGGCCGCCGGCCTGGCGCGGGCGAGCCTCGCGCGCCTGGCCTCGATCGACCTCAAGGCCGACGAGCCGGGGCTGGCTGGCCTGGCCGACGAGCTCAACCTGGCCGTGGACTATTTCAGTCGCGACGACATCCGGCGGGTGGAGGACGACGTGCCGACGCCCTCCGCCCGCGTGCACCACCACATTGGAGTGAAAAGCGTATGCGAAGCCGCCGCCATCCTGGCGTCCCGGGGCGGGACGCTGATCGTCCCCAAACGCTCGAGCCGCAACGCGACGGTCGCCGTCGCGCGCATCGGCTCGCGGTCGTAGGCATCGGGCCCGGCAGCCTCGAGCACCTCACCCTGCGCGCACGCGAGGTGCTGCTGGCGGCGGACTGTGTCGCCGGCTACGGGCTCTACCTCGACCTGATCGCGCCGCTCATCCCGGACACGCCGACGCTGCGCTCGGGCATGATGAAAGAGGTGGAGCGGGTCGAGTCCGCGATCGACGCGGCCATGGCCGGGCGATCCTGCGCACTGGTCTCGAGCGGCGACCCGGGCATCTACGCCATGGCCGGGCTCGTGTTCGAAACCTGCGCTCGGAAGGGGCTTCGGGTCCTGCGGCCCGAGGCCGGCGACGCGGAGGCGGCCGACGGCCCCGCGCTGCGGGTCGAGGTGGTGCCGGGCGTCCCGGCCCTCTGCGCCGGCGCGGCGCTCCTGGGCGCTCCGCTCACGCACGACTTCGCCGTGGTCAGTCTGAGCGACCTGCTCACCCCCTGGGAGCGCATCGCCGAACGTCTGGAGGCCGCTGCGCGGGCGGATTTCGTGGTGGTGATCTACAACCCCCGCAGCCGCAAGCGCGACTGGCAGCTGGGGCGGGCGCGCGACATCCTGCTCGCCCACCGGCCGCCCGAGACCCCGGTCGGGATCGTGCGGGCGGCCATGCGGCCGGACCAGGATGTGCGCATCGTTTCCCTGGCCGAACTCGACCCGGCGGCGGTCGACATGCAGACGGTGCTCTTCGTCGGCAGCCGCTCCTCCGGCCGCTACCTGGAGTTCATGTACACCCCGCGCGGGTACGCGGGGAAATACGCGATCGGTTCTTGATGCTCGATACTGGATGCTCGACTCGATACTCGATGCTCGAATGCAACCCGTAAGCTGTGCTTTTTTATCGAGCATCCAGCATCGAGTATCGAGTGACTGCCGGGATGGCGACAGGAGACTTTAGATGACGAGGCTGCATCCAGGTCTACACGGGCGACGGGAAGGGCAAGACCACGGCCGCGATCGGGCTGGCCGTGCGCGCGGCCGGCGCCGGCCTGCGCGTGTTCATCGCGCAGTTCATGAAGCGGGGAGACTACAGCGAGCTCGCGGGGCTTCGCCCGCTCGCGGACCGGATCACGGTCGAGCAGTTCGGCACCGGCCGCTTCGTACGCGGGGCGCCCGACGCCGAGGACCTCGCTGCGGCACGCGCCGGCCTGGACCGCGTGCGCGCGGTGTTCGCGGCCGGCGCCCACGACCTCGTGATCCTGGACGAGGCCAACGTGGCCGCGGCCGTCGGCGTCCTGTCGACCGCCGAGCTCCTGGCGCTGCTCGACCTCCGGCCGGCGGCGACCGAGGTGGTCTTGACCGGCCGCGCGGCCCCGGCCGAGATCCTCGCGCGGGCGGACCTGGTGACCGAAATGCGGGCCGTGCGGCACTACTTCCAGGCCGGAGTCCCCGCGCGGAAAGGGATCGAGACGTGACGACCTCCGAGGGCCTATCCCCTTGCATCGCAGTTTTTGGCACCGGGTCGGACGTGGGCAAGAGCATCGTCGTCACCGCGCTCTGCCGCGCCATCCTGCGCCGGGGGATCCGGGTCGCGCCCTTCAAGGCTCAGAACATGTCCAACAACTCCGGGGTCACCCCCGAGGGCCTGGAAATGGGGCGCGCGCAAATCGTCCAGGCCGAGGCCGCGCGCATCGCCCCGCAGGTCGACATGAACCCGGTCCTCCTGAAACCGACGAGCGACCTGGGCTCGCAGGTGGTGGTGCTGGGCCGGGTCGAGGGCAACAGCCGCGCGGCGGACTACCACCGCCGCAAGGAGCGGCTCTTCGGCACGGCGGCCGCGGCGCTCGCACGGCTGCGCCGCGCGCACGAACTCGTGGTCCTCGAAGGGGCCGGGTCCTGCGCCGAGGTGAACCTCATGGCCGGCGACTTCGTCAACCTGCGCATGGCCGAGCAGGCCGCGGCCCCCGTGGTGCTGGTCGCGGACATCCACCGCGGGGGCGTCTTCGCGCAGATCGTCGGCACCCTCGCGTGCCTCGAGCCGCGCCAGCGGGACATGATCCGGGGGTTCATCGTCAACCGCTTCCGCGGCGACCTCACGCTCTTCGCGGACGGCGTACGCTGGATCGAGGCGCGCACCGACCGGCCGGTGTTCGGCGTGCTGCCCTGGTTCACCGACATCCGCATCGAAAGCGAGGACTCGGTCGCGATCGAACACCCGCCCCGCGTGGCGGGCGCGGCGCCGGGCGAGGCCGCGATTGCGGTCATCCGCCTGCCGCACATCTCCAACTTCACCGACGTCGAGCCGCTGCAGGCGGTCGCAGGCCTGCGGGTCCACTTCCTCGAGCGTCCGCAGGACCTCCGGAGCTTCCGGGCGGTCATCCTGCCGGGCTCCAAGAACACCCGGCACGATCTCGAGTGGCTGCACACCTCCGGCTGGGCCGACGCCGTCCGGGCGCACCACCGGGACGGCGGACACATCCTCGGGGTCTGCGGCGGCTACCAGATGCTGGGGGCGCGGGTGCACGACCCCGACGGGCACGAGGGCCGTCCCGGGTCGACCGAGGTCTGGGCCTGCTGCCGGTCGAAACGGTCCTGCAGGCGCCCAAGACCACGACCCTGACGCGGTTCCGCTGGGACGGCGCCGACGGCTGCGGCTACGAGATCCACATGGGCACGCACCACGCGCGCGGGCGGTACGCCCGGATTTCGCATGCTGGAGCGCAATGGCACGCGCGGAAGCCGACGGAAGGACGGCTGCAGTGTCGCCGGACGGCCGGATCTCGGGACCTACCTGCACGGCCTCTTCGACGCCCCGGCCGTGACGGCGCGCTGGCTGACCGCGCTCGGACTGGACGCCTGCGGCGTGCCGGCGCTGGGGGGACTCGCCGCGCGCGACCGCGAGTACGACCGGCTGGCCGATCACCTGGAGGCGCATGTCGACGTCGAGCGCATCCTGGCGACCGTGGTCCGGAAATAAAGGGAGACGGCATGCGAGAGACGCTCACCTTCGTGATTGGCGGTTGCCGCAGCGGCAAGAGCCGCTTTGCGCTCGAGACCGCGCTGCGGGCCCCGGCCGAACGGCGCCTGTTCGTGGCGACCGCCGTCGCCTTCGACGCCGAGATGCGCGCGCGGGTCGACCGCCACCGGCAGGAGCGCGGCCCCGGCTGGATCACGGTCGAAGCCCCCGACGACCTGCCCGAGGCGGTCGAGCGGCACGGGGGCACGCCTGGCGACCTGCTCCTGGTCGACTGCCTCACCCTGTGGGTCGCCAACCGGCTCCTGCACGAGCCGGACCCGGCCCGGGTCGAAGCCGAGATCCCGCGCCTGGCCCGGGCGCTCGCGGCCGCGCGTGGGCCGGTCGTCGCGGTCGCGGACGAGGTGGGCCTCGGCATCGTCCCCGACAACGCGCTCGGCCGGGCCTTCCGCGACCTGGCGGGCACCCTGAACCAGGCCGTGGCCGCCTGCGCCGGCCGGGTCGTCCTGGTCGCTGCGGGGCTGCCCCTCACCCTGAAACCCGCACCGGAGGCCGGCCGATGACGCACTTTCGCGCGGCCATCCGCTTCCTCACCGTCTTGCCGGCCGGCCCGGCGACCGGCTTCGACGCGGTCGCCATGGTGCCTTGGTTCCCGGTCGTCGGCCTGGTCCTCGGCGGTCTGCTCGCGGCCGGCGACGCGCTGGCCGGCCGCTGGTGGGGCCCGGACACCGTGGCGGTGCTGGACGTGCTGGTGCTGGCCGGGCTGAGCGGCGCGCTGCACCTCGACGGCCTGGCCGACACGGCCGACGGCCTGTTCAGCCACCGCCCGCGCGAGGCGAAGCTCGCGATCATGAAGGACAGCCGCATCGGCTCCATGGGCGTGATCGTTCTGTGCGCGGTTCTCGCGCTCAAGTGGTGCGGGATCGGCGAGATCGAGGAGAACCGCGCCCTGCTGCTGCTCCTCGTGCCGGCCTACGCCCGCGGCGGTGTCATCTTCGCGATGCGCCTGCTCCCCTACGGCCGCCCGGGGGGCGGCACGGGGCTCGCCTTCTTCGACCGCCGGCCGGGCGTGGGCGCCTTCTGGGCGCTGGGGGCGACCGCGCTGCTGTCGCTTGCGCTCGGGCCCCAGGCGATCACCCTGAACGTCGCCTGCGCGCTGATCACGGCCGGGCTGATCGCGTTCTACCGCCGGCAGCTCGGGTGCGTCACCGGCGACATGCTCGGCGCCATGATCGAAGCCACGGAAGCCGTGCTCTTCCTCGTCGCCGCGGTCGGGGGGGCAGCATGATCGGCGGGCACGGCGGCAACATCTTCGCGCTCGCACGCCGTCTGGGCTGCGCGCCCGGGGACATCCTCGACCTCAGCAGCAACGTCAACCCGCTCGGCCCGCCGCCCGGGCTGCGCGAGCACCTGGCCGAGCACCTGGGCGAGATCGCGGTCCTGCCCGAGGTCGACAGCCGCGACATCGTCGCACGCTACGCCGCGCGCCTCGGCCTGCCTGCCGAGCGCATGGCGGCCGGCAACGGCACGACCCAGTTCATCTACTCCATCCCGTCGACTCTGAAGACCCGGCGGGCGCTGATCGTGGGACCGACCTACTCGGACTACGCCGACAGCTGCCACCTGCAGGGCATCGACCCCGGGTTCCTGCTGGGGTCCGACGCGGACGGGTTCCGCGCCGACCCGCAGCGGCTCTCCGACGCCGCGGCCGGCGCCGACACAGTCTTCGTCTGCAACCCCAACAACCCGACCGGCGGGCTCATCCCGGCCGAGGACCTGCGGCAGGTCTGCGCCGCCCACCCGGCCGTGCGCTTCGTCGTCGACGAGTCCTACCTGCCGTTCGCGGCCGACGGGGACCGGCAGAGCCTGGCCGGATGCGGGCTGGAAAACGTGCTCGTCCTGCTTTCGATCTCCAAGATCTACCGCATCCCGGGCCTGCGCATCGGCTTTCTCGTCGGCGCCCCGGCCGTGGTCGAGCGGTTCAAGAGCGGGCTCTGGCCCTGGAGCGTCAACGCCATCGCCCAGGCGGCGGTGCGCTTCATCTGCGAATCCGGCGCCGCCATCGACCGGTTTACGGCCGAAACCCGGGACCACCTCGTCCGCGAGCGCCTGGACCTGCAGGAGCGCCTGGCCGCGATCCCCGGCATGCGCCCCTACCCCTCGACGGTCTCCTTCGTGCTGGCCCGACTGCCCGAGGGGCTGACGGCGGCCTCCGCCTGGGCGCGCCTGGCAGCGGAGCGCATCCTCATCCGCGACTGCAGCAACTTCGTCGGCCTCTCGGAGCGGTTCATCCGCCTCTGTCCCCGTTCGCGCACGACGAACCGGCGCGTGGCCGAAGCGCTCGCGGCCTGGGCGGCCGAGGAACACGGCCGAAGGGAGGACACCTGATGGACGGCCTGTCGTCCTGGACGATCATCCCGGCGGCCTTCGCGCTGGACATGCTGCTGGGCGACCCCCGTCGCCTCCCCCACCCCGTGCGCTGGATGGGATGGGCGATCGGCGCGGCCGAACCCCGATTCCGCCGACTCGTGTCCCACCCGGTCGCGGCCGGGGTCCTGTTCGCGGCCGCATTGGTGGTTGGCGCCTGGGCGCTCACCGCGCTGCTGGTCGATGCCATGCGCGAGGTCCGGCCGGCGCTCGGGGCCGGCATCGAGGCGCTCCTGGTCTACTATTGCCTCTCGGTGCGCTCGCTCGACGACGCTGCGCGCGAGATCTTCGACCTCCTGACCGGGGACCGGGTGGATGCGGCGCGTTCGAAGCTCGCGCTGATCGTGGGCCGCGACGTCGAGCGTTACCAGACCGGAGACATCGCGCGCGCCACGGTCGAGACCGTGGCCGAGAATTTCGTCGACGGCGTGCTGTCGCCGCTGCTCTTCGCCGCCGTGGGCGGGGCGCCGCTCGCGATCGCGTTCAAGATGGCGAGCACGCTGGACTCGATGGTGGGCTACAAAAACGAACGCTACCTCCTCTTCGGCCGGGCCTCCGCCCGCCTGGACGACCTCTTCAACCTCCTCCCCGCGCGTCTCTCGGTGCCGATCATCGCGCTGGCCGCCCAGCTCCTCTCGCGCACCGGACGGCGCGCCTTCCGCACGGCCTGGCGGGAGGGGGGCCACCACACCAGCCCGAACGCCGGGCTGCCGGAGGCGGCCTTCGCCGGCGCCCTCGGCCTGCGCCTGAACGGCCCCAACACCTATGGCGGCATCCTCGTGAAGAAGCCCTACATCGGCGTGCGCTTCGGCGACACCGCCCCCGGGGATGTCCGGCGCGCCTGCGACCTCATGGTGCTCGCGTCGGTTCTGAGCCTGCTCGTCGCAACCGCCGTCGCGGCCTGGCTCTGAGCGGGGAGGCGCCTGCATGACGCTCGACCGGCTGCCCCGCTCCGCCCGGCGCGCCTACCCGTTCCGCACGGCCACCACCTCGTTCATCTACCCCGCGGACTACGGGCCCAACGTGCGCCGGCTGGCGCCCTTCTTCGACGAGATCGAGCTGCTGTTCTTCGAGGCCGGGGCGCTGCCCCCGCGCCACGTGATCGCGGAGCTCGCGGCCATCGGCACGGCCGAGGGCCTCGGCTACAACGTCCACCTGCCGACCGACGTATCGCTCGCCGACCCCGACCCGATCGTCCACCGCCGGGCGGTGGACGCGCTGCGCCGGGCCTGCGACCACGCGGCCCGCCTGCGGCCGTCGACCTTCACCGTGCACGTCCCCGGCGGGCCGGCGGGCGCCGGCGACCCGTGGCGGGAGCAGGCGCGGCAGGGCCTCGCCGAGCTCGCGGCCGCGGTGGGGGACCCGGCGCGCATTGCGGTCGAAACCCTGGACTACCCCCCGGAGCGGGTCGGCGAGCTGATTGCCGGGCTCGGGCTCTCGGTCTGCCTGGACGTGGGGCACCTGCTCCTCCAGGGGCTGGACCCCGCGGCCGTCGCCGCGCGCTTCGCCCCCGCGGTCGCGATCATCCACCTGCACGCGGCGGCCGGCGGCCGGGACCACCTCGCGCTGGATCACCTGCCCGGGCCCGCGGCCGCGCAGGTCCTCGAACTGCTCGCCGGCTTCCACGGCGTGGTGTCCCTGGAGGTCTTCGCCTTCGAAGCGCTGGCCGCTTCGCTCACTTGGCTATCCACCCGTTTTCCCTGCGGGCTGGAACGGGTTCCGACCAAGTGAAGGGAGGCTTTACGGTTTTCAATTTCAGGCAGTTTAGTCAGTTTAGCTCATTTTAGGCATTGCCCCTCTCGCCGAATCTGCTAATATTCTTGAAAGAATTCGGAGGGCAGAGCCCATGCTGCTGGTCATCAACGTCAACAACACCAACACATCGTTCGGCGTCCACGCGGGATCGCAGTGGCGCGCGCACTGGCGCGTCGCCACCGACCGGGCCAAGCAGACCGACGAGCACGCGATGCTGCTGCACAGCCTGTTCGAGTTCCACGGCCTGCAGTGGTCCGAGTTGGAGGGGGTCGCCATCTCGAGTGTCGTGCCCCCGATCACCGCCAATTTCGTAGACCTGAGCCGCCGCTACCTGAAGCACGAGCCGCTGCTGGTCAGCCCCGGATCAAGACCGGCGTCCGGATCCTGCTCGACTATCCGGACGAGATCGGCGCCGACCGCATCCTGAACGCCCTGGGGGCGCGCACGCTGCACGGCGGCCCGTGCATCGTGGTCGACTTCGGCACCGCGACCACCTTCGACGCCATCTCGGCGGAAGGCGACTACCTGGGCGGCGCCATCGCCCCCGGCCTCGGGATCTCGGCCGAGGCCCTCACCAGCCGCACCGCCAAGCTGCCGCGCATCGAGCTGACGCCGCCCCCGGCCGCCATCGGCCGCAACACGGTACACGCCATGCAGTCGGGGCTGGTGTTCGGCTACGTGGGTCTGATCGAGGGGCTGGTCGCGCGCATCCGGGCGGAGCTCGGCGGCCGCGCCAAGGTGGTGGCGACCGGCGGGATGGCGCACATCCTGGCCGAGTTGACGCCGGTCATCGAGGCGGTCGACCCCATGCTCACGCTCGAAGGCCTGCGGTTGATCTACGAGATGAATCGAACCCCCTGCTGAGGCAGCCGGACGGCTGCCGCGGAGGCACCCGACAGATGGACACCCGCATCCCGGTCCTGGACGGCAAGCGCATCGTCCTCGGCGTCAGCGGCGGCATCGCCGCCTACAAATCCGCCGATCTCACCAGCCGCCTGGTCAAGTCCGGCGCGGTCGTCGACGTGATCATGACCGCGGCGGCGACCGAGTTCGTACGGCCCATCACCTTCCAGGCCCTGACCCACCGGCCAGTCGCGGTCGAAATGTTCGCCCTGCTCCAGGAGACCGAGATCGGCCACGTCTCGCTCGGGCAGCGCGCCGATCTCATGGTCGTCGCCCCGGCCACCGCCAACACCCTGGCCAAGCTCGCCTGCGGCTTGGCCGACAACATGCTCGTCACGACCGCGCTCGCCTGCCGGGCGCCCATCCTGCTCGCCCCGGCCATGGAATCCGGGATGTGGGCCAACCCGGCCACGACCGCCAACATGAAAACCCTGTGCGACCGCGGCATGCACGTGGTCGGGCCCGAGTCCGGCCGGCTGGCCTCGGGCGCGACCGGCAGCGGGCGCATGTCCGAGCCCGCGGACATCCTCGAGGCGTGCCGCTGGGTGCTCGGCCGCCGCGGGACGCTCGCGGGACGCACGGTGGTGGTGACCGCGGGCGGGACACGCGAAGCGATCGACCCGGTGCGCTTCGTCGGCAACCGCAGCAGCGGGAAGATGGGGTTCGCCCTCGCCGCGGCCGCACGCGACCGCGGGGCGGACGTGATCCTGATCCACGCACCGGGTGCCGGGCGCATTCCCCACGGCAGCCGGGGGATTGCCGTCGAGTCGGCCGAAGAGATGCGCGCGGCCGTGCTCGCAGCCGCGGCCGGCGCGGACGCCCTGCTGATGGCGGCGGCGGTGGCCGACTACCGCCCGACCGCACCGGCGGCCCAGAAGATCAAGAAGGACGGCGCAACCCTGCGCCTGGAGCTGGCGCGCACGGCCGACATCCTGTCCGAGGTGGCAGAGCTGCGGGGCCGCTCGGGCTGCCCGCGAGCGGTCGTCGGGTTTGCGGCCGAGACCCGGGACGTGCTCGCCAACGCCCGCGACAAGCTCGCGCGCAAGCGGCTGGACCTGATCGTGGCCAACGACGTCGCCGCACCCGACTCCGGCTTCGAGGTCGACACCAACCGCGTGACCCTGCTGGACCCTTCCGGCGCTGCCGAGGCGCTGCCGCTGATGTCCAAGCCGGAGGCGGCCGAGCGCATCATCGGCCGCCTCGTCGGCCTGCTGCCCCCGCCCTGATACCGCGACCCGCCCCCGGCGGGCCGTCCCCATCACCGTTCCGTCGGAGCATTCGCTCCGGATGCACCCTGCCGCGCCAGGTTGACCATCGCCCAGAACGTTGTTATCATTTGACCACTTTCACGCACACCACCCAGGGAGGGAGACCGGTTTCGATGAAGAGAAAACACGTCATCCTGTTGAGCTTGATCGGCCTGCTCTGTGCCGTCTTTCTTGTGAACGAGGCCGCCGAGGCGGCGCGCATGGGCGGCGGCAGGTCCTTCGGCAGCAGCCCGTCCTACCAGCGCAGCGCGCCGGCCCCCTCGCCGAGCACCGGCTCGCCCACCAGCCCCGGGATTTCGCGCCCGGCGCCGACGGCGACCCCTTCCCCCATGGGCGGGCGCTGGGGCGGCATGCTGGGCGGGATGCTGATGGGCGGACTGATCGGCTCGATGCTCTTCGGCGGCGGGCATGCCTGGGGCGGCCCGAGCCTGATCGACCTGGTCGTCATCGGCGGCGGGCTTTTCCTGCTCTTCCGCTTTCTGCGCAGCCGGCGTGAAGCGAGCCAGGCCGCGGGCAACACGGGCGGCTATTCGTTCGACAGTGGGGCCTCGCAGGGATGGGGGACTTCCGGGATCGACCCGGTGACCGCGCCGCCCACCAATGAACCGGCCCCCATTCCCGCCGATTTCGACCAGGCGGATTTCATGAAGGGCGCCAAGGTCATGTACAACCGGCTGCAGGCCGCCTGGGACAAGCGCGACCTGGCCGACATCCGGCAGTTCACCTCCAACGAGGTCTACGAGGAAATCCGACGCCAGGCGCAGGAGAGCCCCACCCCCGGGAAGACGGAGCTGCTGCTCGTCAACCCGCGTCTGCTCGAAGTGCGCGACGTGGATGGCCGCAGGATCGCCTCGGTGCTGTACGACGTGATGATGCGCGAGGACGGCGACGAGCGCGCCCGCCAGGTGCGCGAAATCTGGCACTTCAGCCGCGAAGCGAAGGACGCGAAGGCGTTCTGGGTGCTGGAGGGCATCCAGCAGGTCGAGGGGTGATCAGCGCGCCCCGCCGAGCGTCTCCATCAGGTAGGATTTGATCACACGGGCACACTCCCCGGGTTTCTCCATGACCGGAAAATGGCCGCAGCCGGGGAGTGTGGCCAACGTGCAGGTTGGAACCAGGCGTTTCAACCGTTGCGCCGCACCTTCTCTGAATACCTCCGATTGCTCCCCCCGGATCGCAAGGACCGGGCAGCGGATGCGCCGGATGTACCCCCACACGTCGACCGGCACGGACTCGAAGATCTCGGCCTCCAATTCCGGGTCGCACCGCAGGACCGCCGTCTGGGCGTCCCGTTCCAGGAACCCGCACTCCAGGTAGGCGTCGATGAACTCGGGCGCCCAACTCTTGAACGCGCCGGGTTTGGCCGAGAACACCCGCAGCAATTCCGCCTTCCCTTTGAACACCCGCCGTCGTCGGCGCGCCTGCACCGCGAGCGGGGAGTGACCGCGCATGCCGAGCAGCCGCAGGGCCGCCACGCGCCAGAGCCGCAGCGGTTCGAAGAAGACCGGGTCGATCAGCACCAGGGCCGAGAAGAGCCCGGGGTGGGCGGCCGCGGCCATGGTCGTGGCCACCGCCCCCAGCGAGTGCCCCATCCCGATCACCGGGCCACGCTGCACGCTCTGCACGAGCAGCGCCAGGTCCTCGGCGAAGACGTTCCAGTGCCGGACAGGCGGCATGCGGTCGAAGGCCGACTCTCCGTGGCCGCGGATGTCGCTCGCGGTGACGTGCAGATCGGGGGCGAGCAGGCGCAGGAACGGGGCGTAGGTACCCGCGCAGAAGCCGTTGCCGTGCAGAAAGTGGGCCGGCGGGCCAGCGCCGCCCCAGTCCAGGTAGTGCAGCGTCCCGCCGGGGACCTCTAAGAGCCCTTCCGTCGGTTCGCTCCGGCCGCCCGCCGCAGCGCCGTCAGGTGCACTCATCCGCTTTCCTTCTCGTTCGAGCGTTTAATCGGCAGCGCGCGTACCGGCGCAGGTCGTTCACTCGCACCCCTCGGGTTTGAGCCAGTGCTCGGTCACGGCCGCCTCCGCGTTCGGCGGCCGGCAGGGCAGCCAGGCCTGCCCGGTGAGGTTGGCCGCCCGCAGGCGAATGGCGCAGGGGTCGTCGATGACCTCCAGCACGAGCCTTCCCTGTTCCAACCGCCATCGGTAGAGCCCTATTTCGTCGATGCAGACCGGATCGTTGACCAGCAGCAACCGGTCCCCGGCCGCGATCGCAGTCGCAATGCTCTTCCAGCCGGAGGTGAGGTGCATGACGCGGAACACCCCCTGATCGAAGCGCATCCGCCAGAGGCCGCCCTCCGGGGCGTAATCCGGACAGCGCAGGCAATGCACCGGCTCGGTCACGGACGGCACGCGTTTGGCGTAGGTGCCGTCGAATTCGGCCGGACGGGGCTCCGGGAGCGGGACCTGGTATGGAAAGGGCTGCCGCCCGAGCAACTCGGCCCATTTCCCCCAAGCCGCCGAGCCCCCGGCCGATGCCGGCTGCGGGGCCGCCGGATGGGGAAACATGCAGAAAAGCTGCAGGGCCAGGAACAGGACCGTTACGCCTTGCCGGCGGCATGCTGTGAGTGGCCGCATCCGTTCACCCCCTTGGCTGGACGACTGCAAATTGCACCTACCACAGCCGCCTGACGCAGGCAAACACGACGCACAATCGGGATGACGCACTCCAGGGAAAACATAGAGGAACCGGGGCGGGCGACTGCCAGGTCGTAACCCTGCGGCGAAGGGATGGGACGAAGAGGCCGAAGGTGTGGGACGTGCCGCTTCAGAGCTTGGAGGCCTGGCTCACGGACTCCGCGATCTGCGAGACCATCTCTCCCAGGTCGGCCTGCTTCAGGCCCAGGAAATCCATCGTGCCCGCCTCCACCTGACTCAGCACGTCGTCGCTGTCGTAGCTGATGCCGATCATGGTCGCCAGGTGGTCGGCCATGTGCAGGATGTGGGCGAGCAGGTCCCCGTTCGACTTGGAGGGCTCGTGGTGCCACCCGATGGCGACGGCCATCACAGGAGGGAACTTCCACTTGCGGCAGACCTCGGCCGCCACCCGGGCGTGGTTGAACCCGAAAAACCGGGTCTCGGCATCCAGGAAGGTCTTCTGCTCCCGCTCCATGAATTCGGCAATCTCGGCCTTCAGCTCCAGGACGAGCCGGTCCAGGATGATCCGCCCGACGTCGTGGATCAGCCCGGCCAGGTAAGCCGTCTCGCTGATCCCCGGGTCCTTCCGCAGGGCCAGCAGCTTCGACCCGCAGGCGACCGCGAGCGAGTGCCGCCAGAGGTCCTCGGCCTCGTAGCCGTACCCCGGCAGCCGGCCGACCAGCAGGCGCTGGGCTCCCGCCAGCGCGACCACTTCCAGCAGCCCCTTCAGCCCGATGAGGTTCAGGGCCCCGGTCATGGTGGCCACCTTGCCGCTCTGGCCGTAGAAGGCCGAGTTGGCCGACCGCAGCACCTTGGTCGCAATCGCCGCGTCAGCTTCGATCAGCCCGCAGATTTTGCGGGTGTTGATGTCCGCGCCCGCCATTTGCGCCTGGATCTCCGTGATGACCTGGGGCATGGCAGGCAGGTCCTTGATGCCGTTCAGGATCCGCTCCCGCGGCGATGGCCCCGCGGAAGAGGCTGCGACCGCCGGAGGCGGAGTTTGCGGCATGACCGGAGACGGGGGTGCGGGGGCGTCGCCGCCGGCGGAACGGCAGCGCTTGCAGGTGAAGCGCACCTTCTTGCCGGCGGGGATGACCCCGTCCTGAATCTTATAAACCGTTTTGCAGACGTCGCACTGGATGTCCATGCCGATCTCCGGCCGTGAAATCAAAAGGAGGACGCATCCATTATCGGCACGCGGGGGGTTTTGGCTTAGCGTCTGATCCGAAATTCTTCTGAGACAGCGGGTGGAAGCAAGGCCGGGCCGCGGACGTCAACGGCGCGGTTTCAGCCCCAGAAGAGGTGAAACGGGTCGTCCCGCAAGAGCTCGACCAGGGCTTTCAGATTGTTGGTGGGCTCGGCCGCAGGGTATTTACGCCACCGGTCGGAGGGGGTGCGGAAATACAGCTGCCAGCGGATGGTGTCCGGATCGTATTTGAACCGAGCCACCTGCCGTTCGGTCCAGACGTGACTCCCCCGGAACGGCCTGGCCTCGCTCAGCTTGACCTCGAAGCCGCGCATCTCGTAGAGGAGCTTCACCTGGCTGCGCTGGTGGTCCGGGATCCGGTCGATGCAGAACCCGCCGACGATCTTCTTGATCCGCTTCAGCTCGATATCGTTGAAAGACATGGGCCCCCTCGTATCACGAGGGCATGCGCGGAGCAATTCAAAAGAAAGCCGACGGCGAGGGATCCCGGAGCGGCCCGACCTCGAAGGGCAGGCGGCCTCCGCGGACGCAGCGGCCTTACTTCCACAGGCCGGCCTTGTTGGCCGAAGACGCCTCCCGCACGAGCGTCAGCGCCTGGTCCTTGAAGCGGATCCCTCCGCCCGCGACGGTCGGGCCCGCCGCCCACTGGTAGTCCGTCCCGAGGCCCGTGTTGACCTGAGAGAAGAGGGTCGGATCGTCCACCCAGCCCGCAGGAGAGAGCTTCAGCTGGCACCAGGTCATGTTTTCGCGGCTGTTGAGTTCCGAAAGGCAGGAGCGCAGCATCTGTTGGGAAGCGCCCTGGTCCAGGGCCACCATGCGGGCCAGGGCAAACGAGGCCAGGGTCGCCAGCAGGACGAGGACGCAAATGATCTCGATCAGGGTGAAGCCGGAACGGTTGGACACCAAACGACAGCGCATGCGGGTAAGGAACCCCTTCGTTTATGCTTTGGCGGGCTCCTCCAGCATGGCCACAGGACCGTTATGGGCGGAACACACCTGACGCATTGATATTCATGGGACGATAATGTCTCTCATACCAAAAAACTCGGTTAAAATCCAGTTTCCTGATACCGACAAAAACCAAAGGGTTTGGGTAGGCAGCGAGGGAAACCACCGCCGGGGCGGGTGGTTAAACGATGGGTAAAGGTCGCAGGGGACGACCTCCAGACACGCCCGCCACGGCTGATGTGGTTTGTTAATCTGAAACCTTCTGCCATCAAGGGCCATCGCTGCATTACCCAATACGTTATAGACCCCATTCCATGATATACATTTCAGGATTACTGATTGGCGGAGATTTTTTCCCGCTTTACGCTCTTGCGTGATTCGCTCTACATGGTCATTATCTCTTTTCAGGGTCAACTTTTAACATAAAATCAGGAGGCTTCAGATGGAATAGCAGCTTGTCCTTCAAAAGGGTCGCGACATCTTATCAGCTTGGTAGCATTAACACTTTTAACCGCATGCGCTTCGACCAAAGTCAGCGATCGGGAGACCCTCTACTCTGGGAAACTTCCCAGGCCCAACCAGATCATCGTCCATGATTTCGTGGCGACTCCCGAGGAAGTGCAGCCCGATTCCGCCCTTGCGACGCAAAATGTAGCGCCCTCCATCCCCCCGAGCCCCCTGCAAACCGATCTCGACCGCCAGCTTGGAATGAAGATCGCTGAAGAGCTTGCCCAAGAAATCCGCAATATGGGCCTCCCAGGGGTACGGGCTACCCAATCGACGATTCCCCATGTGAACGACATCATGCTCCGGGGTTATCTCCTCACGGTCGATAAGGGCAGTGCCGTTGAGCGGGTGGCGCTGGGGTTCGGTGCGGGTGCCTCGGATTTGAAGACCCTGATTGAAGGCTATCAAATGACACCCAAGGGACCTCGTAAGCTCGGCGAGGGCGACGTGAACGCAGGGGGAGGCAAGACCCCGGGCGCAGCCCTGGGTCTGGCCACCCTTCTGATCACCCACAACCCGGTTGGGCTCGTGGTATCAACCGGGGTCAAGGCCTACGGTGAAGCAAGCGGCAGCGCCACAATCGAGGGCAGGGCCAAAGCGACTGCCAAAGAGATCGCCGACGTACTCAAAATTCGTTTCGAGCAGCAGGGCTGGATCAATTAATGGGCTTTTTGAAGATAGGGAGGAAATATTTCCTCCTTTTTATGCTCACCTGCCGAGGACGGGTTGTTGAGTTCGATGCATTTTCTCTCATTCAATTTGTTTTGGAGGGAAGAGCACCAGATGAGACAGAAACAAATCTCCGTGTTGCTCATCGCGCTTGCGCTCACGCTTCCTGCCTTGGCGCAGGAAATTACCGGTGTGCCTGGATCACCCAGCGCCACCACCACCATCAGCGGCAAACAACTCCCGCCGCCCGATCCGAAGTTCGACGGGGTGATCAAGGAAAAGGCCTCGGAGTCGAAAGCCTGGTGGGCGCCGCGCGTCGTGCCGCCGAAGGGCGCGCCCAACGTGCTGCTGATCATGACGGACGACAGCGGGTTCGGCGCGCCGGGCACCTTCGGCGGCGTCGTTCCGACACCGGCACTGGATCGCATCGCGAAAAGCGGGCTGCGCTACACGAATTTCCACTCCACGTCGCTCTGCTCGCCTTCGCGCGCGGCTTTGATCACCGGACGCAACCACCACGTGGCCGGCTTCGGGGTGGTGGGCGAAATCGCGACGGGATTCCCGGGCTACGACTCGGTCATCCGGAAGGAGAACGGCACCATCGGCGCCATCCTGAAGGAGAACGGGTACGCGACCTCGTGGTTCGGCAAGAATCACAACACGCCCTTCTATCAGGCGACCCAGGCCGGGCCCTTCGACCAGTGGCCGAACGGCATGGGCTTCGAGTACTTCTATGGCTTCGTCGGCGGCGACGCCAGCCAGTGGCAGCCGAACCTGTTCCGCAATACGACGGCCATCTACCCCTTCGAGGGCAAACCGGGCTGGAACCTGACCACGGCCATGGCCGACGAGGCGATCCAGTACATGAAGGAGCTCAAGGAGATCGCGCCCGAGAAACCGTTCCTTGTCTATTACGTACCGGGCGGCACGCACGCCCCGCATCATCCGACGCCGGAGTGGATCAAGAAGATCAGCGACATGCACCTCTTCGACGGCGGCTGGAACAAGCTGCGCGAGACCATCTTCGCCAACCAGAAGCGGCTGGGCATCATGCCTGCGAACGCCCAACTGACCCCCTGGCCGAAGGATCTGCCGGAGTGGGATTCTCTCGGTTGGGAAGAGAAGAAGCTCTTCATCAAGCAAGCCGACGTCTTCGGGGCCTACCTCGCCTACACGGACCACGAGATCGGCCGCGTCATCCAGGCGGTCGAAGACCTGGGCGAACTCAACAACACCCTGATCATCTACATCGCCGGCGACAACGGCGCGAGCGCCGAAGGCATGCTCAACGGCACGCCGAACGAGTTCACCACCTTCAACGGCGTTCCCGTGCCGGTCAAAGACCAGTTCCTCTGGTACCCATTCTGGGGGTCCGACCGCACCTTCCCGCACTTCGCCGCACCCTGGTCTTTGGCGATGGACACGCCGTTCAAGTGGATGAAGCAGGTGGCGTCGCACTTCGGCGGCACGGCTCAGGGCATGGCCATGTCGTGGCCCGGCCACATCAACGACGTGGGCGGCACCCGCCGCCAGTTTCACCACCTCATTGACATCGTTCCGACCATCCTCGAAGCGACCGGCATCCCGATGCCGGATACGCTCAACGGCATCCAGCAGCGCCCCATGGACGGCGTGAGCATGGCCTACACATGGGACAAGGCGAACGCCAACGCCCCATCCAGGCGCACCACGCAATATTTCGAGATGCTCGGCAACCGCGCCATCTACCACGACGGCTGGGTGGCGTGCACGACCCCGGCGACACTCCCGTGGGAACTGAGCAGCGCCCCGCCGCCCGACGTGATCACCGGGTACAAGTGGGAGCTCTACAACGTCACGGAGGATCCCACCGAGTCCAACGACCTGGCTGCCCAAATGCCGGACAAGCTCAAGCAGATGCAGGACATCTTCTACGCCGAGGCGAAGAAGCATGACGTGCTGCCGCTCGACAACACGACTCTGCAGCGCTGGAACGCGCCGAAGCCGAACCTCACCGCAGGACGAACGGTCTTCACTTACACGGGAACACTGACCGGCGTGCCCAACAGCGGCGCTCCGAGCATCCTGAACAGGTCGTACACCATCACCGCCGAGGTCACGATCCCCAAAGGTGGCGCGGAAGGCATGATCGTCACCGACGGCGGGCGCTTCGGCGGCTATGCGCTTTTCCTGAGCAAGGGCGTGGTGGGTATTCGTCGGGGCAAGCCGGTGTTCCTCTACAACCTGCTCGACCTCAAGCGCACGGTGTGGGCAGGTCCTGAGCTCAACGCCGGCAAGCACACCATCGTCTTCGACTTCAAGTCCGATGGCCCGGGCTTGGGCAAGGGAGGGACGGGCGTGCTCTACGTGGACGGCAAGGAAGTGGCCAGGAATTCCATGGAACATAGCACCCCGATCACGTTCCCGGAGGACGAAACCTTCGACATCGGCCAGGACACGCGCACCGGCGTCGCGATGCTGGAGTATCGCTACGATGTTCCGTTCAAGTTCACCGGCAAGATCAACAAGGTCACCTTCAATCTCGGACCGCAGCAGTTGACGGCAGAGGAACGCGAGCAACTCCCGGCCATTGCCAAACGGGTTGCCTTGGCGAAAGATTAGCCGATTTTTTCGCCTATTGAGCGGACAGGAATCTCCGCTTGCCACGAGGGTGAATGGAGATGAACCGACTGCTATCCTTCGCAGCCGTCGCCGAAGCCTTAACTGGCGCAGCGTTGGTGATTGTTCCGTCGCTCGTTGGGCGGTTGTTGTTGGGCGGGGAGCTTACCGGCGTCGCCATACCGGTAGCACGCGTGACCGGCATCGCCTTGGTTGCCCTGGGCGTGGCATGCTTCTCAGCCGGAGAGGCAGACCAGGGGCTTACCGGCATGTTGACTTACAGCTTGCTTGTCACGTTGTATCTTCTTTACCTTGGGCTCGGCGGTGAGTGGGTCGGGAGCCTATTGTGGCCGGCGGCGGCGATCCACGCCGCATTGACTTTTCTCCTTGCCATTGCATGTCTCAAAGGCAGGCAATTTAAGGGAACGAAAGCACACAGTGATTGAGAAGGCGTTTGAAACGATAATGCGAAAATATTGAATTTTAAGGTTTCAGATTGAAGCCATAGATTAGAAAAGGTCTTGGGTGCCCATCAAACACCCCTGCCCCTTGGCGCCTGCCGCCCGATTGCTGCAAGCGGGCGGCAGGACGCCGGGGGTCGGCCTATCTACTTACCGGCCTTGAGTGTCGTGTAGCTGGTGATCAGATTACGATAGTCGGGGATGTGGTTGGAGAATAGCGTACCCAGCCCCTCGATGTCATTGCGCCAGTCACGATGGAGTTCGCAGGCCACGCCAAACCAGGTCATCAGTTGCGCGCCGGCAGCCGACATGCGATCCCAAGCGGAATGACGGGTCACCTCGTTGAAAGTGCCCGAGGCGTCGGTCACGACGAAGACCTCGAAGCCTTCCTCCAGGGCCGACAACGCGGGGAAGGCAACACACACCTCGGTCACCACACCGGCAATGATCAACTGCTTCTTACCGGTCGCTTTCACGGCCTTCACGAAATCTTCATTGTCCCAGGCGTTGATATTACCGGGGCGGGCAATATAGGGCGCCTTCGGAAAGATTGCCTTGAGCTCCGGCACCAACGGGCCGTTCGGTCCGTCTTCGAAGCTCGTCGTCAGGATGGTCGGCAGCTTAAAGTACTTGGCCAGGTCGGCCAGGGCCAGGACGTTATTCTTGAACTTGTCCGGATCGATGTCGCGCACGAGTGACAGGAGCCCCGTCTGATGATCGACCAGCAGGACGGCGGCGTTATTCTTGTCAAGACGAACATAGGGCTTGCTCATGGTGTGACTCCTTTCATAAACGCTGGGAATCCAGCACTTCTTTCTTTTTAACGACTTCCTGCGCGTTCGTATCGCTCTTGATCACCAGCTGGTAGGAGGTGAAGGCGCTGGTGTATCTTAAGGCAGAAATGTGGGCTTGGACAGGCGACCTCGTGAAGCCCACAAATCAGGAGGCGGCGAAGCGTTTGGAGAGCGCAATTTTCAGAACCGTTCACAATTGGGTCACAACCAACGAAAAAGGGGCTGCGGCATCATCCGCAACCCCTTGATTCTTCTGGTAGGCACGCGGGGATTTGAACCCCGGACTTCTACCGTGTCAGGGTAGCGCTCTCCCCCTGAGCTACGTGCCTGTGCAAAAAGGAACTTTTCCCTACCACCGGCTCGCGGATAGTGTCAAGCCCTAACTGGGCCGACGCGAATTCAAGGTCTATTCGTCGTGGCGCCCGGGCCGGGAGTCGAAGCCCCGCTGGAGCGTGTTCAACCCGATGTACGTGTAGTGCAGCCCGGAGAGGACGGTCATCACGGCGGTCGCCCAGCATAGGACGTGCAGGACGCCCGCAACCGGGAGCTGAAAATTCAGGAGCGCGAACCCGATCGTCAGGATCTGCGCGGCGGTGGTCCACTTGCTGAGCCGCGACGGCCGGATGTCGAAATCGATGCGGCAGAAACTCAGGACGGCGATGCCCGTCACGATCATGACGTCGCGGCTGATCACCACCACCGCGAGCCACCCGGGGATGTGCGCGAGAACCCCAGGCTGACATAGGCGGTCGACAGCAGCAGCTTGTCCGCGATCGGGTCCAGGACGGCGCCCAGATCGCTGCGCTGGTTGAACATGCGCGCGATCAGGCCGTCCAGGCCGTCGCTGATGCCGGCCAGCACGAACATGAGCAGCGCGAGACCGTGCAGATCCCGCAGCAGCAGGATGACGAAAACGGGAGCGATGAGAATCCGCAGGACCGTGAGGATGTTGGGGACGTTGATGGTGAGTGCGGGGCGGCGGGGCGGTCTCCGTTGGGGCTGGCTGTGCATAGCGCCGTCCATGGCAGATTCCTTTGCCCCGCTGCGGCCGGTGCCTTATTTGGGGACCAGCGCGACTTTCAAGGCCGCCGGGTCCGCGTCGATGACGTTGATCGAAAAGGTGTCGAAAGGCTGCGCCGCAAGCGCCGCGACGATATCCTCCGGGCGGCCTCGATAGGTAAACCCAAGCGTGGTGGCGTTGGGTTTCATTTCCTTCACCTGGATCCCCTCCACGCCCGGGGTGCTGCTGAGGGCCTTGCGGAACTTCACCGAATTGGCGAGGTTTCCGGTGCCTTCGACCGTCAGCGTCAGGGGCGCGGCGGCCGGCGCAGCGCTTGATGTGGCGGCCCCCTGGCGCGTGGCGAGCTCCTGGATCGGCTTCACCGGCACGGTGGCCTGCACCAGCACCCTGTGCTGCTTGCCGGCAACGGCTTCGGACAGGACCCGGAAGTCCTGCACGAAAGCGTCCGGGCGGTCCAGGAGGGCCTCGTTCAGCTTGCGGAAATTCTCGGCGAAGGCCTCGGGCGAGAGCACCTCCATGGCCACGCGGGCGACCGCCTGCTGCAGGCCGGCGGCGACGGCCGCATCGCGCGCGGCTGCCGGGTTGCCGCCCTGGACCGCGGCGGAGCCCAGCGCGACGACGGTCCGCGCATCCTCGCTCCGCTGCGCGCCGACGCCGGGCGTCAGCAGCAGAACCACCCCCAGCACCGCCAATCCCAGTCGAATGCTCGTTCGCATGCCCTCACGCTCTCCGGCCGCGGAGGCCTTCGACAGGCCTCGGGCGACACAAGACGTCGAATTCTGACAGGTGGGTATCCCCGAGATGGGGAACGGGAGTCATAGATAGACTAAAACGGAACCCGGATCAAGGCGCGCGCCGGATCAGACGCGGCGGTGCAGGGCGTAATCGGCAATGTCGAGCATGGTGGCCAGGGGCGCGGAGGGCGGGAAGGCCGCCAGTGCCGCCTTGGCCGTCGCGATGAAGCCCTCGGCCGCCGTTTCCGCATAGCGGATCGAGCCGAAACGCCGGAGCTGGTCGACCAGCCGGTGGAAGTCGTCGGCCGTGAAGCCGGGGTTTTGCACGACCGTCACCATCCATTCGCGGTCGGCGGCCGGAGCGCGGCCGAGAGCGTGAATGAGCGGGAGCGTCAGCTTGCCTTCGCGCAGGTCCGCCCCGATCTCCTTGCCGAGCTCGGGGGTGGCCGCGGTGTAGTCGAACAGGTCGTCGGCGATCTGGAAGGCCATCCCGAGGTTGTAGCCGTAGGCGGCCAGCGCGGACTCGCGCTCCTCCGGCGCGTCGGCCAGCACCGCACTCACCCGGCAGGCCGTTTCGAACAGCACGGCCGTCTTGCGCCGAATCACGTCGAAATACTCGTTCTCGGTCAGGCGGACGTCGCCCTTGCGCATGAGCTGGTGCACTTCCCCCTGGGACATCTGCTCGGTCAGCTCGGCCAGCAGGCGCACGATCTTCGCGCTTCCGGTCGCAGCCGATACCGACAGGGCGCGCGCCAGCAGGAAATCTCCGACCAGGACCGCGACCGAACTCCCGTACTTCAGGTGGGCGGCGGGCTTGCCCCGCCTGAGCGCAGCGCCGTCGACCAGGTCGTCGTGCAGCAGGGTCGCCGCATGCAGGTACTCGAGCGCGGTCGAAAAGGTTTTGTCGTAGTCGCCGGCGTAGCCGCAGACGCGCGCGGAGAGCACCATCAGCAGCGGCCGCAGGCGCTTGCCGCCGCTGAAGACGATGTGCCCGGCGACATCGCGCACCAGGTCGAGGTGGGGATTGAGGTTTGCGGACAGTGCGGTTTCGATGGCGGCCAGGTCGGGCTGGACGGCTTGGAGAATCCTCTGCTTGAGATCGCTCACGCGACTTCCCCCATCAGGTCGTATTCCAGCGCATCGGTGATGCGGGCCAGCGCAAACCGACCGATGGGAAGCGACAGGCCGCATGCCGAGGTGTTCACGTACGTGACCCCGTCCACCTCGGGCGCCTGGAAGGACGCGCGTCCCGCGAACAGGTGGTTGCCGAGGTCCTCCTCGACCAGGACCCGGAGCGTCTTGCCGATGTGTTTCTGGTTCTTCTCGGCCGAGATGTCCATCTGGGCGGACATGAGCTGGTCGTACCGGTCCTGGGCCACCGCGTGCGGGACGTGCCCGCGCAGCCGATGGGACGGGAGATCGTCGGCGTCAGAATAGACAAAGGCGCCCAAATGGTCAAACCGGATTTCCTCCGCGAAATCCAGAACTTCCTGGAAATCCCGGTCGGTCTCCCCGGGGAAGCCGACGATGAGGGTGGTGCGCAGGGCCGCGCCGGGCACGATCTCCCGGATGCGCCGGAAGAGCCTGCGCAGCTCCTCCGGTCCGTAGTGCCGCCCCATGCGTTTCAGCACGCGGCCGCTCGCGTGCTGGATCGGGATGTCGAAGTAGGAGCAGACATTCGAGTGGTCCGCGACCGCGCGGATGAAGCTCTCGTCGATGCTCTCCGGGTGCCCGTAAAGCACGCGGATCCAGGGCGGCTCCTTCCGGCGGCCGCTGCCGGGGATGCCGGCCAGTTGGTGAACCAGGCTGCCGAGGCTGGCCGGCGGGTCGAGGTCCGCGCCGTAGGAGGTCGTGTCCTGCGCGACGAGCACCAGCTCGCGCACGCCGCCGGCGGCCAGCTCCCGGGCCTCGGCCAGCACCTCCTCCGGCGGCCGGCTGCGGTGATGGCCGCGCAGCTTGCGGATAATGCAGTAGGTGCAGCCCTTGCTGCACCCTTCGGCGACCTTGAGGTAGGCCATGTGGCGCGATGTCAGTACGCGCGGGGTGTGGGTCTGGTCGAGGCAGGCCAGGTCGGGGTCCGGGAGCGACAACGCGCACGGGGCGTCGACGGGTTCGAGCGCCGCTTCGATCTGGTCGAACGCGCCCGTGCCGAGAAACGCGTCCACCTCGGGCAGGGCCCGAACGATCTTCTCGCGGTAGCGTTCGGGCAGGCAGCCGGTGACCACCAGCCGCCGGCAGGGGCCGCTTTTCTTGTAGCCCGCAAGTTCGACGATGGTTTCGATGGACTCCTCGGCGGCGGACTCGATGAAGCTGCAGGTGTTGACGACGATGGCGTGCGCCTCTTCCGGGTCGTCGGTCGGTATCCAGCCCGCCTGCTTCAGCCGTCCGAGCATGAGTTCGCTGTCCACCTGATTCTTGGCACATCCCAGGCTGACCAGGTGAAGTCTGCGCGCGCGGGCTCGGGGCTGAGGACGTCGTGTCAACTGCATGAACGCAACGGGACTCCGGAGAGGAAATGGGTCAAACGCCGCCTGGGGATATCTCCGGGCAAGAGAGAAACGTGTCCGCCGCAGCAATACAGGTCCCGGGCACCGATGCCGGGTCGCATGACGGCATCACCCCGGGGTGGTCCGGTTGACCGTGTCTTGTTGTGGAACAATAAGGAGGCGCGGAAATGATGTCAACGCAGCCGTGCCGCCGGGGATCAGGGGGCTGGCTCCAGCCGCATGCGCCGGGAGAGGTGGTCGCGCAGCGACCCGTCGGGCGCCTCCACGACCAGAAACCCCGCGACCCCCTCCAGGCGCTCGATCAGGGCGAGCCCCTTCTCGACCCCCATGACCAGCACGGCCGTGCCCATCCCGTCGACGAAGGCGCAGCTGTCGGCGGCGAGGATGGACACGCTGACGAGGCCGCTGCGCACGGGGTAGCCGGTCGCGGGGTCGATGTGGTGGGAGTAGCGTACCCCGTCCTGAATGAAGAACTGGCGGTAGTCCCCGCTGGTGGTGAAGGACTGGTCGCGCAGCGTGACCTCGCGGTAGATGTCCTCGGGCCGAGCCCCGGCCACCGGCCGGCTGATGCCCACCCGCCAGGCGCGGCCGTCGGGACGGGCTCCCGCGGCGTGGATCTCGCCGCCCACCTCGACCAGGAAGTCCGTGACCCCGGCGCCCCGCAGGATTTCGACGATCTGGTCGACGCCGTAGCCCTGGCCGACGGAGGACAGGTCAAGGGATATCCGCGCCCGGCGCTTCGCCAGCGCGCCGTTCTCGCGGATCTCGATCTTGTCGAAGCCGACGTCCGCGAGCAGCGCCGCGACGGCATCCGGCGCGGGCACGCGCCCCGGGCTTCCCCCGCGACCGAACCCCCACAGGTCCACGAGCGGACCGACCGTCCCGTCCCAGGCCCCGCCCGACAGTTCGTAGAGCCGGGCGGCCGTCCGCATCACCCGCAGGAAATCGGCCGAGATCGGGAACTCCTCACCCACCCGGTCGAAACGGTTGAAGCGGCTGATCTCGCTGTCCCTTAGGTAGGGCGATATGGAGCGGTTGATCTCCTCCAGGCGCCTGTCGATCGCCGCCTGCAGCCCGGCGACCGACCCGAAGGGGCCGGTGACGACCGTGACCGCGTAGGTGGTGCCCATGGTCCGGCCGGTCAGGAGGTGCTCGCGCCGCATGTCGCAGGCCCAGACGGCCAGGACGGCCGCGGTAAAAACCAGGAGGCGGAAGAGAATGTCCGTGCGGGGATAATGCATGCGGTCAGCAGATGCGGGGCAGCTGCTCGCCGGTCAGCATGTCGACGATGCGCGTGCCGCCGATGCGCGTGCGCATGAGCACCTTTCCCGGGTGCTCGGCGACCGCCTCGCCGATCACGACCGCGTCGCGGCCGCGCGGATCGGATCGCATGGCCGCGAGGACGGCGTCGGCGCCCTGAGGCGCCACGAAGGCGACGAGCTTGCCCTCGTTGGCGATATAGATCGGGTCGAGCCCCAGCAGCTCGCACAGCCCGGCGATCTCGGGCTTCACGGGAATGAGGTCGTCCCGGATGCTGACGCCGACCCCCGACTGCTCGGCGATCTCGTTGAGCGCCGTCCCGAGCCCGCCCCGCGTGGGGTCGCGCAGGACGTGGACGCCGGGAGCGGCCGCGAGCATGGCGCCGACCATGTGGTTCAGGGGGGCCGTGTCGCTGCCCACGGACAGCTCGAAGGACAGCCCCTCGCGCCGGGCGAGGACGCTCACCCCGTGGTCGCCGATGCTCCCGCTCAGAATCACCCGGTCCCCCGGGCGCGCGCCGCGGCTGGACACGTGCACGTCGGCAGGGATGACCCCGATCCCGGAGGTGTTGATGAACAGCCGGTCGGCCGCCCCCTTGGGGACCACCTTGGTGTCCCCGGTGACCACCTTCACCCCGGCCGCCGCGGCGGCCGCGCCCATGGAGGCCACGATGGTCTGCAGCTGCTCCATGGGGAAGCCCTCCTCGATGATCAGCGCCGCGCTGAGGACCAGCGGGCGGGCCCCGCACATGGCGAGATCGTTGACGGTCCCGTAAACGGCCAGCTCACCGATGTTCCCGCCGGGGAAGAAGATCGGGTCCACGGTGTACGAATCGGTCGAAAACGCCACGCGCAGGCCGGGCTGCAGCTCAAAAATAGCCCCGTCGTTCAGCTCGGCCAGGACGGGGTTGTCGAAGACCGGCAACACCAGGTCCCGCATCATGCGATGCGAGACTTTCCCGCCGCTGCCGTGGTCGAGGAGGATTTTGTCGGTTTTCATACCAGGCACCCTGTTTTTCTGAATGCAGGAGTTCTATTCCGGATCTGGCGATGCCGTTCAAGGGTTCAGCGTTCAGGCAAGCAGAAAAAGGCCCGGAATTTTTTGGCGTTACTCCTGAACCCTGAACCCTCTTGCTTCTTTCCTGAACCCTCGAACCCTGGACCCTCGGGACTCTATTCTTCGTAATGATACCGATAGTACGCAGCGCACGTCCCCTCACTCGACACCATGCACGGCCCCACCGGGTCCTCGGGCGTGCAGACCTTCTTGTAGAGCGCGCATTCGGGTGGCGTCCGCTTGCCGGTGAGGATCTCGCCGCAGGCGCAGCCCCGGGGGGTGCGCGGTTCCGGGAGCGCGAGCGCGAAGCGCCGCGCGGCGTCGAAAGCGGCGTAGGCCGGGCGGATCCGCAACCCGCTCAGCGGAATCGTGCCGATCCCGCGCCAGCAGGCATCCACGGGCTCGAAGACCTCCGCGAGCAGCGCCTGCGCCTTGCGGTTGCCCTCGGCGGTCACCGCCCGCGAGTAGGCGTTCTCCAGCTCCGGGCGTTCGGTCTCGATCTGCGCGACGATCGCGGCGATCGCCTGCAGGATGTCCGCCGGCTCGAACCCGGCGACCACGCAGGGGATGCGATGGCGCTCGAAGAAGTCGCGGTAGGCGTCCAGCCCGATGATGACGGACACGTGCCCCGGCAGGAGGAACCCGTCGATGCGCACATCCTCGAGCGCCATGAGCGCCTCCAGCGCCCGCGGCACGGTCTTGTGGGCGGACAGGACCGAGAAGTTCCCGAGCGGCGCCTGGGCGGCCGAGACGATGGCGGCCGCCACGGTCGGTGCGGTGGTCTCGAACCCGACGCCCAGGAAAACCACCTGCCGGTCGGGATGCTTGGCCGCGATCGCGAGCGCGTCCACCGTGGAGTAGACCACGCGGATGTCGCGGCCCTCCGCACGCTCGCGCTGCAGGGAGGACTCGGAGCCGGGCACCCGCATCAGGTCGCCGAAGGTGGCGACGATCACGTCTTTCTGCCGCGCAAGCTCGATGAAGGCGTCGATCTCCGCCTGGTCGGTCACACACACCGGGCAGCCGGGGCCGGACAGCAGGGAAATGGTCTCCGGCAGGACGGATCGGATCCCGCTCCTGAAAATGGAAACGGTGTGGGTCCCGCAGACCTCCATCAGGCGCACGGCCCGACGGCTGGTGCGCCGGATCCTCTCGGCGATCGGCCGGGACAGACCCCCGTCCCGGTATTCCTCGCTGTGCTTAATCGCCATTTATTTTCCTTTACGCATTCAAAGCGGTCATTGAAAAACAAGTATCAGGCCGTCAGCCAAGGCGCGCAGGCTTTCGGGATGCGCAGCATACTGGAACGTATGTGAGCAATCCCAAAAGGCTGCGCAACGCCGGATCACGGCCTGAGACGCAGTTTTTCAGCAGCGATCACGGCCTGCCCCAGCGCGATGCCTCCGTCGTTGGTCGGGACGAGACCATGGCTGTACACCTCGAAGCCGCGACGCGCAAGCGCGGGGATGAGCCCGGCCAGCAGGCGGCTGTTCTGGAACACCCCGCCGCTCAGCGCCACCCGCCGCACCCCGTGCCGGCGGCCGACCTCTCCTCGAGCTCGCTGAACAACCGGATCAGGGTCGCGTGGAACCGGGCGCTGATGGCACCCGCCGGGACACCTTTCAGCACATCGGCCACCACGGCGCGGATGATCGGCGCCGGCAGGATGCGGGCGGGGGGACCGCTCTCCCAGGCGTAGGGGTAGCCCTCGTCGGCGTCGCCGGCGGCTGCCATCTCGAGCTCCATCGCGGCCTGGCCTTCGAAGGTGACGCGCGAGCGCAGGCCGGCCAGCGCGGCCACCCCGTCGAACAGGCGGCCCAGGCTCGATGTCAGCGGCGAGTTGAGACGCCTGGCCGCCATCTCGAGCACCACCTGCACCCGGTCGCCGCCGGCCGCGCGCAGGACCGGCAGATCCAGCTCCCGGAGCCCCTCGCCGAACGCGTCCTGCAGGTAGCTCACCGCCATGCGCCACGGCTCCCGGATCGCGGCCGCGCTGCCCGGCATGGGCACGTAGGCGATGTGCGCCGCGCGCTCGAAGCCGGCGGCATCGGCCAGGAGGATTTCCCCGCCCCAGACCGCGCCGTCCGGACCGTAGCCGGTGCCGTCGCAGGCAATGCCGACGACCGGGCCGTCGATACGGTGCTCGGCCATGCAGCTCACGATGTGCGCGTGATGGTGCTGCACCCGGGCCTTCGGGGTTCCCGTCTGCTCGTCCGCCCAGCGCGTGCTGAGGTAATCGGGGTGCAGGTCGCAGGCGATGATCTCCGGCCGCACGTCCAGGATGCGCTGGAGGTGGGCGATGGTCTTCTGGAAAGATTCGTAGGTGGCGAGGTTCTCGAGGTCGCCGATGTGCTGACTGACGAAGGCCTGGTTGCCCCGGGTGACGCACACCGTGCTCTTGAGCTCGGCCCCGCAGGCCAGGATCGGCGGAAGCTCGTCCTTCAGGAACACCGGCACGGGGACATAGCCCCGCGAGCGGCGCAGAAAGCGGGTCTTTCCGGCCGACCGGCGCACCACGGAGTCGTCGGCCCGCAGGTAGATATCGCGGTCGTGCACAAGGAAGCAGTCGGCGATGCCCGCCAGGCGCTCGAAAGCGTCGTCGTTGTCGATTGCGATCGGCTCCTCGCTCCGGTTCCCGCTGGTCATCACCAGCGCGACAAAGCCCTGGCGCAGCAGGAGGTGGTGCAGCGGCGTGTAGGGGAGCATCGCGCCCACGAAAGGGTTGCGCGGGGCGACCGCCTCGGCCAGGGGCCCGGGGGTCAGCTTGGGCAACAGCACGATCGGCCGCTGGATTGAGAGGAGCAGCGTCGCGTCCTCCGGATCGACCCGGGCGTAAGCCCGCACGGCATCCAGATCGGGGGACATGACGGCGAACGGTTTCTCCTCGCGCAGCTTACGGCCGCGCAGCCGCGCGACGGCGGCCGGCTGGAGAGCGTCGACGGCCAGGTGATAGCCGCCCAGCCCCTTCACGGCCACGATGAGTCCATCCCGCAGCCGGTCGGCCGCGGCCGCGACGGGGTCCGCGGTCTCGATCTCGCGGCGCTCCGCATCCCACAGGCGGGCCCGCGGCCCGCAGACCGGGCACGCGTTGGGCTGGGCGTGGAATCGGCGGTCGAGAGGGTCCTCGTACTCCGCGCGGCAGTCGGCGCACATGGCGAACCGGCGCATGGAGGTGGCCGGGCGATCGTATGGGATGTCCTCAATGATGGTGTAGCGCGGCCCGCAGTTGGTGCAGTTGATGAAGGGGTAGCGATAGCGCCGGTCGGCGGGGTCGAACAGCTCCCGCACGCAGTCGTCGCAGACGGCCACATCCGGCGAGATGAGGGTGGCCATGGCCGCGTCCGCGCGGCTGTGCTCGATGCGGAACTCCGTACATGCCCGCGGCGCTGCGGGGCGGCTCACGACCTCGATGACATGCGCGAGCGGCGGCGGGTTCGCGGAGATGTCGTCCTGGAAGGCGTTCAGGCGGTCGACCGGGCCCTCGACGTGGATCGCAACCCCGGTAGAGGTGTTGGCGACCTCCCCGGTCAGGCCGTGGCGCCGGGCCAGCTGGTAAATAAACGGCCGGAACCCGACCCCCTGGACGATCCCGTTGACGAGCAGCCCCCGGGCCTCGTTCGGTGGCGCCATCGCTTACGCGTCCGGGCCGTTTCCGCTGCGGCCCCCGGCATCCATCAACGCGGCCGCCTCCTTGAGCAACGCCAGGGTTTCCTTGGCCGCGTCCTCGTCGATCTTCGAGATGGCGAAGCCGGCGTGCACGATCACGTACTCGCCTTCCCGGGCATCCTCGATCAGCAGCAGGCTGCACTCGCGGCGCACGCCGTCCACGTCGATGACGGCCATGTTGTTTTCGACTTTAATGATCTTGGAAGGGATCGCGAGGCACATCGGCATTGTCCTTCTTGCGGTAGGATACCCCCAGGCGGTCGAGCTCGGCGAGCACCCTGTGGATGACCGGCTCGATCTGCGCCAGGACGGTCGGGGTCATCACCAGGCTGAGCGTGTCGATGTCCGCCGGTTCGACGCCGATGATAACGGTTTGCGGGACATGATCGAGGGCCTGGCAGAGTGTCAGCGCCTCGAGGAAGTCGACCTGGTGCAGGCTGTTCTTGGCGCGGATTCGCTCGGGAATCGCATCGCCCTCCATCCGGTAGAGCGTGCCCGGAGCGCCGCCGTTGCGCATCGTGTCAACCACGATCAGGTGCTTGGGCTTGGAGATCACGCCCAGGAGATTGATGCCCAGCACTCCTCCGTCCACCACCAGGACGTGGTCGGGGAACTCGTATGCCGCCTCGATCCGATGGGCCACCCGGATGCCGAACCCGTCGTCGGAGTAGAGGATGGAGCCGATCCCCAGGACCATGATCTCCGGGGCGTAGAGGTCGTCGAACGGGTTGCGGTCGGAATCAGCCAAGGCGTGCTCCTCGGGGGCGCCGCCCGCCGATGCAAGCGGTCCGGGCAGTCCATCTAAACCAAAGGGCGCGGCGGCGTCAAGCGCATTGGGGATTGCCGCGGGGCGAAAAAAAACGGGCCTCCCCCCGCCGCGGGAAGAGGCCCGGATGTCAGGACTGCATCAGAGGGCCTTGATCTTGTAGACCTCGTTCGAATCCGGATCGATGACGTGCACCGCGCAGGCGATGCAGGGGTCGAACGAGTGCACCGTGCGCAGAACCTCCAAGGGTTTCTTGGGGTCGGCGATCGGCGTCCCGATCAGCGCCTCTTCAATCGGGCCCAGCTTGTTGCTGGAGCAGCGCGGCCCGAGGTTCCAGGTCGACGGGACCACATACTGGTAGTTCTTGATCTTCTTGTCCTCGATGACGATCCAGTGGCCCAGGGCGCCGCGCGGGACATCGTTGAGGCCCACGCCCTGCGCCTTGGTCGGCATCTCGTAGGGCTCGTAGATCTGGCTGTCGCCATTCTTCAGGTTTTCGACCAGCTCCATGACCCAACCCTGAACCGCCTCGCCGACGACAAGCGTCTCGATGCCGCGCGCCGCGGTGCGGCCCAGGGTCGAGAACAGCGCGGTGGCCGGGACGTTGAGGGTCGCCAGGACCTTGTCCACCGTGTCCTTGATCTCTTTCTTGCCGTAGCCGTAGGCCACCAGCACACGCGCCAGCGGGCCGACCTCGCAGGGCTCGCCCTCATAGCGCGGAGCCTTCAGCCAGGAATACTTGCCGTCGTTCGGCGCGTACTTGGGGTCCTCGGGCAGCGGCTTGGTGACGCCCTGGTAGGGGTGCTTGGCGTCCTTGCCCTCATACCAGGAGCGGGCGACGTGCTCGGTCACCTTGGTCGGGTCCGCCATTTTCACGTTGGCGAAGTCGCGCTTCATGATGACGCCGCGCGGCATGAAGAGGCTGTCCGGCTCCTTCTCGCTCATGGGGAAGTCGCCCCACGCGAGGAAGTTGGACGTGCCGCCGATGGCACCCCAGTCCTTGTAGAACGACGCCACCGCCAGCAGATCGGGGATGTACACGTTCTTGATGAAGTCCTGGGTTTCCTTGGTGATGAACAGGAACTCGGCGATCCGGTCGGCCGTGAGGTCGTTGGCGCAGGTGACGCCGCCCACCACCAGCGACTGCGGGTGCGGGTTCTTGCCGCCGAAGATCGCGTGCATGCGCGCGGCCTTGGCCTGCAGCCGCAGGGCTTCGATGTAATGCGCCGTCGCCAGCAGGTTGGCTTCCGGCGGCAACTTGTAGGCCGGATGCCCCCAGTAGGCGTTGGAGAACGGGCCGAGCTGGCCGCTGTCCACGAAGGTCTTCAGCCGCTGCTGGACGTTCTTGAAATAGACGGCGCCGCCCCAGGGCGCGTTCGAGACGTTGTCCGACAGCGCCGCCGTCTTGGCGGGATCCGCCTGCAGCGCGCTGACGACGTCCACCCAGTCGAGGGCGTGCAGGTGGTAGAAGTGCACGATGTGGTCGTGCTGGTACAGGGCGCCGTGCATCAGGTTGCGGATCAGACGTGCGTTCTTCGGGATCTTGACGCCGACGGCGTCGTCGACTGCCCTCACCGAGGACAGAGCATGGATGTACGTTCAGACCCCGCAGGTGCGCTGCACGAAATGCTGGGCGTCGCGCGGGTCGCGTCCCTGGAGGATCAGCTCGATCCCCCGGAACATCGTCCCGGAGCTCCAGGCGTTGGTGACTTTGCCTCCGGCCACCTCGACTTCGATCTTGAGATGGCCCTCGATGCGGGTTATCGGGTCAATCGTGATTCGGTCTGCCATATCGTCTCCTCCGTGTCTGGAAAGAAAAGTGGGCGGTGGTATCGCAGCCCCGCGGGGCTACATCTCCTCGTAGAACGGGGTGAACTTGTCCCAGAAGTCCGGCTGGCTGCAGCCGATGCACGGGTGACCCGCCTGGACCGGCCAGCTCGTGCCGCCGTTGAACTTCACGATGCTGCAGTTGTTGTAGGTCTCGGGCCCGCGGCAGCCGACCTTGTAAAGGCAGTAGCCCTCGGCCGCTTCCTTGGAACCGAACTCGGTGACGAACTCGCCGTTCTCGAAGTGCCCCCGGCGCGGGCAGTTGTCATGGATGGTCTGCCCGTAGGCGAACAGCGGGCGGCCCAGGTTGTCGAGCGCGGGCAGCTTGCCCAGGAGGAGATAGTTCACCACCGTACCCACGAAGTTGATCGGGTTGGGCGGGCAGCCGGCGATGTTGACGGTCTTGATGCCCAGGACCTCGCCGACACCCTTGTAGCCGCCGGGGTTGGGCTTGGCGGCGGGGATGTTGCCGAAGGCCGAGCAACTGCCGATGCAGATGACGCCGGCGGCCTTCGTGCAGACGTCCTTGGCGATCTGCAGGAAGGTTTTGTCCCCGACCTTGCCCCAGCCGCCGTTGTACTTCGTGGCGATCGCGCCCTCGACCACGCAGATGAATTTGCCCTTGTACTTTTCGACCGCGGTGTGCAGCACTTCTTCGGCCTGGTGGCCGGCCGCGGCCATGATCGTTTCCAGGTAGGTGATGTCGAGGACCTCGAGCACGAGCTGGTCGATCCAGGGGTACATCGTCCGGATCGCGGACTCGGTGCAGCCGGTGCACTCGCCCAGGTGGAGCCAGACCACGGGCGGCCGCTGTGCCGGCTGGGCGAAGACCTCCGCCACCTTCGGGACGAAGGAGGAGGAAAGGCCCATGGTCGCGGTCAGAAACGTGCAGAACTTCATGAAGTCCCGCCTGGAGACGCCCTTGCCCTCCAGTTTCTCGTAAAACGCCCTTTCTTCTTTGTCCATTTGCACCTCCTTGATGCGATTGTGGTCACAGCAGCAACAGTTCGCTTGCCCGGCGAGAGGACGTTCCTCACCGCTCAGGGCGTGCATAGTGTGGATTGATGCAAATTGTATTGGAGTTGGAAAATGTAGGCTGAGGCGGTCAGTTCTGCCTGCTGAACTTCCATCGCCCGTCAGTGACGAGTTATTATTCCGAAATATGGGGCAAGTCAAATGAAAAGAATGAGGAAAAAAGCGGCCCTTGAGGCGCAAACCATGACGCTTCAAGAGCCGCCGGGGTCGGGTGGGTGCGGACGGGGGGGGCGATCAGCTCTCTTCGTCGATGTCGGAAAACTCGTCGTCCTCGATCTTGAGCGTGGTGTCGATCTGCTTGATCTCTTCGCCTTCCTCGAACTTGTCGTCCTCGGCGCCGACCTCCAGCAACTCCTCGATGTCCCCGGGCTCGGACTCGTAGGGGGCGGCGGCCGGGGCGACTTCGTGGTCGCGCGCCAGGAATTCCAGGTCGTCGAAAACGATCTCGTCGCTGGCCTTGCCTTTCGACCCGTACATCTCGGCGACCTTGTCCGCGATCTGGCCGGCATACATTCCCGGGGGATAGAGATTCTTGGTCCGCAGGATCGTGACCAGATCCTCGCGGCCGCCGGAGATGGCCGACTTGACGGCCTTGCGATCGTAGCTCTCTTCACAGAGCAGCGACATGACATCCTTGTCCAACTCGGCGTATTCGCGGATGATCAATCGCTTGTTGTCCTCGTCTTTGAGGATCTCGTATTTCTGTTTCATGCCCGCAGATTCCTTTTCAACGATTGGAATTTTTGGGGATTGCTTACACTCCCGCCTGAGAGATGTCAACGACAAAGCGTTCCGCGGCCCTCAAAAACTGTTGACCTTTACCGACCGGCGGTGCTAAATTTTTCGAATTCGCCGGAGGGATGGCTGAGCGGCCGAAAGCGGCGGTCTTGAAAACCGTTGGGCGGTAACGCGCCCCGTGGGTTCGAATCCTACTCCCTCCGCCACGAACGCTGACCCATCCACGGCCGAAGCGTCGGGCACGACCCGCACCCACCGCGGTCGCGGACTGTTGTTTGGTGTGATCACACACGGAGAGATGGCCGAGTAGGTCGAAGGCGCTCGCCTGCTAAGCGAGTAAACTGCGAAAGTGGTTTCCCGGGTTCGAATCCCGGTCTCTCCGCCATTTTTATTACAGGGGGCCATCCACAGCGGATGGCCCCCTGTTTTTGGCACTCGCTCAAACGACTGGCGTACCCGGGGTGTTTGGAACCACGTCTCGGGCCGTCAACGTAGGCACGCGGCGCCTTGGAAAGCGCCGCAGTGCGCGGGTCACAATTTGGGAGCATTTCTAATAGCCGTGCAACGCCGGATCACGGCCTGACACGCCGGATTTCAACGGTCTGTCAGAGTGCCAGTTTCAGCAGGTACACCTCGCCGGTGTCGGTCTCCTTCACCTGCAGTCGCAGTTCCCTGGCCGACGGCGCTTCGCCCGGGAAGAACAGAAAGCCGAACGAAAGGCTGCGCGGGGCGACCGGCTTGTTTTCCAGCGTCTTGCGTTTGAGGTCGTTGGTCACCGTTCGACGGGCGTCTTCTGAAAAATACCCTTTGGCCCCCCCCAGGGAGGCTCCGGCGGCTCCGCCGACTGCGGCGCCCTTGCCCGCGGTCACGGCCACGTTTTCGCCGGTCACGATCCCCACCGCAGCGCCGATGATCGCTCCGGCTGCGGCGCCCAGGAAGGCATGGTACGCACCCTCTTTGAACACCTCCTTGGTCTGGGTGTACTTGGTCGCACGTTCGTAGGCGGTCTCCCGATCCAGAATCGGCCAGATGTTGCCGGATTCGTCCTCGAGGAAGGTCTGCCCCACGTTGATCTCGATCGGGTGGGGGCCCGCGTTGTCGAAGATGACCTGGACTGGCAGCATGCCGGCCGCACGGACGTCGAAGCCGAAGGCCTCCTGGGCTGCCGCGGGCGCCGCGAAGGCCTGCGCGGCGACCAGGGCGCCGGCCGCCTCGGTGGCATTTGGGTAGGCGGACGGAGACTTGAACGGCATCGGCTTGGCCACGTAGCTCGAACTGCAGCCGGCGAGAGCCAAGGCCGCCGCCAGGAGCATGCGGAGCATGGCCTTGAGGGGGTGCTTCATGAGCGTACCTCTCGGCCGCATATAATGCGCCCGATTTTGCAGATGAGAGACGTTTTCAAATTCGCGCTAGAAATTAGGCTCACGCCGCGTGGAAGTCAATGCCGAACCGGTGATTGCGCTTGACAAAGATTGCGTTCCCGCATAGAAAACAGCTTCTTCCCGTGCCACCAACCGTGCCCTCTCGGGGCGATACCATTAAAAAAATAGAGGAAAGGAGAGAGGATCGTATGTCACAGTTGATTCCCCCCCATGGAGGAAAAGGTCTGACCTGCTGCCTGCTGGAAGGCGCCGCGCTGGAGGCCGAAAAGAAAGAAAGCGGCCGGCCTGAAAAAGATCCCGGTTTCCGCGCGCGAAAAAGGCGACCTGATCATGATGGGCATCGGCGGCTTCAGCCCGCTGACCGGTTTCATGACCAAGGCCGACTGGAAGGGCGTCTGCGAAAATTTCCTGACGGCGGACGGCACCTTCTGGCCGATCCCGGTCACCCTTTCCGCCTCCAAGGACGACGCGGCCGCGATCAAGATCGGGGAAGAGATCGCTCTGTTCGACCCCGAGACCAAAGAGATCATGGCCACCATGAAGGTCACCGAGAAGTACGACATGGGCGTGGCCGAGAAGCGGTACGAGTGCGAAAAAATCTTCAAGGGCGAGGGATCCAAGACGGTCGAGGATTTCTGGAAGATCGCCGAGAAGGATCACCCGGGCGTCCAGATGGTCATGAACCAGAAGGCCGTCAACCTCGCCGGACCGGTCAAGGTGCTGAGCGAAGGCGAATACCCCAAGAAATACGCCGGGGTCTACATGCGGCCGGCCGAGTCCCGCAAGATCTTCGAGGAACGCGGGTGGAAGCGGATCGCGGCCCTGCAGCTGCGCAACCCCATGCACCGCTCGCATGAGTACCTCTGCAAGATCGCGGTCGAGGTCATGCGACGGCGTCTTCATCCACTCCCTGGTCGGCAACCTGAAGCCGGGCGACATTCCCGCCGAAGTGCGCGTCAAGTGCATCGACGCCCTCGTGAAGTACTACTTCGTCGAAAAGAACGTGGTCCAGGGCGGCTACCCGCTCGACATGCGCTACGCCGGCCCGCGCGAAGCCCTGCTGCATGCCACCTTCCGCCAGAACTACGGCTGCTCGCACATGATCATCGGCCGCGACCACGCCGGCGTGGGCGACTTCTACGGCATGTTCGAGGCCCAGACGATCTTCAACAAGATCCCGACCCCGAAGGAGCCGGGCAAGGCACTGCTCTGCAAGCCGCTGATGATCGACTGGACCTTCTACTGCTACAAGTGCGACGGCATGGCCTCCCTGCGCACCTGCCCCCACGGCAAGGAAGACCGCGTGCTGCTCTCCGGCACGGCGCTGCGCAAGGCGCTCTCCGAAGGTGCCAAGGTGGCCGACCACTTCGGTCGCGACGAGGTCCTCGAGATCCTCCGCGAATACTACAAGAACCTGGAGGAAAAGGTCGAGATCAAGCTGCACGGCGCCGCCACCGGCGAAACCAAGAAATAATGAAAAGGCCCCCCCGCGCTGCGGGGGCCCCTTTTCATCTTTAAAAATCGGGGGCGCCTCGCGGCGCCCCCGATTTTTACTTTTATACGTTCTTTATCAACGGCCCCTTAGTTGCCTTTGCTTCGTCATTCCGGCATTTTTTTAGCCGGACTCCAGAATTCAGCAGCCTTGGATGCCGGATCAAGCCGGCATGACAACCCTGCTTCGGAACGCCTGATAAGATGCCTGCCTCTTCAAAACGAATTGGGGGCCTGCATGGCAGGCCCCCAATTCGTTTTTCTTGGCCAACTAAATAAGTAACATTTCGCCCTTCCGCGAACGCGGAAGGGCGAAATGTTACTTACGACCGGCATACTCCGCGTAGGTCATGGCCACCGTGCGGTAGGCCAGGTGCGCGAGCTTCGAGAACGGCAGGTAGGCAAAGGTGAACCAGATCAGGATCAGGTGGACGAAATAAATTGTGTAGGACGGTCCCGCCCAGCCGGCCAGGCGCGTCAGCTGAGCGCCCATGCCGGTGACCCCCAGGCCCAGAACGAGGCCGAGCAAGAGCCAATCCTTGTAAGCGGACACCTGATCGGGCTTGTTCATGCGGGTCTTGAGCAGCAGAATGCTGCCGATGATGAGCGCGACCCCGCTGACGTTGGCGAGCCACTTGACCGGATTGAGCTGCGAGTAGGGTCCGTGGATCTGCAGCCCGTAGATCGCCACGAAGAAAATCGAGGTGACGATGAACAGGCCGATGAAGGCGAAGAGCACCAGCATGTGCGAAACGCCGCGTTCCTTGTTCTCGGTGCACTCGTTGAACTTGGCGTGCCGCAGGATGGTGGGAATCGTGCGGATCAGAGCCTGGATGAACCCGGCGGCCTCGATGGTCTGATGGGCGGTCTTGCCTTCGTCCAGGGCGTTCTGGTGGATGTCGCAAAGAAAGCGCTTGATGCCGTTGAAGAACACCGCCGCGGCAAAGCCCGCGGCCGTCAGCATCACCGCGTCCACCAGCCAGGTGGAGACCATCTTGGCGTGGACGATGGTGCCCTCCGGGCTGAAGTTGAGGAATGAGGCGCCGAAGACCTTCTCCATGATAAAACCCATGATCAGGATGTAGACCGCCGGCACCAGCAACAGGAGCGGCAGCATCATGGGGGTGTTCAGCGCCTTGGCCAGAGGCGCGGGCTGGGAGTACTCCGTAATCGTCTGGGCGCGGATGGCGGCCAGCACGTCGGCCGGCTTGGCCTTGCGCGGGCAGCGGGTCGAACAGTCGCCGCAGTTGTGGCACAGCCACGGGTCGGCGCTCTTCACCAGCTTGTCCTTCAGCCCCCAGGACGCCGCGATCATCTCCTTGCGCGGGAACGGGCGGTTGTCCGGGGAAATCGGGCAGACGACCGAGCAGGTGGCGCACTGGTAGCACTTCTTGACGTCGTCGCCGCCGAGGATGCCCACGTCCCTGATGAAATTCAGATCCGGTTCAATCACGAGTCGTTGCGTCATGTCTGAGACCTCCTGTGTGGCAGCGGGGCGGGGCGGATCACCGCCCGGCCCCGATTCATCGTCGCCGCGTTAGAACCCCTTGAACGGGTTCGGGCCGAGCCCCTCGATAATCTCCACGAACTCCTGGATGACCTGCGGGGCCTTGTCGTACTCGTCAATGGCGATCTGGAACTGCGCCACGCGCTCGAGCTCGAGCGCCAGGCTGGAGAGCGCTTCGCCGATCTTTTTGACCCGGATCTCGGCCAGTTCGCTACCCTTGACGAAGTGGCACTGGTAGTCGTCCCCGTGCTTGCAGCCCATGAGGAAGACCCCGTCCATGCCCTGGGAAAGCGCGTCCTTGATCCAGATCACGTTGACCGACCCCAGGCACCGCACCGGGATGAAGCGCACGTCGGCGTTCCAGGCCATCCGGTTCAACGCCGCGATGTCGAGCGCCGGGTAGGCGTCGTTCTCGCAGATGAGGCCGAGGATCCGCAGCGGCGGTTCGTCGAAGTCGTCGGTCGAGGGCACCTTGATCGCCTTCAACATCGAGCTGACGCTGTCGATGCTGTAGTTGGCGAAGTTGATGATGCGCTCCGGGCAGGCGCCCATGCAGGTGCCGCAGCGGCGGCAGCGCGTGGGGTTGGGCTTCGGGGTTCCGCGCTCGTCGTCGTCGAGCGCCCCGAACGGGCACTCCTGGGTGCAGCGTTTGCACTGGGTACAGCGCTGGAAGAAGAAATCCGGGAAGGTCAGGTCGCCCGATCGCGGGTGCACGGCGACCCCGCGGTTGACGGACTCCAGGCACTGGATCGCCTTGAGGGCCGCCCCGGCCGCGTCCTCCATCGCCTCCTCGGTCGTCATGCTGCGCCGCACGCCGCCGGCCGCGTAAATGCCGGTGCGCTGGGTCTCGTACGGGAAGCAGATGTAGTTCGAGTCGGCGTAGTCGTCGAAGAGCGCGTTGTCCCGGAAGGCCGGGCCCTGGCGATAGGCCAGATTGACGACCGGGTCGTCCTTGGTGGCCGGCACCATGCCGGTGGCGAGCACCACCAGGTCGGCCTTGATCTGGATGGCCTGGCCGAGCAGGGTGTCGTCGGCATCGACGACCAGCCCGGCGCCGTTCTGGGCGACCTGGCTGACCTGTCCCTTGGTTAGAAAGACCCCCGGGTCCTGCTGCACGGCCTTGTAGAAGTTCTCGGTCATCCCCGGGGTGCGCATGTGCTGGTAGATGATGTAGGCCTTGCCGTCGCTGTAGTCCTCGCGCACGTAGGTCGCCTGCTTCAGGGCGACGAGGCTGGTCACCGAGGCTGCATAGGGGAAATCCTTGTCCTCGCCCTGCCCCGGGCTTTGCACGAAGACGACCGACTTGGCCTCGCGGCCGTCAGAGGGGCGCTTGATCTTGCCGGCCGCGGCGATTTCCTCGAACTGGGCGTTGGTGACGACGTCCGGCAGGACCCCGAACCCGAGGTGCGCAAACTCGCCTTCCTTGGGCTGGTAGGGGCGCCATCCGGCCGCGAGCACCACGGCGCCGAACTTCTCGCCGTTGGGGTCGAAGGTCAGGATGTCGGTCCTGCCCTGGTTGAACTCCTTGTAGAGCGCGTTGAGCTTCTCCGCCTCGAGCTCTTTGCCGCTCGCGTCGACGCGCATCTCCGGCGGCAGCGGGAAGGGCACGTCGAACTCGATTTTCTCGCCCGGCTTCTTGAACGTCACAGTGAAGTCGCCCGGCTGCCCGGCGATGCGCGCCACGACCGTGCCGGTCTTGACCGCGATGCCCGGGTAGTTGCCGAGCTCCTTGATCTTGGCCGGGATGATCGGGGCCGTGGGTTTCTCGTAGGGGTACTCGGTCGGCAGCTGCTTGCGCCACTTGGCGGCGTTGCCGCCGAGGGCGGCCTCCTTCTCGACGATCGTGACCTCGTAGCCCGCCTTGGCGGCGTCGATCGCGGCCGAGATGCCTGTGAGCCCGCCGCCGATGACCAGAATCTTCCGCGTGAGGGTCTCGAGCTTGTAGGGCTCAGGCAGATTGATCTTCTCGACCTTGGCGAGCGACATCTTGAGGTAGTCGGACGCCATCATCTGAACGTGGTCGATGAACGTCTCGTCGTCCTTCTGCTCCTCGGTCGGCGCCGGGTAGGTCGAACGCGGGTGCGACCAGACCACGTGTTCGCGCAGGTTGACGCGCTCCACGATGCAGCCGTCGAAGCGGAAGGTGTCGTAGAGCACCCGCGGCGAGCAGGCCGCGATCACGAGCGTGTTGACGCCGCCCGCGACGTCCTGCTTCAGCAGCTCCAGGCCGTCCTTGCCGCACAGGGCCGGGCAGGTCTTGACCGAGTACCCCTCGTCGGAGGCCACCTCGCTCAGCTTCTCGATGTTGAGGGATTCGCCGATCCCGCATCCGTGGCAGATATAGACACCATATTTCTTGTTCATGGTCGGCCTCCTACCGTCGCACCAGGGTTTGAATCGCTTTGAGGGCCATGCCGGTGGCGTTCTGGTTGGACGAAACCACGTCCGCCGGCTTGTTGGCGCATCCCGCCGCGAACATCCCGCCGGCGGCGTAGTCGTTCAAGATGAACCCATCCGGCGTGGTCTTGACCGCCCCCGGCAGCTTGCTGACCGCCGCGCTGGGCTGCATGCCGGTGGCGAGCACCACCATCTCGACCGACTGCTGGATCTTCGCGCCCGTCACCGCGTTCTCGGCGGTCACGGTGATGTTGCCGGTCGCCTGGTCTTCGCTCACCTCCGCGACCTTGCCCTTGATGAAGAAGACGTTGGGGTCCTTCTTGATGGTGTCATAGAACCGCTCGTAGCGGTAGCCCGGCGCCCGCAGGTCGATGTAGAAGATGTAGATCTTCGCATCGGGGTACTGGGCTCGGATGTACGTCGTCTGCTTGAGGGAGGCCATGCAGCAGATGTAGGAGCAGTAGGGCAGGTAGTTCTCATCGCGCGAGCCGGCGCACTGCACGAAGGCGACGCTCGCGGGGGCCTTGCCGTCCGAGGGCCGCGTGATCTTGCCCCCGGTCGGGCCGTTCGGGGCCGCCAGGCGCTCCATCATCATGTTGGTGACGATGTTCTTGTGGCGGCCGAAGCCGAGGTTGTCCATCTTCTTGGCGTCGTAGGGCACCCAGCCGGTCGCCCAGACCACCGCCCCGACGTTGAGGGCGAGCGACTTGGGCGCCATCTCGAGGTCGACCGCGTCGTAGGGGCAGGCCGCTTTGACGCGCTGCCCGTCCTCGGTCTTGACGATCGCGGGGTCGATCACGTAGCGCGCCGGGAAGGCCATGGTGAAGGGCAGGTAGGCCGCCTTCACCGTCTTCATGCCGAAGTCGTACTCGCTCGGGATCTCCGTCTGGCAGGCCTCGGCGCATTTGCCGCAGCAGGTGCACTTCTCGTTGACGAAGCGCGGTCGCACCTTCACCTGGACGGAGTAGCTGCCCGGCTGGCCCTCGATCTTGTCCACCTCCGCCATGGTCAGGACTTTGATGCGCGGATTGTCCTTGATGCGGCGGAAGTTGATCTCCAGCCCGCAGGTCGGGGGGCAGAGCTTGGGGAAGTATTGGTTCAGCTGGGACACCCGGCCTCCCAGGTAGGGGTTCTTCTCGACCAGAAACACCTCGTAGCCGACTTCGGCCGCTTCGAGGGCCGTGGTGAGCCCGCTGATGCCGCCGCCGACCACCAGGATGCTCCCGCTCACAGGGGCTGCGTGCTGATCCGTCATGGTTACCTCCGTGCCGGGCCCGTCCATCGGGCCGCAGCGTGATGGGTTGATCGCCGCTCCGGCGATGTCCGCAACTGCAACTCCGTCTCCGTGCGAAAAGGCTCTCTCCCGCGGACGGAGCCCTTTCGCACCGAGACCGAAAAAAAACCTCCAGGTGCCGTGCGGCACCTGGAGGTGCTTCGGGTTAGCTTCCGGTTCGCTCGCTCACCGTACGATCCATGTTATGGAATGAGCTTCTTGTACTCTTTCTTGAAGACATCCCACTTCGCGGCCTTCGGATCGTACTTGGAGTTGACGAAGCAGAACCAGTTGGCGTCGTCCTGGCCCGGGTGGTCCGCCTGGTAGTAGAAACCCGGGTACCGGGTCTCTTTGCGGAACTGGATGTGGCGCAGGTGTGACTCGACCGTCCAGATGCGGTGGATGATTTCCCAGCAGCGCATCAGCTCGTGCAGATCGCCGGCCGCCACCTTCTCCCAGTCCTCGCGCATCCAGGCCAGCATCTCCATGACGATCTCGAGGTTCTTGCTCGAGGTCTGATAGTAGGTGGAGGTGCCGGCACCGTACTCGTGGGTGGCTTTCATCATGCGATACATCAGCCCGTTCGGCTTGATGTAGTTCGGGTTGACGTCGTCGGCCGTGGTGTAGCTGGCGAACTGCAGGTAGGTACGCACCGGCTTGTACACCATATCCACGATCTGGTCCTTGGTCATGGGCAGCTCGGGTTTGAAGTCGGCATGTTCCTTGGCGTACTTGACCATCTGCTTGGCCGCAATGCGCCCCTCGGCGTGCGAACCCGAGGAGAACTTGTGGCCGGAGCAGCCGACGCCGTCGCCGGAGGTGAACAGCCCGTTGACCGTCGTCATGCGGTTGTACACCTTGCCGTTGTCGGCCTTGATCTTGTAGGAATCCGGGATCCAGTCGAAATCCGGGCCGGAGACCCAGAACCCGCAGCAGCCGGAGTGCGAGCCCAGCAGGTACGGCTCGGTCGGCATGACTTCGGAGTTCTTCTTCTCAGGCTCGGTGTTCGTGGCGCACCACAGGTTGGCCTGGCCGCAGGTCATGTCCAGGAAGTCTTCCCACGCCTCGGACTCGAGGTGCTTGAGCTCCTTCTTGTCCATGGTCTTGCCGAGATCGGCCAGCGCCGTCACGGTGTCCATCATGATCGGCCCGCGGCCTTCCTTCATCTCGAAGAGCATGAGGTGGTTGCGCAGGCAGGTCGGAGTGACGGCGGCGGTGCCGTACGGGGCGTATTTCTGCAGCTCTTTCTTGGCAGCGTCGCTGGCGGCGAAGTTTTCGCCCAGGCCGTTGAGGGTCTTGGCCTTGAACAGCAGGAACCAGGCGCCGACCGGGCCGTAGCCGTCCTTGAAGCGGGCCGGCGTGAAGCGGTTTTCCATCATGGAAAGCTCGGCGCCGACCTTGGCCCCCAGGTAGTAGGTGGAACCGGAGTTCCACACCGGGTACCAGGCGCGGCCCTTGCCCTCGCCGACCGAACGCGGCTGGTAGATATTGACCGCACCGCCGCAGGCGATCATGGCCGTCTTGCATTTGAAGATGTAGACCTTGTTCTCGCGCACCGAGAACCCGGCCGCGCCGGCGACCTGGTTGGGCTTGTTCTTGTCCAGGAACAGCTCGACGATGAAGACGCGCTCGAGGATGTTGGTGTCCCCGATGGCTTTCTTCGCGGCTTCGGCGACGATCCGCTTGTAGGACTCGCCGTTGATCATGATCTGCCATTTGCCGGTGCGGACCGGCTTGCCGCCGGACTTCAGGGTCCCCATCTTGAGGCCCTTCTTGCCGTCGAGGTTCTTGCCGGCTTCGTCCTTCTTCCAGATCGGCAGCCCCCACTCCTCGAACAGCCACACGGAGTCGTCGACGTGGCAGCCCAGGTCGAAGATCAGGTCTTCGCGGACGAGGCCCATCAGGTCGTTGCGGACCATGCGGACGTAGTCGTCCGGGGAGTTCTCGCCGATGTAAGTGTTGATGGCCGACAGGCCCTGGGCCACCGCGCCGGAGCGCTCGAGGGCGGCCTTGTCCACCAGCAGGACCGTCTGGTTGGGCTGGAGCCATTTCTTGATTTCGAACGCCGTGCCGCAGGCTGCCATGCCGCCGCCGATGATGAGGATGTCCACTTCCTTCTCAACCACTTCGGGGTCCTTAACGGCCTTGAGTTCACCCTTGGGTTTGTTCGGCAATGCCATATTGATTCCTCCTTAGATTGTGATCGTAAGGTGATGGGATGTCGGTGAAATGCCGACGCCTACTTCGCGAGCTCCTTGGGCTTGGGCAGCTGACGCCCGTCGGCTTCTTCCGTGGCCAGCAACTCGCTGTTCAGGTCTTTGCCCTTCAAATTCTCGTAGGCATTGGCCGCGCCCTCGGGGGTGGTCCGGATGGGGAACTTGAACCGTTTGATGACCCCGTTGCGGAACTTGCAGGTCCACATGACATCCTCGGTGCCCAGCATTGGCATGACGCTGCTCCCCAACGGCACGAAATCCGCGTAGCCGCGCACTTCGATGGCCTGGGTGGGGCAGATCTTCACGCACGAGAAGCACTCCCAGCACTGATCGGGCTCCTGGTTGTAGGCCTTCATGGCCGTCGGGTCCAGGACCATCAGGTCGTTGGGGCAGATGTACATGCACGCCGTCTTCTCGCCGCCCTTGCAGCCGTCGCACTTTTCTTGAATGACAAAACTTGGCATTGAGGTACCTCCTAGGTGGTTTCAGGTTGATGAGTGGTGTTGGGCCGATTGATAGCGTGGGTAGTTCTAAGTGTGTCGCACCTCCCTTCCTTCGTTGAATTAAAAGCAATCATGATGCAGTCGTGACAACGGACAAGCGCAGCCATCGAATAACGGCCCGAGTGCGCCCCGTATGCTCAAGACATCAAAATGTTTCATGAATTCAGAAGGATATATCACCAGCAGGCGATGGACCATAGCATCCTGCCTATGTCTTGTCAAGGTTTTTGAGCGCACAAACCGCACAAATAGCAACAGATTTCCGCGGATTGGAAGGTGCTCCATATTTAGGCAAAAGCAGGGCCAGAGACACCAAATATTGAGGCATCCGCTACCGCCCGTCCGGAGGACGAGAGGACCCGGGGTACGGTGACACATTTTGGAAGTGACAAACCCCGCAATTTTGGTTAGCGTTCACCGCACCCCGTGAAATCTGGTGAGTCTGGTGAGACGGTGAACGATCTCGACCCCCGCATGACCCCGATTGCCGCCGATGGGCGCTTCGCGTTCGATTGCCGCCCGGGGGGGGCGTGCTTCAACGCGTGCTGCCGCGACCTCAGCCAGGTCCTGACCCCCTACGACGTGCTGCGCCTGACGCGCGGCCTGGGGCTGCGGTCCGGGGAGTTCCTGCGGCGCTACACGCTCTGCCGCACCGGCCCCGGTTCGGGGCTGCCCGTCGTATCGCTCGTCCCCGGCGATTCGGTGGAACTCACCTGCCCGTTCCTGTCCCCTTCCGGCTGCCGGGTCTACCGGGACCGGCCCTCGTCCTGCCGCACCTACCCGCTGGTGCGCCTGGTGCGTCGCGCGCGCGCAACCGGACTCCTCTCGGAGGAGTTCATGCTCCTGCGTGAGCCGCACTGCCGCGGGTTCGAAACCGGCCGGTTGCGGACCCCGGCCGAATGGGCGGCGGACCAGGGGCTCGCCACCTACCACGCCGAGAACGACCGACTGCTCGAGATCCTCAGTCTCAAGAACCGCCTCCACCCGGATCCGCTACCGCCGCAGGCGGCCGCCGACACGGCCGTCTGCCTGTACGATCTCGACCGGTTGCGCGACGGTTTGGACACGGACGCCTTCGCCGGGATGGCCCCGGAGGCGGTCGCGGCGGCGCGCGCGGACGATACCGCCCTGCTGCACCTCGGCCTGGAGCGGGTCAAACGGCTCTTCGCACGGCAGGGCTCGGGCGGGACGCCCCTTTAAGGAGAACCGGCATGGAGCTGAACGGCAAGGCGGCCCTGGTGCTGGGCGGGATCAAAGGGATCGGCAAGGCCGTCGCCCTGGGCCTGGCCGAGTCCGGCGCCTCGGTCGCGGCGACCTATTTCGACTGGGAAGAGGAACTGCCGGCGCTCGAGCGCGACCTGTCCCAGGCGGCCCGCGATCACCTCGTGCTCCGCACGGACCTGCGGCAGGTGGAACGAATCCCGTCCATGGTCGCTGCAGTGGCCGCGCGCTTCGGCCGCCTCGATATCCTGGTCAACAACATCGAGCGCGGTGGCTGGCCCGTCGTCCACGGTGCCTATGCCCGCGAGCAGTGGGATCTCGAGTTGGAGACCACCCTGCGAGCCAAGCGCTGGGTGTTTGCCGCGGCCCTGCCCCACCTCAAGGCGGCGGGGGACGCGGCCGTGGTCAGCCTGTCCTCGATCGCCGGCCTGGTCGGCCGGGCGGGGCCTGCGGCACCGGTCTTCAACGACGGCTATGCCGCCGCGAGCCGCGCAGTGTCCCTGTTCACGGAAACCTGGGCGCGCGAGGGTGCGCCCGAGGTGCGCGTGAACGAGATCATGCTCGGCTTCGTCGACACCCGCCATGGGCCCGGCACCCGCGGCTGGGGCCTGCTGAGCGACGCCGAACGGCAGGCCATCCGCGACCACACCCTGCTCGGCCGCACCGGCACCCTCGACGACGTGGTCAAGGCCGTGATGTTCGTCTTGCGCGACGCCCCGTTTATGACCGGCAGCGTGCTGCGGCTGGACGGCGGGTATGTTCTGGGAGGGGAAGGGTGCCGCCCATGCCGAAAGGGGTGGTGTGAGGTTCAATCGGCTGGGGTCAAATTCGAAGCACGAAATTCGAACTCCGCAACAGACGTCTGACACAACTCGTTCCGACCGAACCTGTCTCGAATTTCGACATTCGGATTTCGGATTTTGCCGGATAACGACGGCCGCCGCCGCACCGGTCAGCCGCCCCCGGTAACGGCTGGCGATCAACGGCCTCGCGGCTTGATCCGGCTGCTCGGGATGCCCCAGGTGAAGAGCTTGATCCAGTCGAAGCCGAGCAGCATCAGGCGGGCATCGTCTTTTCTGATCTTCACCAGGAGCTCCGGCTTGATTTTAAAACGCTTGAGAAAACTGCTCTCGAAGACGAACTCGCGGAAGCGGTCGACGTTGTAGGCCGCCATGAAGGCCATGCGGGCGCGCCGGCCCTCCGGGCCTTCCGGGCCCCAGGGGTCGCGGTCGAACAGGCGGCGCACCTCGGCCCAGCGCACCGTCATCTGATGGTACTCCCCGGCCTCCTGGTCCCGCACCCACTCCGGAACCGTCCAGACCGTCTCCTCGCTGCCCCCCTGACAGAACTCCGGCGGCCGGAAGAAAAAAAAGGACTCGTCCCGCCCGGCGGCGGCATCGTGCGCGAGCCCCTGCTCCAGCGGGAAGGTCCGGCAGGTGTCCGGCCGGTCCGGGTACACGGTGCAGCCGGTCGCGACGAGAAACGGGCAGGTGCGCTCGTCGCTCTCGGCCATGCGCAGCAGGACATCCGGGAAGTGGTTTCCGGGGCGCAGCACCATGTCCACGTGCCGCTCGAGGAACTCGTCCGAGGTGATTCCGAGCCGCTGCTTGAGGCGCACGACGTCGTAGGGATAGAGGAAAAGGTTGAGGTTGCGGCAGCAGCGGTTGAAGCAGCCGATCCCGGGATGGCAGCGGAACCGGAAGGTCTCGCCTTCCCCGACCCGGCGCCCCGATACCCGGTCGATGTCCTGCGGATCCACGCGCTTCACGGGATCACCTCGGCCAGCAGCATCTCGGCGATGGTCAGCTTGATCCGCCGGCGCAGCCCCTCGGCCTCACGGAACTCGGACTCCAGCGCGGCCAGCCGGGCGTAAAACGGGGTGCGGTCGAACCGCTCTCCCGGCCGGGCGGTTCCCCGGCAGCGCTCGAACTCCCGGCAGCCGGCCCCGATGATGACCGGTCGGCCCGGCGGGTGCAACTCGTGCTCGACCCCGTGCAGCCGGCAGATCATGGGCCGATGGGCGTAGAGCCGGCAACGGCCTTCCGTGTTCAAGGGGCACATGGGCCGGGAGGAAGCCGCCTCCGCGGCGGGCGCGGCCCGGGCCGCGGCGACCGAGCGTGCAACCGCCAGGACCTCTTCCCGCTCCCCGGGCGGCAGCGACCCAAATCCCTCGCGCAGGTAGACCACCTCGAGCGCCGTGTGGTGATGGAAGAGGCTGCGGCAGCAGCTCTCCTCGCACCCCCGGCAGTCGAACCCGGCGGCTCCCGCCGCCCGCGCGTAGGCCGCATCCATTTCGGCGAACAGCGCGCGCAGCCGATCCAGACAGGCTGTGCGATCGGGTGCCATCAATTGACCTTCTGGGTGAAAGGCGACGGGAAAAAGAGGTTGGCGTAGAGGTTCATGGCGTAGCGGTCGGTCATGGACGCGATGAAATCGCACACCCGGCGCTCGGGTGGCTCCCCCTTCGGCGGGCCCCCGGCCACCTGCAGGTCCGCGAGGCCCTGGCGCAGCTGGTCCGGGTGGTCCAGGAAAAACGCATAGAGCTCGGAGAGGATCTTCTTCGATTTTTCGAAGTCCTCCTGGACCCGCTCCGAGCGGTACACGTTTTCGTACATGAAGTGGCGCAGCTCGAGCATCGCCGCGCGCACCGGCTCGCTCGGGGTCAGCCGCAGCGCACCGCCGTCTTCCTGCGAGGACGAGATGAGGTCCCGGATCATCGTCGCAGCGCGCTCCGAGTGGGTCGCACCCAGCAGCCGGGTGCAGGAGGGCGGCACCTGATCGGGACGGATGACCCCGCTGCGCACGGCGTCGTCGAGGTCGTGGTTCAGGTAGGCCATGAAGTCGGCGATGCGGACGACACGCCCTTCGTAGGTGCAGGCCAGTTCCTCGGGGTCCTCCGGCAGGATCTTGCCGTACCCTTTGGAGTGCTTCAGGATGCCGTCCAGGACCTCCTGGGTCAGGTTGAGCCCGAGCCCGCCGTTCTCGAGCGACTCGACCACCCGGATGCTCTGCTCGCTGTGCGTGAAATCCGCGGAGTAGACCTCCCTCAGCACCGTCTCCCCGCTGTGACCGAAGGGCGTGTGGCCGAGGTCGTGGCCGAGTGCAATGGCTTCGGTCAGGTCCTCGTTGAGATACAGCGCCCGCGCGATGCAGCGCGCGATCTGCGCCACCTCCAGGGTGTGCGTCAGGCGCGTGCGGTAGTCGTCGATCATGGGCGCGAGGAAGACCTGGGTCTTGTGCTTGAGGCGGCGGAAGGCGTTCGAGTAGACGATGCGGTCCCGGTCCAGCTGGAAGGCGGTGCGGACCTCGCAGGGGATCTCAGCGACCTTCCGCCCCCGGGAACGGGAACTGGGGCAGGCGAGCGGCGACATGAACGACCGTTCGCGCTTTTCGAACACTTCTCGTATGGACAGTCCCATGGTGCGTCGATGCTCCGGGCTCACTCGGTGCGAACAGGCGAATCCTCTGGCGGGTGAGGAAATAGTAGACGCCCGCCTGAAATTTGTAAAGCGCTAATCGCCTGCCGCCGCACGGGTTCTGCGGGTCGAGGATTCAACGGTTCCAGTGAATTGAGCGGAACAGGTATCGGATTGAGGGCCCGGAAGGAGCGATGGTTTTCACCGGGCCTCTCGACCCCTTGCCCCCGTGTACCCTTCAGCCCGATTTGACGGGCTTGCGTCCCTGCGTCATAATTGGTCCCGACAAAGGGTACGGGTCTTCCCCTGGGGGCGTCATGGCCGGGCATCATCTAATATTAGGCAAGCTCACCGACCTTCTCACCGGTGAAATCCTGGACGACACGCTGGACGAGCGCTACCGGCAGGCCATCGCGCGCCACCTGGTCGAACGCAAGGGACATCCGGTGGCCGACATCGAACCGCGCCGCGAGCTGCTGCTCCGCGCCGGTCCCCGCCAAGCCGTCATTCGCGTGGACTTCATCGTGCGCGCAGCCGGGCGGGCGGCGATGGTCGTGCGCTTCGGCCCGGGCTCCATCGTCTCCCGCGAACGGCCGGCGTTAGCCGTGGCCCGGCTGATCGCCCCCCACCAGGTACCGGTCGTGGTGGTCACCAACGGGGAGGATGCCGAGGTGCTGGACGGTGTGTCCGGGGCAGTGGTCGGCCGAGGCCTCGACGCCATCCCCGACCGCCGGCAGCTGGTCGCACGGGTCCGGGGGTTCGATTTCCCGGACATCCCGGCGACACGCGCCGAGATGGAGTCGCGCGTGGCCTACTGCTACGATGTCGACGGAGCCTGCCCCTGCGACGACACGATTTGCCGCCTGGAGATCGATTAGCGCTGCGGCAATCCGCTGCGCGAACTTCATGCATACCATGCCGGAACAACCAGCGCGAAGCACCGAAAGGCCGAACATCGAAACGGATGACCATACCTTCATGGGCGAGGCCCTCGCACTCGCCGAAGGCGCCCTGGACGCGGGAGAGTTCCCCGTGGGCTGCGTCATGGTATGCAGCGGTCACGTCGTGGCGCGCGGGGGGCGGCAGGGATCGGCGGGGGATGGTCTGAACGAGCTGGACCACGCCGAAATGGTCGCGCTGCGGGGGCTTTACGCATCCGGGCCGCTGGACCCGGCCGGAGTCTCCGTTTTCTGCACGATGGAGCCCTGCCTGATGTGCTTCAGCGCGCTGGTGCTGCATCGCATCGGGCGAATCGTATACGCGTTCGAGGATCCCATGGGCGGGGGAGCGACCGGGGACCGCACCCGGCTGCGGCCGCTCTACCGCGACGCCCCGATCGTCGTGCACGCCGGCGTGCGCCGCGCGGACAGCCTGAGACTGTTCAAGGCCTTTTTCAGCGACCCCCGCAACCGCTACTGGCAGGGCAGCCAGCTCGCGCGGTACACGCTGAAACAGTAAGTCGTGCGCCCGGTTTCATTTTTCTCTTGCATTTCGTAGTCTTGTCGTCTATTTAGGGTGGTCAAATCGTCCGGCCCCCTGGGTCTGTCGCGATTTTTTGTTTATTTCCACATGGTTAACCATGCCCGCCGCTTCGACCGGGCGCATCAACCATCAACAGGGGAGGTGTCGGCATAGCACTCACGACTAGACCGATGCGGCCAGTCCGCCCTGCGGACAGGACCAACATCAACCAGGAGATCCGAGCCCGGCAGGTTCGTGTCATTGATCCGGAAGGCACACAGCTGGGCGTGATCACGATCGAGCAGGCCTTGGCCAGCGCAGCGGAATTCGGACTGGACTTGGTGGAAGTTTCACCCAATGCAGACCCGCCGGTCTGCAAGATCATGGACTACGGCCGGTACCGCTACGAGCAGACGAAGAAAAAGCACGAGGCCAAAAAGAAGCAGGCCACCTTCAAGCTCAAGGAAATCAAGGTCCGCCCCAAGACCGGCGAGCACGATCTGCAGACCAAGGTCGGGCACATCAAGGACTTTCTCGGCAAGAAGGACAAGGTCAAGGTGACTGTCATGTTCCGCGGCCGCGAGATCGCCCTCTCCCAGATGGGGATGGAGGTACTCAAGAAAATCGCGGAACGCACCCAGGACATCGCCGTGGTCGAGCAGATGCCGAAATTCGAGGCCCGCACGCTGTTCATGATCCTGGCCCCGAAATGACGCTGCGCCGGAACGCCGACCGCTGCAACGAGGGGACTTGAGATGTAAACGGTTCGCCTCCCACTGATGACCATGGATATGGATGGCGTGGGCTGGTGCGGAATTGCTCACGCCATCTGTTTTGCTGTTGCACCATCAAACGTGACGAGCAGTGGCAAAGGAGACAAGACATGCCCAAGATCAAAACCAACCGCTCGGCTGCCAAACGGTTCAAGAAGACCGGGACCGGCAAGATCGTGTATCACAAGTCCTTCGGCAGCCACATCCTGAGCACCAAGTCGCGCAAGCGCAAACGCTCCCTGCGGAAGAGCCCGATCGTCGACAAGAGCAACATGAAGATGATCAAGCTCATGCTCCCCAACGGGTGACCCAACATTTCAGATCGAGGTAAACGACCATGCGTGTAAAACGTGGATTCAAAGCCAGGCACCGCCGCCAGAAGGTCCTCAAGCTCGCGAAGGGATTCCGGGGCGGGCGCAGCAAGCTCTACCGCACGGCGGCCGGGACGCTGGACCGCGCCCTGCGCTACGCCTACCGGGACCGCAAGACCCGCAAGCGGAATTTCCGCGCCCTGTGGATCACGCGCATCAACGCGGCCGTGCGTATGAACGATCTCTCCTACAGCAAGTTCATGCACGGGCTGAAGCAGGCCAACATCGAGCTGGACCGCAAGGTTCTGGCCGAGCTGGCGATTTCCGACCCGGCGGGGTTCGCGCAGATCACCCGCCTGGCCGGAAAAACCGCATAAGGCCGGAGAGTCCGCCGCACCGGCAGTCGGGCGGCCAGCGGGCTCCCGGTTCGGGGAATTCGTGGAACCGAATCTGGACCAGATCCATTCGCAGGCGCGGCGGGAGCTGGAGGCGGCCGGCGCCGACTCCCAGGCCATCAAGGCGCTGCAGGTCAAGTATCTGGGCCGCAAGGGGGTCCTGACCCAGTACCTGCGGTCGATCGCCGGGCTGCCGGCCGACCAGCGGCCGGAGGCCGGGCGGCTGGCCAACGAGCTCAAGCTGCTCCTGGGCGCGGACTTCGACGCGGCCCTCGCGGCCTGCGACGCCGCCGCAGCCGGACCAGCCGAGGGAATCGATGTCACGCTGCCGGGGCGACGGGAGCCCCGAGGCACCGTGCACCCGATCACGCGCGTCAGCCGCGAGATCTGTGACATCCTTGGCCACATGGGGTTCGAGGTCGTCGAGGGCCCGGAAGTCGAGAAGGACTATTACAACTTCGAGGCCCTGAACATCCCCAAGAACCACCCGGCGCGCGACATGCAGGACACGTTTTTCGTGTCCGCCGACATCGTCCTGCGCACCCACACCTCCCCCCTCCAGGTGCGGACCATGGAGCGGCGGCAGCCGCCGGTGCGCATCATCGCCCCCGGCAAGGTCTTCCGCTGCGACTCGGACCAGACGCACACCCCCATGTTCCACCAGGTGGAGGGGCTGCTGGTGGACGAGAACGTCTCCTTCGGGGACCTGAAGGGCACGCTCACCGCGTTCGTCCACCGGATGTTCGACGAGCAGACCCGCCTGCGGTTCCGACCCAGCTTCTTCCCCTTCACCGAGCCGAGTGCCGAGGTGGACATCCTCTGCGTCATCTGCCGCGGCAAGGGCTGCCGGGTATGCAAACACACCGGCTGGCTTGAGATCCTCGGCTCCGGCATGGTCCACCCCGCGGTCTTCGAAAACGTGGGGTACGACACCAGGCGGTACACGGGGTTCGCCTTCGGGATGGGCGTGGAGCGGGTGGCGATGCTGAAGTACGGGATCGACGACCTGCGCAAGTTTTTCGAGAACGACCTGCGGTTCCTGGGTCAGTTTTGATGGTGGTGTTTGGTTGATGGGTGTTTGGTGTTTGGAACCCATTGAACACCGTGGGCCGGACCCGGCACCCAACACGAAACACCAAACACAAAACACCAAACACGAAACACTCTATTCTTCCCTATGAAAGTTAGCCTGAGCTGGCTCTCCCAGTACACGCCCATCCGCATGCGCGCAGCCGATCTGGCCGAGGCGCTGACCCGGGTGGGCCTGGCCGTGGACGCGGTCGTGGACCGGTTCGCCTTCCTCGAGACGGTCCGGGTCGGGCGCATCCTCTCCGTGGACCCGCACCCCGCCGCCGATCGACTCAAGGTCTGCCAGGTTGACACGGGCCGGGGCATCGTGCCCGTCGTCTGCGGCGCTCCCAACGTGCGCGCGGACGCCCTCGCGGCCATGGCGCTTCCGGGGACGGTCATGCCGGACGGTTCCGTCCTCGAGTCCGGAGTCCTGCGGGGCCAGCGCTCCGAGGGCATGCTCTGCAGCGCCGCGGAGCTGGCGCTCGGCACGGCCGCGGACGAGATCATGGTCCTGGATGGGACCCCGCCCGTGGGCGAGCCGCTCAACCGCGTTCTCGGTCTGACCGACCCCGTTCTGGAAATCGACCTGACCCCCAACCGCGCCGACTGCCTGAGCATCGTCGGGGTGGCGCGCGAGGTGGCCGCCATTCAGCGCACCCGGCTCACCCGCCCGACCCTGCGCCTGGACGAAAGCGACCCGCCGGCCGGGCGGCTGGCGGCCGTGACGATCGAGGCGCCCGACCACTGCCCCCGCTATGCCGCGCGGGTGGTCGAGGACGTCGCCGTGGGCCCCTCCCCCTTCTGGTTGCAGGACCGCCTGCGATCGGTCGGCCTGCGGCCGATCAACACCCTCGTGGACGTCACCAACTTCGTCATGCTGGAAACCGGCCAACCCCTGCACGCCTTCGACCTCGACCGGCTGGAGGGCCGGCGCATCGTGGTGCGCACGGCCGCCGCCGGGGAGCGCTTCGTGACCCTCGACGATAAGGAGCGCGTGCTCGACGCGGACATGCTCATGATCTGCGACGCGGAGAAGCCGGTGGCGATCGCCGGGGTCATGGGCGGGCAGAATTCGGAAATCCGGGACGCCACCACGCGCGTGCTGATCGAAAGCGCCTGGTTCGACCCGGTGAGCGTGCGCCGGACCTCCAAGCGGCTCGGGCTGGGAACCGACGCCTCACGGCGTTTCGAGCGCGGGGTCGACCCGACCGGCACCGTCGCGGCCGCCGACCGCGCGGCCATGCTGATGGCGGAGATTGCCGGCGGACGAGTGGCCCGCGGGACGATCGATGCGCACCCGCGTCCCTGGGTTCCGCGACCGATCCGGCTGAGCGTGCGCGCGACCCACCGCCTCCTGGGAACGCGCGTTCCCAAGGCCAGGATCAGCCGGCTGCTCACGGGCATCGAGTTCGCAGTGGAGTCCACCCCGGACCGCGACGCCCTGATGGTGACCGCCCCCTCCTACCGGGTCGACGTGAGCCGGCCGGAAGACCTCATGGAGGAGGTGGCCCGCCTGGCCGGCTTCGACGCGATCCCGGTCACCTTCCCGGAGCTGCCGGCCGGCGCGCGGCACGACGCGCCACGACTGGAGCTGCGCCGGCGAGTCAGCGACCTGCTCAACGGCTGCGGGTTCTCCGAAGTGATCACTTACAGCTTCGTGCACGGGCAGTCGTGCGATCGGCTGCGCCTGGCACCCGACGACCCCCGGCGCCGAGCCGTCACGGTGCTGAACCCGCTCGCCGAGGACCAGGCCGTCATGCGGCCCTCGCTCCTGCCCGGGCTTCTGGAGACCCTGCGGTTCAACCTGGCCCAGCAGACCCGGCGGGTGAAAATCTTCGAAATCGGCAAGGTCTATCACGGCCGCGGGGCCGGCGAGCTGCCCGACGAGCCCGAGATCGCCGCGGGGCTCTGGTCCGGCGCGCGCCAGCCGCTCTCGTGGCACGGCAAGGAGACCGCCTGCGATTTCTACGACGTGAAAGGGGCGGTCGAGATGCTGCTCTCCGGCCTCAAGCTCGAGGGCGTCCGGTTCGAGCGCCTTCCGGAGGCGGAGTGCCTGACGCTGCGCCCCGGCCACGCGGCCCGAATCGCCCACGGGGAGCGCGAGATCGGCCGGGTCGGCGAGATCCACCCGACGGTCGGCAAGGCCTACGACCTCAAGCAGGCCGCGTTCGTGTTCGAGCTGGACGTCGCGGCGGTCGAGGCCCTGGTCTCCGCGATCCGGTTCCGCATGCGCACCCCCCGGTTCCCGGCCGTGACCCGGGACGTCACCATCGTCGTCGACCGCGGCTTGGAGGCCCAGTCCGTTCTGGATGCCATTGAAGGCATGCGGGTGGGTCTCCTCGAAAGCGTGCAGGTGGTCGCCGTTTTCGACGGGGACCGGATCCCGGGCGGCAAACGCAGCTTGTCCTTCCGGCTGACCTACCGCTCCCCGGACCAGACGCTGGAGGATGGCGAGGTCAACACCCTGCAGCAGACGGTCACCGACCGCCTGCTGGGCGAGTTCCACGCGTCGCTGTCGGGTTGAACCGCGGGGCGACGCGAGAGGATGGGGCAAGGGCTTATGAAAGAGCGTTCCTCCTCGACGGCAGACGTCATCCCGGACAAGCTCTACTTCAAGATCGGTGAGGTGAGCCGCATCGCCGCGGTGCCCTCGCACGTGCTCCGGTTCTGGGAGTCCGAATTCCCCCGCATCGCTCCCAAGCGCACCGATTCCGGCCAGCGCCTCTACACCCGCCGGGAGGTCGAGCTGATCCTCGAAATCAAGGAGCTGCTGCACCGGCGACGCTTCACGATCGAGGGCGCACGGCGCCACTTGCGCGCCCGGGGTGGGGAGACTCCCGACGAGGGCCCCGAGCGGGTTCTCGACGACATCCGGGCGGAGTTGCAGCAGATCCGGCGCCTGCTTGAGTGAGCGGCCGGGTATCAAATCACCGAGATTGCTCGCGAAAGATGTTGACAAGCTTTGCGGCATGTCGTAGATAGTGGCCGCGGATGAGCGGGCATAGCTCAGCTGGTAGAGTACAAGCTTCCCAAGCTTGGTGTCGCGAGTTCGAATCTCGTTGCCCGCTCCATCCCACCGTTTTGCTCGGCAGGTTTGGGTAGGTCGCGCGATGTGACGGAATGGACGCAACCATGATTCTTGTATGAGCGGACAACCTTAGCTCCACCGCAGGTGTCCTACCTGGACGTGAGGAAACGGGCGTTATGCCCGTTTTTTATTTCTCGAACGAGAAAGGGGTCCCAACGTGCCCGGAACGCCGTCGCCGCCGAAAGACCGCGGACAACAGCCCCCCACGCCGCCGGCCGTCCCGGCCGTCGCGACGCATGTGATGGGCGTGGCCCGGCCTCTGGCCGAGTCGCTGTGCGACGACATGGGCCTGGAGCTCGTGCACCTGGAGTACCTGCGGGACCGCGGGGGGCGCATCATGCGCTTGTACATCGACAAGCCCGGCGGGGTGACCCTGGAGGACTGCGCCGCGGTGAGCCGCGAGCTCAGTGACGTCATGGATGTCCAGCTGCCGGAGCTCGGCCCGTACCACCTCGAAGTGTCCTCGCCGGGGCCGAACCGGCCGCTGTCGCGGCCGTCGGATTTCGAGCGGTTCCGCGGTCGGCTGGCGAAGATCCGCACCCGCGCGCCGATCGCCGGGCAGAAGAACTTCAGCGGCACGCTCGAGGGGCTGTCCGACGGAGCGGTCCGGCTGAACCAGGGCCGGACGACGATCGCCATCGCCATCGAGTCGATTTCGAAAGCGCATTTAGCGGACACCTAGCATCCCCCTCCGCAGCCGGGAGGCGGTTCCGCTTATTCTGCAACCAGATGGAGACGCCAATGCTGATTTCTGAAATCAAACGGGTCATCGAACAAGTCAGCCGTGACAAAGGCATCGAGCGGCACGTGCTCGTCAAGGCCCTCGAAGAGGCGCTGAAGTCGGCCGCGCGCAAAAAATACGGCCCCAAGATCGACATCGAGGTCCAGTACAGCGAGGAGTCCGGCGAGCTGGAGGTCTTCCAGTTCAAAGAGGTGGCCGAGACGATCGAGGACGACATGCTGCAGATCAGCGTCGAGGAGGGCCGCAAGCTCGACCCCGACTGCGAGATCGGCGACAGCCTGGGAACGAAGATGGACACGGCCACCTTCGGGCGCATCGCCGCCCAGTCGGCCAAGCAGGTGATCATTCAGAAGCTCAAGGACGCTGAGAAGGACGCTGTCTACACCAGCTTCATCGACCGCAAGGGCGAAATCATCAACGGGATCGTGCAGCGCATCGACCGCGGGGACATCATCGTCAACCTCGGTCAAACCGAGGGGGCGCTGCCGGTGCGCGAGCAGGTCCCGAAAGAGAGCTACCGGCGCGGGGACCGCATCCGGGCGCTGATCCTGGAGGTCCTGCACGAGTCCCGCGGCCCGCAGGTGGTACTCTCGCGCACGCACCCGCTTTCCTGGTCACGCTCTTCCGAACGGAAGTGCCCGAGATCAGCGAGGGGATCGTCACGATCATGGGCGCCTCCCGCGAACCCGGCGTGCGTGCCAAGATCGCCGTCGCCTCCAACAACTCCGACATCGACCCGGTCGGCGCCTGCGTCGGCATGAAGGGCAGCCGGGTGCAGAGCGTCGTCCAGGAACTCCGCGGGGAGAAGATCGACATCATCCCCTGGCATGTCGACACGGCGAAGTTCGTGTGCAACGCGCTCGCGCCGGCCGAGATCTCGCGCGTGATCATCGACGAGGACAACCGCTCGATGGAGGTGATCGTCCCGGACGAGTTCCTGTCGATCGCCATCGGCAAAAAAGGCCAGAACGTGCGCCTCGCCTCGAAGCTGACGGGCTGGCACCTCGACGTAAAGAGCGAGAGCATTTACAACCAGGCGATGCAGAGCGGCTACAATTCGCTCATGGCGCTGCCGGGGGTGGGCATCAGCCTCGCGGATGCGCTTTACGAGAAAGGCTTCTACTCGGCCGAGGAAATCGGCAAATCCTCGGTCGCGGACCTGCTCCAGATCCGAGGCATCGACGAGGACCTCGCCGCCAGCCTGATCGAGGCCGCCCAGATCCAAGTTGAGAAGGAAGCGGCCGAAATGGCCGCAGCGGAGGCCGCGGAGGCAGCGGAGGCCGCAGCGGAGGCGGAGGCCCCCGTATCCGAAACCGACACCGCCCCGGAGGATGCGACGGGTGCGGAGGCGGCGCCTGCGGAGGCGCCGGACGGCGAGCCTTCGGAACCGGCCGGTCAACCCGAAAACGAAGCCTAAGGGCGGCGCGGCCGCTATCAGGATACTGCACGGAAGGGTGAGGGGGAGTTCATGTCGAAAATCCGAGTGTATGAACTTGCCAGAGAGCTCAGTCTGACCAACAAGGCGCTCATGGACAAGCTGAAGAAGATGGAGATCCACGTCGGCAGTCACATGAGTTCGCTCGAGGAGGACGTCGTGCAGCGCATCAAGGCGGTCATCTTCGGGAAGAAGGATCCGTCCGTCCAAGACACCCGGGTGAAGCCGACGGTCATCCGCCGACGCCGCAAACCGACCGAACCCGAGCCCGCCGAGGCACCGGAACCGGAGGAGGAGGCCGCCGAACCCGAACCGCCCCCCGAGCCGCCGCCCGCACTCGTGGAAACCGAAGCCCCCGAGCCGCTGCCCGAAGCCACGGCCCCCGTGGACGCCTATGCCGGCGAACCGGCCCCCGCACCGGAAACCGAGCCCGAACCCGAACCCGTGAACGAGGAAACCGCGTCGGTCGCGGTGGAACCCGTCACCGCCCCACCCGCCCCCGCACCGGGCACCGATGACACCGCACCGGCAACCGAGGAGCCGGCAGCCGCCACGCCGTCAGCGGCCGGTGATCGCCAGAAGAAAGTGGTGCGCAAGCTCAAACGCGACGAGCCCGCCCGCATCATCAAGATGCCGCCGGCACCGGTCGAGCGGTTGCGCCAGCCGGCTGTGATCGAACCGCGCAGCGTGCGAGTCGTGCGGCCGGGCGAGGTTGCGGACGCCCCGCCGTCTGGTGACTTCGACGGGGACAAGCGCAAAAAGCGCAAGGGCAAACCCGAGGACGCCGAGGCGGAAAAGAAGTTCATCAAAAAGAAGATCTCCTTCTCCAAGAAGGCGGTTGTCGAGGCGGAGGAACTCTACGACGACCAGCGGCTGCGCAAGCCCCGCAAGGGCGCCAAGGGCAAGCGCGAAGTCGGCCAGAAGGCCGCCGCCCCGGTCGCGAAGGCCATCAAGCGCCGGATCAAGGTCGACGACGCCATCGTGGTCTCGGAGCTGGCCAAGCGTCTGGGGATCAAGGCCGGCGAAATCATCAAGGTCCTCATGGGGATGGGTACGATTGCCAGCGTCAACCAGTCCGTCGACTACGAGACCGCGGCCGTCATCGCCGCCGAGTTCAACTATGAGGTCGAACGCGCGGCGTTCGAGGAGGACACCATCTTGAAAGCGGTCGAGGACGAACCCGAAAAGCGGCTCACCCGAGCGCCGGTGGTGACGATCATGGGGCATGTCGACCACGGCAAGACCTCGCTGCTGGACGCCATCCGCAAGACCCGTATCACCGAGACCGAGGCCGGCGGGATCACGCAACACATCGGGGCCTACTACGTCCGGACCGAGCGGGGCGCGATCGCGTTTCTGGACACCCCGGGCCACGAGGCCTTCACGGCCATGCGCGCCCGCGGGGCCAAGGTCACCGACCTGGTGGTCCTGGTCGTGGCGGCCGATGACGGGGTCATGCCGCAGACGGTCGAGGCCATCAACCACGCCCGGGCGGCCAACGTGCCGATCATCGTCGCCATCAACAAGATCGACAAGCCGGGGGCCGACCCGGACCGCGTCAAGCGTGCGCTCATCGACCGCGGGCTGACGCCGGAAGAGTGGGGCGGCACCACGATCTTCGTGAACGTCTCTGCCAAGCAGAACACCGGCATCGACCAGCTGCTCGAGATGATCCTGCTGCAGGCCGAGGTCATGGAGCTCAAGGCCAACCCCGACAAACTGGCGCGCGGCCACGTGGTCGAAGCTAAGATCGATTCCGGCCGCGGCCCCGTGGCGACGGTGCTCGTCAGCGAGGGCACGCTGCACGCCGGCGACCCGGTCGTCTGCGGGGTCCACTCCGGCAAGATCCGGGCGATGCTCGACGACACCGGCCAACCTTTGGATGCGGCCGGGCCGTCGATTCCGGTTGAAATCCTCGGCCTGGCGGGCGTGCCCATGGCAGGCGACGAGTTCGTGGCCGTGGCCGACGAGCGCGCCGCCAAGCAGATCAGCCTGCACCGCATGCAGAAGCAGCGGGCGCGCGACCTGACCCAGGCGAGCCGGCCCAACCTCGAAAACCTGTTCGAGCGCATGAAGCAGGGCGAGGTCAAGGAGCTCAACCTGATTATCAAGGCGGACGTGCACGGCTCGATCGAGGCGCTGTCGGATGCCCTGACCAAACTGTCGAACGCCGAGGTCAAGGTCAACGTCGTCCACGCGGCCTCCGGCACGATCAGCGAGTCGGACGTCTCGCTCGCCACGGTGTCGGGTGCCATCATTATCGGCTTCAACGTGCGCCCGACGCCCAAGGTGCAGGCCCAGGCGGCCGAGGAACGCGTGGACATGCGTTTCTACAACGTCATTTACGACGTCATCAACGACGTCAAGAGCGCCATGACCGGTCTGATGGCCTCGCGCTTCGAAGAGCGCTTCCTCGGGTCCGCCGAGGTCCGCGAAGTGTTCCAGATCCCCAAAATCGGCGCCATCGCCGGCAGCTACGTGACCGACGGGCGGCTCGAACGCGGGCGCAGCCTGCGTCTGGTCCGCGACGGTGTCGTGGTCTGTGAAGGCAAGAACTCCTCGCTGCGGCGCTTCAAGGACGACGTCCGGGAGGTCCAGAGCGGCTACGAGTGCGGCATCGGGATCGAGAACTTCAACGACATCAAGGTCGGCGACCGGATCGAGTTTTACTACATGGAGGAAATCAAGCCTGAAATCGCATAAACGCGATTTCAGCCGGAGAACCCATGGTTGTCGGAGTCGGCGCGATCACGTTTAGGCTGCACGATTGCCACTCGCTCAAGGAGAAACGGCGGGTGGTCAAGACGGTGATCGCCCAGTTGCGCAACCACTTCAACGCCTCGGTCGCCGAGGTGGCGGACAACGACGTGCACCAGCGGGCGGTCGTGGGGTTCGCTCTGGTGGGCAACGACAAGACCCTGATCAACTCCAAGATCGACAAAATGTTCAACCTGGCCGAGGAACTCGGCCTGGCCGAGGTGATTGACACCGAGATGGAGCTCATCAGCCTATGACCGGGTTCGCACGCGCCGACCGCGTCGCCCACCTCATCCAGCAGCTCCTCGCTGAGCTGCTGCGGCGGGACATCAGTGACCCGCGCCTGCAGGCGGCCACCATCACGGAGGTGACGGTCACCCGCGACCTGCGCGTAGCGCGGGTCTACTTCACCGCGGCCGGCGGCGCAGCCGCGGCGGCTGAGGTGGGCCGGGGCTTCGAGCGCGCTTCGGGCTTCATCAAGCGCAGCCTCGGGCCGCGCCTCGGGCTGCGGTACATGCCCGAAATAGAGTTCTTCTACGACGAGTCCTTTGACCGGGGGGCCCACATCAACCGGCTGCTGAAGTCAGTCCGGCCGCCCGGGGAGGAAACCGATCCACCTGACGAGACCGATCCGACCGATGGACGCCCTTCTTAAAGCGATTGGGTCGGCCGGCCACCTGCTGGTGACCACGCACGCGGACCCCGACGGGGACGCCATCGGCTCGCTGCTGGCGATGGGCCTGGGGCTTGACACGCCTGGGCAAGCAGGTCTCCTACTACGTGGAGAGCCCCATCCCGGCGGTCTACCAGTTCCTGCCGGCGGTCAACCGCATCCGCCGCCGGCTGCCGCCCGCGGCGACCTGCGACGCCGCCGTGGTCCTGGACTGCGGGGATGGGTCGCGCGTGGGCGAGGGGTGGCCGGTCGTGAGCCGCATCCCGGTAGTGCTCAACATCGACCACCACGTCTCCAACACCGGCTTCGGCTCCCACCGGCTGATCGAAGGGACGGCGTGTGCCACGGCCGAGATCGTCTACCGCCTGATCCGGCGCATGGGGGTTTGCATCGACCGGGACATCGCCACGCTGCATCTACACCGGTATCCTCACGGACACGGGGTCGTTCCGCTTCGCGAACACCAACGCCGCCTCGTTCGCCATCAGCCGCGAGATGACCGAACTCGGGGTCGAACCCCATGAGGTGGCCCGGCACGTCTACGGGTCGTACTCGCTCGGGCGCATCAAGCTGCTCAACCTGGCGCTGAACTCGATCGAGATCTCCCCGAACGGGAAGCTCTCGCTCATGACCGTCACCCGCGGCATGATGGAAGAGACGCAGACCCAGGCCGAGGACGCAGACGGGCTGATCAACTACGCGCGGCGGATCGAGGACGTGCGTGTCGCAGCGCTGATCCAGGAGCAGGTCAACGGCCGGTCCCCGGCAGGGGCGGGGGCGCCCGGGCAGTTCCATGTCAGCCTGCGCTCGGACGGCTCGGTGGACGTGGCGGCGCTCGCCGGCACCTACGGGGGGGGCGGGCATCACGGCGCGGCCGGCTTCCAGATCGCGTCCACGCTCGCGGATATCAAGTCGCGGCTGCTCGACTGGGCGGAGCGGATGTGGGGGGGCGGTGAGCCGCGGTGATGGACGGCATCGTGGTCATCGACAAGCCCGAGGGCCGCTCGTCGGCCCAAGTGGTGGGGCGGGTGAAGCGCCTGCTCGGCGCGGACAAGGCCGGACACGCCGGGACGCTCGATCCGTTCGCCCGCGGGGTGCTGGTGTGCTGTCTCAACCAAGGCACGCGCCTGGCGCGCTTCCTGCTTCACGGCGACAAGACCTATGAGGGTGTCCTCCGGCTCGGGGTCGAGACCGACACCGAGGACCCCACCGGCACCGTGGTCGCGCGCGGGGATTGCTCGGCCATCCCGGAGGCGGCCGTGCACGCGGCTTTCCGGCGGTACGAGGGCGACTACCTGCAGACCCCGCCGGCGTACTCGGCCCTGAAGCAGAACGGCGTGCCGCTCTACGCGCTGGCCCGCCAGGGGCGCCCGCTGCGCAAGGCCGCGCGCCTGGTTCAGATCCGGCACCTGCGGGTGCTCTGCGTGGACATGCCGGACGTGAGTTTCGAGGTGCGCTGCTCGGGCGGGACCTACATCCGCACGCTGTGCGCCGACATCGGCCGGGACCTGGGCTGCGGCGGCCATCTGAGCCGCCTGACGCGCACCGAAAGCTGCGGTTTCACGCTGGCGCAGGCCGTGACCCTGGAACGCCTGGGGGAGATGTCGGAGCGCGGCGCGGCCGCGGACGCGCTGATCCCGATGGCGCGCGCGCTGCCGGACATGCCGGCGGTCGCGGCCGGGGCGGACCTCTTGGCCCGGGTGCGCACCGGGCGCGCGCTGGCGCTGGCTGAGGTGGACCCCGCGGGAGCGCTCGCCCCGGGGACCCACCTCAAACTGGTGGACCCCGCGGGGGCGGTCGCGGCGGTCGTCCAGGTGGGGAAAGACCGTCCGGAGCTCTATTACTGCTGCGTCTTCCTGCGGCCGGGGGGTTGATTTCTGTTGCACTCTGTTGCGGGTTGCTCTAATTAGGGGCACGGGGCCAACGCGTCGGTATTCAACCGTTTTCACCATATACATGCGTGGCATCAATTCACTTACGGAGGATGATCAAACGTGGCGCTCACAACCGAAGACAAGAAGAATCTGATCGAAAAGTACAAGGTGCACGACTCGGACACCGGCTCCCCTGAGGTCCAGGTGGGGCTGATCACCAACCGCATCGAATACCTGACCGAGCACCTGAAGGTCCACAAGAAAGACCACCACTCGCGCCGCGGCCTGCTGATGCTGGTCGGCCAGCGCCGGCGGCTGCTGAACTACGTGAAGTACAAGGACGTGAATCGCTACCGCACCATCATCGAACGACTGGGCTTGAAAAAGTAATGACCCTGAACCGGCGCGCGATGCTTCCGGACGGATGTCCGGCCGGCAGGCGACCTGCCCATACTATAGCCGGTTCGGCGTCCAACGGGAGACACACATGGATATCATGCTGAAAGAAGAGATTGGCGGAAAAACGCTGAGCATCCAGACCGGGAAGTTGGCCAAGCAGGCCTCCGGATCGGCCCTGGTCCAATACGGGGACACGATCGTGCTGGTCACGGTCGTTTCGGCGCTGGAGGAAAAGGCGTCGGACTTCCTGCCGCTGTCGGTGGAGTACCAGGAAAAAATCTATGCCGCCGGCCGCATCCCGGGCAACTATTTCCGACGGGAAATCGGCCGGCCGAGCGAAAAGGAAACCCTCACCTCCCGGCTGATCGACCGGCCCATCCGCCCGCTGTTCCCCAAGGGGTACCGCTGCGAGACGCAGGTGATCGCCACCGTGCTGTCGATGGACCAGGAGAACGACCCGGACATGCTGGCGATGGTGGGGGCTTCGGCCGCCATCCACTTGTCGGACATCCCGTTCGCCGGCCCGATCGCCTCCGTGCGCGTGGGCCGCATCGACGGTGAGCTCCGGATCAACCCGCCCATCCAGGACTGGGCGCGCTGCGACATCAACATCATCGTGGCCGGCTCCAAGACCGGGGTGGTCATGGTCGAGGGCGGTGCCAACGTGGTCAGCGAGGCCGACATGCTGGAGGCCATTTTCGCCGGCCACCGTGCGATGCAGCCGCTGATCGACATGCAGGTCAAACTGCGCGAGATGGCCGGGCGCCCCAAGCGGCCCTATACGGCCAAAACCAAGGACCCGGAGTTGCTGGCCAAGGTCGAGTCACTCGCCGCCGGACCGATGCGCGACGCCCTGCTGGTGCCGCAGAAGGTCGAGCGTCAGGTTGCCACCCGCGCCGTGAAGGCAAGCGTGCGCGAGGCCCTGGGCGAGATCTACACCGAACGCAAGGACGAGGTGGCCGACATCCTCGACGAGCTCAAGCGCGGCATCCTGCGACAGCTCATCCTGAAGGAGGGCCGTCGCGTCGACGGTCGCAGCTTCGACGTCATCCGCCCGATCACCTGCGAGGTGGCCGTACTGCCGCGGCCGCACGGGAGTGCGCTTTTCACGCGCGGCGAAACCCAGGTGCTGGGGGTTCTGACCCTTGGTTCGGGCCAGGACGAGCAGCGGGTCGAAACGTTGAGCGGCGAGGAGATGCGGCAGTTCATGCTGCACTACAACTTCCCGCCTTACTCGGTGGGTGAGGTCAAGCGCATCGGCGGCCCCAGCCGCCGCGACATCGGGCACGGGGGGCTCTCCACGCGGGCCATCGAGAAGATCCTGCCGGACAAGGACAAGTTCGACTACACGATCCGGCTGGTGTCCGAAGTGTTTGAATCCAACGGGTCCTCCTCGATGGGCACCGTATGCGCCTGCTGCCTCGCGCTCATGGACGGCGGGGTGCCGATCAAGGCCCCGGTGGCCGGTATCGCCATGGGGCTCGTGAGCGAGGGCGACCGGACGGTGGTGCTCTCGGACATCCTCGGAGACGAGGACCACTGCGGCGACATGGACTTCAAGGTCACGGGCACCCGCGAGGGGGTCACCGCCCTGCAGATGGACATCAAGATCCTCGAGCTGCCCCGCGAGGTCCTGGAGCGGGCGCTGGAGCAGGCCCGGCAGGGCCGCATCTTCATCCTCGGGAAAATGCTGGAGGCGCTCGCCGGACCCCGGCGCGAAATCTCGCCCTATGCGCCCACCATCACCACCATGACCGTTCACCCGGACAAGATCCGCGAGGTCATCGGCCCGGGCGGCAAGGTCATCCGCGCCATCCAGTCCGAGACCAACACCACCATCTCGATCGAAGACTCCGGGGTCGTCAAAATTGCGGCCTTCTCCAAGCAGGAGGCCGAGCATGCGACCAAGCTGATCACCCAGATCGTGGCGGACCCCGAAATCGGGGCAATCTACGAGGGAACGGTGGTCAAGATCACGGACTTCGGGGCCTTCGTCAACATCATGCCCGGCACCGACGGGCTGGTCCACATCTCGCAACTCGCCAACCACCGGGTGACCAAAGTCACCGACGTGGTCAAGGAAGGCGAGAAGATCAAGGTCAAAGTGCTCGAGATCGGCCGGGACGGCAAGATCCGGCTGAGCCACAAGGCCGTCCTCGAAGAAGAGCATGGACGCACCGACCGTTAAGACGGTTCTGCCCAACGGGGTGCGGCTGGTCAGTCAGCACATGCCGCACACCCGGTCGGTGGCCATGGGGGTCTGGGTGAACGTGGGGGCGCGCGATGAGGCCGACGCCGAGAGCGGCCTGTCGCACCTCATCGAGCACATGATCTTCAAGGGCACCCGCCGCCGCAGCGCGTTCCAGATCGCCAAGGAATTCGACGCCATCGGCGGCCACACCAACGCCTTCACTACCATGGAGACCACCTGCTACCACGCCAAGGTGCTGGACAGCCAGGTCGAAACCATGGTGGACATTCTCGCGGACATCTTCTTCAACTCCGTCTTCGACCCGGGCGAGCTGGAACGCGAACGGCCGGTCATCCTCCAGGAAATCGGCATGGTGGAGGACAGCCCGGACGAGTACATCCATCACCTGACCGGCCGGAACTTCTGGGGCGACCACCCGCTCGGGCGATCGATCCTGGGCACGCGCGACACCCTCGCGGGCTTCGGGTCCGAGGACATCCTGCGCTTCTTCCGCCGGCTCTACCAGCCCGAGCGCATCGTGGTGGCTGCGGCGGGTAACTTCGGGCACGAGCGCCTGCTGGACCTCGTCGGCCCGGTCTTCGCCTCCGCCCGACCGGGCAGCAGCTTCCCCGAACGCACACCGCCGGCCGGCCGGCAGCTCGTGTCCATCCACGCGCGCGACCTCGAACAGGTGCACATCTGCCTTGCGACCGGGGGGCTGTCGGTAACGGACCCGCATCGCTACGCCCTCAGCCTGCTGAACACGCTCCTGGGCGGGAACATGAGCTCGCGCCTGTTTCAGGAGATCCGGGAGAAGCGCGGTCTCGCCTACGCCGTCTACTCCTTCGTCTCCGCCCACGTGGACACCGGCATGTTCGGCGTCTACGCAGCGGTCGCCCCCGGCCAGGTGCTCGAGACCGTCGAGCTGATCGCGCGCGAGCTCGACCGTGCATCCCGCGAACCGGTCGACCCGTCCGAGCTGAAGGGGGCGATCGAGTACACCAAGGGCAACCTGCTGCTGGCGGCCGAGAGCGCCGACAACCAGATGGTGCGCGCGGCCCAGAACGAGATCCACTTCGGCCGCGAGATCCCGCTGGAGTCGGTCATCGACGCCATCGCGGCGGTCACGCCCGAGGACGTCCTGGAACTGGCCGGGGAGCTTTTCCGCCCCGACCGCATGGTGCTTTCCCTGCTCGGCCCGGTGGAGCTACCGCAGGCACAGCTTGAACAGTGCCTCTTCAGCGTCTGACGGTCGCTGCCTCCATTGGCGGACGCACAGGCCGCTCGGATGCTTGATTCCGGACGCTCGCTGGCTGCCCGGCTCGCATGACGAGCGCTTTTTCATCGCGCACCGAGGATCCTGAGTCGAGGGTCCGCTTTCAATACACCCAAATACCCAAACACCCGCACACCAACCTCCCATGAACCCAATTGTCCGGATTCAACGCCTGCGGCCCGACGCGGATGCCGATATCCCCCTGCCCCGCTACATGACCGCCCAGGCGGCCGGGATGGACGTCTGCGCCGCGGTCGCGGAGGACACGGTCATCGAACGCGGCCGAATCGCACTGCTGCCGACCGGCTTCGCCATCGCCCTGCCGCCCGGATACGAGGCCCAGATCCGCCCGCGCAGCGGGCTGGCGGTCAAGCACGGGATCGGCTTGATCAACTCCCCCGGCACGATCGACGCCGACTACCGCGGCGAGGTGATGATCGCATTGATCAACCTGGGACCGGCCGACGCCTGCATCCGGCGCGGCGACCGCATCGCCCAGGTGGTCGTCCAAAAGGTCGAGCAGGCCCGGCTGCAGGAGGTGGAGGCACTCGATGCGACCGACCGCAGCACCGGCGGCTTCGGCCACACGGGACGCCGATGACGGCCATGGTCGAGGCGCGATGACCCCGCAATCGCTCGATGTCGGCGCATCCCGCAACGGCAAGACGACCGTCTGCGTATTGGGCAGCGGCAGCCGGGGCAACGCCGTCTACATCTCCGACGGCACCACCGCGATCCTGGTGGACGCGGGCTTTTCGGCCCGCGAGATCGACCGCCGCCTGCGCGACCGAGAGATCGACCCCGCCGGCCTCAAGGCCCTGCTGCTCACCCACGAGCACACCGACCACGTGAAGGGGGTCGAACGCCTGGTGCGCCGCCACCGCCTGCCGGTCTACCTGACCGCGGGCACCGGCCGGTCCGTCGACCCGGACGGCGTCCTCCCGGACGTGGTCCCGTTCGCGTGCGGCCGCGAATTCCGCGTCGGCACTCTGACGGTGCGCCCCTTCAGCATCTCGCACGACGCCGGCGAACCCGCCGGGTTCACGGTCACCGCCAACGGCATCCGGATCGGGATTGCCACCGACCTGGGCCAGCCCACGGCGCTGGTGCGCGACCACCTCCAGGGCTGCCGGGTCCTCATCCTCGAATCCAACCACGACCCGGACATGCTGATGAACGGCCCCTACCCCTGGTTCCTGAAGCAGCGCATCCGCGGCTGCACGGGCCACCTGTCGAACCAGGACTCCGGCCGGCTGCTGTCCGATCTCGTGCACACGGGCCTGGAGCACGTCATCCTCGCCCACCTGAGCGAGACCAACAACACCCCGCAGATGGCGCTGGCCGAGGCCGGCCGGGTCCTCGCCGGTTCCCCCGTGCGCCTCACGGCGGCCGCGCAGGGTAGCGCGACCCCCCTGCCCCCTCTCTCCTGACGCCTCCCTGCAGCCGTCTGAAAGCAGCTCCCCGGGCAGGGCCTCCTCACGCCGCTGAACCGGATTCAACTAGTAATCTGCCCTTGACACTCGTAGCAAATCCAACTACAGCCTAACAAATTGCCGGCGACCCTCGCGCTCACCCCATCCCCGCCGCCGGCATCATCGAGGTTGCATGAAATACGTGTCCGGGCTGACATCCGTCCTTTACGTGGGCTTCGTGGGCTGGTCCCTCTACGGCGCGGTCGTACCGATCGAGACCTATGTCTTCCGCATGGTGCACATGGGCTTCATCTTCGCCCTCTCCCTGCTGGTCTTCCCGTGTTGCAAAAAGGGGCCCGCGTGGACCCGCTGGCTGGACATCGGCCTCGCCGTGCTGGGCGCGGCCACGATCGCCTACGCGCTCTGGGACCTCGACAAGTTCATCCGGCGCTCGACTCTCCCGGACCCCGCTGACTTCGTGATGGGGCTGATCGCGATCCTGCTGCTCGTCGAAATCTCCCGGCGCGCGGTCGACATGACCTTCACGCTGGTCCTGGTGGGGTTCCTCCTGTACGCGTACTTCGGCCAGTACCTCCCCGGGCCGATCACCCATAAAGGCTACGACCTCGACCGCATCATCGGGCACATGTACATGACGCTCGAAGGCATCTTCGGCGTGCCGCTCTCGGTCAGTGTCTCCTTTGTCACGCTCTTCGTGGTCTACGGCACCTTCATGGATGTCGCCGGCGCGGGCACCTTCTGGCTCGAGCTGTCGCTGGCCGTGATGGGCCGCAAGTCCTCGAGCGCCGGGCGCGGGGCCCTCATCACCACCGCGCTGCTCGGAGGCCCGCAGGGCAGTGGGGTCGCGACCACGATGTCGGTCACCCCGGTGATGTGGCCCATCCTGCAGAAGGCCGGCTACTCGCCGGACATGGCCGCCGGCCTCATCGCCGCCGGCGGCATCGGCGCGGTCATCTCGCCCCCGCTCATGGGTGCGGCCGCCTTCCTGATCATGCAGTTCATGAACATCCCCTACTGGGATGTGGTCGTGATGGTGACCTTCCCCACCCTGCTCTACTACCTGGGCACCTTCTTCGTGGTGGAGATCGAGGCCCGCAAGCACGACTTCCGGCCGCCGGAGACGACGGGGAAGTCCGTCTGGGTCGTGCTGCGCACGCGCGGCTACCACCTCGTCTCGCTCGTGCTCCTGGTGATCCTGCTGGGGATGGGCCGCTCGGCCGAGGACTCGGCCATCTGGGCCCTGCTGGCGACCGTGGCGACGAGCTTCATCAGCCGCGACCGCAGCGAGTGGCTGACTCCGCGGCGCATCTACGCGGCCGCCGTCGAGGGCGCGCGCAACATGCTGCCGGTGGCCGGGCTGCTCGCCGCCGCCGGCATGATCGTGGGCGTCTTCTCGCTGACCGGGCTGGGGCTCAAGGTGTCCAGCCTGATCATGTCGCTCAGCGGCGGCAACCCGCTGGCGGCGCTCTTCCTCGCCATGATCGCCTCCTTCCTGGTCGGGCTGAGCCTGCCGATCACGGCGACCTACATCATGACCGTCGTCATGGTGGCCCCGGCGCTCGTCAAGGTGGGAGTGCCGATGCACGTCGCCCACATGCTGGCCTTCTACTTCGCGGTCCTCTCGGAGGTCTCGCCGCCGGTGGGGCTCTCGCCCTCGGCCGCAGCGGCGATCACGGGCGGCAACCCCTTCAAGTCCATGATGCAGGCCTGGAAGTACTCGCTGCCGGCCTTCCTGGTGCCGTTCCTCTTCTCGGCCAGCAAGGAAGGGGCGGCCCTCCTGCTGGTGGACACGAACCTGGGGGACGTCCTGCTCGCGCTCGTCAACAGCTGCGCGTGCCTCTTCTTCCTCTCGCTCGGGGTCGTGGGGTACTTCCGCGCGCGGCTGTCGCTGCTGGAGCGCGGGGTCCTGATCGTGGCGGCCTGCATCATGACCTTCGACCCCATCGATTTCTCCCTTTTGGGAGTGGCGCCCATGCTGGTGGCCGCGCTGCTGGTGGCCTGGCACGTTCGCCGGAACCCGCAGCACCCGGCCGGCGCCGAGCCCCGGCGAGCACCCGGCACCCCCTAACCCCATCCACGAGGAGATCGACATGCAAAAACGCCTGGCACTGGTTGCAGTCCTCGGCCTGCTCTGCCTGACGGTCGCCATGCCGTCGGCATCGGCCCAGCAGAAGCTCTCGTTCAGCATCGTCACCGGCGGGACCGGGGGCGTGTGGTACCCGCTCGGGGGCGCGATCGGCGGGGTGATCGGCAAGAACGTCCCGAACACCGACGCGACGGCCGAGGTCACCACCGCCGCCATCGACAACCTCAAGCTGCTCGCCGCAGGCAAGGCGGGGATGGCCTTCGCCTACGACTATCACACCGTCTGGGCGAACGAGGGCAAGATCCCGGAGCTCTCGAAAAAGCAGCCCGTGCGCATCGTCATGGGCTTCTACGAGCAGCCGCTGCACATCGTGACCAAGGACGGCACGGGCATCAAGTCGGTCATGGACCTCAAGGGCAAGCGGGTGTCGGTCGGCGCTCCCAACAGCGGCACCGAGGAGCAGGCGGACTACGTGCTCAAGGGGCTGGGCTACGACTGGAACAAGGACTTCAAACGCGAGAAGCTCGGGGCCTCCGAGTCGGTCTCCGCGCTGAAGGACGGCAAGCTCGACGCTTTCTTCTGGAGCGGCGCCGTCCCGACCTCCTCCATCATCGACCTCGCCGCCACCCCCGGGCTCAAGATGGTTATCCTGCCGGTGGAGGGAGAGGCGGCCGAGAAGATCATGAAGGCCAACCCCGGGGTGTTCCACAAGACGGCGTTCCCCAAGGGGGCCTACTCCGGGCTGGAGGCCGACGTGCCGGCCATCGCCATCACGGCGGTGCTGAACGCGATGGAGAATTTCCCCGAGGAGCGCGTCTACCAGATCGTGAGCGCGGTGTTCGCCAACCTCCAGGAGATCTCGGCCGTGTGGAAGGGGGCGCTGAAGCTGACCCCCGACATGGCGGTCGGGCAGCTGACCCCGGATGCGGTCAAGTTCATCCACCCCGGTGCGGCGAAGTTCTTCCGCGAAAAGGGGGCCCTGAAATAAATGCGCGGTAGCCGGATCGTCAGCGTCACCGCAGCGATCCTGTTGCTCGCAACTGCGTGCGAATGGCCCCCGCCGGCGCCCGGCCGGGGGGGCCTCACGTGGATCGAGCTCGCCGACGCGAGCTCCGGCCGCACGATCGCGGCCGCGGCCCTGCCGGCCGGGGCCACGGTCACGCTCTCCTGGATGAACTCCCTCTTCCGCCTGAGGGTCGCCGAGGTCTTCATCGCCCGCGACGGCCGCCTCGACCTCACCCGCGTTACCTTCGCCGACCCGCAGGGCGCACCACCGCCGACCGTCTCCGCCGCCGACTTGGACGACCTCTACCACACGGGCGGGCCCTTCCACGTGGAGGGTCTCGCACGCCCCCTCACACGGGTCGTATTCCGCGTGGGCGAGATCGGGGACCCGGTGCTCGCAATCGGGTCGCAACTCGTGCGGCTGAAGGATGAGGTCGGCTTCGGCGGGGCGGCCCGGCTGGAGGCGCGGCGGCCGCACTGGCAGGGCGGATTCAGCGAGGCGCTGGCCTGGGTTCGGGATCGGCTGGCGCGCGGGTCGGAGCGATAGCCGCCGGGCGCACCCGGCCGAACCGCCACGCCGCCCAGACCGCCCCGAGCCCCCCCAATCCGAGGACGCTGTAGGCCCAGCCCCACACCGCGTACACCCGCCCGCCGTCGCCCGGCGGGTTCGTGTGGTCCAGGACCAGCCCGAAGGCCACGGGCGCGAGGGCCGCGGCCCCGAACCCGATCAGCGAGCGCAGCCCGAGGGCCGCGCCGAGATAGGCCTCGTGCACGCTCTCGCAGAGCGCGGCGGAGAGGATGGGCGAATCGCCGAGCGCGGTGAACGCGTAGAGCATGCCTGCGGCGATCACGAGCACGATGGGCCAGTCGGCCATCCACCCGAAGGCGAACGAGCAGGCCATGCTCGCGGCCGCCAGCGCGGCCATGACCCGGGCGCGGTCCAGCCGGTCCGAAAGGGCGCCCATCGAAAACGAGGCGAGCAGCCCCACGACGTGAAACAGCGCCGACACGTAGGCCCCCGAGCCGGCGGCGTCCACTCTGCCCGCCCCGGCCATCCCCAGACAGGCGGCCATGAACGCCGGGGTCCAGGCCCACATCCCCAGCAGCTCCCAGTTGTGGCACGTGTAGCCGCCGATCAAGAGCATCGCCGGGCGGTTGGCGAGCACCTCGCGCGTGAAGCGCCGACCCGGCCGTCGGCCGGCGGCGGCGACCGTGGTGGCGTGCAGGGTCATCGCGGCGATGGCCCAGCCCAGGGCGGGCCCGAGACCGGTGAGCAGGAAGGCCAGGCGGTAGCCCCCGACGGGGATGGCCGCACCGCTGATCAAGAGCGAGCAGGCGTAACCGCAGGACGTGCTGGCGATGAAGGAGCCGACCGCCATGCCGCGGGAGCGGGAGGGATAGCGTCCGGCCAGAATCATCAGGCCGGTCGTGTAGGTCCCGCCCAGGGACACGCCCACAGCGGTGTTCAGGATCACGGCCGAGGCGAAGTCGCGCGCCAGCAGCGCGAAAGCGAGGGCCGAGAGGCCCGCGGCGAACATCGACCAGAGGTAGACCGCCTTCGGGCTGATGCGGTCGGAAAGGCCCGAGCAGACCACGAGCGAGACCGCGTAGCCGATCTGGAACCCGCTGGCGACCGTGCCGGCCTGCGCGCCCGTCATGCCCCACTCGTCTTTGAGCACCGGCATGGCGGCGGCGTAGGTCATGAAGGCCATGCCGTTGCAGACCCGGGACGCGCAGATTCCCGCCAGCCACCCGTCAAACCGCTTCCGACCACGCTCCACCGGCAGACCTTTCGCACGCCGCCTCCCCACCGCCCGTCCGGCTGCGGGGGACGGCCCTCAACTCGCCTCGATGCCCTCCGCGCTGATGCCCCGCACGAAGTACTGCGGGTTGTTGAGGAACCCTAGAAAAATGACGATGAAGGCGAGGCAAGCCTGGATCATCAGGGGCTTGTTCTGGTACAGGCTGTCAAGCTGCTGCTTGAGCACCCGGCCGTCGGCCGGGGCGAAATAGGTCGAGAACAGTCCGTCCAGAAGCCGGCTGCCGTCCGGCCGCGTGACCAGGTCGCTGCGACCGCTGTGGCAGTAGTCCATGGCGTCGACCAGGAGCTGGCGCTGGGCCGCGCGGTCCTTCAGGTGGTAGCCGATCAGGTGCATCAGGGTGCGCTCGGCCTCCTTGAGGCTCGCGTGGGCCACGGCCTCGAAGAGAACGCACCGCGCCTGCGTCTCGGCGGGCGGGGCCAGCTGCCGGATGAGCGAGAGCAGAACACTGTTCTTGAAGAGTTGGTGGAGCCGCCGGGCCCCGTTCATGGCGGTCGCGGGCTGGTGGTCGGCGCGGGGAACGTGGCCCGGGTAGCTCGGGACAAACAGCAGCTGGAAGATGCTCATGAAACAGTCGATGCCGACCAGCGGGTCCTCAAGGTCGATCCGCATGTCGAGCGTGTTGTCGAGTCGGTCGGCCAGCTTGACCTCCACCAGGTCGGGGAATGCGGCCGAGTTCGCGAGCATCCGCCCGATGTAGCGGTAGTAAGTTTCGGATTTCGTGCGCGTGAGACTCTTCAGTCGCTGGATGAGACGGGACTCCTCCTCGGGGGCCATGTGCGCGAGCAGGTCGAACAGGCGCCCCTCCATGTCCTGCCACTGCTGGGCCTCGAAGTCCACGGACTTCACGTCTTCCAGGATGTCGTGGAAGAGGACCGCCAGCAGCCGCTCCAGGTCCGGCGGGTCGCCCGCCCGGCTCAGCAGGGCGGTCGCCCTGAGGGGGTGCAGCACCGCCATCGGCCCGAGCCGCCGACGCTTGTGGCTGTAGGCGCTGAACAGGTAGCCGAGGGCGTCCATGACGATGCTTTTCTTTTCACGGTCCCGGCGCTCGTCCGGGTCCAGCCGTTTGCCCCCCAGCAGGTACATCATCACGTTGTACCGGTTCAGCGAGGCGGCGCTCAGGTTGTAGTTCAATACCGAGGAGAGCTTGAAGAATTCGGTCAGGTCGAATGCGGGCACGGGGTGTCCCTCCTTGCCGGATGCATCAGGCGGCGGGCAGCGCTGCTTCGAGGCCTCGGATGGCCTCGGCCATCTCCGCCTGGAGCGGGTCGAGATCCTCGGCCCCCATCTGCAGGAACTCGAGGGTGCCGTCGGCGATCTCCCCGGCCGTCTCGTCGCCCCCGCCGAGCCCGGCGCGGTAGGCGAGCGCATTGGCCAGATGCGCGATGTAGGCCAGAGCGCTGCGGGAGGACCCGGCCGGGTCGTGGTGGAACCGGACCCCCTTGACCTGGGCCTCGGGGAAACGCCAGAAGCGGCAGGCCAGGGCGATGGCCTCGGCATGGTCCAGCCCGAAGCACTTCCGTTCGAGCTCGCCGGTCAGGGGGCCGTCGGGGAGCGGTGCGGACGCGCCTTCCGCGCGGCGTGCGAGGACGAACGGCTCCAGGATGAGCTTGCCCGCGTCGTGCAGCAGCCCGACGATGAAGGCATCGGCCTCCAGCCCCGGGTAGCGCCGTCCCGCGATCGCGCGCGCCAGCAGAGCCGTCGCGAGCGAGTGCCGCCACACGGTCTGCGGCGCCAGGCGGTAGCCGCCCAGGTCGCGGTCCAGGAACACCGACGAGGCGGACAGGATGACCAGGTCGCCCAGGGTGTTCAGCCCGAGGAGCACCGCGGCGTGCTGCACGGATGACACCTGGCCGCTGATACCGTAGTATGCGGAGTTGGCGAGCGACAGGACCTTGGCCACCAGCGCCTGGTCGCTTTCGATGATGCGCGCGAGATCGCGCAGCCCGGCGTCCGGGTCGTCCATGACCTCCCGGGCCCGCAGGATGACCTGGGGCATCGGCGGGAGCTTGACGAGGCTGCGCAGGATGTGGCTTTTTAGCCCGGTCGCCGGGTTCGCGTCGGAGGCAGCGTTCATGACTCGCGGAAAGCGGTAGGGAGTTCGGTGCAAAACGGAGGAGCGCAGCCGCGCTCCTCCCGTACATCTGTCTCTATGTCACGGCGGGCGGGAAGTCAACGTGACGGCGGCTCAGCCGCCGCGTGTTTGGTAATGGGTGTTTGGTTTTTAGTGTTTGGTGTCTGGTGTCCCGGTTGACATCGCGTCCAACCCGTGAAACCTATCCCCATCCTTTGCGCCAAACCCTATACGCCAAACACCCAACACGAAACACCAGCATCATCATCGCCTACGGAGGAGCCTGAAATGAGCACGGCAATCGAACGGATCCTGGACTGGTTCGAGCGGATCAGCGCGATCCCGCGCTGCTCGAAAAACGAGGAGGCCGTCGCCCGCTGGTTCGAGCGGTGGGCGCAGAGCCGCGGATGGACGAGCCGCCGCGACCCGACCGGCAACCTCGTGATCGAGGTCCCGGCCTCTCCCGGCTGCGAGGCCGCACCGGGAGTGGTCATCCAGGGGCACCTCGACATGGTGTGCGAGCGCACCCCGACCTCGGCCCACGATTTCACGCGCGACCCCATCCGCTTCTCCGCGAGGGCGAGTGGCTGCGGGCGGACGAAACCACGCTCGGCGCCGACAACGGGGTCGCCCTCGCCCTCGGCGCGGTGCTGGCCGAGGCGGCTGACGTGACGCGCCCCCCGCTCGAGTTGCTCTTCACCGTGGACGAGGAAACCGGGCTGACCGGCGCCAAGCAGCTCCAGCCCGGGTTCGTGAAGGGCCGCGCGCTCATCAACCTGGACTCCGAAACCGAAGGGGTCTTCACCGTCGGCTGCGCGGGGGGCCGCGACGTCCAGATGCGTCGGCCGTTCGAGACCGGGCCGCCTGCACCGGGCGACCGGTTCCTGCGGCTGTCGGTCGGGGGCCTGCACGGCGGGCACTCGGGCGTCGACATCCACCGCCCGCGGGCGAACGCCGTGCGGCTGCTCGCGCTGGCCCTCGATCGGTTGACCACGCTGCCCGGCGCGGGCCTGGTGACGCTGTCCGGCGGCACCCGGCGCAACGCCATCCCGCGCGACGCGTCGGCCGTGATCGCCTGTCCGCCCGCCGCCCTGCCCGAGGCCGAGCGCCTGGTCCGGAAGCTCGAACGGCGCTTTGCCGCCGAGTACCCCCTCGAGACCGCACTGCAGCTGAGCCTGTCGCCGCTCGACGGCCCGGCCGCCGAGATCATGCGGCCCGCCGACGCGGAAACGGCCATCCGGCTGCTGCTCGTGCTGCCCCACGGGCCCGCGGGCATGTCGCCGGATTTCCCGGACGTGGTCATGACCTCCAACAACCTCGCGATGGCCGGTGTGGAGGGGCGGACGCTGAAGGTCTTCACGACCCAGCGCAGCCTCTCCCCGGTGGGTCTCGACACGATGAGCGCGCGGGTGCGGGCGGGGGCCGCGCTGGCCGGTGCGCTGGTTCTGACGGAATCCGAGTACCCGGCCTGGGTGCCGAACCTGCATTCGCCGCTGCTCGGGCGCTGCCGGGAGCTGTACCGGAGGATGAACGGCCGGGAGGCGCAGGTGCGCGCCATTCACGCCGGGCTCGAGTGTGCGCTGATCGGCGGCATCTACCCGGGGATGGACATGATCTCCCTCGGTCCCACGACCGAGGATGCCCACTCGCCGAGCGAGCGGCTCAACGTGCCTTCGCTCGCGCGGCTGTGGGATTTCACGGCAGCGCTGCTGCGCTCGCTCGCCACGGACTGAACGGCTGCGAGGGTTCACCGCGCGCTGCGCTCGAGGTGCAGAAGCCGCCAAGGGGGAGGAGATTGGGCGTTTCGAAAAGGCCATTTCCTCTGCGCGCTCTGCGCCTCTGCGGTGATGACCTCTTCGACGCTGCCCCACCCGCTCAGGCCGGCGCTGAAGCGGCATCCGGCGCGGCAGGCTCGCTGGCGACCACGGCTCCGCCGTTGACCCGGCGCAGGAAGTTCAGGTCGCCGCGGCTGCGCTCGGCCATGCGCGCCTCGACCGCCTCCGGCTCCAGTCCCATGAGGATGGTGTAGACGTTGTACTTGGTCTTGCAGAAGAAGAGGTCGAAGGGCTCCGTGCGGTTCGGCCCCGGAAGATGCGGATGCCCGGGACCGTCCCGCGCTGGACGTACTCGGCTTCGGCGTTGATCAGCAGGGGCTCGACGTCGTGCTTGTTGAGCCACGGGATGCAGGCGCCCTCCATCCCCAGGTCGCAGTCCATGATCGAGCGCACCTTCTCGGTCACCCCGCCCACCGCCAGAATGATGTCGCCGGTCAGCGACCCGGTCACGCCGTAGCGCTGGTTGACCGGCTGCCGGATGAAGTCCGAGATCAGGCCGACGTCCATCGCGACCGAGGCGCTGTCCCCCTCCACCCCGCCGTGGGCCTGGATGTACTCCACGTGCATTTCGTAGCCCACGTAGGGGGCCCCGATCTTGGCCAGGACCTGCTTGATCGAGGCCCGCACGTTCTGCGCCGCCGCCTTGGCAATCTCGCCCGTCTTGCCCGGCGCGACGACCTTGTCGGCGCTGCCGGCGTTGATCTGGCAGTGGATCGGCAGCGGCTGCCCGAACATCTGGCCGCTCGAACTCGAGTGGATCACCGCCAGACCGACCACGTACCCGATCGCGTCGGTCATGGAGGTGATGTACTTCTTGAGGTATTTCTTGTGCTCCCCGATCTCCCGCGACAGGCCGCCCTCTAAGCTGATGTGCTCCTCGAGCGCCTTGCGCACGTGCGCCGGCTCGACCAGCGGGGAGTTGGCGACGATGGCTTCGAACTCGGCCGACTTGATGATACCGTTGATCGGCCGCAGGATGCCGCTCAGCTTGCCGTCCGAGGCCCGGCAGCGCAGCTCCTTGACGACCTCCATCACGGCGTTGCGCGAGAAGTCGCGCTCCTGCAGCCGGAAGTCCTCCGGCAGGGGCCGGCCGAAGATGTGCTCGCTGCGGCGACGGACGCTCGCGTAGCCTTCGCGCGCGATCACCTCGCCCCAGGAACGGCGGAAGTCCTCGCCCAGGTTGATGACCTCCTGCTTTACGTACTGGGCCACCTGCCGCATGATGTCCGGCGTTTCGGGCACTGCGCTCTCCATGTGGACGATCTCGCCCTTGTCCTCGATGCGCGAGAGAAAGGCGCCGTCGCCCTCCTCCTGCAGGTAACGCAGGGTGTCGTGGTTGCAGCAGGCCACGATGATGTTGTCGGCCTTCAGGGGATTCTCCGACCGATCGGCCGCCCCGCTGCCCGCGTTCTTGCCGCCCTCGAGGATGTACTTCTTGTTCTGCATGATCTCGAGCAGGTCGGCCATGTATCCCATCTTGACCAGGGTCTTGAGCTCGTCGATGTAGATGATCGGCGCGGTGGCGTGCGCTCCCAGGTAGGCGCGCTTGTGGCAGGGGGTGTGCAGGTTCCCGGACTGGTAGGGGTCGTGCCGGAACCCGCCCTTCATGTTGCGGGCGCTCGGCTCCGAGACGCGCGCCATGAGCTCCTTGTCCTGGCGCGGGTCGTAGAGCACCTCGGGCACCAGGTCCTGGAGGTGCTTGAGGTCGTTGCGCGCCCCGCCGTTGGTTTCGCGCTGGATCTTCTCCTGCACGCGGTGGTTGTTTTCCTGCAGGTAGAGGAAGATGGCGCCCATGCCGGCCAGGCCCGTGGCGACGAAGGCGGCCGGGAAGACGACCCCGGCGACCGCGGTCGCCGCAGCCGCCGCGAGCAGCCAGCACCGGACCTTGCGCACCGAGCGGACCTGGTCCTCGAGGCTGAAGTCCTCGCCGCTCGCCTGGGCGGTCTCGATTCCCCGGCGGATTTCGTCCAGCGCGCGCTCGATGCGCTCCGGCGACTCGTAGGCCACCCGCACGTGATTCTTGTCCTTGCCCGGGTAGACGACGATTGCGTCCTGCGGCCGCAGGTAGTCGCCGATGGAACGGTCCAGGACGTCCTTGAACATCTCGGCCAGCAAGGATTTACCGGTCCCCGGCCGGCCGACCATCAGCATGTGGCCGCGGTTCTGGGCCACCTTGCGGATCGCCCTCTTGGCGCGGTCCTGGAAGATCACCCTCTCGATGGGGTCTTCCGGGATGCGGATCTGGGAGGTGTCGTCGAAGAAGCGCAGCCGCTCCTCCAGCGTGCGCGGGTAGTCCAGCAGCTCGCGGATCCAGTCGTGGTCGGTGTCGCGGTAATCAGTCGGCATGCGCGCCCTCCCCCGTGATCGAATCCAGCACGTAGAACCGGCCGGCCTCGGTGCTGAAGGCGCGGCGGCTCACCTCGGCGTAGACCGCCGGCAGGCTCTTGCGCAGCGGCTCGAGCGCCCGCAGGTCGTGCAGGATGCAGACATGCGAGGCGGGCCGGTCCGTCTCCGCGTCGCCCGCCGGCAGGTAGGTCAGCGACACGGCCGTCTGGAGGTAGTTCAGCACGGGCTTGACCAGGTTGCGGTGGCCGGCCGCCGCCTCGGCGGCGCGGAACACGGAGCGGTAGATTTCCGGGAACCCCGCCTTGGAGTAGTCGACTTCGAGCTGGCGGTTGAAAAACAGCCGCACGGGCCGCGCCGCGCCCCGGAAACAGGCCTCGAAGGTCCTGCGGAAGGTCGCGCAGGCGGCGAGGGTGCTCTCGAGCAGCCCGAGGTACTTCACGGCCGCGGGGTCGGGCAGGCGGAAGTCGAGGTGGCCCGCGGGGGTCAGAACGCAGGCCGCGGGCTCGCCGTCGCGGCGGTAGGCGAGCAGCCGGAAGGCGCGCGCCGGGTCGAACCCCGACGGCGGGAAAGCCCGCAGCTCGAAAAGCCCCTCGTTCACGTGGGCCCGGTGGATGGTCACCCGGACCGCGCGCCCGGCGTGGGCGGTGAGGTACCGGACCTTGTCCTCCGGGCTCCCCTGCAGCTTGAGGTAGGAGTACCCGCCGCCGATGTCCTCGCAGATACCCGCCAGCTGGGACACCTCGCGCAGCTCGATTCGCCCGAGCCTCCGTCCGAAGGAATCGAACCCGCGCAGCTCGTCGGCGATCCGCCGCATGTGGGCGTCCAGCTCGGCGTCCCGCAACGGGGGGAGCTTCAGCTTCTGGCCGGAGAGGATGATCTCCGAGGCCCGGCTGCGCCGGGTCTTGCGCCAGTCGAGTCGCTGCATCCAGCGGCGCAGGCGGCCGCGCGTGCGGTACACCTCGCACCCGGCCAGCCGCTTGCGGATCTCGATGGGCCCGGGGTGGAGCAGATAGCGGCCGATGTCGGACAGCCGGTACTCCTTCACGGCCCCGCGTTCGGCCTCGGGGTCGAACGCGCCGGGCTCGACCCGGGCCGCCTTGCCTTCCGAGATGACCCACGCGGGATGGGTCGCGTGCGGTTCCGCCGCTGGGGATTCCATAGGCCTCGCGTCGCAGGGGTTCGGACCGGCCCCGGTGCGGAAAGGGGCCGATCGGGTTCGACCAGCGCTCAGGTCTTGCTCCCGAGCAGCTGGGAGTCTTCCAGCATGATTTCCATCTTGGCCAGATCCACCTCGGACAGGTGGAGCTCGGCGGCCTCCGGCGTGGCCAGCAGCACGAGCGCGGGATCGGTCCTGATCCCCAGCCCGAGCTTGTTGCAGGCTTTGTCGGCCAGGCGCACCACGATCGCCAGATGGTTTTCGGATTCGAGCGTTTCCAGGTGGTGGTCGCGGGCGATCCGCGCATAGCGCTCCGGCAGGTTCCAGTGCTGCATGAGCGTGAAGCCGTGGCTGGTGTGCAGGTGGTCCATGGCCTCCATGAGCAGGGCCGTGGAGGGGCTCAGGGCCTGCTGCCCGGAGTACACGAGGTCGTCGATCACGGTCAGGATGAAGAGCTTGCCTACGTCGTGCAGCAGCCCGCCGAAGAAGGCCTCGTGCGCGAGCGCGTGCAGTCCGCAGTGTCGCGCCAGCCAGTGGGCGGCGACCGAAGTCGCGAGCGCGTGGCGCCAGAGCTTGCGCATCACCCCGTGCAGGAAAGGGTCCTTCGAGCGGAACTGGCCCTCGTGCGTCACGGTCATGACGATGTTGGCGACCTCGTTCACCCCCAGGCGCACGATCGCGTTGCGCACGGTGGTCACCTGGGTCAGCCCCTTGAAAAAGGAGGAGTTCGACATGCGCAGCACCTCGGCCGTGAGCGCCTGGTCGCTCACGATCAGCTGCTCGATGCGCCGCGTGTCGGGCTCGTCCCGGGCGACCTCCTGCTGGACCCGGGCGGCGGTCACGTTGAAGACGGGCAGCCGCGCCTTGCTGGAGGTGATGACCTGGTCGATGATCTCGATGAACGAACGGGAGTCCGGCATGACTATCCCTCCAGCAGCCGCCGGAGCTCCGGCAGCGGGCGCGGTTTCTGCAGCCGCGGCAGGCAGCGCAGGATTTCGTGGATCGTGGTGCTGCCGGCGGCCGCCTTGACCAGACCGTCCTCCATGAGCGTGACCAGGCCGGTGGCCTCGATGCTGATGCGCCGGATGTCCTGGCTGGTCCGGTGCTCGATCATGGCGTTGCGGATGTCCTCGTTCAGGATCAGCAGCTCGAAGATCCCGACGCGCCCCCGGTAGCCCGTGTACTGGCAGCTGGCGCAGCCCTGGCCGCGGCGGAAGTCCGCGCCCGCGAGGTCCGCGTAGCTGGTGCCCAGCCGCTGCAGGTCGAGCGGGGTCGGCCGGTAGGGGGTGGAGCAGTCCGGGCAGACCCGTCGCAGGAGCCGCTGGGCGAGGACGCTCACCACGGTCGAGGAGATGAGAAACGCCTCGATGTTCATGTTGAGCAGGCGCACGAGGCCGCCGATGCTGTCCTCGGTGTGGAAGGTGGTGAGCACCTTGTGCCCCGTGAGCGCCGCCTGGATCGGCGATCTCGGCCGAGAAAGTGTCGCGGATCTCGCCGATCACGATCACGTCCGGGTCCTGGCGCACGATGTGCCTCAGCGTCTCCTCGAAGGTCAGCTCGATCTTGGGGTTGATCGGAGCACTGCGAGATGCCGTCGATCACGTACTCGACCGGCTCCTCGGCCGTGATGATGCTGGTCTGCGGGTTGTTGAGGTGGTTGACTGCAGCTGTAGAGGGTCGTGGTCTTGCCCGAGCCGGTCGGGCCGGTGACCAGGATGACGCCGCTCGGCAGGTACAGGGCGTCCTCCTTGAACCGCTCGAGCATGCGTGCGGAGAGCCCCACCTCCTCGAGGTGGATGAGCACTCCCTGGCGGTTCAGCAGCCGCAGGACGATCTTCTCCCCGAACACGGTGACGTAAAACGAGGCCCGCAGGTCCAGCTGGGCCTGGCCGTGTTCGAAGTAGAAGCGGCCGCCCTGGTGCCGGCGTTTCTCGGTGATGTCGACGTCGCACATGACCTTCAGCCGGTTGGTGACGGCCCCCATGAGCGCGATCGGGAAGTCCTCGTAGTGCAGGAGCACGCCGTCCTGGCGCATGCGTACGCGAATGTGCTCCTTGAGCGGTTCGATATGGATGTCGCTCGCCTTGCGCTCGATGGCCGCGGTGATCAGGCCGTTGACCAGCGAAATGATCGTGCTCTCGTCGGAGGGGGAGATGCGCTCCCGCTGGCGGGCGCTGAGCATGCGCTTGACCCCGCGCTCGATCGAGCTGCGCCGGGCGATCGCCACGATGAGGCCGCCGCCGAAAATTTCCCGCGCCGCGGCCAGCTCGTCCTTGTCCATGGGGTCGGCGAAGGCGACCGAGCGGGGCCCCGCTCTCCATCTGGATCGGCACGAAGCTGTGACTTTCGTACCACTTGGGCGGCACGCGGTTGAAGAGCTTGGGGTCGATCTCGGCGTAGTCGGGGTCCACGTAGGGGAAGCCCATCTGCAGCGAGAGCACCTCGATCAGCGTGCGCTCGCCGACCAGGCGGCGCTCGAGCAGGATTTCTCCCAGACGCTTGCGCGGCCGGGCCTCGGACTGGATGTTCAGCGCGAGTTCGAGGTCGCTCTCGCGCAGGTGGCCGAGCGCCACCAGCAGGTTGCCCAGCCCCATGGGGGTGTCGGTCGTGCGCACCGCCTGCTTGACCTGCTCGTCCGTGATGAGCTTGAGCTCCTTCAGGATGTCGAGCAGGGGCTTGGGGCTCACCAGCTTGGACTGGATGCGCTTGGCGTAGGCGACCTGGTCGGGGGTCAGCTGCCCGCCCTGGACCAGCAGTTCCACCAGGTCCACGAAGGGGACCGGCGGCGCGGCGGCGGGCGGCGCGGGTGCGGCGGGTTCTGGGCTTGGCGCTCACGGGTCGGCCTTCCTGCACAGGGTTGACGGTTGACCGCAATCCGGCGGACGCATGTCGCCGGGGCCCTCTGGCTCGCAAAGAGGCTTCTCTCAGGCATATCGGCCGCCGGGGTGGGAACCTTTAAGGGGAATCACGGGGGATAGGGTTCAGGGTTCAGCTCAACGTCGATACAAGGGTTCAGGACGCCGAACCGTTGCGGCTTCCCCTGGACCCTGAACCCCGAGCCCTTTTTCCTTTGGCCCCGTCCCCGCTTTCTCCGGCTTGTCACCGCCGGCGCGGGGTCGTATAATGCCCCCGAACCTCAACCGGCAAGATGGAGGACCATGGGCCAGACCTACTATGTGGACGGAAAATTCGTCGCGGCAGCCGAGGCCGTTTTCCCGATCGACGACCTGGGCCTGCTCAGGGGTTACGGCTGTTTCGACTTCATGCGCACTTATAACGGCAAGGTCATCTTCATCCGCGACCACGTGCGCCGGCTGTTCAACTCCACGCGGCAGATCGGCATCGAGCTGCCCTTCACCGAAGACGAGATGATCGCACTCGTCGAGGACACCCTCAAGCGCAACCCGCCCCGTGGAGTCGAGCGTGCGCATTTTAGTGACGGGCGGGTCCGCGCCGGATTTCATCACCCCGCAGGGCCGGCCGCGCATCGCCCTCATGGTCGCCCCGCTGCACCCCTACCCGCCGGCATGGTACGCGGAGGGAGCCAAGGTCATCACCGTGCCCTTCGGCCGGGCCATCCCGGGCGCCAAGAGCATCGATTACATCCGGGCCATCCTGGTGCTGGCGGAGGCCCGCCGGGAGGGCGCCATCGAGGCCGTCTACGTCGACGGCGAGGGGCGGGTCCGGGAAGGGACCACCTGCAACGTCTTCGCCTTCATCGGAGGTAAGCTGACCACCCCCGGCGCGGAGATCCTGAACGGGATCACGCGCCAGAAGGTCCTCGGCTTGGCCGAGGGCGTCTACCCGGTCGACATCCGCGAAATCCCGCGCGCCGAGCTGGCCCGGGCGGACGAAGTCTTCATCACGTCCTCCAACCGTTTGATCGTGCCCATCGTCCGAGTCGACCAGGACGTGATCGGCAGCGGCCGGCCCGGTGAGCGGACACGCGCGATCATGCAGGCCTTCACCGACTACACCCGCCGCCTCTCCGGGCAGATCGAGGAGCGTCCCCGATGACATGCGACGGCATCTATGACCTCGTGATCGTGGGCGGCGGGCCGGGCGGCCTGACCGCCGGCATCTACGCCATGCGCGCCGCCCTCAAGACCGTGCTCGTGGAAATGGGCCCCCCGGAGGCCAGGCTGAACCTCTCGGATTCGGTCGAGAACTGGCCGGGGGACGAGCACATCGGCGGCAGCGATCTCAGCATGAAGATGGTGAGCCACGCGCAGTCCTACGGGCTGGAAATGCGCACGGAGGAAGTCGTCGCGGTCGACCCCGGGCTGGAGCACCACACCGTGCGGCTGGCCGGCGGCGGCTGCCTGCAGGCCCACGCCGTGATCCTCGCCACCGGCGGCAGTCCCCGCCAGCTCGGGATCCCGGGCGAAAAGGAACTCTACGGCAAGGGCGTGTCGTACTGCGCCGTCTGCGACGGGTTCTTCTTCCGCAACCGCACGGTCACCGTCGTCGGCGGCGGCGACTCGGCGGTGGAAGAGGCCCTCTATCTCGCCAAACTCGCCCGGCAGGTCTACGTCGTGCACCGCCGGGACCAGCTGCGCGCCGGTGCACTGCTGCAGCAGCGCGCCCGGGCCGAGCGCAAGATCGAGTTCGTCTGGAACTCGGTGGTGACGCGGATCCAGAGGGGGCTCGACGGCGTCGGGTCGGTCATGCTCCAGAACACGCGCACGGACGCGGAGCGGGAGCTCCCCACGGACGGAGTCTTCATCTTCATCGGGTTCCTGCCGAACAACCGCCTCGTGCCGGCCGGCATCCGGCGCAACGCGGATGGATACGTCATCACCGACGAGAAGTGCGGGACGACCCTGCCGGGCATCTACGTCATCGGTGATCTGCGCGAAAAATACGCCCGCCAGATCGTGCTCGCGGCCGGCGACGGGTGCACGGCCGCCTTAGCCGCCGCGCACTACGTGGAGAGCCGGAAGGCCGTCCTGGAGTGCACGTTGCCGGAGGCCGCGACCGCCGGCCCCGGACACTGAGGCCGGCAGCCTGACCGCGGATCCCCCCCGGCACCGGCCGGCTGGCAGTATGGCGCCCATCCCCAACACCCTTTTGACGCTGGCCCCGCTGGCCGCGATGCTGACCGGCCTCCCCCTGCTCGGGGCTTGGCTTGCCGGCCGGCCGGCGGCGCGCTACCTGCAATTCCCGCCCGACCCGGGTGTCGTCGCCCACGCGCCGTTTTCGTGGGCGGCGTTCGTCTTCTCTCGGCCCTGATCGCGGCCGTCCTCGCCTGGCTGGGCCGTCGCGCAGTCGAATCCTGGCGGCGCAGCCCCCCGGCCGCGCCGGTCGGCCGGCGCCCGGTCCCCTGGTGGGGAATCCTCTCCGGGGCGGCGGGCGCGGTCGCCTGGGTCCTGGCCTGGACCCGCTTCGCGTGGTTCGCCCCGTTCCAGGAGCACACGTTCACCCCGCTCTGGCTGGCCTACATCGTCATCGTCAACGCCCTGTGCGTCGCCCGGACCGGACATTCGCCCCTGACCGACCGCCCGGGGCTGCTGATCGGCCTTTTCCCGGCGAGCGCCCTCTTCTGGTGGTTCTTCGAGTACCTCAACCGGTTTGTCGCGAACTGGACTTACACCGGCGCGCACCTCGACGCCTGGTCCTACTTCTGGTTCGCCACCCTGCCCTTCTCGACCGTGCTGCCCGCAGTCCTGAGCACCCAGGCGCTCGTCCGGTCGTTCCCGGCCGTCCCGCGCGCCTTCGGCCGGGTCCGGCCGCTGCCGCGCCCGCAGGGCCTGCTCTGGGCCCGGCTTGCCCTGCTCGGGGCCGCGCTCGGGTTGATCGGCATCGGGGTCCGGCCGGACCGGTTCTACGCGCTGGTCTGGGTCGCGCCCCTGGTGCTGCTCATCGCCATCCGGGCGCTGCGACGGCAGTCCCACCCGCTCCAGGACCTGGCCACGCCCGACTGGACGGCACCGGTCTCGGCCGCGCTCGCCGCGCTCGTCTGCGGGGTGCTCTGGGAGATGTGGAACTACTGGAGCCTGGCACGCTGGGCCTACAGCATCCCGCACGTCCACCGGTTTTCGATCTTCGAGATGCCGCTGCTCGGCTACGCGGGCTACCTGCCCTTCGGGCTGGAGTGCACGGCCGTCGCGGCCCTGGTCCAGGACCTCGTTCAGGGAAAAAACACCGGCCGGGCGTGAGTGCCGCAATGCTTGCACGGCTCACCCGCGGGTCTTAGTGTGAAGGTATCGGGCTGCTGGAGGAGCGCAAATGGGATTCATCCGGATGGAAGGGGTGCGCGGGAAGGTGTTCGTCCCGGAGGGATCGCCGGAGCCGAAGAAACATCCCTGCCCGGACTGTTTCGAGTGCCAGCAGTGCAGCGACGACCGCTGCCGCCTGTGCAGCGGTGGCGATGCCGGCGGCTTGAATCGCTGCAGCCGCTTCTGCGGAGATCATGCGTCGCGCGAGAAAGGGCCCAAAGGTCCAAGGGACCGCGGGCTCGACAAAAAAGAGCGTCAGTGCCCCGGGATTCGGATCAAACGAAGAGCGCCCCTGAACCCTGGGACCCTGAGCCCCTCGGTCCGTATCTCGGTCACCCTGGGCCCCTCGAAACCTTCATCACTTCTTCCCCTGCAGCCGTTCCCACATCTCGCGCCGCTCAGCCTGGGGATCCGGGTTCGAGGGCGGCGCGGAGGCGTCGGGCCCGATGCCGGCCGGACGCGCGACCCACGCAGGCGCGCGATGCGCTCCTCCAACGGCGGGTGGGTCGAAAACAAGCTCATCAGGCTCGAACCCGACAGCGGGTTCACGATAAACATGTGGGCCGTCGCCGGGCTCGCATCCATCGGCAGCTGCTTCGAGTAGGCCCCCAGCTTCTGCAACGCGCCGGCCAAGCCATCCGGGGTGCCGGCAAATCCCGCTCCCGTGGCGTCGGCCATGAACTCCGCGAGCGCGAGATGGCCATCTGGATCAGCATGGCCGCCAGCGGGGCGATGATCGACAGGACGATCATCCCGATGGCACCCCCGCCGCCGCCTTCCTCGCGGTCACGGCTGCCCCCGCCGAACATGGCCGAAATCGGGCCATGTTGGCCAGCATCATGATCGCGCCCGCCATGGTCGCGGCGATGCTCCCGATGAGGATGTCCCGGTTGCGCACGTGCGCCAACTCGTGGGCCAGCACCCCCATGGCCTCGTCGCGGTTCATGAGCTTCAGCAGACCCTCGGTGACCGCCACCGCCGCGTGCTCCGGGTTGCGGCCGGTTGCGAACGCGTTCGGCGCCTCCTGCGGGATAACGTAAAGCTTAGGCATCGGCAGGCCCGCACGCCGGCAAAGGGTCTCGACCATGCCGTGAAGCTCGGGGGCCTCCTGCGGACCGACCTCCTGAGCGTTGTACATCCGCAGCACGATCTTGTCGGAGAACCAGTAGCTCGCGAAGTTCATGGCGGCCGCCATCACCAGGGCCACGGTCATCCCTTCAGCGCCGCCGAGCCATCGGCCGATCAGCACGATGAGCACGGTCAGCATCGCCAGCAACAACGTGGTCCGGATCTGGTTGCCCATTTTGAGTTCGATCTCCCCCTCGCTTGGACTGCATTCCTGCGGCAAGGCCATGCGCACCTGCCCCAAATTTGCAATGGAAAATAAGCAACCGGTCCGCACGGTGCAAGTGCCCCTGTTCGGCCGCCTCGAAACCGGATGCGGTCGCCGACGGGGCGGCCCTGCCCGTCCGGATCAACCGTATCCGCTGTGCGGCTGCGGGGGAAGCCTTCAGCCGTGGGGCTTGCGCCCGCGGCAGATCATGAGCGGGGTGTAGGTGAAGACTCGCGGGTCGGCCAGTTGGCGCTCCATCTCGTCGAGGAACTCCGCGTAGCCGCCCGGGTATTCGGGGAAGTCGTACCCGGAGAGTCCTGCGATCTCGGCCTTCTTCCGCCAGTCGAATTTCTCGTTTTCCTTGAACCGACTGTAGATCAAATTGTGCGGCACGACCTGGACCTGGATGTCCTCGAACCCCAGGTCGAAGGTTCGCGGGGGGAGGGGGGCGGTGATGGCGGCTATTTGAATGTTGAGTCTGCAACAGCACGGTAGCGCGCTTCATCATTCCGCGGGCGCTTCGTCGCGGCATGTGGCGGCTCGCCAGCAATCCCAGCGCCAGTCCGCCGACCGCGAGGATCGGGATCAGCTTCTTGACGCCGATGGCGCGGATCACCTGAAGGCCGGCGGCGACCAGCATCGGGTCGGCGAGCACGTGTGCACCGCGGATTTCGCGGCTTCCGCCGCGCGCGCCCGGGCGCGATTCTTGCGCGCGACGTAAGCAGCCGGTCGCGATCAGCGCGACGAAGAAGATGCCGGCGCCGGTCAGGCAGGCCTCGATCGGGCCGTATTTTTGCAGCACGTAGACGAAGGCCGCCGCGCACAGAAATGCGATCGTGACGAACAGGGCGAACGCCACCGCCGCCGCGAGCGATGTCAGCCGCAACGCGGTGCCGGTCGAATCCTTGAAATCATCGATCATGCGCGGAAACATCGCCTACGCCTCGTTCGAAACTGGAAGCATCGATCCCACGAGCGGTCCTTTCGGACCGCGCGCCCTGCGCTAGCGGCGCCAGGTCACGCCGATCAGGAAGCCGAGGCCGAGCGCGAGGCCAACGGTCGCCAGCGGACGCTGGGTGATGACGTCCTCCAGCGTTTCCTCGATCGAGATGGCGGCGTCCTGGGCGGCATCCATCATGGCGCTGCCGCGCTCGGAAATGTCGTCGACCGCCAAATCCACATTGGCGCGGGCCTGCTTGTAGCCGCGGCGCGCCTGCTTCTGGGCGGTGCCGGCGAATGTGTTGATCGCGTCGGTGATCTGGTCGGTGAGGGCGGTGATATCGTTTTTCACGGCTGCTACATCCTTTTCAAGGCGTTCATAGGTTGCTTTGTCCGTCAGGTTTCTCATTCCGATTTCGCCGTCGGTACTCGACATCAAAAGCTCCCGGCATCCAAAGTCAGATGCGGACAAACGCCCCGGCGTGAGGGAAGTTCCGAAGTGAAACCGAGAACGCCAGCCATCAGCCCTACGGCAACTGCGGCGAAGTCGTCGGCCACAGATGCTCCCTGAGGATCAGCGCGACGATCAGAAGCGGCGACGACAGAAAGCCGCCCATCGGTCCCCACAGCCAGGTCCAGAACGCCAGCGCGATGAAGACGGCAAGCGCGTTGAGCTCCAGCCGGCGGCCGATGATGGTCGGCGTGATGAAATGCCCTTCCAGAAACGTGAGCCCGACAAAGGCCAGCGGCGCGATCAGGCCGGCGCCGAGGGTCGGGAACGCGACCAGGCCGACCACCGCCAGGATCACGAACATCGCGACCGGGCCGATGATCGGAAAGAAATTCAGTGTCGCGGCAAGCGCGCCGAGCCCGGCCGGATTGGGCATGCCGGTGACCGCGCAGATCATGCCGGTCGCGGCGCCGACGCCGATATTGATCATCGTCACCGTCAGCAGATAGCTGCCGAGATGCTCCTCGATGTCGTTCAGGATCCGCAGGGTCCGCAGCCGCGATCGTGATCGCCGAAGGTCATGATCAGCGCGCGGCGCAAATCGCGCCAGCTCGCGATGAACAGGATCAGCGTCGCAAAGAACAGCAGGAATTCGGTGAAGGTCGGCGACAGGAATTCCAGCGTCGGCTGCACCCAGTCGAATTTCGGCAGCTGGAACGGCGCGGCCGGAAGCGTGTCGGAGCCGCCGAGCATGCTCTGCAGCTCCTGCCACAGCGCCAGCGGCCGGTCGAAGACATGCAGCTTGTCCTTCAGCCGCGCGCCCAGCTCCGGCAGGCGCGTGCTCCATTCCATCAGCGGCGAGGAAATCAGGCCGACAATGAAGGTGACGCCGGCGCCGACCGCGCTCACGATCAGCACCGCCGAGAGCGCGCGCGGAATGCGGTGCCGCTCGAGAAAACCTGCGGCCGGCGACAGCATGGTGCCGACCACGAAGGCCGTCACGACCGGGAGGAAGAACGCCTTGGCGACATAGAGAACGGCGACGACGCAGATCAGGAGCAGGCCGACCAGCGCAAAGGCGACGACTTCGGTGCGGCGAATCACCGGCGGCAGTCGCTGTTGCTGTCGGGCAGCGGCGTACCGGCCGCCATCTCGCTGGCAGGCGCGCGTTCGTTGGGAAGGACACGCAACAGGCTCTCCCCGCGCTGCGGCAAATATGGACGGCGAGCCGCGACATCGCGCGACGAATGGGCTCAGCCGACGACAACCCGCAGGGCCGCGGCAAAAGTTCCATCGCGGCAATGTGAGGCGCGCCGTTCTTGACAGGTGCGGCCGATTTGCCGTCGCGGCGGAACCGCGCGGCCTCGGTCGCGTTTGTTGGCAGAGCATCAGCGTGATGCGCATCGCCGGGGCAGTCATGACACAGATATCCGCAATTCACCGCGGCCATCGCCGCGCGCGGCCGCGCGCTGTTGCTCGCCGGCGCTGCTGTTGCTGCCGCCGCCATTTTCCCGGCGCGGCGAGCGCCCAGGCGCTTGGCTATGCGTCCGCGCCGCAGACCGCGTTTCCGTCGGACAACATCATGATGGCTCCGGACGAGCGCGCTACGATGAGGCGGCGACGGCAGCGTGCTGCCCGAGCGGCTGCGGCGCACCGATCGTAGCGCTCGATACCCGCGAAGCGCCCGGCACCATCATCATCGATACCGGCAACACCTGCTCTATTACGTGCTCGGTCAGGGCCGCGCCATCCGCTACGGCGTCGGCGTCGGCCGCGAAGGCTTTACCTGGTCCGGCGTGCAGACCATCACGCCGCAAGGCGGAATGGCCGGACTGGCATCCGCCGGCGCAGATGATCGCGCGCCAGCCCTATCTGCCGCGCTTCATGGCCGGCGGCCCCGGCAATCCGCTCGGCGCGCGCGCGATGTATCTCGGCTCCAGCGAATACCGCATCCACGGCACCAACGATCCCTCGACGATCGGCAAGTTCGTGTCCTCGGGCTGCATCCGCCTGACCAATGAAGACGTCACCGACCTGTTCAGCCGCGTCGACGTCGGCACCAAGGTCGTGGTGCTGCCGAAGAACGCCCCGCATCTCCGGCCGACGAGCGATGGGGCAGCGGCGCGATCGCCCGGCGGAGGCGCGGTCGCATCCCGTTGTGACACGCTGTCGCCGGGGCGCCGAGGCGATGAACGTATCGAGCTCGTCGCTTTACTGACGGGCGAGCTTTCGGCTTCGGAGGCGAAGATGCTGATGGTATCGGGCAAGCGAATGGCGTTTGGCGTGGCGGTCGCGGTTTGAGCGCGCTGACGCTCGCGCCGGCGGCGCTGCGCCGAAGTTTCCTTTCGGCGCTGTTCGGCG
>CAWBSC010000014.1:0-185753 GCA_963791285.1 uncultured delta proteobacterium
GCATGGCCATCAATGGAGAGATGCCGAGCGAGGCGCCGCAGGACGGGAGAGAGCACGGGTGCGTGTTCGCCGATGGCTTCAGGCCGTGGAGCGATGGGTGGGGGTGGTGGCGGCAGGGGCTCGGGTGGCGGTACCGGCTCGGGTGGGGGCGCCGGTTGGGGCGCAGGAACGGGCTCGCGGCGTGGCTGTTCGGTGCCGGCCAGTGTTGCCAGCGGCGTCCCGACCGGCACCTTCGCGCCGACGGGACGACGATGCCGTCGACCACGCCGTCCTCGAAGATCTCGACGTCGATGTCGGCCTTGTCGGTGTCGACGACGGCGACGATGTCGCCGCGGTGGACACCGTCGCCCGGCTTCACCAGCCACTCGATGACCGTGCCGGCCTCCATGTCGGCGCCGAGCGACGGCATCCGGAACTCACCCACTCGGCTCGGATCACCTCCCGCGGCCGCGGCGACGATCCGGTCGACCTGCGGCAGCGCCGCGTCTTCGAGATGCTTGGCGTAGGGCATCGGCACCTCGGCGCTGCACACGCGCGCGACCGGGGCATCGAGGTCGAAGAACGCCTGCTCCATGATCCGCGCGCTGACCTCGGCGGCGATGCTGCCGCTGCGCCAACCCTCGTCGACGATCACGACGCGATGCGTGCGCGCGCACGCTGCCGAGGATCGCGTCGTCGTCGAGCGGCCGCAGGACGCGGAGGTCGAGCACCTCGGCGTCGATGCCGTCGGCGGCCGAGCTCGTCGGCCGCCGCGATCGCGTCGCGGCAAGCGTGCCGCCGTACGTGATGATCGAGACGTCGCGTCCGGGGCGGCGGACGGCGGCGCGTGCTCGATGTCGACCGGACCGGCGTCGGGCCGAGCTCGCCTTCGGCGTTGTAGAGCGAGCCGTGCTCGAAGATCAGCACCGGGTCGGGATCGGCGAGCGCGGGCTGCGAGCATCCCGTGCGCGTCGTCGACCGTCGCCGGCGTGAGGACCTTGATGCCCGGGGATGTGCGCGTACCAGCCCTCGAGGCTGAATGCGAGTGCTGGGCCGCGAGCTGGCGGCCGGCGCCGGTCGTCATGCGGATCACGAGCGGCACGTGGAACTGGCCGCCCGACATGTGCAGGAGCGTCGCCGCGTTGTTCACGATCTGGTCGAGCGCGAGCAGGCTGAAGTTCACGGTCATGATCTCGACGATCGGCCGCATGCCGCCGAGCGCGGCGCCGATGCCCGCGCCGACGAACGCCGACTCCGACAGCGGCGTGTCGCGGATGCGCTCGGGGCCGAACTCGTCGAGCAGGCCCTTGCTCACCGCGAAGCAGCCGCCGTAGCGGCCGACGTCCTCGCCCATCACGAAGACCCGCGGGTCGTGCTGCGAGCGTCGCGCGGATCGCCGGATCGCATCGCCTCGCGGTACGTCGTCGCGAGTCGGGGCGTCGGCGACGGTCATGCGCGGCGCTCGCGGTACACGAACCGGGTGAGGTCCTCGACGGGCTCGAGCGTGCCGGCCTCCGCGAACGCGACGGCGTGCGTCGATCTCGTCGGCCACCTCCGCTTCGATCGCGTCGCGATCGTGGCGTCGTCGAGGAACCCGAGCTCGCGCGAGCTGCGAGCTCGCACTGCGTGATGCGGATCGCGCTGCTTCCAGCCTCGACCTCGGCCTTGTCGCGGTAGAGCTCGGGGTCGTACATCGAATGGGCGCGGAACCGGTAGGTCCGCAGCTCGAGGAAGTGCGGCCCGCCGCCGGCCCGGATCGCCGTCGACGGCGCGCCGCGCCGCGTCGCTCGACCGCGAGCACGTCCATGCCGTCGACCGACCACGCCGGCATCTCGTAGCTCGCCGCCTTCAGCGTGAGGTCGGTCTCGGACTCGGACCGCTCGAGCGCCGTGCCCATCGCGTAGAGGTTGTTCTCGCAGCAGAACAGCACCGGGAGCTTCCACAGCGCGGCGAGGTTCATGCATTCGTGGAACTCGCCTTCGGCGACGGCGCCCTCGCCGAAGAAGCACGCCGTCGACGCGCGTCGCGTCCTGCATCTTGTCGGCGAGCGCGAGCCCGACCGCGATCGGGAGGCCGCCGCCGACGATGGCGTTGCCGCCGTAGAAGCGGCGTCGCGACGTCGAAGAGGTGCATCGAGCCGCCCCGGCCGCGGCTGCAGCCTTCGACCTTGCCGAACATCTCCGCCATGATCGAGTCGGCGCGCGATGCCGCGCGACGAGCGCGTGGCCGTGCTCGCGGTACGTCGCCACGACCGCGTCGTCCGGCGCCGAGGGCCTGCATGACGCCGACGGCGACGGCTTCCTCGCCGATGTAGAGGTGCAGGAACCCGCGGATCTTGGTGGCGCTGTACAGCTCGACGCAGCGCTCCTCGAACCGGCGGATCCGCAGCATCTCGCGGTAGAGGTGCACGTGCGTCGGTCGTGGTCGAGCTCGGGCTTCATGCGTCCGGACTCCAGCGTCGAGAGGTCGCCTTCGGGGAGGCCGAGCTCGCGGGCGCGCAGCAGCCGGCGCATGATCTTGCCGCTGCGGGTCTTGGGCAGGTCGTCGCGGAAGTCGAGCTCCTTGGGCGCGATCGCCGCGCCCGAGCGCGCGCCGGCCGAACCCGATCAGCTCGAGCCGGAGCTCGTCGCTCGGCTCGTGACCCGGGACGCAGCACGACGAACGCCTTCACGAGCTCGCCGGCGACCGCGATCGGGCTTGCCGATCACGCCGGCCTCGGCCACCGCCGGGTGCTCCATCAGCGCGCTCTCCACCTCGAACGGGCCGATCAGATGGCCGGCCGACTTGATGACGTCGTCGCCGCGGCCGACGAACCAGAAGTAGCCGTCGGCGTCGCGCATCGCCAGGTCGCCGCTGAGGTACCAGCCGCCGACGAAGCAGCGCTCGGTAGCGGTCCGGCTCGCCGAGGTAGCCGCGGAACATCGACGGCCAGCCCGGCCGCAGCGCGAGCTCGCCCTCGACCATCGGCGTCGACGACCTCGACGGCTCGCCGTCTCGGACGACGACGTGGCCGTGCTCGTCGCGTCGCAGGATCGCGGCGTCGATCCCCGGGCAGCGGGCGACCCATCGAGCCGGGCCGGATGTCGCATCGCGGCGAAGTTGGCGATCATGATCCCGCCGGTCTCGGTCTGCCACCAGTTGTCGTGGATCGGCAGGCCGAACGCCTCCTCGCCCCAACGCACCGCCTCGGGGTTGAGCGGCTCGCCGACGCTGGCGATGAACCGCAAGCGCGGAAGATCGGTGCTCGCGGGCGACGTCGGCGCCGGCCTGCATCATCATGCGCACCGCCGTCGGCGCGGTGTACCAGACGCTCACGCTGCTCGGTCCTCGAGGATCGCGTACCAGCGCTCGGCGTCGAACTCGCCCTCGTCGACGATGCTCGTCACGCCGTGCGCGAGCGGCGACGACGATGCCGTACGAGGTGCCGGTCACCCAGCCGGGGTCGGCGGTGCACCAGAACACGTCGTCGGGATGCAGATCGAGCGCGAGCCTGCCGGTGGCGAGGTGTGCGACGACCGCTTCGTGGACGTGCACGGCGCCCTTCGGCGTGCCGGTCGTGCCGCTCGTGAAGTGCAGCAGCGCGATGTCGTTCGGGCATCGTCGCCGGCGATCTCGAAGTCGTCGTCCGGCTTCGTCATCAGCGGCCGAGAGTCGAGGGTGCCGGGACGACGTCGGTCGTCTCGCCCTTGCCGCCGACGAGCAGCACGTGCTCGAGCTCGGGCAGCTGCGTCGCGGATCGGGGCGACCTTGCGTCGGTAGAGGCGCTCGGTCGTGACGAGGACCCGTCCCGCGCCGATGGTCCATGCGCTGACGGATCGGCTCCGGGACCGAACGCGGAGAACAGCGTGCACGCGACGCCGCCCGTGCTTGAGCGTGCCGAGCACCGACGACGTAGAGCTCCGGGATCCGGTCGGCGAGCACGAACACGCGGTCGCCGCGGCTCGACGCCGAGGCGGTCGAGCACGTTCGCGAATCGGTTCGTCAGCGTCCGCAGATCGGCGAAGGTGAAGTCGCGCGACTCGCCGTGGCGCCGAGCCACCTGATCGCGAGCTGATCACCCGTGGACCCCGTCGGCATGCCGGTCGACGCACTCGTGCGCGATGTTGAGCGCGCCGCCGGGGAGCCCGTCGAGCGCGCGACGTGCCGACGACCCACGAGAACTTGTCCACTCGCTCTCGTAGTCGACCAGATTCGGTGAAACCCGCCAGCCTGAACGCGGTTTGACGATGGCTCGGAGCGCACGTGAACGAGTCTGCCGGACTCGGCCCCGAGTAACCAGGGCCGAAGGTCACCCGGCCGGGTGGTGCCGAGGCGGCTCCGTCGCCTCAATTCGTCGCGGACCTCGCCCTCTGGACCACCGTCTGGTCGTTGACGGGTCTGGGCACCGAGCACCCACCAGATGCCGTCGTTGCCAAGTTGACGGACCACCACCGTCGTCTCCGGCCCGCCCTCGTCCCGGTGCACGGGTACCTCTCCCGACCGCCTGTCACCCATTCGGAACGCGCCCAACTACGGGGTCCACGAAACCGACGTAGTCGACGGCGAAGCCCCGTGCTGCCGAAACTGGATCGCCGTAGCGGACCGTGCCCGATCCTCCACGTTGTCGCCATCGCGCGACGGCACCGTCCTGCGGTCCGTGAAGCCGTTCTCTCGTGCTCATCACCAATCACCTACTGGTGGGACCTCCGACCCTGTTCCAAGCAGCGAGCAGGCGCCACCATTCAGATGAGGAGCGCCACGGGAGGAAGCATGAACGCCTGTCGAAACTGCCGACGAGATGAGCGAGGCGGCAAGGGCTGTGCAAGAGATGCCGTGCGCTGATCGTGTCCAGCGACGAACGGTGCACGCCATGACGAGGCAATTTCCTCTCGCGGCCCACACAGTTGCCCGACGCTTCCGCGACCGGCGAGAGGCGGGTGTCGCGGTTGCGGAGAGACTCGAGGGGTTCCGCGATGACAAGCCGGTGGTCCTGGCCTTGCCGCGGGGCGGAGTTCCGGTGGCCGCCGAGGTCGCTCGCGCGCTCGACGCACCGCTCGACGTGATCGTCGTGCGCAAGCTCGGCGTGCCCTTCCAGCCCGAGCTCGGCATGGGCGCGGTCGGCGAGGACGGCGTGCGCGTCTTGAACAAGGACATCGTGGCGTTGGCGCGCGTCGACGCACGTGACATCGAGCGTGTGGAGCAGCGCGAGCGCGGCGAGGTCGAACGGCGGGCCCGCTTGTTCCGTGACGGCCACGGGCCCTTGCCGCTCGAAGGTCGCACCGTCATCGTGGTCGACGACGGCATCGCGACCGGAGGGACCGCACGCGCCGCGTTGCAGGTGGCGCGCGCCCACGGCGCCCGGCATGTCGTGCTCGCGGTGCCGGTCGGGCCGCCCGACACGCTCGCCGAGCTCGAGGCCGATGCCGACGAGATCGTGTGCCTCCACGTCGCCGAGGACATGATGGCGGTCGGGCTCTGGTACGAGAACTTCACCCAGACCACCGACGACGAAGTCCGGGTGCTGCTCAGCGCGCGGCGACGCCCTGTTCGCTGCGGCGTCGCGAACCGGCGACGATCCGCCGGGCATGCCGCGCCGGATCAGACGCACGATCCCGGTGTCTCGGGCGGCGGCGCTCTCGGGCACCTGTCGGTGCCGCGCGGTGGGGCGGCGTCGTGGTGTTCGCGCACGGCAGCGGCAGCAGCCGCCACAGCCCGCGCAATCACTACGTGGCGGCCGCCCTTCGGCGTGCCGGCCTCGCGACGTTCCTGCTCGACCTCCTCACGCCGGCCGAGGCGCTCGAACGAGCGAACGTGTTCGACATCGAGCTGCTCGCGTCACGCCTCCTCGCGGCCGCGACGGGGTGGTGGACGCCCCCGCCACTGCAACGTTGCCGATCGGCTATTTCGGCGCCAGACCGGTGCGGCCGCAGCACTGTGGGCGGCGACCTGCCCGGACCGCGGGTGCAGGCGATCGTGTCGCGGGGCGGTCGGCCCGACCTCGCCGAGCCTCGACTCGGGCTGGTGGAGGCCCCGACGCTGCTCATCGTCGGTGGCGACGACCGCGCCGTGCTGCGGCTCAACGAACAGGCGGCCGCGCTGATGCACTGCGAGCACACGATCGAGATCGTGCCCGGCGCGACGCATCTCTTCGAGGAACCGGGCACGCTCGAAGCGGCGGCGTCTGTCGCGAGCATTGGTTCCTTCAGCACCTGTCCGACGCTCGGGCTATGCCCTGATCACCCAATCGACGAGGAGGTGGACACATGAGCACCGAGAACACGACCGTCCGTACGTTGATTGATCACCCAACGGTCGATGGAATCCGACGCGACCCTCCGTCAGGTCGCTGAGACACTCGCCGGGGACTACATCGGCGTCGCCGTCGTGCGCGGCGCGCCTCGTTCGCGTGGGCCGGGAACTCACGCGGCGGGACTGATCTCCGAGCCGCGACATCGTCCGAGCGCTGGCGGAAGGCGCGGACCCCGACGAGGAGATCGCGGAAAACGTGATGACGCTGATCCTCAGCGTGCCACCAGGCGCCACCCTTTCGGTGGTCGCCGAATGCATGGTCGACAACGAAATCCGGCACGTGCCCGTCATCGACGACGGTGTGGTCGTCGGTGTTGTGTCGGAACGCGGCATGTTGCGTGCATTGCTGGATGAGCGGCAAGCCTGACGACCTCGGGCATCCTGAGGTAGCCCACCCTGAGCGACGAGGAGACCGCATGCGTGCGCTGCAACTCATCGACTTTGGAAAGACCGCCGAGTTCCGGGACGTCGCCGAACCGGAGCCCGGGCCGGGGGAGGTGCTCGTCCGCGTCGGTGGCGCGGGGGCGTGCCACTCGGACCTGCAGTTGATGTACGACTTCTCGGAGGGGATGCTCCCGTGGAGTCCGCCGTTTACCCTCGGCCACGAGAACGGCGGGATGGATCGAGGCTGTCGGCACAGGCGTGACCAATCTCGAGGTCGGCGCACCCGTCGCGGTCTACGGGCCATGGGGCTGCGGCCGCTGCAAGCGCTGCCGGCAGGGGATGGAGAACTACTGCGAACGGCAGGCGGTGATCGAGGCGGCGGGCGGCGGCCTCGGCCGTGACGGTGGCATGGCGCCACGCATGAAGCTGAACGCTCGCCACGTCGTGCCGCTCGACTCGTTGGCGCCGGTTCGGCTCGCCGCGCGTACCCGACGCCGTTCGCCTGGTGCCCACGCCGATCAAGCGCTCGTTGCCGTTGCTCGCGCCCGGCTGCCGTTCGCCGTCGTCATCGGAGCCGGTGGGCTCGGGCATATGGCGGTGCAGCTCCTCGCCGCGTGCACCACCGACGACTGTGATCGCGATCGACCGCGACCCCCGCGCCGCTGGCCATGGTGCGCGACATCGGCGCGACGCACGTCGTGACGAGCGGCGAAGGCACGGCCGATGAGGTACTGACGCTCACAGGCGGACGGCGCCGACCTTGTGCTTGACATCGTCGGCTCGGACGAGTCCGCCTCGCGCTTGGTGCCGTCATCACTCGGCGATGCGGCAGCCTCACACTCGTCGGCATCGCCGGCAGCAGGCTCTCGGTCGGCTTCTTCTCGCCCCAGTACGAGGTGTCGGTCGCCAGCACCTACTGGGGATCTCTCCCGGAGCTGATGGAAGTGCTGGCCAGTTGGCCGAGGCGAAAAATGGGCACGTCCGACGCTGTCTGGAGCAGCGCACGACGTCCGAGGGGATCCGCGCAGGCTCCCTGGCGAGGCGATGATCCGTCCGTGCCGGAGGCGCTCGACGCGCTCGGCGACTGAGCGGGTTCGCTGGCTCGGTGGGCGCCGTCGAAGAGGATCGTCGTCGTCGACGATACCGCTGATCATGCCGGTGAACTCTCGGCTTGTCGTCTTGCCGGGGCGGCACTCGATCGCCATTCGGACGCGGCCGGGAGGGGTCTCGTGTCGTGTCTCAGCGACGTCGCGCTGCGACGAACAGGACCGAGGATCCCGTTCGAGTGTGGGTCATGGGCGGCGACCGCGGTCTCAGCCGCTCCTAGGCTGCAATCGCCGTCGTATCGTCGGTGTGGAAGCGGGCGGGGTATGCGTGACGCAGCGAATCGTGATCCTGGGTGCTGGCACGGGTGGCACGTTGATCGCGAACCGCCTCCGTCGGCGCTTCCGCGACGAACAGGCGACGATCACGGTCGTCGACCAGAACGACCGCCACGTCTATCAACCGGGCCTCTTGTTCGTGCCGTTCGGCCTCGCCGACCTCGACGAGATGTCAAGCCCCGCCACCAGCCAGCTCCACGACGGCATCCTGTTCCGCCAGTGCGGGGTCGACTCGGTGAGCATCGATACGAACCGGGTGGTCCTCTGATTGACGGTTCGGTCCTCGAGTACGACCTGCTCATCGTGGCGACCGGCGCGCAGCTGTTGCCGGGCGAGACCGAGGGGATGACGGGTCCCGGGTGGATGGAGAACGTGTTCACCTTCTACTCGCCGGAAGGCGCGGCCGGGCTGCACGACGCGCTCGAAGGCTTCTCGGGCGGGCGGCTGGTGGTGAACGTGGTCGACATGCCCATCAAGTGCCCCGTGGCGCCGCTGGAGTTCGCGTTCCTCGCCGACTGGTACTTCCATGATCGCGGCATCCGTGATCACGTCGAGATCACTTACGTGACGCCGCTCGACGGGGCGTTCACGAAGCCGGTCGCGTCGAAGCACGCTCGGAGGGCTCCTCGCGGAGAAGAACATCGGCCTGGTGACCGAGTTCAACACCGGCGAGGTCGACGGCGCCGGCGGGCGTCTCGTCTCCTACGACGAGCGCGAGGTCCCGTTCGATCTTCTCGTCACGGTGCCACTCCATGGCGGTGCCGACTTCGTCGCCCGTTCGCCGGGCCTCGGCGACGATCTGAACTTCGTCCCGACCGACCCGCACACCTTGCAGTCCGAGGCCGCGCCGAACGTCTTCGTGCTCGGCGACGCGGCGAACGTCCCCGTTTCGAAGGCCGGGTCGGTGACGCACTTCGAGGGGGAGATCCTCGAGGAGAACGTCGTCCGTTTCCTCGCCGGCGAACCACTCGACGCCGTCCTACGACGGACACGCGAACTGCTTCATCGAGACGGGCTTCCACAAGGCGCTGCTGATCGACTTCAACTACGACACCGAGCCGCTCCCCGGGCACTTCCCGGGCCGGGCGGGCCCGATGCCGCTGCTGAAAGAGTCCCGTCTCAACCACCTGGGGAAGCTCATGTTCCAATCGCTCTACTGGCATGCGCTCCTGCCCGGCCGTGACCTTCCGGGCATCACCCCTGAGATGAGCATGGCCGGCAAGCACCGGCCACCGGAGACGGAGGACGAATCGTGAGCACGCAGACCATCGCCGGCACCGAGGTCGAGGTCAACGACGAGGGGTTCCTCGTCGACCCCGAGCAGTGGAACGAGGCGATCGGTATCGAGATCGCCAAGGCAGCCGGGATCGACCCGATGACGGACCGTCACTGGCAGGTTGTGCGCTACATGCGCGAGCAGTACCTCGAGACCGGCTCCGCGCCGTCGATCCGCACCCTCGGCAAAGCATCAGGCGTTCCGGTCAAGGAGCTCTACCAGCTCTTCCCGAAGGGCCCGGCGAAGCTCGCGGCCAAGATCGCCGGAATCCCCAAACCGCGCGGGTGCATCTGACAACCGAACACCGACGACTGGACATGAAGCCCAGCCTGGTCAACACGGCCCGCGGGGAGCTGATCGACGAGGCGGCCCTGGCGCAGGCGATCAAAAGCGGGCAGCTGCGCGGGGCCGCGCTCGACTGCTTCCGCGACGAGCCGCCGCCGACCGACCACCCGCTGCTGCGGCTGCCGCAGGTGATCGTCACCCCCCACACCGGGGCGCACACCGACGACGCCGTCAACGCCATGGGGCGCATGGCGCTCGATGCCTGCCTGGCCGTCCTGCGCGGCGCGCGGCCGGCGCACGTGGTCAACCCCGCGGTTTACGCAGGCACGGACCGGCCATGAAACGCATCCCGTTTTTTGTCGGCATCGACCTGGGCACCGGCAGCTGCAAAGCGGCCGCCGTGGACGCCACCGGCCGCGTCCTCGGTTCGGGGGTGGGCGAGTACGCGGGCGCCGCGGCGCACGATCGCTGGCAGGAGCAGGACCCGCGGGAGCTTCTGAACGCGACGGTCCTCGCCGTGCGCCGGGCCGTGGAGCGTGCCGGTGCAAACCCGGCCGAATGCGGCGGCATGAGCATCGGCGGCGCCCTGCACAGCGTCATTGCCGTGGACGGGCGTGACGAGCCCTTGACGGGGGCGATCACCTGGGCGGACGGCCGGGCCGTCGACCAGGCCCGGGCGGTCGCCGGAACGCCGGCCGGCCGGGAGCTTTACCGTGAAACCGGCTGCCCGGCGCACGGGATGTACCCGCTCTACAAAGTCATCTGGCTGCGCACGCATCGGCCGGAGGTCTTCCGGGCGGCCCGGCGCTACGTCTCCGCCAAGGAATATGTCGCCTACCGCCTGACCGGCGCCTGGCGGGTCGACTACTCGCTTGCCGCGGGCTCCGGGTTTCTCAACACCGAGACCCTGCAGTGGAGCCGCCGGGCGCTCGAGCTGGCCGGCATCCGCGCCGACCAGCTCTCCCCGCTGGCCGCCCCCTCCGCCCGCCTGGGCACGCTGCAGGCGGAGGTCGCCGGCCGCATGGGGGTGGCCGCGGGCACGCCGGTTGCGATGGGCTCCTCCGATGCGGTCAACTCGAGCATCGGCGCCGGCGCTGTGACCTCCACGCAGGCCACCCTGATGATCGGCACCAGCGGCGCGTTGCGGGTCGTGTCCCCGCGGCCGGTGCTGGACCCCGCGGGGCGCAGCTGGTGCTACGCCATCGACGAGGGGCACTGGCTGATCGGCGGCGCGATCAACAACGGCGGCGTGGCGCTGTCCTGGCTGCGCGACTGCCTGAACCAGGCCCAGTGCGGGGCAGGCCTTGAGCTTCGAAGACATCCTGGCGCTCGCCGGCCGCGTCCCCGCCGGATCGGGCGGCCTGGTGTGCCTGCCGTTCTTCGCGGGCGAACGCAGCCCCAACTGGAACCTCAACGCCCGCGCGGCCTTTTTCGGGATGAGCCTCGAGCACGGGCTGCCGCACATGGCCCGGGCGCTGCTGGAGGGGATCGGGTTCCGCTTCAAGAGCCTGCTGGAGGTCCTGGTCGAAATCGGCCTGGGCGTGGAGCAAATCGTCGCCTCGGGCGGCTTCACCCAGTCCGCGCTGTGGCTGCAGACGATGGCCGATGTCCTGGGACGGGAGCTGAGCGTGCCGTCCTCGGGGGAGACCTCGGCGCTGGCGGCGGCCTTCTGGGCGGCGCTCTCCGCCGGGTGCGCCGGCGACATGGAGGACATCCGGTCGTGGGTTCGGCACGACCGTGCATGTCGACCGGACCCACGGACCACCACCGTTTACGAGCGGGTCTATCCGCTGTACCGGAACCTCTATCAGGCGGCCGCCGGCTCGTTTGACGATATCGTTCGGCTTCAGAACGATCTGGCCGAGACACGGGATGCGCGAGGGAGGACCGATGGAACGCGATGATCTCTTGAAAGGGTATGATTTCAGCGGCCGCACCGTGGTCATGACCGGCGGCACCGGTGTGCTGGGATCCGAAATGGCGGCCGCCCTCGTGCGGGCCGGGGCTAACGTGGCGATCCTGGCGCGCGAGCCGGCGCGGGCCGCGGAGCTGCAGGAACGCCTCGCGCACGGGCCGGGATGCGCTGTTCTGGTTCAGGCGGACGTGCTGGTGAAGGCCTCGCTCGCGAAGGCCGCCGAGGAGATCCAGGGCCGCTTCGGGACGGTGCATGCCTTGGTCACCGCCGCCGGCGGCAACGTCCCCGCGGCGACGACCAACGCCGCGCAGCGGTTTTTCGACCTGTCCGAAGACGCCATCCGCCAAGTGGTGGACCTCAACCTGCTCGGCACCGTCGTCCCCTGCCAGGTGTTCGGGCGGCTCATGGCCGAGGCGGGGGCGGGAACCATCGTCACCATCTCGTCCATGGCGGCGTATCGGCCGCTCACCCGCGTGCTCAGCTATGCCGCCGCGAAGGCCGCCGTGAGCAACTTCACTCAGTGGCTGGCCGTGCACATGGCGCAGGAGTATTCGCCGCGCATCCGGGTGAACGCCATCGCCCCGGGGTTCTTCCACACCCGCCAGAACCACTTCCTGCTCTACGACGAAAAGACCGGGGATCTCACCGCCCGCGGCCGGTCCATCATCGACCACACCCCCATGCGCCGTTTCGGCAACCCGGACGATCTGCTGGGTGCGCTGCTCTGGCTGCTGTCTCCCGGCGCCGAGTTCGTGACCGGCACGGTGGTCGCCGTGGACGGTGGATTTTCGGCCTTCAGCGGGGTGTGACGCCGACCGGGGAGCAGATTTTTTTGACCCCGCGCCGCGCATGGTGTAGAATTGGCCCAACGGTGGCCGCTGGCAGCACAAGAACGGGCGGCCCTTCGGCTCTCCGGCCGCCGCCGCCGTCTGCTCCCCCTCCCTCAGCGCTGGAGATGGGCGATGAATGCCACCATCGAAAGGCGTGATTCCGACCGCCACCCCTGCGACTGCGAAGCCAGCTGGTCCTACTTCAACAAGGAGGGGGCCGCGGCGGGGCGCATCCTCAACTTCAGCCGCGGCGGGAGCTACCTGGAGATCGATCAGCCGATGATCCCCGGGGCCACCGTCCTGATCCGCGTCCTGCAGTGCGCCAGTTCCCCGGCCGCCGCCTATCCTGAAGCCCTGCCGCTCAACGCAGTCGCCGAAGTGAAGTGGTGCCGGGAAATCGACCCCCGCGCCACGTCCCGCCACGGCGTCGGGGTCCGCTACCACTTTCCGGTCTGACACCCCGCGTCATACGGCTCGAGCTGTTCCTATACCCGGTACCGTTGGATCATTCCCCCCGGCCCTGCGCGAGCGCCGGATCGAGCGGGACCCGCACCTGTTTCAGTAGCGGATTGGGTATGGGCGGAAACGAGGGTAGGTCGGCCGCCGCGGCAAGCGACTGAGGGAAGGAGTTCCTCCCGGTTCCTCCAGTCGGTTCAGCGGCCTGAAAGAAAGTCGAGGGCCGCCGTCACCCCGCCTCTCGAGAACGGGAGGCCGGCGAGTGCGAGTCCCATCTCGACCCCGCAGAGGGTCCCGGCCAGCATCAGGTCGTTGAAGTCCCCCAGGTGCCCGATGCGGAAAACCTTGCCCTTCAATTTGCCCAGCCCGGTGCCGAGTGACATGTCGAATTTTTCAAGAATCACCTTGCGGAGCGCATCGGCGTCATGCCCCTCCGGCATCACCACGGTGGTGAGGGCCGGGCTGTATTCCTCCGGGTTCAGGCACAGGATCTCGAGCCCCCAGGCGCGAACCGCGCGCCGGGTGGCTTCGGCATGGCGCAGGTGCCGGGCGAAGACCCGGTCGAGCCCCTCATCGAACAGCATGCGCAGCGATTCGCGCAGGCCATAGAGCAGGTTGGTTGCCGGGGTGTAGGGGAAAAAGCCCGCTTGGTTGTCCCGGACCATTGCCTGCCAGTCCCAGTAAGAGCGGGGCAGCCGCGCCGCTTTGGATGCTTCTATCGCCTTGGCGCTGACGGCGTTCAATCCAAGGCCCGGCGGCAGCATCAGGCCCTTCTGGGAGCAGCAGACGGTCACATCGACGCCCCACTCATCGTGCCGGTAGTCGATCGACGCCAGGGACGAGATCGTGTCCACCATCAGCAGCGCCGGGTGGCCGGCGCGGTCGATCGCTTTCCGGATGGCGTCTACCCGGCTGGTCGCCCCCGTCGAGGTCTCGTTGTGGACGACCGCCACCGCCTTGATCTGCAGGTTCCGGTCCGCGCCCAGCTTCGCCTCGACGACTGCAGGATCGACCCCGTGGCGCCAGTCGCCGGGAACGAAATCGACCTCGAGGCCAAGTTTCCGGGCCACGTCGCGCCAGAGCGCGGCGAAATGCCCGGTCTCGAACATGAGCACCCTGTCCCCGGGGGACAGGGTGTTGACCATGGACGCTTCCCAGGCCCCGGTCCCGGAGGAGGGGTAGATCACGACCGTCCCGCTGGTTTTGAAAACTTTTTGCAGTCCCTGAAAAACCTCTATCGCCAGTCTGGAAAATTCGGGACCCCGGTGGTCGATGGTGGCCTGCCCGATGGCCCGGAGAACTCTCTCCGGCACATTGGTCGGCCCCGGGATCTGGAGAAAATGACGCCCGCTCGTGTAGCTCATTCGGCACCTCCATACGGAATCGATGTGGACATGTGTTGGAGCATCAACCGGGTATGGGCTTCGTCATGGGCCGGGTCTCGGATCACCGGTTTTCAGGGGCTGTGACCCCGGGCGGCTACTTCGCCGACCAGCCCCCGTCCACTGCAATGGTCTGTCCGGTGATGTACCCCGAGGCCGGGGAAGCCAGGAAAACCGTGAGGCCATGCAGATCGTCGAAGCGGCCGTTGCGCCCGACGATCGTCTGGCGGGCGAGGGCGGCGATCACCCCCTCGTCGGCGTACAGCGGGGCGGTCAGGCCGGTCTGGAAGAAGCCGGGGGCGAGGGCGTTGCAGGTGATGCCGCTTTCCCCTCCCGACCAGGCCTCGGCCATCGAGCGGGTCAGCTGCACCAGCCCGCCCTTGGACGCGCCGTAGGGCAGGCCGTTGGGGAAGGCTCGGAAGGACTGCAGGCTGGCGATGTTGACGATGCGGCCGTAGCCGGTCGCCTGCATGGCGGGGATCAGGAGTTTGGCCAGGAAAAAGGGGGCGGCGAGGTTCAGATCCAGCGCCTCCTGCCAGACGGCCGGGGTCACCTCCGACCAGGGGCGGCGGGGGTTGATGCCGGCGGCGTTGACCAGGATGGCGGGCGGCCCGTAAACCGATCGGACCCGGTCCACGAGCGCGGGCAGTTCGTCCAGCCGGCTGACGTCCCCGGCCACCCAGGCGCCGCAACCGCCGGCCGCACGCACGTCCTCGACCGCCTGCCGCAGGGGCTCCTCGCCGCGCGCGAGGTGGACGACCGCCGCGCCGGCGCGCGCGAGCGCCAGCGCCATGGCCCGTCCGATGCCGGACCCGGCGCCGGTGACGAGTGCGACTTTGTCTTTGAGGCTGAAAAGGGTTTCGAGGAAGCTCATGCCCCCTCCTCCGGCCCCTCCCGCAAGGGGAGGGGAGAAAAGGGGTCAGTCGCGCATCGAAGACCCGGCATCCAATATCCAGGCGGAGGCATCCGGAATCACCACCAGCGGATGGACTCGGTCACGTGTTCGCGGATCTTGACGAAAGCTGGGTCGTCGAACCGGCGCGGGCGCGGCAAGTCGACGATGATCTCCTCCTTGATCTTGGCGGGCTTGTTGGACAGCACCAGGATGCGCTGGCCCAGGTAGACCGCCTCCTCGATGTTGTGGGTCACGAAGAGCACCGTGCTCTTCAGCTCGCTCCAGATGCGGATCAGCTCGTCCTCCAGGTAGTAGCGCAGCTTGATGTCGAGCTGGCCGTAGGGCTCGTCCATCAGGAGCAGGTCCGGGTTGAGCGCGAAGTTGCGCGCAATGACGACCCGCTGCTCCATGCTGGAGGAGAGCTCCTGGGGGAAATTCTTGCGGAACGGCTTGAGCCCGACGAGCTCGAGCATCGCCTCCACGCGGCGTTCGATCTCGGCCGCCGGCAGCCGCTTGATCCGCAGGCCGAAGCGGATGTTGTCCTCCACGCTCAGCCACGGGATGCTCGAGATTTCCTGGAAGACGAAGGCGATGTTGTGGCGGCGCGGGTCCGACGGGACGCCGTCGACCAGGATGTTGCCCATTGTGGCCGGGATGAAACGCGCCAGGGTGTTGAGGAACGTGGTCTTGCCGCAGCCGGTGGGGCCGACGATGCACAGGAGCTCGCCGTCATAGATCTCGAAATTGATGTCGTCCAGGACGAGCAGGTCGTCGTAGCATTTGGTGAGGTCGGTCACGCCGACCTTGACCTTTTTTTCGCGGGCATACTCTTCTTTGCTGGTCATTTCCGAAGCAAGCCTCCTCGAGAGAAAGTTCGGTGTCGTTGGATATCTTTCTGCGCATCTCCAGGAATCTGGGGTCCGTGTACTCCCGCGGTTTAGGGATGTCGATCGGGTATTGCGACTTGATGTGGCCCGGCATGCAGGACATGACGACGACGCGGTCGCCCAGATAGATGGCCTCCTCGACGTTGTTGGTGACGAAGACCACGGTGCGCTTGTCCTTCTCCCAGATCGACAGGGTTTCCTTCTCCATGGCGTAGCGGGTCTGCGCATCGAGTGCGCCGAAAGGCTCGTCCATCAGCAGCACATCGGGGCCGTTCGCCCAGGCGCGGGCGAGGCCGACGCGCTGCTTCATGCCGCCCGAGAGCTGGTGCGGGTAGGACGTCTCGAAGCCCTGCAGGCCGACGAGGTCGATGTATCTCTGGGCAATCCCGGTGCGTTTAATTTGTCGATGCCCTTGATCTGCAGGCCGAACGCGACGTTGTCCATCACCGTCTTCCAGGGGAAAAGGGCATACTGCTGGAAGACAACCCCGCGGTCCGGTCCCGGGCCCGTCACCGCCCTGCCGTCCATCAAGACGGTTCCCTCGTCGGGCATGATGATGCCGGCCATGCAGTTGAGCAGCGTCGTCTTGCCGCACTGGCCGGGTCCCAGCACCACCACGAACTCGTTTTCTTCGACCTGCAGCGAGACGCCGTCCAGCACGTTGATGGTGTATTGCTCGGTGAGGAACATCTTGGAGATGTTGCGACACTCGATTTTTATGCCAGGTCTCTGCGCCATGGGCAAACCAGCCTTTCGAACCATCTGAGAGTAACCGCCAGCGATGCACCGATGATGCCGATGATGATCATGCCCACCATGATCATGGGCGGCTTGTACATGTCCATGCCCTGGATGATGAGGTAGCCCACGCCTTCGCGGGCACCCACCAGTTCGGCCGCCAGCACGCACATCCACGACATGCTCAGCGCGTTCTGGACCCCCGCAAACACCGACGGCATGCTCGCGGGGATGGCCACGTTGAAGAGCTGCTGCCGCCGCGAGGCTCCGTAGGTGCGGGCCGCAGCGATGAGCAACGGGTCGGTGTAGCGCATGCCGGTGTAGGCATTGAGCACGAAGATGACGAACGCGCCGACGTAGCAAATGAAGATTTTGGGCCCTTCGCCGATGCCCAGCCACAGGATGGCGATCGGGATCCAGGCAATGGGCGGGATCGGCCGCAGGATCTCGAAGACGGGCTTGACCACCTTGTCGAAGGTGCGGTTCCAGCCCATGTACATGCCGAGCGGCAGCCCGGTGGCGGCCCCCAGCAGGTAGGCGATAACCACCCGGCGCAGGCTGTAGAAAATGTGCATCCACACCGTGTTCCCGCCGATCTTGACCGAGAACATGCGTACCCCTTCCTGGTAGACCTGGTAGGGGGAGGGCAGGAAATCCCCGCCGATGATCAGATGCAGCACCTCCCAGATGCTCAGGCAGACGACGACCGAAAGGGCCGGAAGAAAGAGTTTGGATCCTTTTCTGAAAACGTCGGAGGCGATCATAGTTTGACCCTCTTCGATGAGGCAAAGCGTGCTTCGATCCGGTTCAGGCCCCAGGACATCAGGGCGCCGGTGAAACCGATGGTCAGCATGCCGACGATGATGATGTCCGGCCGGGACAGCCGACGGCCCATCTGAATCAGGTAGCCCAAGCCCTGGGAGGCCGCCAGCAGCTCAGCGGCCACCAGCGTGGTCCAGGACGCGTTCAGGGAAAGCTTGAGGCCGGTAAACACCATGGGGATGGCCGAAGGCACGCCGATCTTGTAGAACGTTTCCCATCGGGAAGCCCCATAGATTTCAGCGACACGGGTCAGCACCGGGTTGGTGAGTTTGATCCCGGTGTACGAGTTGATCACGCACGGCACGAAGGCCGCCAGCCAGATGATGAACGCCTTGGCCGGCAGTCCGATGCCGAGCCAGATGATGGCGAGGGGAATCCAGGCGATGGGGGGGATGGGCCGGATGGCGTCGAACACGGGGGTCACCATCAGGTCCAGCGGCTTGTACCAGCCCATGAGCAGGCCGAGCGGCACGCCGATGATCACGGCGGCACCAAAGCCGGTCAGCGCCAGGAGCAGGCTCGTTTCGGTGTGCTCGAACAGAGTGCCGCCATCGGGGTTGGCTTCTGTGAGCTTCATGATAAAGGTGGACACGAGTTGGCTGGGCGGAACGAGTTGGTAGGGTCCGACGATTCCCAGCCGGCAGATGAGCTCCCAGGCGATGAGAAAGGCGATGAAACTGATGAGCGAAATGGTGTTGTCCGCCGCCGATGCCTTCAGCTGCGTCGCATACGGCGTCGGCGTGCGGGGAATCAGCGCTTGTTTGCAGACGGTTTCCATGGGGGTATCGACCTTGAGGGGTGACATCGTTGCCGGGAGGCGTCAGCCGGCCTCCCGGCAACAACGATTGAGCTTCAGCCGCGATCCGGCTATTTCTTCCACTTCGCGGCAACGGCCTCCATGAACTTGGGGTCGATGAAGCAATTGTTCTTCACATAGCGATCCATTTCTTCCTTGCTGATGCGGCCCTGGTCCACGAAGAACTGGGCAATGGCCGTCATCCAGGCCTTGGTCTTGTCGGGATCGGTCAGCAGGCCCACCTGTTCGTCGGGCGTGTAAAGCGGCCGCAGCTCGAACTCCTTGGCCACGAACTCCTTCGACAATTCGACTCCGGCGTATTCGTTGAAATACTTGTGCAGCCGTTCCGTGCCCCACTTCGGGGTCGGTTTTCATCTTGGCGACCATTTGCATATACAGGTCCAGCCACTGCACCACCTGCTCCGGGTTTTTCTCGGCGAACTCCTTGCGGACAATGATGGCGCCCGGGATCATGACCCCGGCGCGCGCGCCCGAGGATACCTTCTTCCACCCGCGGGACTCGGCAAGGTAGCTGAACGGGGCCCACATCTGCAGGATGTCGCCCTGGCCGGAAGCGAACGCCGCCACGGCCTGGCCCTGCTCGATCTGGATGATCTGGACGTCCTTGTCCGTCAGTCCCAGGGCCTTCAGCGTGGAGGACAGCGCGTAGTGGCCGGTGGAGACGGTGGTGCACAGGATCTTCTTGCCCTTCCAGTCGGCAGTCGTGCCGAAGAGGTCGGGGTATTTCGGGTTGGAGCCCTTGGTCTTGAGCAGCGGCGAGTCCGGCCGGACCCACAGGTCGTTGGTTTCAGACTCGTTGTTGGAAATGCCGATCATCAGCGCCCCGAAGCGGATGCTGGACATCATCATGGGCACCGTGCCGATGGCGCCGACGTCCCACTCCCCGGCGGCGAGCGCTTCCACCTGCGGCGCGCCGGAGGGGAAGAGGCTGAACTTCAGCTGGATGGGGAGGTCCTTGACGCCCTGTTCCATCACCTCCCAGGTGGGCATGCCGTGCATCGTGGGCTGGCCGCTCACCCGCACCATGGGTTTGTCGGCGGCCAGAGCCGGGAACGTCGCCAGAGCGCAGAGACAAAAACCGAGGACCGCAATTTTAACCGTCATTCGTTTCATGGCTGTTCATCCCTCCTTGAACGTGTGAACTCTGTAACTGCTTCCTCCAGGGGCGCTACCGTTTCGGTGCAGCGCCCGCCCAACGTCTTCATCCGCCGCCGATCAGCGGAATGATCGTAACCCGTTCACCGTCGTGCAACTCCTGGTCGAACCGTCCGTCCTGACGGTCGACCATCAAGACCCCGACGTCGTCGACCCCGATTCCGAGCGCCGCCAGCAGATCGGACACCCGGGCCCCGTCGGCCAGGCGCACCCGGCCGTCCGCCGGGCGGCGGCACTTCAGGGGTTCGAACAGTTCGACCTCGACGTCCATGCCGCCTCAGTTGTCCAGCAGCCAGTAAAGGCCCAGCTCCACGAGCTTGCCCCGGGTGGGGCGCCCCTGGGCATCCCATCCGGACATGTCGTAGTAGAGTTGCACGAGGTCCTTGAAGACTTCCGGATCGATGCGCTTGCCCTTCAGCGGGCCGCCCGGCATCTCTTCGAACCAGCGCGAGATGAGCGTGTCGTCCTTGGGGGTGAACCCCTCGCGGTTGTTGAACACCCGGGCCATGACGTTGGAGCGTTCGGTCGCCTGCACCAGCTCGTGAAGGCTCACGTCCCAGCCGGTGACGGCACCGACCGCTTCGACCAGACGGCCGAAGGTCATGGCGTGGATCGGCACGGAGGTGAAATTGCAGAGGTTGAGGACATTGTTGATCCCCCAGGCCTTCTGCCCGATGAAGAAAAAGCGCATCTTGGCCTCGTCGGTCTTCAGCGGGTCGACCGGGTCATAGAGGCCCATGGGGTAGAGCTTGCTCACCCCCTCGCCCTGGAACGCCACGTCGTGCGGGGTTTCGATGTGGTCCGCGCCGGTAGGCGAGAGGGCGAACCCCATCGCCATACCGGTTTTTCCGCGCCCGTCGTGGAACGCCAGCTCCTGGCCCTTGATGTGGAAGGCGTATTTTTCCGCCCCGCGTCCGATCTTCTCGGCGGCCCGTTTGACCCCCTGCGCCAGCACGTCCCCCAGGCCGCTGCGGCTTGCGATCTGCTCGATCAGCCAGATCATGGCGTCGGCATCGCCGTACCGGAGGGTGCGTCCGCCCGTGTCCTTTTCCGTCAGGATGCCGTTTTCGAAGCACTCCATGGCGAAAGCGATGACCGCCCCGGTGGAGACGACGTCAAGCCCCTGCAGGTTGCAGATCTGGTTGCCCTGTGCCACCGCCGGCAAGTTATCGATGGCCAGCATGGAACCGAGCGCGGCCAGGGATTCATACTCGGCGCCCCCGAAACGCTTGTCGAGCGGGTACTTCTCGTGCGCGAGTTCGACGCGGCGCTTGCAGCGCACGGCGCAGGCCCAGCAGGTGCTGTTCGAGTGGAAGATGGTTTCGTGGTAGGCCGGCGCCGCGAGCTTGTCCGCACCGTCGAAAACACCCTCTTTGAAGTTGCGGGTCGGCAGAAACCCGCCGTCGTTGATGCCCTTGACCAGGCCGGTGGTGCCGAATTTCGTGAGTCCGACGTTCGGCGGGTGGGTCTTGATGCGTTCGTTGTGCCAGCGCCCGATCTCCTTGACCTTCTCGGGGTCCGCCATCTGCAGTTTTTGGGTGCCGCGCACCGCAATGGCCTTCAGGTTCTTGGAGCCCATGACGGCGCCCATGCCGGTGCGGCCGTTGTAGTGCTCGAGATCGTTCTGCACGCAGGCGTAGCGGACCAGGCGCTCGCCGGCCGGTCCGATCGAGACTACGCGGATGCGCTTGTCCTCCAGTTCTGCTTCCAGCTGCTCGAGCGTCTGCCAGTTGTCGAGCCCCCAGAGGCCCGCCGCATCCCTGATCTCGACCGCCCCGTCCTTGATCCACAGGTATACGGGCTTGGCGGCGCGCCCGTGCACGATGAGGGCGTCGAAGCCGGCAAACTTGAACTCGGGCCCCCAGTAGCCGCCGGCCTCGGTTTCGGCAAACCCGCCCGTTAGAGGAGATTTCGCCCCGACGGTGTAGCGGTTGAAGCCCGACAGCGGCGCGCCGGTGACGACGCTGCAGGCAAAGATCAGAATGTTCTCGGCGGACAGGGCGTCCGTTCCGGGCTTCAGGTTTTTGAGCAGGTAATACGAAATGAAGTTGGAGCCGCCCATGTAGGTGCGGTACCATTTTTCTTCGGGCTCCTCGACATGCCAGGACCCCTTGCTCAGATCCACATGCAGGATTTTACCGTTGTATCCGTTAGGCATGTATCCCTACCTTTCAATCACGCCGTCTTATGGCACCGGGTGGGCATGGTGCCCGGGAGTCCTTCAAAAGGAGCTCCCGGGGGTTCCCATTCCAGATATTACTTGATGATCTTGTAGATGGCGTTGCAGTCTTCCTTGCCGTAGCCGGCCTCGCTGCCGCGCTTGAGGTAATCCAGGGCCGTCTGCATGGTGCGGGCATCGTTGCCCCAGGCCTTGGCCATCTCGCAGCCCAGGCGCACGTCCTTCAGCGCCAGGTCAAGTCCGAAGCGGCTCTTGAAATCCCCGCCGGCGATCCAGGGCCCGCGCACGTCCATCTGGAAGCTGCGGGCGCCGGTGTCGGTGAGCAACTCGATGAGGAGCTTGGGCTCGATCCCCGCTTTCTCCCCGATGCGCACCCCTTCGGCCAGGACGGCCAGATTGGTCATGCCGACGAGGTTGCTGATCAGCTTGACGGCGCAGGAGGCCTCGACTTCGCCGAGATAGTAGACGGGCTTGCCGATGATCTGCAGGGTGGCGAGCATCTTTTCGTAGACGGCTTTCCGGCCGCCCACGAAGATCGGCTCCTCGGCCTTTTCAGCCTGGGCCGGGGTCTTGCCGAGGGGGCATTCCAGGAAGTCGATTCCCTTGGCCTCGGCCGCGTCGGAAAGCGTGCGGGCCGTGCCGGGGTCGATCGTGCTCACGTCGATGTAGGTCGTGCCCTTGCGCATCTTCGCGAGCAGGCCCGTTGCTCCCAGCATGACCGACTCGAGGTGCTGGGGCAGTGGCAGGCTGGTGAAGACCACGTCGGCCGAGGCCAGTTCGTCGAGGTGTGCGGCGGCGCGGCCGGTGGTCCCGGCCGCGAGAGTGGTTTTGACGGCCTCGGGGTTGAGGTCGTGGACGAGGACGGTTTTTCCGGCGCGGATCAGGTTGCGGGCAAGGCCGCCGCCCATCTGGCCGACGCCGATGAATCCGATTTGCATGAGAGCTTCTCCTTCACTGCGGGTGCCGGGGGAACGCTGTCGACCGCTGCAGGCCTCGTGTGCCCACCGGCCGGCCCCGTTGGCGTTGAACGGTTGCGGAGGGAGGGGGCGGCAAGCCGCCCCTTCCCGGGTGAACGGATCAGGCGCTTTCGTACAGTTTGGTGAGCACGAACTCCTCGTGGCCGAGGGCCTCCTGAGCCGTGAGCCGGCCGTTGCAGGTGCGGACGAGCATCTCGAGCAGGTTGTCGCCGGACTGGTCGAGCGTCATCTCGCCCCGCAGGATGGCCGAGCAGTCGTAGTCGACGTGCTCGCTCATGGTCTTGGCCGTGATGGGGTTGGCCGTCAGCTTGATCACCGGCTCGATGGGGTTGCCGATGATGTTGCCCTGGCCCGTGGGGAAGAAGTGGGCCACGAAGCCCGCCGCCGCCCAGAGCGTCACCGCCTCGGCCGCGGCAGCTGGAGGTGTCCATGAACCACAGCCCCGGCCCTGGTGGGCGCTTCGGCCTTGTCCAGCACGCCGACGTACTTCGCCTTCTTGCCGATCTTCTGCAGGTTGCCGAAGGCCTTCTCCTCGATGGTGGTCAGCCCGCCGCGGATGTTGCCTTTGGTGGGCTGGGAGCCGGAGAGGTCGTCGGTCTTGTTGTCGTCGATCATGTTCTGGTAGGCGTTGAAGGTGGCGCATGAACTGCGTCGCCGATCTTGGGGGTGGCCGCGCGGTCCTTGCAGACCATCTCGGCCCCGGTGATCTCGCTGGTCTCGCCGAAGCTGCGAGGTGGCGCCCATCGCCACCAGCTTGTCGATCGCGTTGCCCACGGTCGGGTTGGAGGCGAGGCCCGCTGGTGGTGTCGCTCTCGCCGCACTTGACGCTGACCCAGATCTCCTTGAGGTCGCACTCGGCTCGCGGCGCAGCTCGCTCGCCCACTGCACGTACTCCTTGGCCTTCCAGCAGGCCATCTCCACGGTCTTGAATTCGCCGAAGCGCTCGATGCTGAAACCCGCCACGGGCTTGCCGGTCTTGGCGATGCCCTCCACGATGCGGTTGGTCCACTCCGGCTCGATGCCGATCACCACCACCGCGGCCACGTTGGGGTTGGCGCCGGTGCCGATCATGGTGCGGAAGAACAGCTCCAGGTCCTCGCCGAACTGCAGCCGGCCGTAGGCGTGCGGGATCGCCTTGGTGCCCTTGACGTTGTTGGCCACCTTCTCGCAGGCGGCGTTGCTCAGATCGTCCAGGGGCAGGATCACCACGTGGTTGCGGATGCCGACCCGGCCGTTCTCCCGGCGGTAGGCGAACACTTTAGGGTTTTTGATCTTGGCCATGGTTACCACCTCCTGGTCTTCAGATTGTGAATGTGCACGTGCTCGCCCGCCTTGATGTCGGCCACGATGCGTGCCGATGTCGTGGCCGTACTTGATGACGGCGTCGTCCTTCTTGAACTTGGTCAGCGCGATCTTGTGCCCGAGCGGGATGTCCTGCAGGGCCTTGACCTTGACCTTCTTCTGGCTGTCCATATAGAGCCCGCTGGCCGTCTCGCCCGCCTTGATGTCGACGGTGGCGACCCCGACGTTGTCGGCTTGCTCGTGTACCAGGAATTGAATCATCTGCTTCCTCCTCTGGGTTGATGGGCGTCTTCGCTGAAAGCCCAATTTCTGCGTTGCGCTTCGCCCCGCGTCCGCTGCGGCGTACAGGGAGTACGCCTCGCCGCGCGGGCCTTGCGCGCCTTGAACTTGGGCTTTGATCGAAGCCGCCATGGGTTAGTGGTTCTCGCTTGAATTCTCTCCGATGCGGCCTGGGGAGCCTCGCGCCGCTGAAAAAAACAGCTGTCCGGTTACTGCTTTTGGTAGAAATACGTGGTGTTGGCGTTGGGGATGATCGCCAGGCGCGGTGTGCCCTGGAAGGCGTCGACCCAGTCCTCCAGAATGGTGGCCGGGTCCGCCGCGCGCAGGTGACACTTGCTCAGGATGCCGGCGTCCAGGTCGGTGAACACCGCTACGTTGTAGTTCACCAGCGTCCGGCCGAAGAGATAGGCCTTGTGGGCTCCCATCCTGAACCCGGACGCCTTGAAGTCCCGGACCACCTCTTCCGGCGAGGTGAACTGGGACACGTAGTCGAAGTAGATGTCGTCGCCCACGCCTTGCGGCGAAGCCGCCAGGAGCAGGATGTGGCCACCGGGCTTCAACGCCTGGGAGGCCAGGTTCAGGCCCTTCTGCGCCTGGTAGAGGCAGATGTCCTTGGGGTGGCCGCCGCAGGAGGCGACCACGATGTCGAAGCGTTCCTCGATCCCCACGCCGTAGACCGAGGCGCAGGTGGCCGCGCAGGCTTCCAGAACCGCCTCCGGCCGGCCGGCCGCGAGGTGCACGACGCGCTTGTCGGCGTCCAGCACGAAGTTGACCGCCAGGTCGATGCCGACCATCTCGCCCGCCTCGGTTAGGTCCTCGCGCACGGGGTTGCCCGCGAGCTGCCCCACGTAGGCGTTGGGCTGGGACATCAGGCTATGGTTTTTTTCGACGGTCCCGGGCGCGGCCAAGCCGATCACCACCCCCTTGGACCCGCCCGTGAACCCTACGAACTGGTGCGGGTCGACCTGGCCGATCACCACCTTGAGCTCTGCCTGAGCATAGTCGGCATGGATGCTCACCGGGGTCCCGCGGCGGGTGGTGCCGTAGTCGCGCATGGGGGCCGTACGCGCGTCGTGGGCGACCACCGGGCAGCCGGCCGCGATCCCCGCGGGCAGGATGCGCTCGATCGCCGCCTGGTCAGCGGGCGGGTGCAGCCCGCCGCCGATGAAAATGGTCACATGCCGGGCCAGCGGCCCGGGCAACCCGGGCTGCAGGCGCTGCAGGAGACGGGGCAGCACCGCGCGCAGCGGGGCCGGGCGGGTCTCGTCGGGCACGGCGATCGCAACCGAGCGCGGGCGCCGCCGGGCGAGCAGATCGTCCAGGGGTTCGCAGCCGACCGGCGAGTTCAAGGCCCGGTCCAGCGCAGCCTCGACCGAAGGCAGCACCGGAGCCGGCTGCGGCTGCAGGATCACGGCCGAGGCCCTCTCCGGGACCCGGATTGTGATCTTGCCGTCGCCGTACTTCAGGTCGAGGTGTGCGATGCGTTCAGGCGGTTTCATTGAAGCTGCCTCGGAAATGATGACGCCGAATTCGTCGGTTTGCAGTCCCCTAACTGCAAAACGACTGCCAAGCCTTTTTGTTTAACAAACGACTGAATTAAAAGATTAAAAAATATACGCCGGATCCGGTGCCCAAAATAGGTGCCGAATATTGGTCGCAGTGACGAAAAAACGCTTGCTATTTGGGCGCAAAAAAATGAGAAAACCTGAGCGAACTCGCCCGGAGGGATGAAACGCATGCAGTGGAACGCGGAAACCCGTTACAAGATGCTGCTCGAGATCAACAACGCGGTCGTCACGCGCACCAACCGCGAAGACCTGTTCCAGGCGTTGGCGAAGGAGGTGCGCAAGCACGTCGCCTTCGACCGGATGGCGATCAACCTCTACGACGCCTCGCTCCAATTCGATCAGCTATTTCGCCGCGGCCGACGGGGTGCAGCCCGGCGGGGTGCTGACCCGCCACAGCCGCCCGCTCGCCGACGGCGCGATTGCGCGGATGGTGGTTCAGTCCCGTCAGCCCACGATCATCGACGACCTGCGACGGTACAAGGACCTGTCGTCGATCGGGGCCATGGTTGCAGCCGGTCTCACGGCCACCATGGCGTTCCCGATGCTGGTGCGCAACCGCATCCTGGGCTCGATCCACTTTTCCTTCCGCAACTCCCCGGAGCACATTTCGGAGCTGACCCAGGTCCTGACGGAAGTCTCGCGCCAGGTGGCCATCGCCGTGGACAACATGCTCGCCTACACCGGGCTCGAGAACGTGAACCGGAATCTCGAGCGCGAGAAGGCGTTCCTGCTGCAGAGCAGCGAGGAATACCCGCGCGACGAGTTTTTCCACGCCTCCGCGGCCATGGCCGAGATCATGCGGACCATCGGGCAGGCGGCCGACACCGACGCCACCGTGCTGATCACGGGCGAGACCGGCACCGGCAAGGACTACCTGGCGCGCTGCATCCACAACCTGAGCTCGCGCCGCAACCACCTGTTCGTCAAGACCAACTGCCCGGCCCTGGCGGCCTCGCTGTTCGAGAGCGAGCTCTTCGGCCACGCGAAGGGCGCCTTCACCGGGCGCGGACGACCGGCGCGTCGGCCGCTTCGAGCTCGCCCACGGGGGAACCATCTTCCTGGACGAGATCGCGCGAGCTGCCGATCGGGCTGCAGGCCAAGCTGCTGCACATCCTGCAGGACGGCCAGTTCGAGCGCGTGGGCGACAGCCGGCCCGTGCAGATCGACTGCCGCATCATCGCCGCGACGAACAAGGACCTCGAGGAGGGCATCCGGGCGGGCACGTTCCGCGAAGACCTCTACTACCGGCTGAACATCGTCTCGATCCACGTCCCGCCGCTGCGGGAGCGGCGCGAGGACATCCCGCTGCTCATGCGGCAGCTGACGCTCGATCCAGGCGCGCGAGATGAACCGCGGCCCGAGCCGCGCTACAGCAGCCGCGCGCTCGAACGGCTGTGCGACTACGCGTGGCCGGGCAACGTGCGCGAGCTCAAGAACCTGGTCAAACGCATGGTCATCCTGCGCGCGGGCGACCGAATCTCGGCCGAGGACGTCGAGAAGATCATAGAGTCCGCGCGGCCGCGGGGGCAGCGCGCGACCGAGGACCTGTCGAGTCTGAGGGACAGCGAGCGACAGCACATCGTGAAGGCGCTGGCCCGCACGCGCGGGGTCCTGGGCGGGAGTCGCGGGGCGGCGGCGATCCTGGGGCTGCCGCGCTCCACCCTGCAGTACCGCATTCGAAAGTTGCGCATCCAGCCCCAGGATTACCTCAGATGAGCAGCTTCCCGATGCCCAAGCAAGCATATAGCGAAAGTGAGATTGCCGCTTGGACACGATATTTCTCCTTAAGTCGATTCTTGACAACCCAAAAGATTACATATTAGAAATCGACAAACTCACACACCTGTTACCGATTACCTTTCTTCTCCTTCGTGATTCACCTCGGCTGAAACTTGATACAGCCGACCCCTCACTTCTTCAACACCGCACCTTCGATGGGAGGGATCATGCCTGAAAAACCCACACCCGGACCCGGTGGCATCACTCGACGCAGTTTTTTGACGACCATGGGCGCCGGCGCGATCGGCGCGACCGTTTCGGAGGACGTGCTGGCGGCCGGCAAGGAAGCGGCCCAGCCCCAGGTCATGCCGGCGGGACGAACGGCCGAGATCGCCCTGCGGGTCAACGGCCAGACCCATGTGCGGTCCGTGGAGACGCGCTGGACGCTGCTCCACGTCCTGCGCGAGGTCATCGGCCTGACCGGCGCCAAGCCGGGGTGTGAACGCGGGGAGTGCGGTGCCTGCACGGTCCTGATCGACGGCGTCCCCCGGTACGCCTGCCTCACGCTCGCCGTGGAGGCCCAGGGCCGTGAGATCACGACGCTGGAGGGTCTCATGGACGGCGAGGCCCTCGGGACCGGTGCAGGAGGCCTTCGCGGAGGCCGACGCCTTCCAGTGCGGCTACTGCACGCCCGGCCAGATCATGGCCGTGGAAGGCCTGCTGCGAGCCAACCCCAACCCCTCGACCGAAGAGATCCGCCGGGGAGTGAGCGGGAACCTCTGCCGCTGCGGGGCCTACCAGCACATTTTCAAAGCCGCCCGTCGCGCGGCCGAGCTCAAGGGCGGAAAGTGAGGCCGGCATGGCAGACGAAACGAAAGACATTTACTACGTCGAGGGGATCCCGGTGCCGGAAACTCCGCTGCCCGGGGAGGAGCCACCGCCCTGGAAAGAGACCAGCGTCGTCGGCAAACCCCTGCCGCGGGTGGATGCGTACGAGCGGGTAAGTGGCTCGGCCGTCTACCCGTCCGACGTGCATCTGCCGAACATGCTCCACGGGGCCATCCTCGGCTGCCCGCACCCGCATGCCCGCGTCCGGCGCGTCGACACGAGCGTGGCCGCCAGGATGCCGGGGGTCCGGGCGGTCATCAGCGGCGCAACGCCGGAGGCCGACCTGCTCTGGAAGAAGGACCCTGCCGGGCGACACGCGCTTGTTCGACCCGACACTGCCGCTACGAAGGGGATGCCGTGGCGGCCGTGGCGGCCGAAACCCCCTACCAGGCCTGGGATGCCGTAAAGCGCCATCACGGTCGACTACGAGGTGCTGCCGTTCGTGGCCGACGAGCGGGAGGCGCTGCAAGCCGGGCTCACCGCCCGTTCACTCGAAAGGCAACCTCTCCAAGACAGGACGCCTACGAGCGCGGGGATGTGGCCAAGGGATTCGCGGCGGCCGACGTGGTGCTGGAGGAGACCTACCGCACCGAGTGCGAGCTCCACACCCCCCTCGAGCCTCACGGATGCGTGGCCAACTGGGACGGCCGGCTCGCTGACCGTCTGGGAATCCACCCAGGGGGTCTACGCGGTCCAGTCCCGGGTGGCCGAGGTCCTTAACCTCCCGCTCGCGCGGGTGCGGGTCATCGGCCACTACATGGGCGGCGGGTTCGGGAGCAAACTCGAAGCCGGCAAGTACACGGTCATCGCCGCACTGATGGCGAAGCGCGCCGGGCGCCCGGTGAGGTTGTTCCTCACCCGCGAGGAGACCTTCCTCGCGGTCGGCAACCGGCCGCCCAGCAACATGACCGCTGAAGGCCGGGGTCAAGAAGAGACGGGACCCTCACGGCGCTGGAATTCACGGTCCTCGGCACGGGCGGCGCCTACCCGGCGGGCGGGACCTCGCTCGTGGACTGGCTCGTCGCGCGACCTCTACACCTGCCCCAACGTGCGCACGAGCGGCACCGACGTCTTCATCAATGCCGGCCCGGCCCGCGCGTTCCGCGCCCCCGGGCACCCGCAGGGGGCCTGGGCGCTGGAGCAGATGATGGATGCCCTGGCGGAGGCGATCGGCATGGACCCGGTTCGAGCTCCGGTTGAAGAACATCCCCTCCTTCAGCCAGGCCCGCGAGGGCAACCCGCCGTACACGACCACCGGCCTTCAGGGAATGCCTCGAACAGGGGGCGGCCGCCTTCGGCTGGGAGCAGGCCCGCCGGGACGCCGGCGCGCAAAGCGCGCAGGCGCACATCCGGCGGGGCGTCGGCATGGCCGGCGGCCTGTGGTTTGCCGGCGGCGGCAGGCCGCCCGTCCACGGTGATCGTGAAGCTCTTCCCCGACGGCAGCGTCAACCTGAACATGGGGGCGAGCGACCTCGGCACCGGCACCAAGACGGTGATGGCCATGGTCGTGGCCGAGGAGCTGGGCGTCAAGCCCGGAGGCCATCCAGATCGAGAACGCGGATACCGGCACCACCCAGTACGCGACTCCCAGCGGCGGCAGCAAGACGGTGCCCACGGAGGCCCCGGCCGTGCGCAACGCTGCGGTGCAGGTCAAGCAGAAGCTGCTGGAGATGGCGGCGGAGGCGTTGAACGTCGATGCTCGCGGAGCTCGACTACCGCGGCCGGCGAGATCGTCTCCCGCCAGGACCCGTCCAAGCGCATCGCCGTGCAGGAACTCGACGCGCTCAAGCGGCAGGGGGGTGTCGTCGGGATCGGCTACCGCGGGCCCAACCCGAAGGACAAGATCGTCAATCCCTTCGCGGCGCAGTTTTGCGAGGTGGAGGTGAACACGCGGACCGGGGAGGTGAAAATCCTGCGCTTCCTGGCGGCCCAGGACAGCGGCCGGGTCATGAACCGGCTGACCTACGACAACCAGGTGTTCGGCGGCATCACCATGGGGATCGGCCTCGCCATGACCGAGATGCGCATCCTGGACGCGGGTCAGACCGGCAAGATGGTCAACCGCAACTGGCACGACTACAAGCTGCCGACCGCGCTCGACGTGCCCGCCGAGATCACCTGCCTGCCGATCGAGCCCGTGGACACCGAGGCCAACACCACCGGCGCGAAGGGCCTCGGCGAACCGGCGACCATCCCGACGGCCGCCGCGATCGCCAACGCCGTGTACCATGCGACCGGCCTGCGCATGACCGACACCCCCATCCACCCGTTGCAGCTGGTGCCACGACTGGCGGAACGCCCGAAGGAGGGATGAGCGCATGTTACCGAACTTTGACTACGTTCGGCCGAAGTCGGTCCAGGCCGCGGTCACCCACCTTTCCGCCGAGCGCGCGATGGCGCACGCGGGCGGCACGGACCTGATGGGCTGCCTGCGCGAGCGCATCTTCCCGGTCGGGAAGGTCGTCAGCCTGAGCGAGCTGCAGGAGCTGCGCGGTGTCAGCGGGACGGCGGACGGCGGGCTGCGGATCGGGGCGCTGACGACCCTGCACGCCCTGGCCGAGCACCCGCTCGTGCTCAAGCGCTTCGGCGGTCTGGCGCAGGCGGCGGCTGAGGTCGGCAGCCCGCAGCTGCGCAACCAGGGCACCATCGGCGGCAACCTCTGCCAGAAGCCGCGCTGCTGGTACTACCGGGCGGACTTCACCTGCCTCAGAAAAGGCGGCGGCACCTGTTTCGCCGTGGACGGCGAGAACCAGTTCCACTGCATCTTCGGCGGCGGGGGCACCTGCTTCATCGTCCACCCCTCCGACACGGCCCCCGCCCTGATGGCCTTCAACGCGACGGCGCGCGTGGCCGGGCCCAAGGGGGTGCGCGATGTGCCGCTGGAGAAGTTCTTCGTGCTGCCGGAGGTCGACGTGCAGCGCGAGACCGTGCTGGCGCGCGGCGAGATCGTCGACCGAAATCCGCATCCCGCCGCCGGCCCCCGGCACTCGGAGCAGCTACCGCAAGGTTCGGGCGCGGCGCTCCTGGGATTTCGCGCTGGCCGGCGTTGCGCTGGCGCTCCGGTTCGACGGCCGGCGGGTGATCGGCGGCCGGGTCGTCCTCAGCGGGGCGGCTCCCGTGCCGTGGCGCAGCACGGAGGTGGAGCAGGTGGTGCGAGGCAGGGAACTCACGGCCGACGTGATTGCCGCGGCCGCCAAGGCCGTCACGGCCGGCGCCGAGCCGCTCGAAAAGAACGGCTACAAGATTCCGCTCTTCCAGGGAATGATCGAGGAGGAACTGACGCGCGCCGCTTCTCTCTGACCTGCCACCTTCGATATCGGCATGTGAGCGGCATTCTGCTGTCAGCCTGCAAACGGGCCGCTATCACAGCCGCATGTCACGGCTGCCCGGCGTGAATCATTCGTGACCTGCCAGGTGCTCGGCCAAGCGCAGGTAGTCCTCCGGCCGGTCCATATCCGCGTGGATGAACTCGTCGGATACGGGCACGTTCACGGAATGCTGCTCCAATTTCTTCAGCAGGGCTGTCAACCCACCCTCCCCGCCATAACCGAGAATCGCCGGAAGGTGCCGGCTGCCGATGAGAGGAGGGTGCCCGCGGCGCCCCCCAAACGTTGGAAAGCAGATGGCGGACCCGCCGGCGGGACATGCTTTCAGGAGCTCGAGCAAGGTGGCGGCGCGCACGAGCGGTAGGTCCACCGGAAGGGTGAAGAATGACTCGGTTGACTCATCCAGATGGGAGACCCCGGCTTTCACAGAGGAGTACATGCCTTCGGAGTATCGGGCGTTCACGACCGCACGGGCGCCCAGCCGTTCGACAATCGGCGTCAGTTCGGCGGCGCGGTAACCGACGACCACGTGGATGCGGCGGATACCGGCGGATTGGAAGAGCCGGATGGCCCGCTCCAGGATTGTCGTGCCGCCGAGCGTCATCAGCGGCTTGAAGTCCCCCATGCGTTCCGAAGACCCAGCCGACAATACCAGGGCGCTGGCGGATTCGGGGGTCACGCTCCGCGCCTCCGTGCCCGGGTGTGCACCAGTTCGGCCACGATGCTCACCGCGATCTCCTCGCAACTCTCCGCGCCGATGTCGATACCGATGGGCGAATGCACGCGATTCAAATCGGCGGCGGAGAACCCTTCTTCCAGGAGCGAACGGAAGACCTGCTCCCGCTTGCGCCGGCTGCCGATCATCCCGATATAGCCCGCCCCGGTGCGCAGGACCTGCATCAGTACCGTCCTGTCGTGCAGATGGCCTCGGGTGAGGATGACGACGTACCCGCTGCGGCCTATCTCAAGCCCCTCCAGGGCGCTATCGAATTCGGCGACCACCCGGATGTCGTCCGCACCGGGAAAGCGCTCGGCGTTGGCGAATTCCTGCCGATCATCCACCACGCACACCCGGAAGCCGACCATCCTGGCCAGCCGGGCCGTTGGCTGCGCGACATGCCCAGCCCCGAACACGAACACGGTTTCGGCCGGCAGAGGGGCTCGATCGAGGACCGTCCAGCTGCCGCAGACGACCGTGCACGGGCAGGTGGCGCCGGCATGATCGCGCAGAAGGGCTTCGAGAGCGGAGGAGTCGAGCTCCAGATCGCCGCAGATCACATGCCGGCCCTGCAGCACGCCATGGGTGACCCTTTTCAATTCACCATCGCTGAGTTGCAGCGCAACCAGCAGGAGACCGGGATCGGGCGCGCGGTCGGCTTTCAGCCAGAATTCGTAGACCGCCGCCGCTGGGCTCCCGGGGTCGATGAGCTCCAGCAGCACGTCCAGGCGCCCGCCGCAGACCATGTCTATGGCGGCAATGTCGGAGTGCGCCATGTCAAAGGGAATCAGCAGAGGCACCTTAGACGACAGGACGTCTTTCGCCTTCTGCAGCACGCGGAATTCGAGCAGCCCGCCCCCGATCGTACCGACCGCTCGTCCATGATCGGTAACGATCATGCGCGTGCCTGCTGTCCGGGGGGTGGATCCATGTCGGCTGACAATAGTTGCAAGGATGAACGGCTGTCTGGCGGCCAGAAGTTGCCTGGCCCGGTCCATAGGTGTGTTCATGCTTTCGATTTTTCCTGTATTACCGCGTGCGACCTGGCTAACATGAACACCCCGACATTCACGAGTCGCTCTCCTCGAGCTCGATCTGCTGGGCTTTGGTCTTGCGGCGCAGGAGGAGGCCGCTGACCACCGACACGGCGGTAAACAGGATGAAGGCGATCGAGATCGGCCGGGTGAAGAAGATGAGGGGGGACCCCTTCGACATCACGAGGGACTGCGTGAAGGAGGTCTCCATGAGCTTGGCGAGCACAGTCGCCAGCACCATGGGTGCGACCGGGAACTCGAACTTGCGCATGAGGTAGCCGACCACCCCGAAGAACAGGCAGATCCAGAGGTCGAAAAACGAGTGCCGCAGGCTGTAGGCGCCGATGAGGGTGAAGACCGCGATCATCGGCCCGAGGATGGGGAAGGGAATGAGGGCCATGCGCGCCCAGAGCCCCACCAGCGGCAGGTTCAGCACCAGCAGCATGACGTTGCCGATGTACATGCTGGCGATAATCGTCCAGAGCAGGGCGGGCTGCTCCTGCATGAGGCGCGGGCCCGGCTGCAGGCCGTACATCAGAAACCCGCCGAGAAGCACGGCGAGCGCCGGCCCCGAGGGGATGCCGAAGGCGAAGAGGGGCACGAACCCGCCGCTGGCCGTCGCGTTGTTGGAGCCCTCCACCGCTGCCACCGCATCCATCGCCCCGTGGCCGAATTTCTCCGGGTGTTTCGAGAAACGCTTTTCGAGGTCGTACACCATAAAGCTCGTCACGGCCGGGCTGCAGCCCGGGATCAGGCCCGCCAGGAACCCGATGACCCCGGACCGGATGGTCGCCGCCCAGGTGTCCTTGATGTCCTGCCAGGTGGGCAGCCACTCGATGCGCTTGGCGTCGAGGATGCACTTGGTGTCCTGCTCGGCGTTGCTCAGGATCTCGCTGATGGCAAAGAGCCCCATGATGATGGGCACGAAGTCGATCCCCGCCATGAGTTCAACCGAGCCGAAGGTCAGCCGCGCGACCCCGGTGAGCGGGTCCAAGCCGATGACCGCTGTCAGCAGCCCGAACAGGGCGGCCAGAAGCCCCTTGCCGATGTCGACGGCCGGACAAACTCACCACGAGGCTGAGGCCGAGGAAGGTGAGCGCGAAGTACTCCGGTGGACCGAACGCGAGGGCGGTGCGCGCGAGTACCGGCGCAAAGAAGGTCAGGCCCACCACCCCCATAGTCCCGGCCACGAAGGAGGATATGGCTGAGATTCCAAGCGCCGGGCCGCCCCGGCCCTGCTGGTTGAGTTTGTAGCCCTCCATGGCCGTGGGCACGGACGAGGCTTCGCCCGGGATGTTCACGAGGATGGACGTGGTCGAGCCGCCGTACATGGCGCCGTAGTAGATTGCGGCCATCATGATGATCGCGGGCGCGGGGTCCAGGTGGGTGGCCAGCGGCAACAGCATGGCGATCGCGGCCGTGGGGCCCAGCCCCGGCAGCACCCCCACCAGCGTGCCGGCGATGCTCCCGATCAGGGCGAAGAGCAGGTTGTAGGGGCTCAGGGCGGATGCAAACCCCGACATCAGCCAGGACCAGGCTTCCATAGGTCACACCTTTCCGTTAGGACGATCGACCGCGCTTCATGCCAGAAAAGAAAAAGGCCCCATGGGCATGGTCATTTCCAGGAGCTTGATGAACACGAAATAGACGAAGATCACCGTTCCTGCCGCCCAAGCGACCGCGACCAGGGGATTGTAACGGCCGAAGTACCAGATGAACCCCACCACAAACAGGAATGTACAGAGCGGAAACCCCAAAGGGTCGGAGAGACCCACGTACGCGACCAGGGAAATGAAAGCGATCGTCCAGAACTTCCAGCCGCTCCGGTCTGGCCAGTCTATGAGGGTGTCCCTTCCGGCACGGGACAACCAACTGGACGCCGCCAGCGCCACACCTCCCCCCAGCAGACAGACGCCCAGCAGCAGCGGAAAGTTGCGGGGGTGGAGATTCCCGCCCGCACCTTCGTCGATGTCCATGGACGCCCACGCCGCAACCAACCCCAGCACGGCCAGGAAAAGCCCGCACGCGATGTTGCCCGACCGCTTGGTCTTCAGCACAAACGCCTCCCGCCTACTTCTTGATTTCCTGGACGATGTCCTTGTAGATGGCCGTCATCTTCTCGATGTAGGCCTTGCTTTCGGCGTGCCCGATGGCGAGCGGCACGAAGCCTTCTTTTTTCATCTGCTCCTGGATGGCCGGGTCTTTCGAGATCTGCAGGAACGCCGCCTCGAGCTTCTTGACAACGGTATCCGGAGTCTTGGGCGGGACGCCGATGCCGCGGTCGATCGACTCGACGAGGTCCATCCCCGATTCTTTGAACGTGGGGGTTTCCGGGAACCCGAAGAAACGAGTGTCGGCCGCGACGGCCAGCACGCGGATGTCGTCGGAGTACTTCACCAGGTCGTCGGAATTGCCGAAGATGGCATTGACATGACCGCCCAGGAAGGCCGTGATCTGCGGCGCCGCCCCGGTGAACGGCACGTAGTTGAACTTCGTGCCCGCCATCTTCTGCAGCCGCAGGGTGGCCACGTGGTGGCCCGAAAACGTCCCGGACCCGCCGATGCTGATGTCGCCGGACTTGGCCTTGGCCGCATCCATGAACTCCTTGAGCGTGGTGTAGGGGCTGGTCTTGAGCACTGCCAGGGCCAAAGGGGTGCGCTGGAACAGCGCCACCGGTACGATCTGGTCGGTCTTGTAGCCGGTGGCCTGCTGCATGGGCTGCAGGATGATGTGGGGGATGTTGATCCCGGCCATCAGGTAGCCGTCCGGCTGGGAGCGCACCAGCTCGCTCCATCCCAGGGCCCCGCCGCCGCCGACCTTGTAGTCGACGATGACTTTCTGGCCGAGGATTTTTTCCAACAGAGGCTGCTGCCGCCGGGCTTCGCGGTCCGACTGCCCGCCCGGGTCGAACGTGACCAGATAGGTGATGGACTTGGTCGGGTAGGGCTTCTCCTGTCCGATGGCCGGCGTGCCGATCACGGCCGTGCACAGCACGGCTGCTGCGAGAGAGAACCATTTCGACGTGCGCATTGTCATGCCTCCCATGGGTTGAGGTGGATGCATCGGTTTCATGGCGTCCCCGAGTTAAGCAAAAGGTCTGCCATTCTGCGGTTTATTTTCAAGCGCCTGGAAACAAAGCGGTTCTCTATGATCGCGTCCGGCGCGCGGTTTCCGCGGCGCCCAAAATTGGGCACCGATCGGGACGGTCGTCATCCGCCGCCGACCGGGGGGAAGATCCCGACCCGCTCACCGCCCTGCAACGCGGTGGACAGTTCCCCTTTGACTCCGTCGATGAAAATCAATTGCGCTTTTTCCTCGGGAACCCCGATTCGACGGAGCAGGTCCCGGACGGTCGTGCCGATTGCGATGGGGATCTCCTCCCCGCCGGGCGGCAGGAAGGGTTGGAGCGTGGCGTAGAGCTTGAGCCTGACGTGGCATTCCATGCGGGTTGCCGTTCCTGTCGATGGGCAGCTGGTTTCGCGTGACCCGTTGTTCTTGAGAAATCCTAGAAGCGAAGCCGCTAAAAGTCAAGGCTGCGTGCCGTCCGGGAGACCGGCGGCGGGGGCAGGGGCGCGCACGGCGCCGTGTCCGGCGAAAATTGAGTTTTCACCCGGGATGCGATACCATCACGGTCATCACATGGCAGTCGGATAGCTGAGATCTTCCGTCCCCGCGGGGGACCTCCGGCAGCAGGTGATACGGTTTTCTACCGGGGATCTGATTGCCACAGGAGATGATCACGAACATGAGTCTGCCATTCAAACGGGCGCTGGTGACCGGCGGTGCCGGGTTCATCGGATCCCACCTGACGGAGACCCTCGCGCATCAGGGCTGCAGTGTGACGGTGTTGGACAACCTGGTGAGCGGGCGTGCAGCCAATCTGGCCGAAGTTTCCGGGCGCGTTCGGTTCGTGCAGGGCGACATCCGCAACCGCGCCGACCTGGAGACGGCGACGGCCGACTGCGAGGTCGTCTTCCACCTGGCCGCGGTCGTTTCCGTGCCGCGCACGACCGAGGACCCTCTGGGATCGGCCGCCGTCAACGAAACCGGGTCTCTCCAGGTTCTCGAGGCGGCTCGGCGGGCGGGCGCCCGGCGGGTGGTGTTCGCCAGCTCGAGCGCCGTCTACGGCGACGACCCTGTCCTGCCCAAGCGGGAGGACATGGCCCCGCGGCCGCTGACGCCCTACGCGGTCCAGAAACTGGCGGTGGAGTACCACCAGAAGGTTTACACCTCGCTGTACGGGCTCGAAGCCGTGAGCCTGCGTTTTTTCAACGTCTACGGGCCGCGTCAGGACCCCGCGTCGCCCTACTCGGGCGTCATTTCCATTTTCATGACCCGGGCCCTGTCCGGCACGGCCCCCGTCATCTACGGGGACGGGCTGCAGACACGCGATTTCGTCTTCGTGGGCGACGTGGTGCAGGCGCTGGTGTCGGCCGCGACTTCCCCGGCCGCGCCCGGGCGGGTGTTCAACGTCGGCACGGGGCACGCGGTCTCGATCCAGGACCTGTGGCGGACGATCGCCCGTGCGGCCGGGACCGAGGTCCAACCGACCCACGGCCCGGCCCGGGCGGGGGACGTGCCGCACTCGCTGTCCTCCATCGAGGCCGCCCGGCTCCACCTGCAGTTCACCCCGCGGGTCGATCTCGACTCGGGGCTCGGCCGAACTTTGGAATGGTATCGCCGGTCCGCCGGCCCCCCAACTCAGAAGGAGCGCTAATGGTTCCCTACGCCAGCGTACTGGTCACCGGGGCGGCCGGGTTCATCGGCTTTCATCTGTCCCAACGCCTGCTGGACGGCGGCGCGCGGGTGGTCGGCCTCGACAACCTCAACGACTACTACGACGTAAAGCTGAAGGAGGACCGCCTGGCACAGCTCCAGGGGCGGACCGGCTTCGAGTTCGCCCGGCTCGACCTGGCCGACCGGGAGGGCATGCAGCGGCTCTTCCAGGACCAGCGTTTCGACGTCGTCGTCAACCTGGCCGCCCAGGCCGGCGTGCGCTATTCGCTGCAGAACCCACACGCCTACATCGACAGCAACATCGTCGGCTTCATCAACATCCTGGAAGGCTGCCGCCACGGCAGAGTGAAGCACCTGGTCTATGCGTCGTCCAGCTCGGTCTACGGCGCCAACACGCGCATGCCCTTCTCGGTGCACCACAACGTCGACCATCCGGTCAGCCTCTACGCGGCGACCAAGAAGGCCAACGAGCTGATGGCGCACACCTACAGCCATCTGTACGGCCTGCCGACCACCGGCCTGCGCTTCTTCACCGTCTACGGCCCCTGGGGCCGCCCGGACATGGCGCTCTTCCTCTTCACCGACGCCATCCTGAAGGGCCGGCCCATCGACGTCTTCAACCACGGCCGGATGCAGCGCGACTTCACCTACATCGACGACATCGTCGAGGGGGTCGTGCGCGTGATCGACCGCGCTGCCGCGCGCCGAACCCCGCCTGGAGCGGCGACCGCCCGGACCCGGGCACCAGCGTACGCCCCGTACCGCGTCTACAACATCGGCAACAACCAGCCGGTCGAGCTCAACGCCTTCATCCAAACGATCGAAGACGTGCTCGGGGTCAAGGCCACGAAGCAATTCCTGGACATGCAACCGGGGGATGTGCCCGCGACCTACGCGGATGTGTCCGATCTCACAGCCGACGTGGGGTTCAAGCCATCGACCCCCATCCGTTCGGGGGTCGAGCGCTTTATTCACTGGTACCGGGATTACTATCAAAAATAGCAGTAAACAATTATAAAAATACATAGTTAACTATTTCTTGGTCAGCGTTTTGGTCAGCAACCGGACAACACCTGCTGGTCTGCGATCACCTTCCGAATTATGTATGCCTTTTAAAAAAGCCCTCGCCATAGGCAAATACGGGTGAATCTGTTGCAATTATGCAACTATAGGTGAAACACAGTCATCTGAAATAAATCTATATAAAAAATATTATCTGTAAATAAATCAGAGTTATAACATGCATTTCAGTGTTTCCACATACAGATTGGCATAGTTCTTTCCGCGTATATATGTAGAGAGCATAGAGTTTAGGCTATAATCCGGAGGCGGCGTGTACCAGGCAAAGGACATCCAGCAAATTTTGAGAATCCCGAAGATCCGCTACGAGTATCTCGCCAACCAAATCGGCATCGTGCCCGAGATCGAAGAGGGCGAAGGCACCGGTAAAGCGCATAAGTACTCGTTCAGGAACCTTCTGGAATTTTCCATTGCTGAGAGATGCTCTTTGAACGGGCTTTCGATGCGGCAGGTCAAATTTTTTATTACCCTTCTCCATGAGGTCGCAGACCCCAAGTTATTCGCGCAGCCGGATTGGTTTGAAACATCGAAGCCGAACTCAAAGAGAAGTTGGAAGGGTTGTCTGCTCTGTTTCTGGGGTTTCCGGGGGGAGGCATTTTCAAATGGCGCGATTCAACGCGGAATGGGGTGAGCCGGCAGAAGGCCGGGCGGCCAAAACTATCCAAAGAGGCACACGACTATTATCGGGCATTGGAAAATTGGGACAATAACTTCACGGAAATGAGCGAGACCGTTCTTCAGGACATGGACCAGATTCACGACTGCAGCATTTACATCAATGTGGGTTTGATCCGGCAATATGACCTACCTTTCAGTAGTGCGTACCCGAGCACGGCCGGGCTAATTTTTTTTTGGTCTGCAATAGCCTAAAGCATAGGCAATCAAGGGAGAATCATGGAAGAAGACAAAACCATCAGCAAACGCGGCTACACCATTGCAGAGGCGGCGAAGTACTTGGGAATCTCCAAATTCACTATTTACAACGGCTTGAGCCAGGGCACCTTCCCCATTAAGCCGCGGCGATGGGGGCGAAAGCCGATTTTCCGCAAGGAGGACCTCGACCGGTTGCTGGACAGTCTCAGCACTTGAGCCACCCCACAATGGCGTAAGGAAATTCCGGCTATTGAAACTAAAAGGAGGTATCCCGAATGCAGACTATTCCATTTGAGTACGAGTCCAAACAAATTCGAGTCCTTCAGGATGCTCAAGGAGAACCGTGGTGGGAGTCGCTGATGTTTGCGACCTTTTGGGGTTGACCAACCCGACAGAGGCCATCCGGACCTTGGATGACGACGAAAAAAGCACCCTAAGAATTTCTGAGGGTGGTCCGGAGCGCAATATCATCAACGAGGCTGGTCTATATGCTCTAATAATGCGCTCTACCAAGTCGGAAGCCAAGAAGTTCAAGAGGTGGATAACTCACGAGGTCTGCCGGCAATCCGCAAAACGGGGCGTTATGACCTTGCCCTCTCCTCTCTGAATTAGACCTGATTATCCAGACAGCTCAGGCCATGAAAAAGATCGAGTCTAAGGCCGCCGAACATGACCAACGGTTGGCCTTGCTTGAAGCCAAGTCCCACCAGAACTCGGGCCAAACGGGGTATTGGACGATCACCGCCTGGTGCAAGCTCAACAATCTAAGTCTGTCTTGGATGAAGCCATGCAAAAAGGCCGCAAGGCTGCAAAGCTTGCAAATGAGTGGGGAGCGGAAATCGGAAAGGTTCACGATGAGCGGTTCGGAGTGGTCAACAGCTATCGGGAAGACGTACTTGCCGAGGTGTTCGCGACAGACGCTTTTGCCTTGGTCACTTAACTGTGGAAAGGGGGGTGCTTGGCAAAAAGGAGCATACATGGAAGCCGACCTGTTGGAATCAAGAGCCTATTTGTCCCTTTCTGGTTCAGCCCCGCAGGTGCTTGCATTGTTTATGTTGAAACGCCAGTACGAAGCAATCGGCGGGAAGCGGCGTGGCAAACAGGGCCGGGTTTGCATCAACTCAAACTCCCTCTCTTTTTAACCTACATCGAAGCTGAAAAGAAGTACGCTATCACCCAGCCAAGGTTTACCAGGGCTATCGATGAACTGTTGGCTAAGGGTTTTTTAACCTGTGTCCATCAGGGCGGCGCCTACCAGCAGGACAAGTCCAGGTTTGGTCTCAGCGACAAATGGCGGTTGTGGAAGCCCGGTACGGTGTTCGAGGTGCGTCCGAGGGAGCCATTGAAGCGGGGGTTCCGTGAACCGAAAAAAATCGCTTTGGTGCAAAACTAACATACGTTTCCGTTGCTCACCCACTCATACGTTTTCGTTGCCCATACGCAGGGTTTTAGAGCAACGATTCCGTTGCCCAAGGAAATCATGTCAAAGTTGGTTAACCCTCCAAATCTCTGGCAAATGCGATTCGTCAGGCCAAAGATGCCTCTGACCGGTTTAGGGCAACGTATCCGTATGAGTTACATGAATAGCCATGGGGGTACCTTTTAAATGCTGTGTCCATGGCCTTCACTGACAAAGCAGTGGGACTGTATTTTACAGGCTATCTAATGGCCAGGCACTCGGCAGTGGAGGGATAGTATGCGTTTCAAGAAAGGACAGGTTGCGAATCCGACTGGCTGGCCGGTGGGTGCGAAAAACCGGCTGCCTCGGGATTTGGTGGACAGGGTGTTGGAAATATCGGCCGACCTTGACCGCCAGGGCCAGGGGTTAAAGGAATGCGCGGAAAAGGACCCGTTCTGGTTCTTTACCAATTTCGTGAAGCTGATCCTGCCGAGGAATATCGGCCCGGAGGAATCGGCTCAACCCGTAATCATCGAAGTTGCATGGGTAGGAAGACATGAGCCCGCCTGAAGTGTGCCTGTTTTGCGATAAGCCCGAAAGACCTACCGGCCTAAGGTGGAGTTCATCTGCGGCACGTGCGTGGCGATTATCATGCAGGCCGGCATGGATGAACGTCAATGCGCCTACGAACAGGCGCTTGCCCTGGGGAATACCCGCAAGGCGAGTGCGCTGGAAACATTCTTGCCGAAGGAGGGGCACGATGCAGAAACCGAACACCCTGAACGAGATCTGGGCCGAGAAAGACCTGTGCCGGCGTCAGCCCGACTAAGTCCGGGCGTAGCCTTCAACTCAACAACTGGGTGCGCGGCGGGTTGCGATATGTGGAAAAATCGGGGCGCAGGTACTTCTTCGAGCAGGATGTGATTGAATACCTTTGGAAGCGGGCCACTGACCGAACTGCCGGAATAGGTCAGAACCCCCTGTAAAACCCCTTGCAGGTAGTTTCCAAGGTCATTCTTTTTGGGGGGTTGGTAGGCTGATATGGCCTGAATTATTTCAGTACTAAAAAACGCCACCCCCAGGGGAGGGGTCGGAAGGGGGGCGGGGCTTACACAGGGGAACCGCATCGGCAAACGCACATCTTGAAAAACGAGAATATTCATTACTGATGATTTAAGAAAAATCGGAGAATATGTTGTGGGCGGTCATGGATCAGGCAGGGAGCCTGAAAAGTATTTCTGTACCGTTGAAGAATGTCACTGCATTGACATTAACATGATGGTTAGAGGCAAGTGGATTGGACCCGAATACCGGACCTCTGGAATTATCAAGTGGCGTGTTGCAGGCAAAGAGTTAGCATCTATCGGCTTTGAAGGCCGGATGGATATTAGGCCGCCCTACTTAAGATTGTATTACACCAGGAATCGGACTGACTGTATTGATTACAAGGTTTATTGTACCACAAGCAGTCCGAACTTCGGGGGGGTTCGGTTTTGGTTTTTGTGCCCGTCATGTGGGAAACGAGTCGGCAAATTGTATTTGGCATGCGGTCAAAGATATTTTGCCTGCCGAATTTGCGGGCAATTGACCTATCGGAGTTGCAGGGAGTCGCACGACCTCGATGCAATTATCGCGAAAACGCGCCAACCATGGCAATCACGCGCTGAAGCACTACGCAACCTAAGAGTATTTCGTGAAGCCCTATGGCCTCATGGGGCTATGGGTTGAAAAAATAGGGTCTTTGAAATTTCAATACCCTTTAGGGCAGCGAGGGAAACCACGGCTGGAACGGGTGGGTTAAATATGCGGGCAGGCGACCGCAAGGAACGGTGCCGAGACGCGTCTGCTACGGCAGGTATGGACAGCTAAACTAAAATAAACCAACAGGTATTGATGCTTAACATCTATGGCATATATCTGCCGCATACTCTTCGATGCAGACTTAAAATAGCATGTTTTCAGCGCACCCCTTTTCTATATAGACACTTTTTTTGACTTGTGGCGGACTAAGGACATAACCTTGAAGCAATAAGTAAAAATACGATTAAATAGCTTTTTTAAGCCATCGGTTAGCAGGTCTTTTCCCTATCATAAAAGGGACATAATTGGTTATTAAGTATGATGCCGGAAATAGAAAAATCATAGCTGTAAGCGCATAAGCAAATACATATAAAAAGCCTAATTCGGTTGAAATAATCTTTATTCGTAAAACTACATATATTAAAATGTTAATTGATAGGAATGCTTGATTCTGCAGCAGAAAGAAAACAAGACTATTTTTCCCAACGTAATTAAAAAAAGTTATAAAATTTAAATCATGAAGGCATTTTGATATGTATATATATATGCATAAATGCTTGAGAAAGACGAAATATAAAATAGAAAAATATTTCCATAAGAATTAAGTTCATATCCACATGTTCATTAAAGTACCCCGCGAGCAGCCCAATGGCAAGGCAGGTTGCAGAAAAAAATGGTGTAACTTTTAGGGTCGGTAGCTTGTTCTTAAAAAGATAGCCTGATCCATAATAAACAACCGCTGTAAAAGCGACATCTATACCAATCTCGGCAGTCTGGCTGGAGAATACTTGGAATCGACATATCCAAGAACTGAAAAGAAAATTAGCATCACCAATATGGTCAACGTCTTGTTATTAGTTATAGCGGCAATGCTAAAAAATAAAAACTCTGTGATCATAAGACAAGGGAGAAACCATAGCAGATTGGTGCAATGGAGCGAACCATCAATTGCATTGCCACAGACACTCCAATTAAAGGCTTAAAGAGATTTTCTGGTACAGGTTGTGAAAATTGGTATACTCCATACTTTTTTAATAGCATTTGCAGTACCCACATGCCATATGTGAGCATCCCAAACAATACATAAGGAACCATGCGACCACGCAATATTTTTAAAAAAAACTTATAACTGCCACTATCGATATCGGAATACTTGAAGAACATCCCGGAGACAAAGAAAAATAATGGCATATGAAATGAGTATATATAATGAGATATGCTCTCATGAAATGGCAATGAATGCCCAAAATATACGAGAAAGATACCAATACCTTTTAACGTATCTATCCATTCGATTCGCTGGGATCTAATTGGCTCGATATTGACCGTACTACCCATGAGTTACTCAACCAAAAAAGAGTTTGTATGATCATGCCGGGATTATAAAAAATTCGGATTATGTAGGGGTAAAAATCAAAGCACCATGCCTGTACCACCTATTCTGCGCTGCGGTGATTTGTCGGATGATATCCCAACCCGCCCCTCGCCTGCAATAGCCTATTGGTATCCCTATCTTGCCGGGTGTAGATTCCGATGGAGAATATACAGTTCATGCTTTTGGTGGATTACGACTGCTAACCGACTCCCCTCCCCTGTTGCCGTTACGGTCGAGTCAGCCGAAATGGTGGCAAATGGTCTGTAAAATACCTGCAAGGAGTCTTCCAGGTTTGCTCCCGGTTGGAGTGTACAGCGTGATATTGCCCTGAACCGATTTCGCCCCAGTCGGGCCTCAGGGGTGGAGGGGGAGGGATCGAATGGGGGTGGCGCCTACACGATGGAACCGTATCGGCGCAAGCGCATCTTGAAAAAACAGGAAAACATTCAGATTCAGTTCTAACCATACCGGGGGTATCCCGAAGCCGTACCCCGGCGTACCTCAGTCTTGGCGCATAATGCCTGAAAAACCGGCGGCATCATGACGCGCGAGTTTTTCGGAAAATTTCAAAAAGGGGGGGGGTATCAGCGACCATTTCAATAACCGATCTGGCGCCCATCCTGGCGCTCTATCCACCTATGAGAGAACTCGGCGCAATCAGATTTTGCACTGGAAAAGTGTCTCAGGTTTCCTCGGCTTTCAGTTTGCTCTGTTTGTGTGATAAACTCCCCACCAACCCACCGAAGTGTCTCAAACCCAGCATCCATGCGGGTTTGCAAGCTAATCCAATAACGGCGGAGGTTTGCGAGGAGCATGCCGTTGATTGAATAAACAATTCAGTCTGTTGCCCTTGCGTCTCTGTACCGAAATCAAAGTCACCTGATAATGGGCATTATGTAAACTTTGGAGTTTTCGGCTGAGTAGTTGACCCGATAAAGAAGCCCGGTAGCCCTGGGTTTACGAAGGACGAACGCAAAAAGGGAGGCGGTATGGGAATCTTGGTTGAATGTCCTATATGCCACAGGAAGCAGAGCGCCAGAGAACAAGCACTGCGCCGAGTGTGGCGACCACCTGGACAAGCAGAAACGCAACGGGGAAGGTGCGCTATTGGGTGGTCTATCGGATGGCCGGCAAGGAGCGCAAGGAGTTCGCAGGCTATTCGGTGGAGAAGGCACGCGACGCCGAAGGCAAGCGCAAAGGGCAGAAGAGGGAAGGCCGCATCCTGGATACGTTGCCGCAGTCGCAGTATCACGTTCGGCAAGTTGGCGGAATGGTACATGGGCCGACATGGAGATTGAGGCTGGAACTGACCGAAGCTGCGCGTGCGAAAGGAGAAGAGCCGGGTGCGAAGAGGCCGAGCAGGGGATACCTGACCAAGCGGTCAAGATCGTGTTGTAACGCCGTTTGGAACGCGACGTTCGAGCGATATGCTGGACTTGTGATCTGACGGACGATGATTTGCAGCAGCTACTGCGCCCGCCGTGAGCGGTAAGGTGGCACCGCTACACGCTGGATATCGGAGATCGAGCGTGATCCGGTCGATGGTCGATCGCGGCTTTCGACGCGGACAAGGTGGACGGCCGGGTGTTGAAGGTCTTCCGCAAGGTGAAGAAGATTACCAGCGCCGAGGACAGGGCGCGGAAACGGGCGGTCAGCATCGAGGAGTATCAGCGGATTTTTGCCGTGGCCCTGCCTCACTTGCGCCCGATGCTGCAGATCGCCATGTACACCGGATGCGGCACGGGGAGATCCGCAACCTGCAATGGTCCCACATCGACCGCAAGGCGGGCCATGATCCGTCTCACGCCTGACATCACCAAAAACAAGCGGTCCCGCATGATCCCCCTCACGCAGCCGATCAAGGACGTGTTGGACAGTCTGCCGCGACACCTGCACGGCTATGTGGTGAGCTATGGGGGGAAGCGTCCGGCGCACCAGCTGGGCGCCAAGACGGGCGCTAAGGGCCGCTTGCAAAGCGGCAGGAATCCCATACGGCAGGAAGACGGTTGACGGCATCATATTTCACGACCTGCGCCGGTCAGCGAAAACCAACATGGTCAAGGCGGGCGTGAATAAGGTCTACAGGGATTTGATTCTAGGCCACAGCCTACAGGGGATGGACGCTCACTATATCGTGGAGAGCGGCCTGGAGGGTAGAATGCGGCAGGCCATGGACCACTACGCGACATGGTTGGAAAACCAGTTCAAAAATGGACTTGGTCAGCAAAATGGTCAGCAAACTGCTGAAACTACCCCCCGGTTTCCTTGATTTTACATGGAATTATCAAATAGGGTAGGGCGCTGTTATCGTTCTCTATTCGCGTAAATCAAAGTAAAATCAGATAATTGACATAAACACCGGGATTACTACCGCGTTTCTTGAAACCGGCCGGGAACGTCCCCTTTTGGGTTGACAGCAATTTCCGCTTTCCACTATGATCGCGCCCTTCGCCTCCGGGTCATAGTGGACCGATCGCGACCGCACGCCAATCAAAGCAGAGGAGGAAGATCGATGACGTCAGAAGTGCCCAAAACGGGAATCCGGCCGAACCCCGTCGGGGACCGGCCCCAGGTAGACCCCACTGCCTTCGTGGACCCCAGTGCGCAGATCATGGGAAAGGTGATCATCGGCCCGCGCGTTTACGTTGGGCCGCTTTCGGTCATACGGGCCGACGAGGTCGATGAGAAAGGAACCGTCCACCCGGTCGTCATCGAGGAGGACGCGTGCGTACAGGACGGCGTCGTCATCCACGGGCGGGCCGGTTCCGAGGTGAGGATCGGGGCGCGCTGCAACATCTCGCACGGTGTGGTCGTTCACGGACCGGCCACGATCAAGGCGGACAGCTTCGTGGCGATCCGGGCCGTCGTCTACGACTCGGTGCTCGAGGAGTCGGTCTGGGTCGGTGTCGGGTCGGTGGTGATGCGCACGACCGTGCCGGCCAACACCTGGATCCCGGCCGGGTCGATCATCCGTGCGGACCACGACACCAAGCAGTTCCGTCTGATCGACCTGAAGGAAACGAAGTACAAGAAGGGCGTACACGAGGCGAGCGCCTCCCTGCGGGACGGCTATTTGAAGCTCTACTCAAAGTAAGCCCTCTACCACAGCTGCAGAAAAAAAAGGGGGGGCGGGACCGGCTGCAGGGCCGGTCCCGCCCCCCCTTCTCGTTTTCTGCCGAGGGATTACGGGATGATGCCCATTCCCTGCAGGACGGACAACATGATGGCCGCGGCCATGACCGAGCCGCACTGCCCGCCCGTGTTCGCGCCGACCGCATGCATCAGCAGGAAGTTGAACTTGTTGTACTTCAGGCCCTCTTTCTGGACGACGCGCGCCGCCATGGGGTAGGCGGAGATGCCGGCCGCCCCGATCAGGGGGTTGATCTTGCCGCCCGTCATGACGCTCATCAACTTGCCGAAGAGCACGCCGCAGGCGGTGTCCAGCACGATCGCCACGAACCCGAACGCCAGGATCATCAAGGTCGGTGGGCGTCAGGAATGCGCGCCCGTCCATGGTTGCGCCGATGGAGATGCCCAGGAAGAGCGTCACGACGTTTGCGATCTCGTTTTCGGACGCCTTGGACAGGCGGCTCACCACGCCGCTCTCCTTCATGAGGTTGCCGAGCATGATGGTCGCCAGCAGCGGGAGGCCCTTGGGGGCGATGAGCCCGCCGAAGATGGTCACGACGATCGGGAAGACGATTTTGGTCGCCTTGGATGCGGGCGTGGTCGACATCAACTCCGACATGTTGATCCGGCGTTCCCTCTCGGTGGTCAGGAACTTCATGATCGGGGGCTGGATAATCGGAACCAGCGACATGTAGGAGTAGGCCGCGACCGAAATGGCACCCAGCAGGTGCGGCGCATACTTGGAGGACACGTAGATGGCGGTGGGGCCGTCGCAGGCGCCGATGACGCCGATCGCGACCGCATCGAGCTTGTCGAAACCGAAAAGCAGCGCCAGGCCGATGGTCAGGAAGATGCCGAACTGCCCGGCCGCCCCCAGCAGGAAGATCTTGGGGTTCTCCAGCAACGGGCCGAAGTCGGTCATCGCCCCGATCCCGATGAAGATCAGCAGCGGGAAGAGCTCGTTGGCCACCCCCATGTCGTAGATGACCCGGAGGAACCCTTCGTGCCCCATAAGGTCGGCCAGCGGGATGTTCGTGATAATGGCCCCGAAGCCGATCGGGAGCAACAGCAGGGGCTCAACATCCTTCTGAATTCCGAGGTAGAGGAAGAGGCACCCGACGGCAATCATCACGGGGTTCGACCAGTGAAGATGCGCGAAACTCGCCGTCAGACCGCCCAACCCGTTCACAATCGCTTCGAACATGGCGTGACCTCGCTTTCAACCGCTTAGTTTTCGGTTTCTTCCCGGACGGGGAAAATTTTCTTCAAGAGCCCCATGATCAGCGCGAGCACTGATAGAGCCGCCACCGTGCCGCCCATCCCGACGATCAGCATCGTGAATCCGAACGTCCAGTTGTCCATTGCATCCTCCTAGAGGTTCATCTGCATTGCGGTGATGCTTAAAAAGGTTGAGAACCTACCATTCCGAAAAGGGCATTTCAACAAAAAAGAAGGACTCGGGATGTCTCCCGAGTCCTGCGGCCTTGGCTGGTGCGCCCGGCAAGATTCGAACTTGCGACTTTCAGCTCCGGAGGCTGACGCTCTATCCCCTGAGCTACGGGCGCGAATCGGCATTAAATAGAAGAGTGAGGCAGTTTAGTCAAGGCCGAAAAAAAGGCGTCACCCGGGCTGAACAGCGGTTTGCGCGAGAGCGGCCTTGACCTCGCCGACGACGTAGAGGGAGCCGGCTGCGAGCGTGAGGCTGCCGGGGGCGGCCGTGCGCATGGCCTGCCGCAGGGCGGCGGCCACGTCCGGTTCGACGGTGACGTCGGGCACGATGGTCTTCGCGAACGCGGCGATGGTCGCAGCCGGGAGCGCCCGGTTGATCTTGGCCTGGGTGGCGATCACGCGTTCGGCCAGCGGCAGCAGCAGGCGGAGCATGGCCTGGTAGGGCTTGTCGTCCAGGATGCCGACCACCAGGGTCAGCTTGCGCCCGTCCAGGTAGTGCGTGAGATGTCGCGCCAACTGACGGGCGGCATCCAGGTTGTGCGCCCCGTCCACCATCACCAGGGGGGTCGTGCAGACCACCTCGAGGCGGCCCGGCCAGCGGTGGGCCGAAAGCCCGCGGCGTATGCGCTCGAGATCGATACGCGGCGCTTTCCGCTGCAGGAGTTCACAGGCCGCGAGGACGAGCGCGGCATTTCCGACCTGATAGCTGCCCTGCAGAGAGGTCGCAAGATCCGACCACCGGTGGCTCAGCCCGGAATAGTTGAATTGCTGCGAGCCGGTGCGCCGGCAGGAAAACTCCTTGCCCAGGCAATAGAGTGGGGCGGATTTCATCCGTGCGGTCCGGCGAATGACCGCCAGAGCCGAGGGCTGGCGCACCCCGGTGACGACGGGGGTTCGTCGCTTGATGATGCCGGCTTTCTCGAAGGCAATTGCAGCAAGGGTGGGGCCGAGGTATTCGCGATGCTCGAGAGACACATTGGTCACGACCGTCACCGCGGGTGCGACGACATTGGTGGCGTCGAGACGGCCGCCCATTCCGGTCTCGATGACGGCCCAGTCCACCTTGCGGCGGGCAAACTCGTCCAAGGCCATGGCCGTGGTGAATTCGAAAAACGTCGGTTCGCGACCGCCCGGCAGAGCGCGCTTCACGCGGCGGTAGAGACGCACGATGTCGGCATCCGTGATCTCGGAGCCGTCGACCTGGATGCGCTCGTTGAAGCGCACCAAGTGGGGCGATGTGTAGAGCCCGACCCGATAGCCGGACGCCCGGAGGACACTCGCGATGCCGGAGGCAACCGACCCTTTGCCGTTGGTGCCGGCGACGTGAATGGTCCGGTAGCGCCGATGGGGGTTCCCGAGGTTGGCCAGGATGCGGCGGATGGTGGCGAGCCCCAGCTTGATTCCGAAGCGTCGCAGGCCGAAGAGCGTGTTCAGGCAATCGGTGTGAGTCGGGCGTGTGGTCATCGAGGCGTAAAAAACCCGGCGGGCATTATCCTCCCGCCGGGTCCGTCTGCAATTGCGGGTGCTACCGTCTGCGGGCTGCGCGGGCTGCTGCGATGCGCTCCCTGCGCTGAGCTTCCCGCTGCTTGCGGCGGCGGAATTCGCTCGGCTTTTCGTAGCTCTTCTTCAGCTTCAGTCGCTTGAAGAGCCCGTCATTCTGAATTTTCTTCTTCAGAATACGCATGGCTTTCTCGATGTCATTGTCGAGGACTTTGACTTCGATTTCCTTCAACTATATCGCCCCTTTCGTCCCGCTGGAACGACCCGTCGCGGGTCTCCGGCAGTTATTGTAAAAAACGATAGATGTCCCTTTTAGGAGAGAAACCGCTTGGATGCAAGAGAAATGTGAACCTCTCATCAAAACGAAGTTTTTTTCAGGTGCCGCAAGGCGCCGTGCCTGCTGCCCCTCGGGAGGTCGATTGCTGCGCGTCGCGCGCACGTCTCTCGGCGCCGTCGCCCGTCCGGCTTGGGTCGGCCGTGATTGAGGCTTGACACCCGGGCGGCCTTCAGCCATACTCGACGCCTCACCTTGAGCACCCAACACCCCACACGATAAAGGAGGTCAACCCATGCGTTTGATTCTTCTCGGCGGGCCCGGGGCCGGCAAAGGGACCCAGGCGAACTACATCAAGGAGAAATACCAGATCCCCCAGATTTCGACGGGGGACATGCTGCGGGCCGCGGTCAAGGCTGGGACCGATCTGGGCAAGCAGGCCAAGGTCCTGATGGATGCCGGTCAGTTGGTTCCGGACAGCGTCATCATCGGCCTGGTCAAAGAGCGCATCAAAGACCCGGACTGCCGCAAGGGGTTCCTGTTCGACGGCTTTCCGCGCACCATCCCCCAGGCGGACGCCATGAAGGATGCCGGTGTGGACATCGACGCGGTGGTCGATGTGGATGTGCCGGACGGGGAAATCATCAAGCGCATGAGCGGCCGGCGGGTGCACCTCGCGAGCGGCCGAACCTATCACGTCGTATTCAACCCACCCAAGGTGGCCGGCAAGGACGACGTCACCGGCGAGGCCCTCATCCAGCGTGACGACGACAAGGAGGAGACGGTCAAGAAGCGCCTCGACGTCTACCACAGCCAGACCGAGCCTCTGGTCAGCTACTACAAGAAATGGGAAGCGGCCAAGGAAGCGCGTTCTCCCAAGTACATCCACATTCCCGGGATCGGGAAGGTCGAAGAAATTCGCGACAAGATTTTTGCCGTTCTCGACCGCCTCAAGAAGTAGCACCTTCCGAATCGGGTCTTCAGGGTTCCCTCCCGGGTGCCGGGAGGGAACCCGTCTTTTCTGCGAGTGCACGCCGCACGATCTGCAGCGCGTCTGTGCGTGAGAGCGTCCTCCGTGTCAACCGTTCCTCTTCCACCACCTGCAGGAGTTCCTTAATCATGGGGGACGGCCGTAGCCCGAACTCGGCCTTGAGGTCATCGCCCGTGACCGGAGAGGGCATCGCCCTTCTGGGGCGATAATCCTCCAGGTAACGACGCAGCAGGTGGCCGGTATAGCGCTCGAACGCGGCGTGGCGCTCGGCGGTGGCGTGCCGGTCGGACCGAAACCACGCCGCCTCCTGCAGGAGGAGGTCCGGAACGGTATCGCCGGCGGCAAGGAAAAAACGGACCTCATCCCGCGGAGTGGGCGCAGGGGCCGTTTCGAATAAACGCATGGGCATGCGCTGCAAGGTCAGCAGCCGGTTGAGGTGATCACGGTCTCGGTTCGGGCAGCGCAGGCGATCGAAAACGGACTTTCGTTCAGGTTCGTCCGTGGCTCCCCCCAGGGGATGAAACACAAGACCGCACCGCAGGAGCACCCGGCGGCGGGCGCTGAACCCCTGCATACCGCTGCGGATTGCGTCGTCCCGCAGCGCGGGGGCAGCGCCACACAAGCCGTCCAGTTCCCGCAGGGCGTCGACCGACCGGTGGGTGGACGCCAGTTCGGGGAAAACCGCGGTCAGCAGGCCGGTTGCGGCCATGTCGGCCACGGCCGACACGTGTTGATCGGCCCCGATCAACTTGTAAAACTCGTCGCGGATGCGTTCCCCCGCCGAGCGCGCGATAAGCCCGGCGTCGCTGCGAACCGCATCGCGGGTGCCGGCTTCGATTGCGAAGCCGATCTGAGCTGCAAAGCGAAATGCCCGAACCAGGCGCACCGGGTCGGCCCGAAAGACTGACCGTGACACCATGCGGATGGTCCGGTGCGCGAGGTCCTCGCGGCCCGCGGCGACATCCATCACCTCACCGCCCACGGTCGCGACGGCCATGGCGTTGATGGTGAAGTCCCGCCGCAAGAGGTCGTCCCGGATGCAAGCGCCCTGAATCGGGCTGACATCCACGATCAGGTCGCCCGCGGCTACGCGCCAGGTACGCGCGCCGGCCTTGCCGAGAGCGACTACGCGGCCTCGTATCGAGGTGGCAAGGGCGGCGGCATAATCGGCCGGAGAGTTCTCGACGGCCACGTCGTAGTCCGTCGGCGAACGGCCGAGCAGCAGGTCGCGCACGCATCCGCCGACCAGGTAGGCTCCGGCAGAGGGAATTATGAATGGCGGTAATGGCTTCATCGCAGCGTTTCGTCGATCCGGGGCCGATCGGAGGCCGAACGCCGGATCGCTTGATCCGATCGGGTGCCGGAGGCATGGTGCGCGAGATCAAACTTCTTGACAGGCGCCGGGTTGTGATATAAAACTAGCATCATAGATCCACAAAAGAGTCAACCCGCCAGTTGTGAGGACTCTCGTAGTCAATCATCTTATTAAATCCTCCTGCATAACCGACATGGATTCTGTCCGTTAATCACCTGATCGAGGCGCGTCGGTTGATTATTCCCTAACCCGAGGGGCGAAAGAGTCTCGAGGTCGTTTCAAGTGGTCACCCCGGGCGAGGCTGCTGCTGCACCGGTTGCGCGGTGGGGCGTGTGCGCGGCCCCCAATCGGCGGATAAGTGATACCCGGACCGCCTGCGCCGGACCGTGAGCCAGCGCGAACCCGGCAGCTCACGCACCATACACCAACAGCAACCGGACGCCGCTGGCGCCGGAACTACCCGCGGATGCCTCGGCGTCCGGCCGGAGAAATCGAGGGGAATGGCGTTACATGAACATTGCTGAGCTCAAAGAGAAGAAGATAAACGAACTGATGCAGATGGCCAAGCAGTTCAACATCGAAGGGGCGTCGAACATGCGCAAACAGGAGCTCATGTTTGCGTTGCTGCAGGGCCAGATCGAAAAAAACGGGATGATTTACGGGGAGGGAACCCTGGAGATCTTGCCGGACGGCTTCGGCTTCCTGCGCTCACCCAGTTCGAACTACCTGCCCGGTCCGGACGACATATACGTTTCGCCGTCTCAGATCCGTCGGTTCGGGCTGCGCACCGGAGACACCATCTCCGGCCAGATCCGTCAGCCCAAGGAATCCGAGCGCTATTTCGCCCTCCTCAAGGTCGAGGCGGTTAATTTCGAAGACCCTGAAGTCGCCCGCGATAAAATCCTCTTTGATAACCTCACGCCGCTTTACCCCGAACGCAAGACGAACCTGGAAGCCGATCCCGACAATTACTCCACCCGCATCTTGGACCTCATGGTCCCGATCGGCTTCGGGCAACGCTGCCTGATCGTGTCGCCGCCACGGTCCGGCAAGACCATGCTGCTGCAGGCGATCGCGAACGCCATCATCAAGAGCCACAAAGACGTGGTCCCCTTCGTCCTGCTGATCGACGAGCGGCCCGAGGAAGTGACCGACATGGAGCGCACCGTCGAATGCCGAGGTCATCAGCTCCACATTCGATGAGCCGGCCGAGCGGCACGTTCAGGTCGCCGAAATGGTCATCGAGAAAGCCAAACGCCTGGTCGAGCACAAGAAGGACGTCGTCATCCTGCTGGACAGCATCACCCGCTTGGCGCGTGCCCATAACTCGGTGGTGCCCCCCAGCGGGAAGATTCTGTCCGGCGGCGTCGACTCCAACGCCTTGCAGCGGCCCAAGCGTTTCTTCGGAGCCGCGCGCAACATCGAGGAGGGCGGCAGTCTCACGATCATCGCCACCGCACTGGTGGACACCGGCAGCCGCATGGACGAGGTCATCTTCGAGGAGTTCAAGGGCACCGGCAACGCCGAAATCCAGCTCGACCGCAAGCTCGCGGACAAGCGGGTCTTCCCGGCCGTGGACATCAAGCGTTCCGGGACCCGCAAGGAGGAATTGCTGATGGCCGAGGACGTGCTCAACCGGGTCTGGATCCTGCGCAAGCTGCTCACCACGCTCAACACAGTGGACAGCATGGAATTTTTGCTTGAAAAAATGAAGGGGACGCGGAATAATAAAGACTTTCTGAATTCCATGAACGCATAATCGTCGGCGCTGCGGGGTTCGCACCACCGGCCGATGCGTGGAAGATCTCACAAGGGGGGTTGGACCAAAATGAAAGAGAACATTCACCCGAAGTACCAGGACACCAAGATCCGGTGTGCATGCGGAAGCGTGATCGAGACCGGATCGACCAAGGAAAACATCACGGTTGAAATCTGCTCCAGTTGCCACCCGTTCTTCACGGGCAAACAGAAGCTGGTGGACACGGCCGGACGTATCGAGCGGTTCCGTAAGAAGTACCAGAAGTTCCAGGAGAAGGGGAAGGCATCATAGAGAGTCCCCACCGATGCCCTCTTCGGGGCGTCGGCCCGTTTCAAGGCACCCTCCACATCAGGCATGAGCCCGCAGGCTTCACGGACCCGGGGAACCCGGTCCGCGGCCGGGCGGGCTTTTCGCATGTAAAACGGGCACAGGTGTTCGATCATGTTTGACAAATTGGAAGGCGTGGAGCAGCGGTATGTCGAGCTGGAGCGCCAGCTCAGCGACCCGGCCGTCATCGGCAACCGGGAGGTCTACCAGCGGGCGGTCCGCGAGCACGCGGAACTCGGGAAGGTGGTCACCGTCTTTCGGCACTACAAGGACGTGGCCGAGCGGATCGAGGAGAGCCGAGAGTTGCTCAAGGACGCTGACGCCGAAATCCGGTCGCTGGCCAAGGACGACCTGTCCGCCCTGACCGTCGATCAGGAAGCGCTGCAAGAGAGCCTGAGGCTCCTGCTGCTCCCGAAGGACCCGAACGACGACAAGAACATCATCATGGAGATCCGTGCCGGCACCGGCGGGGACGAGGCGGCGCTGTTTGCCGGCGACCTGTTTCGCATGTACAGCCGCTATGCGGAGGACCGCGGCTGGAAGGTCGAGATCCTGTCGCACCAGCCCACCGGGCGTGGGCGGGTTGAAGGAAGTCATCGCCATGATCCAGGGCAAGGGTGCCTACAGCGTGCTCAAGTACGAGAGCGGCATCCACCGCGTGCAGCGCGTGCCCGGTGACCGAGAGCCCAGGGCCGCATCCACACCTCGGCCGTCACCGTGGCGGTGCTGCCGGAGGCCGAGGAGGTGGACGTGGAGATCAACCCCAACGACCTGCGCATCGACGTCTACCGCTCCGGCGGCCCCGGCGGGCAAAGCGTCAACACCACCGACTCGGCGGTGCGGGTCACGCACCTGCCCACGGGGCTGGTGGTCATCTGCCAGGACGAGAAGTCGCAGCTCAAGAACAAGAACAAGGCCCTGAAGGTGCTGCGCGCGCGTCTGTTCGATATGAAGATTCAGGAGCAGGAAAAGAAGCGCGCCGAGGAGCGCAAGAGCCAGGTGGGCACCGGCGACCGCAGCGGAAGATCCGGACCTACAACTTCCCGCAGAGCCGGGTGACCGACCACCGCATCGGGCTTGACTCTGTACAAGCTGGACGGCGTCCTGCAGGGCGGACATACAGGAATTGATCAACGGACTGACCACCCACTACCAGGCCCAAGCCCTGCAGAATGCCGAACCCGCCGCCAGCCGATAACCTGGAGTGGACCATCCTGAGAGTGATGCAGTGGGCCGCCGGCTATCTGAAAGCGCGCGAGGATCGAGAGTCCGCGGTCGGCGGCCGAGATTCTGCTGGCGCACGTGCTCCGCGTGCAGAGGGTCGAGCTCTATCTGCGCCACGACCAGCCGCTGGTACAAGGCGGAGCTCGCCACATTCAAGGAGCTGATCCGGCGGCGGGTGCGCCGGGAGCCCGTGGCCTACATCGTCGGCCGCAAGGGGTTCTGGACACTGGATCTGCGGGTGACGCCCGGAGGTGCTCATCCCGCGCCCGGAGACCGAGCTGCTGGTGGAGGCAGGCGCTGGCAGTCCTGCAAGGCGCGCCCGGGTCAGGCTGGCGCCCGGGTGCTGGAACTCGGGGCCGGTTCCGGGGCGGTGGTTATCGCGCTGGCGACCGAGGCGAACCGGAACCGGTATCTTCGCCTCTGATATTTCGCTCGGAGCCGTCGCCCTCGCGCAGGCCAATGCCATCGCCAGCGGAGTTTCGGAGCCGTGTGGGGTTCTGGCGGCCGACTGGTTGAGCGGGGTCATGCCGGGCTAGCCGTTCGATCTGATCGTGTCCAATCCGCCGTACGTGCCGAAGCGCCGAGATCGGCACCTTCAGCCGGAAATCTCGCGATATGAACCGCATCTTGCTCTGGACGGCGGGCCGGACGGCCTGCAAAGCTACCGGGCCATCATCGGCGCGGCCCCGGAGACACCTGGCGCCCCGGCGGAAGCCTGGTCTTGAGATCGGTTGCGGCCAGTGCGCGGCGATGCAGCGAATGGCGGAGGAGAGCGGCGGCTACGGAGACTTCGACTCCCGGCGCGATTACGCGGGCCACGACCGGGTGGTCGTCCTGCGCAAAAAATAAGTTGCAACTCGACTGAGGTTATTGTTAAATATTCTCGTTTTAAATAGGCTATTTTAAGCCGTGTCATCACACACGCAGCCGGACCTGCCTCCCGGTGCCCCGATCGGGGCTGGAGACGGGAATGACGGCGGCGGTGGACAAAACCGAAAGAAAGGAGAAAACAATGGCGTACGTCACCATGAAGGAACTTCTGGAAGCAGGAGTTCATTTCGGTCACCAGACCAAGCGCTGGAACCCGAAGATGAAAACCTACATCTTCGGCGCACGCAACGGGATTTACATCATCGATCTGCAGAAGACCGTCCGATGTTCAAGAGGCCTATGATTTCGTCGTGGAAACCGCCGCCGACGGCAAGTCGGTCCTGTTCGTCGGCACCAAGAAACAGGCCAAGGAAGCCATTCTACGAAGAGGCCAACCGATGCGAAATGTTCTACGTGCATAACCGCTGGCTGGGCGGCATGCTGACCAATTTCCAGACAATCCGCAAGAGCATCGACCGGCTGAACTACCTCGAACACCATCGACAACGGACGGGTCCATCAACCTTTACCCCAAAAAGGAGCGTCTGCAAGCTGGCAAGGAGCGCGTGAAAAGCTGGACAGCAACCTGGGCGGCATCCGCACCATGAGCGAGCTTCCGGGGCGATTTTCATCGTGGATCCCAAGAACGAGGCCATCGCCGTCCACGAAGGCCGACGGCTCAAGATCCCCATCGTGGCCATCGTGGATACCAACTGCGACCCGGACGAGATCGATTACCTGATTCCCGGCAACGACGACGCCATCCGCGCCATTCGCCTGCTGACTTCCACGATCGCCGACGCCTGCCTCGAAGGCCAGCAGCGATGGGCCGAACGCAAACAGGCCGACAGCGACAAGGCCATGGAAGAGTCCAAACTGAGCGTGGCAGGCGGATATGAAACCCGGCGAGCGCAAGGTGATTTCCGACGGCGCAGAGGGCCCGGTGATTGAAATCATCCGGCGACCCTCCAAGGATGAACGATCGATGGAGAGAATCGAAGGCGACCGAGTGTAACGCCGGCGAGACTGACGACATCCGGGGACGGCAATGATGAGCAGAGATCAGTGCAGCAACTGTTAAAGAACTGCGGGACAAAACCGGCACCGGAATGATGGATTGCAAGGAGGCCTTGGCGGACAAAGCGCGGGGATATCAGCAAGGCCATCGATTTTCTGCGAAAAAAAGGGCTGGCGACGGCGCCAAAAGGCGCCGGCAGGGCCACGAGCGAAGGAACCATTCAAACTTATATTCATACCGGCGGCAAACTTGGCGTCATGGTCGAAGTCAACTGTGAAACCGATTTTGTCGCCAAGAACGAAGACTTTATCGAGTTTGCCAGAAATATCGCCATGCACATCGCCGCCACCAATCCCGTATCCTGTCTCAGGAAGATGTCCCGAGGATGGTTGAAAAGGAAATGGAGATTTACCGGGATCAGGTCCGCGCAATCGGCAAACCCGAACAGAGTGATCGACAAGATCGCCGAGGGCAAGCTCAACAAATTCTATAAAGAAAGCTGCCTGCTCAACCAGGCATACGTTCGCAACCCCAATATCACCGTCGGCCGACCTGCTCAATGAACACGTTGCCAAGATCGGCGAGAACATCGCCATCAAACGTTTTGTGCGATTTCAGGTAGGAGAATGACGGCCTTGACACAGCCGCAGCACAAGCGCGTGATTCTCAAGCTCAGCGGTGAAGCCCTCATGGGAGACCAGGGGTTCGGCATCAGTCCGGACATGATCCGATACGTGGCCGAAGAAGTCCGGTCCGTCATCGAACTCGGCGTTCAGATCGCCATCGTGGTGGGCGGCGGCAATATTTTCCGCGGCATCGCCGCGAGCTCCTACGGCATGGACCGCACCTCCGCGGACCACATGGGCATGCTGGCCACGGTGATCAACAGCCTCGCCCTTCAGGACGCCCTGGAGAAGCAAGGGCATTCAGACCCGGGTGCAGACGCGCCATCTCCATGCACGAGGTGGCGGAGCCGTACATCCTGCGGCGGGCCATTCGGCACCTTGAGAAAGGGCGGGTCGTTATTTTTGCGGCCGGAACCGGAACCCGTATTTCACCACCGACACGGCCGCGGTCCTGCGCGGCGCAGGAGATCCACGCCGAGATGCTGCTGAAAGCCACCAAGGTGGACGGGGTGTACGACTCGGATCCGGTCAAGAACAAGGACGCCAAGTTTTTCAAGCACGTGAGCTACATGGAGGTGCTGGAGCGGCAACTCGGGTCATGGACATGACGGCTATATCGCTCGCGATGGACAACGACCTGCCGCTCGCCGTCTTCAATCTCAAGACCCATGGGAACATCCGGCGGGTGGTCTGCGGGGAGGACATCGGCACCCGGATCAGCAACTGACCGCCCCGGCGGTTTGGTTCCCAAACCATCACCCGGACCCCGCCCATCTCAACGGAGGGTCGAACCCTCCCCCGACAGGTTGCCCGAGAGGAGAATGCCATGATCGCTGACATCTACCAGGACACCCGGGAAAACATGGAGCAAGGTGATCGGCGCCCTGAAGAAGGAACTCAAGCGGGTGCGAACCGGCCGAGCCTCTCTGTCGCTGCTGGACGGGATCAAGGTGCGACTACTACGGCACCCTGACCCCGGTCAACCAACTGGCGACCCTGGCCGTTCCGGAAAGCCGTCTGATCACCATCCAGCCCTGGGACGCGACCGTTATCAAGGAGATCGAAAAAGCGATCCTCAAGTCAGACTTGGGGTTGACTCCCTCCAACGACGGGAAGATCGTGCGGATCGCCATCCCGCCCCTGACCGAGCAACGCCGCAAGGAGTTGGTCAAGGTCGTCAACAAGATCTGCGAGGAGTACAAAGTGTCAGGTTCGCAATGCCCGCCGGGACTCCAACGAGATGATCAAAGAGATCAAGAAGAGCAGTGAGATCTCCGAGGACGACGCATTCAAGTCCCAGGAAACGATCCAGAAAAAAACCGACGAGTACATCAAGCTCGTGGATGCCTGCTACAAGGAAAAAGAGAAGGAGATCCTTGAGTTCTAACCTCCGGCCGCCGCGTCGGGAGTCGGCCGCGCACAGGGGCTGCCCGTGCACGTGGCCATCATCATGGACGGCAACGGGCGCTGGGCCAAGCAGCGGCTGCTGTCGCGCATCAACGGGCACGAGAAGGGGGCGGAAACGGTGCGGATGACCATTCGCACCTGCCGCGAGTTGCGAATCCCCTATCTCACGTTGTACGCCTTTTCCACCGAGAACTGGCAGCGGCCCAGGGTTGAAGTGGACGCCCTCATGCGGCTGCTGCGGCGCTTCCTCCAGACGGAACTCCCGGAACTGGTCGGCAACGACATCCGCCTGAACGTCATCGGGTGCCGCGAGCGCCTGCCCGCGGACATCCAGCGGACGCTCGACGAGGTGGTCGAGCGGACGCGGACCAACTCCTCCCTGCAACTGAACCTGGCCCTGAGCTACGGCGGACGCGACGACATCACCCGGGCGGCCCGGGCGCTGGCCGCCAAGGCCGCATCCGGTCTGATCCGGGCGGAAGACATCACCGAGGCCGTTCTGGCATCTCACCTGGACACCGGGGCCATGCCCGACCCGGATCTGCTCATCCGCACGGGCGGCGACATGCGCATCAGCAATTTTTTGCTCTGGCAGATCGCCTACGCGGAGATCTTCGTTACGCCGACGCTGTGGCCGGATTTCAACCGCGAGCAACTCCTGCATATCCTCGAAGAGTTTCGCGCGCGCGAGCGCCGCTTTGGCCGAACCGACTGAGCTGTCCGGCAAGAGGGAAATTCATGACGGCTGGAGGCAAGAGCCAGGCACACCTCAAGCGCTGGATCACCGGCTTGACCGCGCTGCCGGCGCTGGTCGTGTGCGTGCTGATCGGCGGTCCGGTGCTCTCATCCCTGGTCGGCGTCGCCGCCATCGCCTGCTTGTGGGAGTACTTTCGCTTGTTCCGGCCGGCCGTCGTCGTCTCGGATCCCATCCAGGCGGTCGGCTTCGCATCCGGAGCTGCGCTGATCCTCCTCGCGCATATCGGACGACCGGATCTGATGCCGCTTCTGCTGGCCGGGGACGTGGTTCTTTGCGGTGCGCTGTCGCTGCGTGAGTTCGGTACGGATCGTTCGGTTCTCGAGCGGATGGCCCGCCAGTTTCAGGGGGTCGTCTACATCCCGCTCCTCCTGTCCCTGGTGGTGCTGCTGCGGGCGACAGCGGACGGGGCGACGTGGATTTTCCTGCTGTGTGCGGTCGTGTTCGCCGGCGACACCGCAGCCCTTTACGCTGGAACTCTGTGGGGGCGGCACAAACTCTGCCCGTCGATCAGCCCGGGCAAGACGGTCGAGGGGGCGCTGGGGGGGCTAGCCGCCAATCTCCTGGTGGGCATTGCGGGCAAGACCCTGTTCCTGCCGGGGGTCGAATGGGCGACTTGTCTCCTGTTTTCGCTGGGCGCGGGTCTGGCCGGGCAGGTCGGGGACTTGTTCGAATCGGAACTCAAGCGCGTGGCCGGCATCAAGGACTCCGGAAATCTGCTGCCCGGCCACGGCGGGATTTTGGACAGAATCGATGCGCTGCTGTTTGCGGCTCCCGTGGCGTACACCGTGCGGGTGATGCTCGCCTGAAACGGCCGGCACCGAAAGGCAAGCGGGTCATGGCTCAACGACACCTGTCGATCCTCGGCTCAACCGGTTCCATCGGCTGCAATGCGTTGCGCGTGGTCCGGCAGTTCCCGGAACGTTTCGCCGTCACGGCGCTCGCCGCGAAACGTAACGTGGCATTGCTGGCCGACCAGATCCGCATCTTCGCCCCCGAGGCCGCCGCCGTGTTCGACGAGGCCGCGGCCGGGGCGCTGAAGGCCCTGCTGCCGGTTTCCTGCCGCACCCGGGTTCTGTACGGCGATTCCGGGTATGCCGCCGTGGGGGCGTGGGAATCCGCGGAGGTCACGCTTTCGGCCATGGTGGGCGGAGCCGGGCTTCGCCCGACTTTGGCGGCCATCGATGCCGGTAAAACGATCGCGCTGGCCAACAAGGAAACTCTGGTTATGGCCGGAGCGCTGGTGACCGCTCGCGCGGCGCAGCGCGGCGTGTCGCATCCTGCCGGTCGACAGCGAGCACAGCGCCATTTTCCAGTGTCTCCAGGGGCAGCGCCGCGAGGACCTCGACCGCATCCTGCTCACGGCCTCGGGCGGACCATTTCTCGATCGTCCGGCCGCCGAACTCAACCGGATCACGCCGGCCGAGGCGCTGCGACATCCAAACTGGGCCATGGGCGCCAAGATCACCATCGATTCGGCGACCCTGATGAACAAGGGGCTCGAGGTGATCGAGGCGACCTGGCTCTTCGGCGTGCCGCAGGAGCGGATTCGGGTCGTGGTACATCCGCAGAGCATCGTGCACTCGATGGTCGCCTTCCGGGACGGGGTGGTGATGGCCCAGATGGGGACACCGGACATGAAGCCGGCGATCGCCTACGCGCTGTCCTTCCCGGAGCGTCTTGATCTGCGGCAGCCTCTGCCCGATTTTTCCGGCGGCCTCGCGCTGGCCTTCCGGGATGTCGACCGTTCCAAATTTCCGTGCCTTCAGCTCGCCGAGGATGCCTGCCGCCGGGGCGGCACGCTGCCGGCCGTTCTGAACGCGGCCAACGAGGTGGCGGTTGAGGCGTTTCTGGCCGAGCGGATCGGCTTCACCGCGATCGCGCACATCGTGGAGTCCGCGATGCAGGCACACGCGGTGCAAGATTCCCCCGGCCTGGATGAGGTGGTTGCCGCCGACCAGTGGGCGCGGCGCAGGGCCGGCGAGCTGGTCCCGGCCGCCGGCCGGGTCACGAGGGACTGAAAGGACACGTTCGTTACGCCTATGGGAAACACCATCATGTCGTTCGTCATCGTTCTGGGCGTCCTGATCTTTTTCCACGAGCTCGGGCATTTTCTGGTCGCGCGGTGGTTCCGGGTGGGGGTGGAGAAGTTCTCGCTCGGCTTCGGGCCGCGGCTGGTCGGTTGGAAGCGCGGCATCACCGACTACCGCCTGTCCTTGGTCCCGCTCGGGGGATACGTGAAGATGGTCGGGGAGGAACCCGACGAGCAGCTGGCGCCCGAGCTCATCCCGCTCTCCTTCACCCACAAGCATGTCCTCAAGCGTATCCTCATTGTCTTCGCGGGCCCGTTTTTCAACGTGCTGCTGGCCGTGCTGATCTTCTGGGTGATCGCGTTCTCGTCCGGGGTGCTGATTCTCAAACCGTCGATAGGGTCCGTGAAGGAAGGCTCCCCGGCGCAGGTATCCGGTTTTAGGCCGGGCGACCTCGTGACCGCCATCGACGGCGACCCGGTCGACACCTGGGAGGCCATGGCGGACCGGATCGGTCGCAGCGAAGGCCGCGTGCTTGCGATAGCGGTCGATCGCCCCGAAGGTTCGGTGGTGCTGAAGGTCGCCCCCGAGCTCGTGCGGACCCGAAACCTCTTCGGGGAGGAGATCAAGCGGTATGTGATCGGCATCGGCACGGCCGGGGACACCCACTCGCGACAGCTTGGGTTTTTTGAGGCTGCCGGCGAGAGCTTGCGACAGACTTACGGCGTCATCGAGCTGATGGTGGTGATCGTGGCCAAGCTCCTGACCGGCGGGATTCCCATCGACACGGTCGGCGGGCCCATCATGATCGCCCAAATGGCCGGGGACCAGGCCAAGGCCGGGATTGCGAGCCTGTTTCAATTCATTGCCGTGATCAGCGTGAATCTTGCCGTCATCAACCTGCTGCCGATCCCGGTTCTGGACGGTGGCCACCTGCTGTTCTTCGTCATCGAAGCCGTGAAAGGCCGGCCGGTGAGCCTGAAGGTGCGCGAGGTCGCTCAGCAGGTTGGGATGGTCCTTCTGGCCATGCTGATGATCCTGGTTTTCTACAACGACATTACGCGGCTTTTTTTTAGCTCCTGACCCCATGGGCAAGATGTGCGGTATCGTGTGCGCCTGGTTTCGGCAGTAAGGCGCCTCAAGCTACCAGTGGAAGGTTTGACATGGCAGCACGGCTGGAAACCACTCTCAAGGACCACCTGACCGACCCCGAAGGCGAAGGCGTCCGCAAGAAGGCGCTGGCCTACTTCGGCATCCAGGCGGAGCGCATCCGTTCGGTTTCGATTCTCACGATCGATGCGGACCTGAGCACCGATCAACTCGCGCGCATCCGCCAGGAGGTGTTTACCAACCCCGTCACGCAGGTGTCCTCCTACGCGCCTCTGGCGCAGCCCTGCGACTGGGTGATCTGGGTCGGCCTGCGGCCCGGGGTGCGCGACAACCCGGGCGCCACGGCCGTGGAGGCGATCGAGGATCTGCTCGGAGAGCGCTTTCGCCCCGGAGAGGCGGTCTACACCTCCAAGCGCTACTGCATCCAGGGACCCCGCCTGACGCGCCGGGACGTCGAAACGATTGCCGGGCAGCTGCTCGCCAACGACATCATCCAGCAGTGGCGGGTCTGGTCGGCTGAAGAATGGGACCCGGCGGAAGGGGTGGGGATCGTCATCCCCAAGGTCCGGCTCGACCATACGCCCACCGTGAGTGTCGTCCCCATCGAAAGCGATGCCGTTTTGCAGCGCATCAGCGACGAGCGCAACCTCGCCCTGAACCCGAACGACATCCCCGTCATCCGCGCCTACTTCAACACCCCTGCGGTGCGCACGGCGCGTGCGGCCGTCGGCCTCTCAGACCCGACCGACGTCGAGCTCGAATACATCTCCCAGGCGCGCAGCGACCACTGCAATCACAACACCTTCCGGGGCCTTTTCCGCTACCGCGAACCTCGGCTCGGCGGCAGCGTCGAGGCCGTCGACAACCTTTTCAAGACCTGCATCGAGGCCCCGACCCTGGCACTGGCCGAACGGAAACCCTGGGTGGTATCCGTCCTGTGGGACAATGCCGGGCGCCGGCCGTCTTGACGACGACCACTACTACGTCATCACGGGCGAAACCCATAACTCGCCCTCCAACATGGAGGCTTACGGCGGGGCCATCACCGGGATCGTGGGCGTATACCGCGACCCTCTGGGCACGGGCAAGGGGTCCCGGCTGGTCATGGGCAGCTACGGCTTCTGCGTGGGGCCGCGGGACTACGCGGGGCCGCTCAAGCCCCGGCTGCACCCCCGACGGCTGCTGGACGGCATCATCGAGGGGGTGCGGGACGGCGGGAACAAGAGCGGCATCCCGACCGCCTTCGGCCAGGTGCCTCTTCCATCCCGGCTACATGGGCAAGTGCCTGGTTTTCGTCACGGCCGTGGGCATCATGCCCGCCCGGATCGACGGGAAGCCGGCCGAGCAGAAGAAGACCTCCCCGGGGAGCTGGTCATCATGTGCGGCGGCCGGGTGGGCAAGGACGGCATCCACGGCGTCACGGCCTCCTCTGAGGTGTTTTCGGAGCACACGCCGGCGGGTCACGTGCAGATCGGCGACCCGTATACCCAGAAGAAAATGCACGATTTCCTGCTGGAGGCGCGGGACGCGGGCCTGATCCAGTACATCACGGACAACGGCGGCGGCGGGCCTTTCCTCGTCGGTCGGCGAATCGGCGCGCATGTCCAAACGGCGCGCCAGTCGAGCTCGAAAAGGTGCCGCTCAAGTACGAAGGCCTGGACCAGTGGGAAATCTGGATTTCGGAATCCCAGGAGCGCATGACCGTTGCCATTCGAGCCGGAGGACGCTGGACAGGTTCATGGCGCTTTCCCGCAAACACGCCGTGGAAAGCACCGTCATCGGCCGACTACACGGACAGCGGCAAACTGCACATCACCTATGACGGCAAAACCTGCGCCTGCATGGACCTGGATCTGCTTCGAGTCCGGTTTCCCGCAGTGGGAATTCGATGCCGAATGGCATCGCCCGGAGGCAGCGCGGGCTTCTTCGAGCCCGTGCTCAAGGCGCCCGGCCGACTACCGACCGGCTGCTCCTGGACATGCTGGCGCGGCCCAACCTCTGTTCCACCGAATGGATCACCCGCCAGTACGACCACGAGGTCCAGGGGTCGAGCGTCGTCAAACCCCTGACCGGCGCGGGGCACGATGTCCCCAGCGACGCGGCCGTTATGCGCCCGGTGCCTGGGTTCGCAGCGCGGGCTGGCCTTTGCCCAGGCGCTGCTGCCCACGTATTCGGCCGATCGACGCCTATGACATGGTCGCCTGCACCATCGACGAGGCGGTTCGCCGGGTGATGGCCGTCGGCGGGGACTTCGGGCATATCGGCGGCGTGGACAACTTCTGCTGGCCCAGCATTCAGTACCACCCGGTGAACAATCCGGACGGCAAGTTCAAGGCGGCGCAGCTGGTGCGCGCCTGTCTGCGCGCTGCGGGAGATGTGCCTCGCCTACGGGATCCCGCTGCTGTCCGGCAAGGACAGCATGTACGTGGACGGGCATCTTGCCGGCCGATACGGCGAAACTCACAAGGTCTCCGCGCCCGAGACCCTGCAGTTCGCCACCATCTCCGTGGTCCCGGACATCCATCTGGCCGTCAGCATGGATGCCAAGATCCCGGGAGACCGTGTGTATGTGGCCGGGTTCACGCGCGACGAGATGGGCGCCTCCGAGTACTACGCCCATTTCGGGTACGTCGGGCGCAACGTGCCACAGGTCCGGACGGCGGAGTTCAGCCCCATTTATCGCGCGGTCAACCGGGCGGTCGAGCAGGGGCTGGTCGCGTCGGCGCACGGGGTTTACCGCGGCGGCCTCGGGGTGCATCTGGCCATGGTGGCCATGGGGGGAAACCTCGGGTTGCAGGTGGATGCACGCCGGTTGCCGGTCGAGGGCGTGAGCCGGCTTGACACTCTGCTCTTCTCGGAGTCGGCCGGGCGGTTCATCTTGACGGTCGACCCCGGTCGCAGCCGCGAATTCGAGTCGCTGTTCGCCGGACTGCCGCTGGCCTGCATTGGGACTGTCACGCAAGCGGCGGTGTTGGACGTGACCGGACTGGCCGGCCGGCCGGCCGTCCATCTGCGGGTCGACGATCTGAAGGCATCCTGGAAGCGGCCGTTCGGTCACCTGATTTGAGATCGGCCGGGCTGCGGCGTGATGGCCGCAGACCCGAGCGAGGACTTTCCACATGCCCAACGTGAATGCCCTGGTTCTGACGGGTTACGGACTCAACTGCGACGGCGAAACGGCTTTTGCCCTCGAACTGGCCGGGGCCCGCGCGCAGCGGGTGCACATCAACGAGCTCGTCGAGGGTGCGGTGCACCTCGAGGATTTCGAGCTCCTGGTGCTCATCGGCGGCTTCGGCTGGGGGGACGACCACGGGGCGGGCGTCATCCAAGCGCTGCGGATGAAGACCGCCATGGGTCCGCGCCTCATCGATTTCGTTGCGGCCGGCCGTCTCGTGCTGGGGATCTGCAACGGCTTTCAGGCACTGGTCAACCTGGGTCTGCTGCCAGGCTTCGACGGCGACTACCGCACGCGCGCAGTCGCGCTGACCGCCAACGCCTGCGGCAATTTCCGTGACCAGTGGGTCAGACTGCAGGTGGACCCTAAGTCCGTGTGCATTTTCACGCGCGGCATCCAAGAGGCCGATCTGCCTGTGCGCCACGGCGAAGGCCGGCTCCATGCCGATCCGGCGGTGATTCGACGCCTGCAGTCCGCCGGCCAGGTCGTCCTGCGCTACGCGGGACCGGATGGGCGACCGGCGGGCGGGTGTTTCCCGCAGAACCCCAACGGCTCGGTTGACGACATCGCCGGCATTTGCGACCCGACCGGCCGGGTTTTCGGTCTCATGCCGCACCCGGAAGCCTACAACGATTGGACCAATCACCCGGACTGGATGCGCGAGCGTGAGCACGCCCGACGCGAAGGCCGGCCCTTCGGCGCCGGACCGACCGTGGGGATCCGGATGTTCATGAACGCCGTGCAGTATCTCGAAACCCGCTGACCTTCCGCGCAGGATACCACTCTGAAATCCCAGTTTCGTACGGGTGTTCCGCTTGACGCCCCTGGGCACCCCGCCTGTTTTTCCACCGATCCTGCCAATGCTCTTGGCTTAAAATAAATTGCGACGATCTTAAACCGATTTTATACGTCACATCTTGCTGTCAGATCATTTTTTTATTAGTGTTTACAATTGGATAATATAGTTTTTTGAACCTTAAAATTTAACATAAAGGATGGCCATCTCCTGCCGCCCCCGCCTGAGCTGACGCATTATGTTGTAATTACGGATTACTATCTCTGGACTTCTGACTTCTTGCTCACCCCTTTGCTTTCTCCCATCGGTATTCATTCGGCACCATTTTTAGTCGTTTAAATTCAAATTGTTAACACTGAATTCGCTCCGTTCGCAAGCTGGGCTGTCCACTGGCCATGGCACAGGATTTGTATAGTCCCGAGAGACGAGAGGGGTGCATCATGTCGATAAAGAAAAATTCAGGCTTCACGGCGTTCGAAGTCGCAGTCACCTTGGCCGTCATCGCCGTTCTGGCCGCGATCAGCATGCCGTCTTTTTTAAAGTGGCTGCAGGGGCACCGGTTGCGCGGGGCGGCCATCAACCTCTCGGCTGACCTCGAAATGGCCAAGATCCGTGCGATGCGGGAGGGTAGCTTCGTCACGGTGCAACTGGCGGCCGGCGCCTATACCGTCTTCATCGACGACGGAAGCGGCGGCGGGGTCGCTGGGGACACGGTTCAGAACGGGACCGAGAGGGTGCTTCTGACGCGGCTACTGCCAGCCGGGGTGAGCGTGCCCCTGGGCGAGGTGACGCTCGTCAACAACCGCATGCGCTTCAACAGCCGCGGGCTGGCGCCCGACATCGTGGCAGCGGAACGCATCCCGCTCGTGAACACCGCCGGTCGGAAGGAATTGCGCGTCAATCGGCTGGGCAACATTCGGATGCAGTAGAGTCGAGGAAATGGCCATGAGCGATTTGTTCTCAAAACAACGGACTGCAGGCTTTTCTTTCATCGAGTTGATGATTGCCATGGCCATTCTGGCGATGGGCATGCTCGCGGCCGTCTCGATGCACCTGGGCTCCACGCGCAACAACACGAAAGGCAATATTTACACCCAGGCCAACATGCTTGCCAAGGCACAGCTGGAAACCCTGAAAAACCAGGATGTGCTGAACCTGGCCGCCGGCGGTCCCTATCAGGACCCCAACAACCCGGTCAATGCGGATGGTCTGCCGGGCGGCATTTACACCCGGAGCTGGACCATCGACACGCTCGGCACCGACGCGCGCCGCGTCACGGTGACCGTGCAGTGGAACCGGCTGGGCAAGCCTGGCAGTGTCGTGGTCTCGTCCAACACCAAGGGGGGCGGCGTATGAAGCCTGGACCGGCTCAGACGGCCCGCCGCTCGATCCTCTCGGGGTCGGCGGGGTTTTCGATGATCGAGATGGTGCTGGTTCTGGCGGCCGTCGCCATCATGTTCGGTGCCATTTACGCCGGTTTCGAACGGCTCAACCGGTCTTATGCGGCCGAGAACGTCAAGGCCGGCACCCAGCAGAGCGCGCGCATCGGCGTGGAGACGATGGTCCAGGACATCCGCTTGGCCGGGCTCAACCCCCTGGGGACTGCCGGTGCCGGCATCGTGGCGGACCCCACGCCGACCCTGCTGCGGTTCACCGCCGATCTCAATTTCGACGGGGACACGAACGACCCCTTCGAGGACATTACCTACGACCTCAGCGGCACCACGCTACGGCAGACCAACCGCAACGTGGACCCCAACCCGGAAATCCTGCTCGAGAACGTCACCGACCTCACCTTCACCTATCTGGACGAGGCCGGCAACGTGATTCCGGCTGCCAACCTCGCCGCCCGGCGACTGGACATCCGCACCATCGGGATCACCTTGACGATCGACCGGCCGGCCGGGCGCAGCGGCGTGGTCTCGCGGACCTACACCACTCAAGTCCGCTGTCGCAACCTGTGAGAAAGGCAAAGCCCATGACGGCAAACGCCCGGCGGATCCTGACCAACGAGAACGGCTTTGTGCTGGGGGCGTCCATCCTGATTTCGGCCATTCTCATGCTGGCCGGGGTCCTGGCCCTGTGGACCTCCACCACCGAGATGCACGTGGTGCGCAACGAGGGCGAGATCACGCGGGAGTTCTACACCAGCGAAGGGGGCGTGATCGACGCCCTGGAAAATTTCGACACCGGGCTTTCTACGCCCGGGGGAGTCAACGCCACCCACTGGATGACCGACGCCTTCCTGCTGGCCGACCCCACCGTGGCCTACCACCGCTTTTTTTCGGTCGACCGCGACGGGAACACGGTGGCTGAAGTCAAGGTGCGTTGCGTCGAGCAGACCGGCACGGCCATCAATTTCGACCCGGGGAACATCAACCACCAGATCGCGGTCGACGACGCCGCCGCCAACCGGCTGCCGCAGCAGCGTCACATCGCGCCGCCGCCCTCGGGCTCCGGGTTCAGCCTCAAATACTTCGAGGTGCGCCGCTACGGCGTCACCGCCACCTCGACGACCGGCAACACCCGCGTCCAGGTCGGAGCGTTCAAGGTGTTCAACAAGTATTGATCGGTCTTGATGCGGTCGTGTGCGCAAAGGAGACTTCGGCATGAAACGAAATATCCTGATCACGTTCCTGGTCCTGGGGATGCTGGCCCCGCGCGTGTGGGCCGACGACACCGAGATCTACGGCACGGTCACCAACCCCTCCCTCGAGCCGAACGTGATGATCCTGTTCGACACCTCGGGGAGCATGGCGACCGAGGACGTGCCCGGTGACCCCTACGACCCGTCCCAGACCTACACCTGCGGCAGCTGCAGCTATTCCGCCAATGCGGTCTACTACCGTAAATACAACTCCCATACGGGGGACTACGATTGGGTGCTGCTCACGGGCAGCATCAACAACATCGCCTGTGCCGCCACCAAGAGCAGCCTGCAGTCGGTCGGCTACGTCCAGTCCCGGCTCAAGTCAGGGAGCTTCGCCTGCGGAGGGTCGCTCGACACCCAGTACCGCCTGAGGATGGGCAACTACCTGAACTACGACGTCTCCGGGGTGGGGCTGACCCAGAGCCGCATCAGTGTGGCCCAGCAGGTGCTGACCGACCTCATCGCCAACACCGACGGGGTGCGCTTCGGCATGTTCGTGTACAACTACAACCAGGGCGGGAAGCTCGTGGCACCCTGCGGCACGGCCAAGGCGAGCCTGCTCGGCCAGGTGGCCTCCGCCACCCCCAACGGGTGGACGCCGCTGGCCGAAACCATGGCCGAAATCGGCCTCTACTTCGCGGGCATGCCCAGCTGGTACAACAGCAGCGGGTTCCCGTCGGGCACTTATACCGGTGGACACTACGTGTCGCCCATGCAGCAGCGCTGCCAGAAGAACTACATCATCGTCATGACCGACGGCGAGCCTACCCAGGACCGGGATTACCGCCTCTACCAAACCCCTTACATCAACGGGGACGTGATCGGGGATCACGACGGGGACCACAACGGCGGCAGCGAGTTCAGGGGAAACTGGTACGCGACGTGATGGCACTGACAACTACCCCGACAACGGCTCGGATTACCTGGACGACGTCGCCGCCTACCTCTACCAGAACGACTGCAACCCGACCATGGGCGACGGGACCTCCTTCGACAAGCAGAACATCGTCACCTACACGATCGGGTTCAAGACGAGTCAGTCGCTGCTGCAGCGCACCGCCGCCAAGGGCGGAGGCGAGTACTTCACCGCCGAGAACTACTCCGAGCTGAAGGAAGCCTTCGACCAGATCATGTCCAACATCGTGGAGAAAAACGCCTGCTACGTGGCGCCGGTGGTGCCGATCAGCCGCATGAACCGGGTGTTCGCGGGCGACAAGATCTACCTCGGGTTCTTCAAGCCGCAGCAGAGCGGCCGCTGGATCGGCAACATCAAGCGCTACGCGCTGCAGAACACCGGCACGCTGCTCGACGTCCACAGCCAGCCCGTGACGACCGCCGACGGGCTCATCAAGGACAACGCTCAATCCTGGTGGACCACCCTGGGCTACGATGGCCCGGCTGTGGAGAAGGGCGGGGCCGCCGAGGCGCTGGCCCTTCAGATCGGTTCCGGGTCCACGCGTAACGTCTACACCTACACCGGCACCCAGGCGCTGCTCAGCCACAGCGCCAACGCGTTTCTTCCGACCAATACGGCCATCACCAACACCATGCTCAACGTGGCCGACGACCCGGCGCGGCTTAGCCTGATCGATTCCGTGCGCACGGGCGGCTTCGGGGACATCATCCACTCGGAGCCTGCGGTGGTGGTGTACAATACTAAAACGATCATCTACGTGGGCGCCAACGACGGGCTGCTGCACGCGATCGACGACGACACGGGCCAGGAGCTCTGGAGCTTCATCCCGCCGGATCAGCTCGGCCGCCTCTGGCGCCTGAACGACGCCGACCACGACTACTTCGTGGACGGGTCGCCGACCGTCTACTACGGGACCACTCAGAAAACCCTCGTCGTCGGCTCGCGCCGGGGCGGGAATTCCTATACCGCGCTCGACATCAGCGACTACAACGCCCCGCGCTACCTCTACACGATCGGGCCTACGGCCTTAGGGCCGACCCCAACGAACTTCGAGCATCTGGGGCAGTCCTGGTCCCGGCCGGACAAAATCACAGTCGCAACTGGGTCGACGATCACGACCACAACCGGCTGCGGGCTCAACGTCGCGGTCAGCACGGCCGATATCTTCCTCTTTGGCGGCGGATACGACGTCAACCAGGACCAGCCGACGCCTGCGGCGACGGACACGGAGGGGCGCGGGGTGTTCGGCGTCAACATGGCCAGCGGCGCGGTCTTGAGCGGCCTCAAGTTCACCCCGGCCACGCACACGAGCCTGGGGTTGACCCACTCGGTGGTGGACGTTTCAGGCTTCGACCACGACGGGGACGGGATCGTCAGTCGCATCTACTTCGGGAACCTGGCCGGGGGGGTGTTCGCTTTGCGGGACGACCAGTCCCAGACGTTCACCGTATGCGGGCAACCCGTCACCCGCAGCATCGTGGACGGAACGTGGACGGGGATGAAGCTCTTCCAGGCCCCCGACTCGAACGGTCGCAAGCTCAAGGTCCTCTATGCGCCCGATGCGGTGGCCGAGCTCTACCCGCCCGGGGTAGGCGAGTACATCTACTTCGGCACGGGCGACCGCGAGAACCCGGACGACATCTCGGTGGTCAACCGCTTCTACGCCATCAAGAACGATTGGACCGCGACCAGCCCGCTGACCGAGGCGGACCTCGTGAACGTCACGAGCAATATGATCCAGTTAGGCACCGCCAGCGAAAAGCAGGCGGCCAAGGCGAGCCTGGAGGCCGGCAAGGGCTGGTACATCGAGCTCGAGAACGCCGGTGAGAAGGTCGTGTCCTCGCCGCGCGTTTACGGCGGGGTCGTCTACTTCACCACGTACACGCCGACCGGGACCTCACCGATCGACCCGAACGACCCCTGCGCGGCCTCCACGGTGCGCGGGGTGGGCCGACTGTACGCGGTCAATTACAAGACCGGGGCGGCCGTGCATGAGTTCAGCAGCACGCACGAGACCGACCACGACGGCAACTCGGTCACGTTGGGCAAAGAGGACCGCGCCCTCGCGGTCGGCACGGCGATACCATCCGCGCCGGTGATCGCCATCCTGGGCGGCGGCGCGCGCCTGTTCATCGGCGTCGAGGGCGGGATTGTCAGCCTGCCCACGGTGGCGACGCAGGAGATGTACCGCTACTACTGGAACCAGATCTTCTGACGCAAAGGAACCTGGCGATGATGAGCACACTCAGATCGTGGATACGAGTCGCCCTGGCGGGCGCGGCCCTGATAGCCGTTTCGGCGAGCCCGGTCTGGCCGGCAGCCCCCCAGGCCAAGGAAGCCCCCGCGCGGGTGACGCAGATCGGGTTTGAAGACTGCGAACCCTTTCAGGTGCGGGGGAAAGTCATGGAAGTCAGACCTGAGAGGGGCACCTTCGTGGTCGCCGAGCGCGAGATCTGCGAGATGGACATCGTCACCGGGACCGGGCGCCAGCACACGACCTACTACGACATCTCGGGCAAGCCGGAGGAAAAGCGCTCGTACCGGATGGGTCAATACCTGTTCGTGAAGGGCTACCTCCTGCCGGCCGGGAATGTGGCCGCGCTGGAAGTGCGGGTGATCGAAAAGCCCCAGGAAAAGCGGGTGCACTACAAACCGATTGAGAACCAGGGCAAGGCCTCGCGTTCGGCATCCCGCCGGAATGCGGGCAACCAGGTCGCGGAACAGCCCTGACGCATGCTATTAACACCTTTTATACATCATCCAAGTTTTTTCTAGACTCGCGGCGGAGGGGCCCCCGATCGGGGGCCCCTCCGCCGCCTGCCTCGGTCTCTCCAGGGTTGATATATAGTTTATTTACAATTTATTTCAATATGTTATCAATCTTTTCTTTCAGCCTGCCCCTCAGCATCCCAACTGTTCCGCAAGTGGCACGCTACTTGCTGAATTCATAATCTTAAATTCATTCCAACCAGGCATAGGTGCAATATGCTGTCAAACAAGCGCGGATTCAGCCTGCCGGAACTGATGATCATCATCGGGATCATCGCCCTCATGGGTGCGATTGCCGTGCCCATGAGCATCAATTCGATCTCGGCTCGCCGTCTCAGCACCTCCTCCCTGGAAGTTTTGGCGCTCCTCGAGCATGCCCGTTCGTCGGCCATCAAGCGCGGCGAGTCGGTGATCGTCAGCATCAACATAGGCCAGAACACTTACCGTGCGACAGCGGGCTCGCCGACCGGGGACACGGTGCGAACGGGCAGGATGCCGTCCGGGATCACCCTTCAGCAGCCCGCGACGGACTCTCTGCCGTCCACGTTCCGATTCAACAGCCACGGGCTTCCGGAAACGGAATCCTCTCCCGGGACCTGGGTGTTGACCCGCGGAAAGCTGCTGCTTTCCGACGGCGGGCGGCATTCGAACAAGACCATCAGCCTCAACGCGGGCGGGAACGCCAGGATCGAAAAAACCAACTGAACGGACGAGCGCGGACGATGAAGACGCACATGCAGCGCAATGCGGGGTTCAGCCTGACGGAGTTGCTGGTCACGCTGGCGATCGTCTCGATATTTTCGGCCGCCCTTTACGGGGTCTACGTCGGCCAGTACAAGGCGCACGCGACCCAGAACGCGACGGTCGACATTCAGCAGGACCTGCGCAACTCGCTCTACGTTCTGCAGCGGTCGATCCGCATGGCCGGTTTCGATCCCTCCCTGGGGGTGCGCAACAACAGCCCCGCATCGCTCGGCATCGTGGGTCAATTCCCGTCCCCGCACCACTACAACGGCGGGAGCGGGCCGGGCACCCGCATCGCCACCACCGGACGGTGCCAGAGCATTGCGTTCACCCTGGATGCCAACGGCGATCAGGTCGACTCCGGCACGGGTACGCTCCTGGCCGGGGCGGGCACGGTCGAGGCCAATGATCTGGAGTATGTCGCCTTCCGTCTCTCGGCCGGCGAACTGCAGAAATACCGGCCGAGCCTGCAGGATTGGGTGACCGTCGCGGAGAACATCGCAACGCTCGATTTCGAATTCCTGGGCGAGGACGACTCCAACCCGAAGGCTGCCGCGGACGGCGACACCGAACCCGACTCCTTCAGCGCCGACCGCAACGGGAACGGGCGGGCCGACATCGACGACGACGGGGACGGGTTCCCGGACAGCGACATGCTGGCCCTGGTGCGCTACGTGCGCATCACCCTCACGGCGAAAAAAATGTCCGATGTGATCGCCTGGGGCGGCAACAAGCCGGCGCACTCGCTCTCGGCCATCGTCCAGGTTCGAAACCATCGCTGATCGGCGGAGGAAGAATGGAAGCGAATCGCGTCTCACTCCGGAACTACCCGGCCGGCGCCGCAGGGTTCTCACTGATCGAAGTGCTGGTGGCCATGGCCATTTTTTCGATCGGCATCCTGGCGGTCTACAGCATGCAGATCCACTCGATCCGCGGCAACAGCTCCGCCCGGGGGATTACGGAGAATATCACGCTCGCATCGGCCAAGGTCGAGGAACTCCTGGCTCAGGCTTACGACCATTCGGACCTGGACGTAGGTCTGCATCAGACCGCTGTGGCCGGCGGATACCAGAGCCTCCAGTGGCAGGTCAGCGAGGACTGCCTGGGTGCGGATTTCCAGGGCCACAAATGCGTCCAGGTGCGCGTCACCTCGACGGCCAGCGGCCTCCGGCAAAAGGATATCCGCATCGACTTCGTCAAAGGCAATATCTGAGATCGCATTACGGAAGAGGTGGAGAGAGGGGTGATGCCATGCGGGCTGCGAACCCATTAGGCAACCAGAACGGATCGATCATTGTCATCACGCTGATCATGCTGGTCCTCCTGACGCTGATCGGCATCTCCAGTACAACCACCAGCACGACCGAGGTGCACGTCGCGGCCAACAACCAGAGCTACCAGGTGGAGTTCTACCTGGCCGACAGCGGGTGGCACCAGGGGGCGATGTGGGTCGAGAACCGGGCGGCCCCTCCGAGCTGGGTCAACACCGACGCCGACGACAACACGGTCAAGAACTTCGGATCGGGCACGGGCGCCGACTCCGACACCGCGAACCTGTCCGCCGTCACGCCGGACAACAGCACCTTGAGCCAGTACGATATCCCCTACTGGTACAAAGTCGCTTACCTGGACCCATCCGTTATCAAGGGCGGGTCCAGCGCGCCGGAGGGCAACGAAAAGGGCTACGAGCGCTTCTTCTACGAGATCACCTCGAATGCCAACACGGCGCAGCAGATTCAGGTGCGGGCGTCCAAGATCTTCAAAGTGGGGTACTGAAAACAGGGGAGCAGGTCGTTTTTTTCAGCTGTCTGCAGGGTTGGGTCGGAAGTGCGCCTCCGGGACGTGTCCCGGAGGCGCGGTGTTTTTTGGGGAAGCGGGGCAGGCGCGAAAACGGCTCCGGAGCGCATCGGCCATAGCGTTGTTTCGGCCCTGATGGCCTCCTCTTATTGATTGCGGATGGACAGAGGGGCTGATCGAAAGCGGTTGCCGCGGGAGCGGGTGAGACGATCCCGCTCACGGGCGAAGAAGACCCCCGGGGAAATGGGCACTCACCTCGACCCCGCCACCGAGGGAGTGCCGGGCGGCCTTTGATGTACGGTTGAAGCAACCGGACGGGAGAAATCCGTCAGACCGTCGCTGTGTCGGCGTAACTCTCCCCAAAAAAAGCGCACCCCGCAGGGTGCGCTTCAGAGAATGACCTGGTCGGTTCAGTAGGGCAAGGCCGGCGGGGTCCTGACGCCGATGCCGGCTTGAAACTCCTTGGCGGATTCCGTGACCAGCAGAGTCGCCGTGTTTTCTTCCGCGTGCAGGACTATCACCTCGCCGCAATCGACCGGCGCATAAGCAGTGCGGGGGTGTTCGATCGTGCCGATGTTGAGTTGGTCGCGGTAATACACACTGTAGATCTGCCCAGGCACGATCCCGTCCCGGCGTCCCCGGTCCATGAACGCGAGGTGAAATTCCGCAAACACGTTCAAGGGTTCTTCCGATTTGAAGATGACCGCGTCGACCCCCGGAACGCTCTTTTGCACAGCGATCCGCGATGAACGCCGTTCGAACGGCATCAGCTTGTCGCCGGGCAGGATGGGGCGGTACGAGCGTACGACCCCGATAATGGCATACTCCGGCTCGGTCTGGAGGACCTCCACGATGCCGCATATCAGATGCTGGGTTCCGATGAGTTGACCCGTGGCCGGTAGATAGATCGGGTCCAACGTACGATAGACCGTCATGATCTGGCCCTTGGCCAACGAGGTGCCTTGGCCCGGCTGGGCATAGGCCACATCCCCCTGACTCATCATCGTGAGCCCGGCATTGCGGGGCCTGAGAATGATTGCCCGGGGAGTGACCGGCACCTTACGGACGAACCCCACCTGGTCGATGGGCGAATAGTAGTAGCCGATCCCGTCCAGCGACGGCTCGCCGGGCATCCGATCGAGCGCCCCGGGGACACCCGGCGCGACGCGGCCGCCGGCCATGCGGGTGAGTCGTAGTTTCTGCCCCGGGTAGATCAGGTGCGGGTTGGCGATGGTCTGGCTGTTCTCCTGCCAGAGCTCCGGCCAGACCCAGGGGGCGGATGAGAATCGCTGGGAAAGCCCCCACAAGGTGTCTCCCTTTTGGACGGTGTAGTAATAGCCGTTCTCGGTTTCGGCGACCTGCGCCGGGCCTGCGGTGGCGATCCATAGGACGGCCACGGCCGCCGACACGCACCTCAGCAACACTTGCACCAGGACGTTTCGTTTCATCGGCATGCTCCGCTCAAGCTTATAGGAATGGGAACAGCGGCGCCCCTCGGGTGCGCCCTCTTTGTTATCGGCAGAACGACCGCAGAACTAAAGTAAGCAATTCACATGCCTTTATCTGCCATGGCGGCTTCGTCGCCCGTCGATTATCGTATAACATCTTGAAATCGTATGTATCCTTATCTGGGCGACGAGGCGGAGGGTTCAAGCGAAAAAAAAGCCCCCGTGACGCAACCGTCACGGGGGCTGATGTGGATACAGGAGTTGAATGACGGCTTACATCATGCCGCCCATGCCACCCATGCCGCCCATGCCGCCCATGCCGCCCATGCCGCCGCCGCCCGGGCATCGGATGGTCGGCCTTTTCCTCAGGCTTCTCGGCGATCATGGCCTCGGTCGTCAGCATCAGGGCGGCGACGGAAGCAGGCATTCTGCAGCGCCAGCCGGGCGACCTTGGTCGGGTCGATGATGCCGGCCTGCATCAGGTCCTCGTAGTCGTTCTTATCGGCATTGAAGCCGAAAGCGCCTTTGTCGGCTTTCACTTTCTCGATCACCACCGAACCTTCGTACCCGGCGTTGTTGGCGATCTGGCGCAGCGGCTCTTCGAGGCCGCGCCACGACCTTCACGCCAAGTTTCTGCTCGCCTTTAACCTTGAGCTTCTCCAAGCGCGGATAGGCAGCGCACCAGGGCAACGCCGCCGCCGGGAATAATCCCTTCCTCGACCGCCGCCCGGGTGGCGTTCAGGGCGTCTTCCACGCGGGCCTTTTTCTCTTTCATTTCGGTTTCGGTGGCGGCGCCGACATTGATGACGGCCACGCCGCCGATCAGCTTGGCGAGCCGTTCCTGAAGCTTCTCGCGGTCGTAGTCGGAGGTGGTTTCCTCGATCTGGGCCCGGATCTGCTTCACCCTGCCCTCGAGGGTCTGGCGTGCGCCGGCGCCGTCGACGATCGTGGTGTTATCTTTGTCGATGCTGATTCGCTTGGCGCGGCCGAGATCCTGAGACGGTGATGTTCTCGAGCTTGATGCCGAGATCTTCGGAGACCACCTGGCCGCCGGTCAGGATGGCGATGTCCTCGAGCATGGCCTTTCTTCGGTCGCCGAACCCCGGCGCCTTGACGGCCGCGACCTGCAGGGTGCCGCTCAGCTTGTTGACCACCAGGGTGGCAAGGGCTTCGCCTTCCACGTCCTCGGCGATGATCAGAAGGGGTTTTCCCATCTTGGCGACCTGCTCCAGGATCGGCAGAAGGTCTTTCATGCTGCTGAGCTTCTTTCTCGTTGATGAGGATGAGCGGGCTCGTCGAGGGCGCACTTCCATCTTCTCGGGGTTGGTGACGAAATAGGGGGAGAGATAGCCGCTGTCAAACTGCATGCCTTCGACGATGTCCAGGGTGGTCTCCATGCCCTTGGCTTCTTCGACCGTGATGACGCCTTCTTTTCCGACCTTGTTCCATGGCTTCGGCAATGATGTTGCCGATGGTTTCGTCGTTGTTGGCGGAGATGGTGCCGACCTGGGCGATCTCCTTCTGATCCTTGGTCGGTTTGCTCAGGTTCTTTTCAGCTCCTTCGACCGACGACCTCGACGGCCTTGTCGATGCCGCGCTTGATCTCCATGGGGTTGTTGCCGGCTGCCACCAGTTTCTGGCCTTCCTCGTAGATGGCGTGGGCGAGAACCGTGGCCGTGGTGGTGCCGTCGCCGGCCATATCGCTGGTCTTGCTGGCGACCTCCTTGACCATCTGGGCGCCCATGTTCTCGAACTTGTCCTCCAGTTCGATTTCCTTGGCAACCGTGACGCCGTCCTTGGTGATGGTTGGGGATCCCCAGGATCTTGTCGATGACGACATTGCGGCCCTTGGGGCCGAGGGTCACCACGACTGCGTCGGCAAGGGTCTCTCACGCCTTTCAGCATCGACTTCGCGGGCCTTCATGCTCGTATTTAATGATCTTTGGCATAGCCATTTCCGATTTAACATCCTCCGTTATTTTCGATTATGCCGAGAACGTCATCTTCCCGCATGATGAGGATATTCTTCACCGTCGATCTTTACTTCCGTTCCGGAGTACTTCCCGAAAAGGATGCGGTCCCCTTTTTGACCTCGGGGGCCACGCGTTTGCCGTCTTCGGCCATCTTGCCGCTGCCGACGGAAACCACTTTACCCTCCGGCCGGCTTTTCCTTGGCGGTATCCGGGATGATGATGCCGCCCTTGGTCGTCTTCTCCTCCTCGATACGCTGCACCAGTATCCGGTCGTGCAATGGCTTTAATTTCATTGGACCCAATCTCCTTCGCGTGAAAATGAGCTATTTGACGTTTCCGGTGTGAATGCCGGTCAAACCCGAGACCCCGGTTAGGATCTCATCCTTGGAGCCGTGATCGCCGCACCCCCCTTCCCAATGGATTTCGAATTTTGCTAAGTCAAATCGTACGGGCGTCGCCCGCTTAGCCCGTGGGCGCCGATGCCGATGCCCATCCGGCGGAGTCCGCATGCCGCCCGAGCGGCGTTGCATCAGTCAAGTCTATGGGATGGCTAAGACATGCGTGCGATCATGCAGCTGAATCGGTGGAGGAACTGGCGCTGCCTGATGTCTTGCCTGCGTCTGTTGAGGTCGATTTCGTGCTGTCGGGTTTGGCTGACGATGATCCTGATTTGCCGGCGTAGTCGGTCACGTACCACCCGGAGCCCTTCAGGTGAAACGCACTGTGAGAGATGAGCTTGTGAAGCTTTCCGGAGCAGTGCGTGCATTTGGAGAGGGGCTTATCGGAAAAGCGCTGCAGCGCTTCCATCACTGCTCCGCACTTTGCGCACTGGTACTCGTAGAGTGGCATACGCATCCTCCTGAAATTCGAAGTATCGTTTTAAGTGAGCGCTAATATAGGCATAACCGGTCAATTGTCAAGCGCGGCGCCTGCATGCGGGTGCCGGCGCATCAGGATGGCCCGGCGTCGACCTGTTGATCGTAGACGGGGTGCCAGTCGGAATAGAACTGGAGGACCGGGGCAAGGCCGATGAGCCTCACTCCGTTCAGGATGGCGTGGGTGCGTTCGTGGACACGCCGTTCCTCGGCCAGGCGCTCTTCCGGGGAGGCGTCGAAGCCCTGCAAAAACTTGCTGAAACGGACGATGTGAATCAACTCGTGCACGATGATGTAGAGCGCGAATGGAAGCAGGCGAAGCTCTGGGGTGCGGTCAAGGGCTCCCAGGATCGAATGATCTTGAAGACAGATTTTGTAGAAGTCGTAGGACGCCGAACTGAGAGAGGCCTCGCGGGGTTGACCCTGGTAGCGGATGATCTGCGCGAAGGGACCGTCGATGATCTCCCCGGGTTCGAGATCGGCCAGCGTGCGGACATCGTACTTGGGCTTGCGCCACTGACTCGAGGTCATCTTGTAGTGGTTGCTGACCAGCTCTTCAGCCAGGCCGACCGCGTGGGTCACGACCGTCAGCTGGTGCGGGTCGAAGGCCGCTCGAGTCTCCATGGTGTCACGCGGGTGCCGGCTCGCGGGCGTCACGCGCCAGGGGCCGCAGCAATGGCGTTCACGGCCTTGGCCAAACGGGTGCGCCCAACCGGGTCGAGTTGAATGAACCGGATGCCCATGCCCCGGTGGACGACGCGTTCCGGCGGTACGCTGGCGTTGGACCAGACCACCTCGGCCGCCAGGGCGAGCGGCTCACCGCCGGGCAGCTCGATTCGGATCCGCAAACGTTCGCTCAGCGCCAGGGGGCTGCAGGCGACGAACGCCCCCCCCAGGCTGATGTCTTTGACGACTGCGTTTTCCTGACCGTGCGCTGAGCTGATCTCGGCCTGCCAGGAAACCGAAAGCCGGGGTTGGGTCCGCTTTTCCTCCCAAGCCGTGCGTTGTTGCAGGGCGTGGGCCAGGTCCCTGGCATGCCCCGCCTCGACCTGGCGTTTGAAATAGGCGCGGACGAACCAGAACAAGATGAACGCGATAAAGACGGCGCCGCCCACCCCCATGCTGATGGCAATGACCGATGACGCTCCATCCATCGCTGCGCTCCAATCCGTTGAATTCTGCCGTAGAAGATCAAGCCATCCGCGAACACTATAGCATAGCCTTGGGGTCAATGCCACATGCGGGTGCGAGGCGGCGGAAGGGAAAGTGCCGATACGGTCGAAGGAGATTCCCCAAAAAAACGTGGACACGTTCTCTGGGGTATGTTAAGGAAACCGCCTACTCTACAGAGTAAATGCCGAGGGGAGGTGATTCATTGGGCAGTGTCATCAAGAAGCGCAGAAAGAAGATGCGGAAGCACAAACATAAGAAACTGCTGGCCAAGACTCGCCATCAGAGGAGAAGCCGATAGATCGGCTCGATCCGAATTCGCGCTCTCGCGGCACCGCCGGGCTCTCTCGGCGGTGCCGCTTTTTTGTGTCCGGCAGGGTTAGCCTTCCGCGCAAGCGGTGACGCCTACCGGGTTTTGCCCGACAGCCCCTTGAAGTACTTCATGAACTCCGAATCGGTCGTCAGCAGCAGCGAGACGTCTTTGCCGAGGGAGTCGTTGTAGGTCTCGAGGGTCTGGGTGAAGGCGTAGAAGTCCGGGTCGATGCCATAGGCGTCCGCGTAGATCTTGGCCGCTTCGGCGTCGGCTTTGCCCCTGACCTCCTGGGCGACCCGATAGGCCTCGGAGGTGATCTGCTGCAGCTCCTTGTCCTTCTGGCCGAGCACCTTCTGCGCCTCGCCCTTGCCCTCCGAGCGGAATTTTTCCGCGATCTGCTTCCGCTCGGCGATCATCCGGTCGTAGACCGATTTCCGCACCTCCTCCACGTAGTTGATGCCCTTGATCTTGACGTCCACCAGCTCGATCCCGAACTGGTCCACTTTCGGCTGCGCCTGCTCGAGGATCCCCTGGGTGATCTTCTCCCGGCCGATGGTGATGGTGTAATGGCTCTGGGGCTTTTTCTCCAGATCTTCCAGGCCGACCTCCGCAGTGTCGAGCTCCCGGTTGGACTTTCGCACCGCATCGATCAACCGGTGCGACGTGATGAAGTTGCGCACGGCCGGGTCGATGATGTCGTTCAGCCGGCTGACGGCATTCGACCGGTTGTTGACGGTCTGGAAGAACTTGATCGGGTCTCTGATCCGCCAGCGGGCGAAGGCGTCCACCCAGATGAAGGTCTTGTCGAGGGTCGGAATCTGCCCCGGCTCTCCGTCCCATTCCAGGATGTTCTTGGGGAAGAAGTTCGTCTTCTCGATGAAGGGTATTTTGAAATTCAGCCCCGGTTCTTGGATCGGGTCGCGCACGATCTTGCCGAACTGGGTGATCACGACCTGTTCGGTCTCCGTGACCACGAACGCCGATTCGTAAAAGACGACCGCCGCGGCGATCAGCAGCACCACCCAGACACCTTTGATCTTCATGGTCATTTACCACCCGGTTTGGTGAAATTGAGTAAGGGCAGCGTGCCCTTCTGGTCCGAATCGACGATGTAAACGGGGCCGAGTTTGGGCATCAGCGCCCGCATGTGCTCGAGGTAGAGCCGCGTGCGCGTGATGTCCTTGGCCTTGCGGTATTCTTCGTAAACTTCGCGGAAGCGAGCCGCGTCACCCTTGGCGCGATTGACCCGGTTCAGGGCGTAGCCCTCGGCGGTTTTGATCGTGCGGTCCGCCTCGCCCCGCGCGGCCGGAACAGACTTGTTGTATTCCTCATTGGCCTGGTAGATCATCTGCTCCTTCTCCTGCGTGGCCTGGTTGACCTCGTTGAAGGAGGGCTGGACCGACGGCGGCACGTTGGTCTTCTTCATTTCAATCGTGACGATGTGAATCCCGGTCTCGGCCAGGTCGAGTTCTTTTTGGAGGCTTTCCCTCGCTTCGACGGCGATTTCGTCGCGTTTGCTGATGACCTCGTTGATGCTGCGGTCCCCGACCACCAGGCGCATCGTGGCCTCGGACATGTCCTTGAGCAGCTGGCGCACGTTGGCGACCTTGAAAAGGAAATTATAGGGGTCTTTGACGCGATACTGCACGATCCACGGGACGACCGCCACGTTCAGATCGCCGGTCAGCATGAGCGCCACGGTGCCCGTTTCCGCGCCGGTCTTTCCCCGGGGTCGAAAATCCACGTCCGTAACGGCGGACCCGAACTCCTCCGTCTGCACGCTCTTGACGTTGACCTTGCTCACCACGTCGATGCCTAGTGGCAGCTTGAAGTTGAGACCCGGCTGAGCGGTTTCGATGTATCGGCCGAAGCGCTGAACGATGCCGACCTCGTCCTGCTTGACGGTGTAGAACGAGGAGAACGCCAGAAACGCCAGCGCGATGGCCCCGATCGCCAACGGTCCGCCGGGGAGTTTGAAGCGCTTGAACTGCTTGACCATCTCGTCCACCTGGGGAGGAATCCCTCCCCGGCTGCCCTGCTGCTGTTTCAGTTTCTCCCAGTCCCAACTCATGCCCGTTTCCTCGATTGTCGGTTCATACCGCCGGGCCGCTGACCCCGTTCGTCACGGTCGCAGACGGCCGCATCGTTGCATGGCCGTTTCGCGCCACAGCATCACTGTTAAGGTACGTGTTCGATCAAGTCAAGAAAAACCCGACGGGCGAACCCCGTGCAGGACGGGTGCAAGGACGCCTACCGGTTGACTCCCCAAGGCATGGGCGGCATAATCACCGCCCATGAGCAAACCTCCCAACCGACCCGCCGTGCACATCGGTGGAGTGCTCGATGGACTGCTGAAGCAACTCCGGCCCGAGGCCGAGGACGGGATGCTCCGCATCTGGCGCGTCTGGTCGGCGGCGGTCGGCGACGACATCGCGCGCAACGCCCGGCCAGCCGCGGTCAAAGGGTCGACCCTGCTGGTGCACGTCAGCAGCTCCACCTGGATTCATCACCTGCAATTCCTCAAGCTCGACCTGGTCACGCGGTTGAACGCCGAACTCGGGCGGGATGCGGTCGCGGACATCAAGTTCAAAGTGGGGGCGTTTTGAAGACCGGGTCGCTGCCGGGGCTGACTCACGATGCCTTTTTTCATGGACGCATGCGCGTGAAACAGCCGCGGCGCGGGTACCGGTTCTCGATCGACGCCGTTCTCCTGGCGGGCGAGGTGGTGCCGCGGGCCCGGGATCGGGTGGTGGACCTGGGGACGGGATGCGGGATCATCCCCATGCTGCTCGCCTTCGATCATCCCGACTTGCGCGTCTGGGGAGTCGAGCTCCAGGCCGATCTGGCCGCGCTCGCCGCCGAAAACATCCGGGACAACGGCTGGGCCGACCGGGTGACGATTCTGCAGATGGACATGCGGCGGCTCGGCCCGGACCGTTTCAGCGGCCCGGTGGATCGGGTCCTCGCCAACCCGCCCTATCGTCGTGCCCGGTCCGGGCGCGTCAACCCCGACACGCAGTGCGCCGTGGCGCGTCACGAGATCGCCATCACCTTGCCCGAACTGCTTGCGACCGCCAAACGCATCCTCAAGACCGGCGGCCGGTTCCACGTCATTTACAGCGCCGAGCGCGCCGCCGAACTCCTTGCTCGCATGTGCGCGGAGGGGATCGAACCGAAACGCCTGCGGTCGATCCATTCCAAGGCCGCGGAGGACGCGCGCCTGGTGACGGTCGAGGGGATCAAGGCGGGGCGGCCCGGCCTGACCGTGTCCCCGCCGCTGGTGGTGTACGACGGGGTCGGGAGCTATTCCACGGAGGTTCAGGCCCTCCTACGGGGCCCCCCCCGTGCTGGAGACGTATCCGACGTTTAACCCGTTCCGTCTTCCTGCAGGCCCGGCTCAGGTAGCGACAGATCCGAAGGTCTTGCGCCCCCCGAAGCCGCCGATTGACAAGCCGTATCAGAAGCGATATTCAGCCTTGATACCGCTCGATGAGGTGGATGCCCCGGAGAGGTGGCCGAGTGGTTGAAGGCGCCGCTCTCGAAAAGCGGTGTGCTGCTTATAACGGCACCGTGGGTTCAAATCCCACCCTCTCCGCCAACCGCCGCTGGTCTTCGGCTGGCGGAGGGTTTTCGGGCTCGCTCCGGACCATCAGCGGGTTCAGGGCAGGGCAAGTGCCTCGTGCGGCAGATTTGCGGAGAGATGTCCGAGCTGGCCGAAGGAACACGACTGGAAATCGTGTGTGCTGCTAATACCGGCACCGTGGGTTCGAACCCCACTCTCTCCGCCATTCCGCCGCTGCACCCGGCAGGTCCCTGAAAGACCGACCCGCCCGCGTACCGACGCCCCCGTGTTGTTTCCGCGTGCAGGAAGTGATCCCGGATCTATGTCCTATCTCGTACTCGCCCGCAAATACCGCCCCCAGACGTTTGCCGACGTCGTAGAACAGGAGCACGTCACCCGCACCCTCGGCAACGCCATCGCGTCGGGCCGCGTTGCACACGCGATCCTCTTCTGTGGCCCGCGCGGCACCGGTAAAACGACGGTAGCTCGCATCCTGGCCAAGGCGTTGAACTGCCAGGGCACCGCGGCCGTCGTCCCGTGCAATGACTGCCGCTCCTGCCGCGAGATCACGGCCGGCAACGCGGCGGACGTCTACGAGATCGACGGGGCCTCCAACAACAGCGTCGATCAGGTGCGCGAGCTGAGGGAGAACATCAAGTACACGCCCGCCCACAGTCGCCACAAAATCTACATCATCGACGAGGTCCACATGCTCAGCACGCCGGCCTTCAACGCGCTGTTGAAGACGCTCGAGGAGCCGCCGGCCCACGTGCTGTTCATGTTTGCTACGACCGAACCCCACAAGATCCCGATCACCATTCTTTCGCGCTGCCAGCGTTACGATTTCCGCCGCGTCCGGTTGCCGTCCATCACCGCACACCTTTCCTCCATCTGCCGCCGGGAGGGAGTCGAGATCGCTCCCGAGAGCCTGGACCTGATCGCCCGTGAATCGGGGGGCAGCGTCCGGGACAGCCTGAGCCTGCTCGACCAGGTCATCGCCGGCGGGCAGCGCTGCATCCTGCACGAGGAGGTGCTCGACACCCTGGGCGTCGTGGACCGCAGCCGGCTGCACGAGCTGGCCGGGGCGGTCGTGGACGGCGATGCCTCGAGTTTCCTTGCGGCGCTGGACGATCTGGTCGACCGCGGGCACGACGTGAAAAAGCTCTACGCGGATCTCCTCGACTACCTGCGCGACCTGTGGGTCGTGCAGACGGCCCGCTCGCCGGAGAACCTGGTCGAGCTGCCCGGCCACGAGATTGCGCTGATGCAGGAGCGCGCGCGGGCGATCCCGCCGGCCGCTCTCGAGCACGTGCTGGACACGCTCTTCCGCGAAGAGCCTGCGGTCAGGCTGTCCCCCCAGCCGAAGCTCGCATTCGAGATGGCAGTTTTCCGGGCGCTGCAGGGCCGGCCGGCGCTGTCCATCGACGCCTTGATCGCGAAGCTGGACGATTTGCGCCGGGAGGTGCGGGGGGGAGACGACGTCTCAGCCGTACTGTCCCCCACGCCGCCATCTCCGGTCAAAGCCCCGCCGGCGCCCCGACCGGATGCGGCCGCGGCGGGACCCGCGGCGGCCGACCCGACTCCGGCGGATCCCGCAGCGCGGTGGCAGCGCCTCTGCGAAGAGGTCTCCCGCAGCCAGCCGAACCTGGGAGCAAACTTGAAGCGCTGCTGCCTGAAATCCGCGGACACCGAGCGGGTGGAAATCGTCGCCACGACCGCCTACGTGGCCTCGGTGTTGCGGCGAGAAAAGAACTTGGCGCTGCTGCGCACGGTCTGCGCCCCGATCTTCGGCGGGTCGCCGGAGGTCATCATCGCGGAGGGGAGCGGATGCAACCCGCCGGCGGACGGGCTCCGCGAACGCAACCACGCCGTGGTGAAGGAAACCCTCAACCATCCGGCGGTGGCGGAGGCCATCGACATCTTCAACGGCAAGCTCGTTGACGTTCACATTTCCACGGAGGACACGCCATGAAGGGTATGGGAGACATGATGAAGCAGGCGCAGAAGCTCCAGGCGCGCATGCTCAAGATGCAGGAGGAGCTCGCCCAGCGCACCGTCGAATCCGCGGTGGGCGGCGGCATGATCACGGTCGTCGCCAACGGCAAGCAGCAGGTCGTCTCGATCCGGATCGAAAAGGAAGTCGTCAACCCGGACGACGTGGAGATGCTGCAGGACCTCGTTCTGGCGGCCGTCAACGACGCCTTGCACAAATCGCAGGAGATGGTCACATCCGAGATGGGCAAGCTCACCGGCGGCCTGAACCTTCCGGGGCTGAGCTGACATGGAGTACTACCCCGCACCGCTGCGTCGCTTGATCCGTCTGATGGCCCGCCTCCCCGGAATCGGGGAAAAGACGGCGGAGCGGCTGGCCCTCTACCTGCTGTCCGCCGGCAGGGCTCAGGTCGAGGAACTCGCCCGCGGGATGGTCGAGGTCAAGGAGAAAGTCCGCCTGTGCTCGCGGTGTTTCAGCCTGAGCGACGGCGAGCTCTGCGGCGTGTGCAGCAACCCGGCGCGGGATGAGGCCGTCGTGTGCGTGGTCGAGCAGCCGGGGGATCTGGTAGCGCTCGAGAAGTCGGGCGGTTACAGCGGTCTTTACCATGTGCTCGCGGGCGTGCTCTCGCCGCTCAACGGGGTGGGGCCCGACGAGATCCGCGTGCGCGAGCTGATCGAGAGGGTTGCGGGCGGCGGGGTGCGGGAGGTGGTGCTGGCGACGGGCACCAGCGTCGAGGGGGAGGCCACGGCCGTCTATCTGGCCGGCCGTCTCCAGGGCTTCCCCGTCGCGGTCACCCGCATCGCCTCGGGGGTCCCTATGGGCGGAGACCTCAAATACGTCGACCAGGTGACGCTCAAGAAAGCGATGGAGTCGCGCCGTGCCCTCGGATGACCTGATCCTGACACCCGACGACCTTTTCCGCTGCACGCGCTGCGGGGAGTGCTGCCGGGGCTACGGCGGCACCTATGTGACCGCCGCCGACATCGCCGCCATCGCCGCGTTCGTCGGCTGTCCCCCAGAGGACTTCTCCGCACGGTACTGCCGGATGTCCGGTCGCCGGCCCCTGCTGGCCCAGCGCGCGGACGCCTTCTGCATCTTCTATGACGGCGGGTGCACGATACACCCCGTCAAGCCTCGCATGTGCCGTCGCTGGCCGTTCATCGAAAGCGTCCAGTCCGAACCCTTGAACTGGTCGATCATGGCCGGAAGCTGCCCCGGGATGCGCACCGGTGTCCCGCCCGAGCGGGTGCGCGCGTGCGTTCGGGAGGTCCTGAAGTCTGAACCGGTCGAGGATACGACCATCCCCTGAGCGACGAGACGACGGAGCGGGTGCATGACGGAAGACGACCCCGGTCGAGAGGATGTGTGGCAGGCCCTGGCGGAGGCCCGCGCCGAATGCAAGCGGTTGAGTTCGCTGCTGTTGAAAAGCGAGGCCGCCTGCCGGGAAACCGCGCAGCAGCTCCAGCAGGCCCAGAAGATGGAGACCCTTGGGACGCTGGTCGCCGGGGTCGCGCACGAGATCAACAACCCCATCAACCTGATGCTCTACAACCTGCCCCTGCTGCACAAGACTTGGGCGGACCTGCTGCCGGTGCTCATGGCCCAGCGCGAGCGCGAGCCCGAACGCAAGTTCGGGGGCTTTTCCTACGATTTCCTGAAAGACCACCTGCCGCAGCTGATCGCCGACATGGAGATGGCGGCCAACCGCGTGGTCAAGATCGTCTCCGATCTGAAAAACTTTTCGCGTCAGTCGAACATCGCGGAGAAGTCGCCCTTGAACCTCAACACCGCGGTGCGCAACGCGCTGCGGCTGTCCCAGAGCACCCTGCGCAAGGCCGGGCTGGCGATCACGCTCGAGCTGACCGAGGATCTGCCTGAGATCGAGGGCAACCTGCAGAACATCGAACAGGTGGTTCTCAACATCCTGATCAACGCGGCGCAGTCGATCGACCACGGCCACGGCGAGATCGTGGTGCGAACCGGTTTCACCCTCAGGGACGGGCGGGTCCACCTGGCGGTATCGGACAACGGCCGGGGGGTGGCCCCCGAGATCGCGGGCCGGTTGTTCCTGCCGTTCGTGACCGACAAGCAGGCCCAGGGCGGGACGGGGTTGGGGCTCTCGATCTCGTACGGGCTGGTGAAAGCTCACGGCGGCGAGGTCGGTTTCGAACACCGCCCCGGCGGCGGCACGACCTTCACCGTCTCGCTGCCCAGCGTTCTTAAGCGCAGCGCCGCCCGGGTTCTGGTGGTCGACGACGACCGCATGGTGCGCCAGATATTGATGGAGGCCCTCGCGTTCCCGCGCTGCTACCTGCTGGAGGAGGCCGCCAACGGGATCGAGGCCTCGATCCGCCTGGGGACCTATCGACCCGATTTGCTCATCCTGGACGTGTTCATGCCCGAGATGGACGGCCTGGAGGTGTGCCGGCACATCCGGGCAGAGCCCGCCCTGGCCGGCATGAAAGTCATCATCACCACGGGGTTCCCGGGCCACCCGAAGCTCGACGAACTGGCGGCGCTGGGGTTCACCCACGTCCTGGCCAAGCCCTTCGACATCCCGGTCCTGCTGCGGATGGCCCGGGAACTTCTCGATCCCGCCTGAAAACAAAAGGGCCGGGCGAAGGGATCGCCCGGCCCCTGTCGTTCAGTCGCGTCCTACGTTTCCTGAGAGAAGACCGACGCCCTGTGGTATTCGCGGTTCAGACGGGCGATGTGGGTGATCGATATCCCCTTGGGGCAGGTCATCTCGCATTCCCGGTGGTTGGAGCAGTTGCCGAATCCGCAGGCGTCCATGGCGCGCACCATGGCGAGCGCGCGGCGGGCGGCCTCCGGGCGGCCCTGCGGCAGCAGCGCCAGGTGGGAGACCTTGGCGCTCATGAAGAGCATGGCCGAGGCGTTCGGGCAGGAGGCGACGCATGCCCCGCAGGCGATGCAGGCGGCCGCGTCCATGGCGAGCTCGGCGTTCGACTGCGGGACCGGAAGCGTGTTGGCCTCCGGTGCGCTGCCGGTGTGCACGCTGACGTAGCCGCCGGCCTGGTTGATGCGGTCCAGGGCGTTGCGGTCCACCACCAGGTCGCGGATCACCGGGAATGCCCGCGCACGAAAGGGCTCGATCACCAGCGTGTCCCCGTCCTTGAAGTGGCGCATGTGAAGCTGACAGAGCGTGGTGGTCCGCATGGGACCGTGCGCCCGGCCGTTGACCACCGCGCCGCAGGTGCCGCAGATGCCCTCGCGGCAATCGTGTTCAAAGGCGATCGGCACCTTCCCTTCTATCGTCAGCTGCTCGTTCACTACGTCCAGCATCTCCAGGAAGGACATGTCCGTGGAAATGTCCCGCCCCGGGTAGGTCTCGAACCGGCCCTTGTCCCCGGGTCCGTTCTGCCGCCAGATCTTAAGCGTCAGGTGGATGGTCTTGCTCACTTGTAGCTCCTTTGGGTCAGATGGACGTTCTCGAACTCCAGGGGCTCGGTCTGCCGGTTCGGCTCCTTGCCCTCGCCCGTGAACTCCCAGGCGGCCACGTGGCAGAAGTTGGCGTCGTCGCGCCGGGCCTCGTTCTCTTCGGTCTGGAAGGCCTCGTTGAAGTGCCCGCCGCAGGACTCCTGGCGCGCGAGCGCATCGGCGATGATCAGCTCGGCGAATTCCATGTAATCGGCCACGCGCCCGGCCTTCTCGAGGCTCTGGTTGTAGCTCTGCGGCGCGCCCGGAACGAGCACGTTCCGCCAGAACTCTTCGCGGAGCTCCTGCACCATCCCGCGCGCTTTCTGCAGACCGGCGTTGGTGCGAGCCATGCCGCAGTGGTCCCACATGATGAGCCCGAGCTGGCGGTGAAAGCTGTCGACCGTGCGCTTGCCGCGGACCGACACCAGGCGCTCGACGCGCTCCTCCACCTGCTTGACCGTGTCGGCGAACGCGGCGTGGCCGGCCGTCACGTCGGCGAAGCGGGTGCCGGCGAGGTAGCCGCCGATCGTGTACGGAATGACGAAGTAGCCGTCGGCCAGACCCTGCATCAGCGCGCTTGCCCCGAGCCGGTTGGCGCCGTGGTCGGAGAAGTTGGCCTCGCCCAGGACGAACAGCCCGTCGATCGTGCTCATGAGATTGTAGTCCACCCAAAGCCCGCCCATGGTGTAATGGACGGCCGGGTAGATCATCATCGGAGTCTCGTAAGGGTCCTGGCCGGTGATCTTATCGTACATCTCGAAGAGGTTGCCGTACTTCTTGTGGATGACGGGGCGGCCGTCGCGGCGGATGGCATCGGCGAAGTCGAGGTAGACCGCCAGACCGGTATCGCCCACCCCCTTGCCCTGGTCGCACTGCTCTTTGGAGTTGCGGGAGGCCACGTCGCGCGGCACGAGGTTGCCGAAGCTCGGGTACTTGCGTTCGAGAAAATAGTCGCGCTCCGCCTCGGGGATCTGGCTCGGCGGCCGCTTGTCGCCCGGGGTTTTCGGCACCCAGACCCGGCCGTCGTTGCGCAGGCTTTCGCTCATGAGCGTGAGCTTGGACTGGTAGGTGCCGTGGACCGGGATGCAGGTCGGGTGGATCTGGGTGAAACACGGGTTGGCGAAGAACGCCCCGCGCTTGTAAGCGCGGTAGGTCGCGGTGACATTGGAGCCTTTGGCGTTGGTGGACAGGAAGTAGACGTTACCGTAACCGCCCGTGCACAGCACCACCGCGTGGCCTTCGTGGCGTTCGGTCTCGCCGGTCACGAGGTTGCGGGCGATGATCCCGCGCGCCTGCCCGTTGACGACCACGACGTCGAGCATCTCGCGGCGCGGGAACAGCTGCACCTTGCCGCCGGTCCCGGAGTTGGCCATGAGCGCGCTGTACGCCCCGACCAGCAACTGCTGGCCGGTCTGGCCGCGGGCGTAAAACGTCCGCGAGAGCTGCGCGCCGCCGAAAGAGCGGTTGGCCAGGAGGCCTCCGTACTCCCGGGCGAACGGGACCCCCTGGGCGACGCACTGGTCGATGATCGAATTGCTGACCTGCGCCAGGCGGTAGACGTTGGCCTCGCGGGCGCGGAAGTCTCCCCCTTGACCGTGTCGTAGAACAGCCGCCAGATGCTGTCGCCGTCGTTCGGGTAGTTTTTGGCCGCGTTGATGCCGCCCTGGGCCGCGATGCTGTGCGCCCGCCGGGGCGAATCCTGGATGCAGAAGCTCTTGACGTTGTACCCGAGTTCGGCCAAGCTCGCCGCGGCCGACGCCCCGGCCAGCCCCGTGCCCACGACGATGATGTCGTACCGGCGCTTGTTCGCGGGGTTGACCAGCTTGAGCTCGAAGCGGTGGCGGTCCCATTTCTGGGGCAGCGGCCCTGCCGGGATTTTCGCGTCGAGGCGCATGGGGGGGGTCCTTTCTTCGCGCTAATAGCGGATCGATATGAACAGCGGGATCAGACCGAAACCGACCCCGACCCCGACGGCCAGCACCACGCTGAGGATCGAAATCGCGGGCATGTACTTGGGGTGGTTGGCCCCGATCGTCTGGAACGCGCTCCAGAAGCCGTGCCGCACGTGGAAGGCCACGACGATCATGGCCAGGACGTAGACGGCCACGTAGAGCGGGTTCTGAAACGCCCTGGAAACGATCTCGAAAATGGTTGTGCCGGATTTGTTCGTGAAGGTGAAGCTGGCCAGGTGGAACAGCACGAAGGCCAGGATCATCATGCCGGTGTAGGGCATGGTGGTCGAGGCGAGCGTCTGGCCCCCGGCTGATTTCCGCCCCGCATACGCCACCGGCCGGGCCCTACGGTTCTGCCAGAACAGGACCAGGCCCGTGACGATGTGGATCAGGGCGAACGCCACTAGTCCCAGTTCGAAGACCAGCAGGAGTTTGTCGAGGGCGTGCAGGCGTTCGGCATAGCCGTTGAAGGCCTCCTTGCCGCCGTAAATGGTGAGATTGCCGGCCAGGTGGGCCGCCAGAAACCCCAGGAACGCGAAGCCGGTCAGTGCCATCAGGAGTTTCTTGCCGACCGAGGAGGCGAGGGTGGTCATAAACCAGTTCATGGAGTCCTCCGCCACGAAGGAGTGAGAATTAGGAGAGAATCTTTTAAAGCGGTTTCGATCGGGATGTCAACATCAAACGGTGTCCCGTGCGGCGGCGGCCGACCACCACCAGGAGTCGCGCCGGGTGTCGAGAACGGCCTGCGCCAGCGCCTTACCGGTTTCGGTTTGGAGCCGGCCGAGCACGTGCGGCAGCCAGTCGTCCGGAGGCCGGTAGCCGATGTCCTTCAGGTCCTTGAGCTCGAGGATGAGGCTGATCTGGTCGGCGTCGCGGGCCAGCCGAGCTTCCGGCGACGTGCCGGACACGTATTCCTCCAGCAGCGCCCGCAGGTCGTCGGCGAAGGCCACGCCGCGCAGGGCGTCGGCCACGGCCTTGGGTTCGTCCGCGCGCACGTAGGCCTTCTGCACCGAATTCAAATCCCCCGTGCGCGCTTCGGGCAGGTCGTGGACGAGGCACATCGACATCAGCTTCAACCGATCGATCTCCGGGTGCAACCGGGCCATCGTGTAGGCGATGAACGTGGTGGAGTAGACGTGTTCGGCCACCGACTCGTGCCCCGCTCCCAGAAACTGGAAGCCGGAGCGCGGGATGTGACGAAGCATGCGGGCCTCGAACAGCAGATCGGCGATGCGTTTCATGGCGTGCCCTCCCGGCATGACGAATCGACCGCCCTTCTACGCCCCTGGCGGGGCGAAGGCAAGCCCGAACCCCGAATTCCTTTTGACTTTTATCGTCAAACCGCTATAGTTACTGTTTGATTTGCCTTGGCCGATGGCCTGTAACCCGGCCTGAACAAGCGCTTTCCGATGGCCCCCGGTTCCGTGCGATACGGTCCCGGCGCCCGGTCGGATGCGCCCACATTTCTGAATGAGGAATAGGTCCTTCCCATGGATTTAGCACAGATGGATTTGATCGGCATGGTTCGCAATGCCGGGATCGTGGTTCAGATGGTTCTGGGGCTGCTGCTGTTCTTCTCGGTCGGCTCCTGGGCCATCATCCTCATCAAGTACCGGTACATCCGCCGCGCCCTGCGCGAGTCGGCCGAGTTCAGCGACTACTTCTGGAAGAGCCGGGACTTTTCCAGCGCGTTCGCCAAGGCCAAATCGCTGCCGGGGAGCCCGCTCGCGCGCATCTTCCGCATCGCCTATCTCGAGCTGAAGAAGACCAGCCAGGCCGGCGAACCGCTCGAGCCTGCCGATCCCGGGACCCCGGTGAACCCGACCTTCGCCCTCGGCGCGCGGATGGCCGCCACCGACAACGTCAAGCGGGCGTTGCGACGGGCGATCAACACCGAGATGACCCGCATGACGCAGATGGTGCCGTTTCTCGCCACCACGGGCAACACCACGCCGTTCATCGGGTTGTTCGGGACGGTGTGGGGGATCATGAACTCCTTCCACAGCATCGGGCAGAAGGGCTCCGCCAACCTCGCGGTGGTCGCCCCCGGCATCTCCGAGGCCCTGGTCACCACGGCCGCGGGGCTGGTTGCGGCCATTCCCGCGGTCATCGCGTTCAATTACTTCATGAACAAGATCCGCATCGCCGAAACGGAATTCCAGAGTTTCACCGCGGATTTCCTGAACATCGTCGAGCGCGACATCCTGCGGGTTGAAAGGAGAAAGGTATGAATACGGGGGGCAACCACGGCAGCCTCATGTCCGAAATCAACGTGACGCCGTTCGTGGACGTGATGCTCGTGCTGCTGATCATTTTCATGGTCACGGCCCCCATGATGGTGCAGGGTCTGGACGTGGCGCTGCCCCAGGTGACCACCAAGCCCCTCGAGACCAAGGACGAGCTGTTGATGATTTCGGTCAACAAGGACCAGCAGGTGTTCATCAACGACTTCCAGGTCACCGCCGACACGCTTCAGGACAAGCTATCGAAGATCCTGCAGGGACGGGTCAACCCCGAGGTCTACCTCAAGGCGGACCGCGAGGTGCCCTACGGGACCGTGGCGATGGTCATGGCCCAGATCAAGGACGCCGGAGTCGAAAAGCTCGGCATGGTCACCGAGCCGCCGGCACCCGAAAAAGACGCCAAGAAGGCGGCCAAACCGAAACGCTGATGCAGGATTTCCGCCTTACCCGCAAATCCCGGGACGCGGAGGATGCCGATGCGGGCAGTCAGGCCCTGGCATCCTCGTTGGGAGTATCGCTCGGCCTTCACCTGCTAGTGATCGCCGCGATGCTCTACTTCCCGACGAATTTCAACACCCCGCGCCTGCCCCCGGGGGCGATCAGCGTGAACCTGGTTTCGCTGCCCGGCCCCGGGCCCGCCCCCGGGCCGCCAGCCGGTGACGGCGTCCCGCCGGTGGAGAAGCCGGCCCCGGTGGAAGCGCCGAAGCCCGCGCCGCCCGAAAAGCCGGCCGTCCCCGTGGCCGCGCCTGCGCCGCCGCCCAAACCCGCGGAGGCCCCGAAGCCCGAGGTGTCGCTGACTCCGAAAGTCAAGGAGAAGAAGTCGCTGAAGGAGGCCACGCGGGACTCCCAGAAGATGATCGACCAAGCCATCCAGCGGATCGAAAAGAAAGTCAACGAGCCGGACCCGAGCAGCGTCGCCTCCGCGATCGACCGCTTGAAGAAGAAGTTCTCGGAGACCGAGCCGCGGCCGGGACCCCCGGCGGCAACCGCCGGCCAGGGGGGAGGCGGCGGCTCGGCAGGCGGAGCGGGCGGCGGGGGCGGTGGCCCCGGCCAGATCGAGCCGATCGACATCTACCGGGCGACCGTGGCCTCAAATGTGGAGCGCAACTGGGCGTTTTCGTCGCAACTGGCCGGGGGCGACAAGAACCTGAAGGTCGGGCTCGTATTCAAGGTGATGCCCAACGGCGAAATCACGGACATCCGCTACACCGAGCGATCCAACAACACGGTCCTGGACGACTCTGCCTACAAGGCCATCGTCAAGTCCAGCCCGGTCGCGCCGCACCCGCCGAGCGTGAAAGCGCCCTACGTCACGGTCGCCATCCGCTTCACGCCCGAGGGGTTACGCTGAGCGCGGCCTTCACCCTGCGTCACAGAGGAAAGCATATGAAATTTCGTCACCTGTTGACCTGCCTGATCGCCTGCGCGGTTTTGGGGCTCAGCGCCTTGCCGTGCGCCGCCCAGAGCGAGAGTTACCAGTACATCGACATCCGCAACCCGTTCCTGCGCAAGATCCCGCTGGCGATCCCGCTCTTCAAGAACCAGGCCGGCGGCCCCCGGGAGGAGGACAGCTCGCGCAAGGCCGTGGATTTCATGGCGTCGAGCCTCGACTTCACCGGCTATTTCAAAATCCTGGATCGGGCGGCCTTCCTGTTCGACCCTCAGAAGAGTGGGGTAGGGGCTACCGACATCAACTTTCAGAACTGGACGGTTGTCGGCGCGGAGCTGCTGATCACGGGCCTTTTCGAGCAGGCGGGCGACACGGTCTCCATGGAGCTGCGGCTGTTCGACACCGTGCGCGGTCGCCAGGCGCTGGGGAAGCGGTATTCGGGAAACACCTCCGAGATCCGCAAGATGGTGCTGCGCTTTTGCTCCGAGGTGATTTACTACCTCACGGGCAGCAAGGGGATTTTCAACAGCAAAATCGCCTTCGTGTCCACCGGTTCGGGCAAGAAGGAAATCTACATCTGCGACTTCGACGGCTACAACCCGACCCGCTTGACCTATAATGATTCGATTTCGCTCTTCCCGTCGTGGTCGAGCGACGGCCAGTACATCGCCTACACGTCCTACAAGGGCGGCAAGCCGGACATATATATCCGCAACCTGGCGGACAAGAAGGAAACCGTGATTTCTCAGGTCGGTCTCAACATCACGCCGGCCTGGGCGCCCGACCGGTTCGAACTGGCGGCAACCATGTCGTTTTCCGGTGACCAGGAAATTTATCTGTTGACTGGCAGTGGGAAAATGATTAAAAAGCTCACCAACGTTAAAGGAAGTGATGTTTCGCCGACGTGGTCTCCGGACGGAAGAAAGATCGCTTTTGTATCCAACCGGACCGGTGGTCCGCAGATTTATATTTTGGACCTCGACTCCGGCGCAGAAAGACGGTTGACCTTCGAGGGGAAATACAACACACAGCCGAGTTGGTCTCCGCGGGGCGACAAGGTCGCGTACAGCAGTCAGGTCGGTGGGTTGCACCAGATTTGCGTTATCGACGTGGAAGGGCGGAGCCCGTTGCAGCTCACGCGTGAGGGTGGCGACAGCGAGTCGCCCTACTGGTCTCCGGACGGCTCGTTGATTGTTTTCAACTCCACTCGCGAGGGCCAGTCTCGCCTCTATGTCATGACGGCCTTCGGCACCGATCAGCGGCGGTTGATGCTGCTCAACGGTGAACAGACGAATCCAAAATGGTCTTCAGGCGTATTCGACTGATCACCATCAACATCAAAGTCCTAACAAAAGGAGGAAGAAAAATGCAGAAGAAGTTGTGGGTTGTGTTGGCTTTGTTGCTCGTGATGCCGGCGTTTCTGTTCACCGTTTCCTGTCAGAAGAAGGTCCAGGCTCAGGCGCCTGTCGCTCCGGCTCCGGCCGCCGCACCAGCTGCCCCGGCCCCGGCGGCCCCGGCCCCGGCCAAGCTGGACGTGCCCTCATTCATGACCGAGCGCGTTTACTTCGACTTCGACAAGTCGGTGTTGAAGCTCGAGGCGCAGGCCCTGCTGAAGAAGAAGGCGGACTGGCTGAAGGCCAACCCCACCGCGAAGCTGCTCATCGAGGGCAACTGTGACGAGCGCGGCACGGCCGAGTACAACCTGGCCCTCGGCGAACGCCGGGCCGAATCCTCCAAGAAGTTCCTGGTCGACCTCGGCATCGATGCCAAGCGGATCTCCACCATCAGCTACGGTGAGGAGCGCCCGCTGGATCCGCGCCACACCCAGGATGCCTGGAGCAAGAACCGCAACGACGGTTTCGTGGTCAACTAAATTATCACGCGCGCCCGCCCCACTCGGGGCGGGCCTCGATTCGACTGAAGACGGCAAACGCACGCGAACCCGCGTCGTTTGCCGTCTGCGCATGAGATTAGGGTGAGCGCATGAAGAGGCAAGCGGAGTTGCGGCTGGGGGTGATGGGGGTGGTTCTGCTGGTGACCGTGGCGGGCTGTGCGACCCGACGGGACGTCACGACCATCGATTCGCGGTTGAGCGAGATCGAGCTGCGCGACGCGGATGAGCGTCGCCGCCGGGAGGACATGGCGCGCGTCCGCGAAACCAATGAACAGGGGTTGCGGCAGATGTCGGCCTCGCTCCGGGCACAGATCGACGAGCTGCGCGAAGAGGTGCGGACCGTGAATGGCCGCCTGGAAGAGATGGAGCATTCGCAGCGCGTGAAGGGGTCGGGGGCTGCCGGGGATACCGGCGAAAAACCTCGCGAGGACCGCCTGACCCGGCTGGAAGAGGCCAACCAGCAGCTTTCCCAGCGCCTGACCCGCATCGAGGAACATCTCAAACTCGAACCCACCGCAGCGCCCAAGCCATCGGAATCCAGGATCAAGCCCGAATCCGCCGCACGGGTGCCGTCCGAGGAAGAGCTCTACACCCGTGCCAAGCAGGCCTACGACCAGGGTAACACCGCCCAGGCCCGCAAGGGCTTCGAGGAGCTTATTCAGCGGTATCCCTCATCCGCCAGCGCCGACAACGCCCAGTTCTGGATCGGCGAAACCTTCTTCCGCGAGAAGGCATACGAAAAAGCCATCCTGGAATACCAGAAGGTGATCGAGAAGTACCCCAAAGGGAACAAAGTCCCGGGCGCGCTGCTCAAGCAGGGCTACGCCTTCCTGGCGCTGGGCGACAAGGTGAACTCGCGCCTGATCCTGGAAGAGGTGGTGCGGAAGTATCCGCAGGCGCCCGAAGCCAAGCTCGCCTCCGACAAACTCAAAGAGATTCGCTGATCGCGGCGACCCGGCCGCAGGAGTCCCGGTGGCCCTCGCATCCGGCGCCATGGTTAAAATCGTGGGCATCGACCCCGGCCTCGCCGCCACCGGCGTGGGAGTCGTGCGCGGGCGGGGACTTCGGACGACGGGCTATTCCTTCGGGTGCATCACCACCTCAGCGTCCGTCGCCCTGCCGGAACGGCTCAGTCTCATCTACTCCCGACTCCACCGCCTGCTTTCGTCCGAGGCGCCCGACCTGGTCGTGATCGAAGACGTTTTCTCGCTGCAGGAGTATCCCAAATCCGGAATCGGCCTGGGCCAGGTGTCCGGAGTCATCATGCTGGCGGCGTCGCAGTGCGGGCTCGGCTGCGTCCAGGTTCCGGTGCGCGAGGCCAAGCAGGTGCTCACCGGCAACGGCAATGCGTCCAAGTCCCAACTGGAGAGGGCTGTTCGGTTGCGGCTGAATCATCCGGTTGCCATACGGCCGTCGCACGCGGCCGACGCCCTGGGGCTGGCGCTCATCGGGTTGTTGCGCTGGGGCGGTCATCCGGCGCAGCCCGCACTGCAGTCCTCCACCGCCGCACGCCGGCGCCGCGCACGGAAAGGTCCTGGATCGTGATCGGCTATCTTCAAGGCAGAATCCTGAAAAAAGAGGACGACCGGCTGCTCATCCTGGCCGGCGGGGTGGGCTACGAGGTCCTCGTTCCGGCCGTGGTCATGGATTCGCTGGCCGAGAAGACCGCCGGTGAGGAGGTCGCGCTGCACATCTACTTCCAGCAGACGGAGCGCCAGCCCAAACCCGTCCTGATCGGGTTCACCCATGAGGTGGAGAAGGAGTTTTTCCAGAGCTTCATCAGCGTGGAGGACATCGGGCCGATGAAGGCGGTCAAGGCGATGACCCTGCCCGTCAGCGACATCGCCCGGGCGATCGAATCCCGCGACATGGGCACGCTCGGCCGGCTCAAGGGCATCGGCAAGCGTACCGCCCAGAAGATCGTGGCGACCCTGGAGGGCCGCGTGGGCAAGTTCGCGCTCATGCGCGCGGAAAACCCGCGGCCGGCGCCCCCGGTCGAGGATGTCACGCAGCAGGTGGTGGATGTCATGGTTCACCAGTTGGGCCACCGGGTGGCGGATGCCCGCCGCATGGTGGCCGACGCCTTCAAGCGCAACCCGGCGATCGACACCCCCGAGGCTCTCTTCGAGGAGGTCTACCGCGGCGAGATGTCGGGCGGCGCTGCGGAGCCGTCGACCGGCCCGCCGGATGAGAAGGGGAGCGCATGAGCGACGACCTCCTGTCCTATTCCTCCGATGACCGCCAGGGGCTGCTCTCGGCCCGCCTGCAGGAGGAGGACCTCGAGCCCGAGGTGGTGTCCCTGCGGCCGCGGAACCTGACGGACTACGTGGGGCAGGCGGATGTGGTGGAGACCCTGAAGATCGGCATCGAGGCTGCCCGGGAGCGCCAGGAGCCGATCGACCACGTGCTGCTGCACGGCCCCCCCGGTTTAGGCAAGACGACCCTGGCGCACATCATCGCCAACGAAATGGGGTCCAACCTGACCCTGTCCTCGGGGCCGGCCCTCGAAAAGGGCGGGGATCTGATCGGCATCCTGACCCATCTGGAAGCGGGCGACATCCTCTTTATCGACGAGATCCACCGGCTGTCCAAGCCGGTGGAGGAGTTGCTCTATCCGGCCATGGAGGATTTCGCCATTGATTTCGTTTTCGACAAGGGGGTGCACGCACGCAGCCATCGGTTCCGGCTGAAACGCTTCACCTTGGTGGGCGCGACGACGCGCGTCGGGCTGCTGTCGGCCCCGCTGCGCGACCGCTTCGGCATTTTCCGCAACCTGGACTTCTACGCGATCGATGACCTGGTCCGGATTACCAAACGCTCGGCCGCGCTGCTGGGCGTGGCGCTGGGGCCCGAGGGCGCCCAGGAGCTGGCGCGCTGTTCGCGCGGCACCCCGCGCATCGTGAACCGGCTGCTCAAGCGCGTGCGCGATTACGGCCAGGTGCGCACCAAGGGCGTGATCACCCCCGAGACGGTGACGGCCGCCCTGGCGCTCGAGGGGGTGGACGGCTGCGGCCTGACCGAGCTCGACCGGCGCTACCTGCGCACCGTCATCCAGTACTACCACGGCGGACCGGCGGGGATCGAGGCCATCGCGGCGACGCTGCAGGAGGAGTCGGACACCCTGGTGGACATCGTCGAGCCCTACCTGCTGAAGATCGGGTTCATCACGCGCACCTCCTCCGGCCGCAAAGCCTCGGAGGCGGCCTACCGCCACCTGGGTCTCAGCGTGCAGCAGAAGTTTTTTTAATGGCGATCATCAGCCTCATCACCGATTTCGGCACCCGGGACGAGTACGTCGGCCTGCTCAAGGCCGTCATCCTCGGCATCAACCCGGCGGCGGTGATGGTCGACGTCAGCCACGCCGTCGACCCCCAGGACGTGGCTCAGGCCGCGTTCCTGGTGCAGTCCGCCTACGTGTACTTCCCGCCCGGAAGCATTCACCTCGTGGTGGTCGACCCGGGGGTGGGCAGCGCGCGCGACATCCTGTTGCTCGATCTTGGGGAACATCGCTTCGTCGCTCCGGACAACGGCGTACTGTCCCTGGTGATGGACGGCGGACTGCCGTTTCGGCTGCGGCGGCTGGAAAACCCCGCTTGGCGCCGAACGGCCGTCAGCCCGACATTCCACGGTCGCGACGTCATGGCGCCTGCGGCGGCGCGGCTGTCCGGGGGGGCGGACCCCGCCGAATTCGGCCCCGAGCTGGAGCCCCGGGCCGCGGTGCGACTGCAGGGGCTGCGGGCGCGGCTCACCCCGGCCGGTCTCGAGGGCTGGATCGTTCAGGTCGACCGGTTCGGCAACTTGATCACCAATATCGACCGCGGGAGGGTCGAATCTCTCGCGGGGGCCGGCGTCGCGGAGATCCGGGTGGGCGACACGGTGATCCGAGGGGTTCGTCGGACCTATTCCGACGGGGTATCCGGAGAGCCGCTGGCGCTGTTTGGCAGCCGGGGGACCTTGGAGATCGCCATCGCCTGCGGCAGCGCGCGGCTGACGCTGGGCGTCGACAAGGGCGCGCCGGTCGCGGTGGGGTGTCTGTGATGGGCCCGGAAGGCGAGATCCGCGGGACGGCGTCCGCGACGGGACCGTCCCGCCGCAGCGGCGAGCGTCGCTGGACGGTGCTCTTCATCGGGGACCACGGGAAGGTGATCCCGTTCAAACGCGTCAAGACCGTGGCCGTTCTGGTCGCGGCCACTCTGGCGACCGCGATTGCGGCGGTGGCGGTGCTGGTGTGGGTCAACCAGGGGCTGCACGCGCGCAGCAGCGACCAGCACCAGCGGTTGGAGTCTGCCCGGAAGGACAACGACCAGCTGCGGCGGGACCGGGATCTGCTTACGGCCCAGGTGGTGTTGCTCGAGTCCCGCATGCGCGAGACGGCATCCGCGCTCGGCCCGCCATCCGAGCGCCGGCCCGACACGGCGCCCCCGCAGGTGGAAGCTCCGGCGCTCTCCGAAACGCCCGCAGCTGCGCCAGCCCCTGAACTCCGGCCGCCGATCGACCCCGGGGAAGGGGTCGTAGTCGACGGATTCCGGTTGACCCTGAATGCCGCCGGGTCGATCGAGCTGCGCTACAAGCTCACCGCCTTGGCTCAGCCCCGCACGCCCCTGGTCGGGCACGTGATCGTCGTGCTGAGCGCGGAGCAGCTGGAACCCGAACGCTGGCTCAGCCTGCCGCGGGTGGACCTTGCCAACGGGAGACCGACCGGCCGGCAGAAGGGCTACACCTTTGCGATCAGCCATGCCAAGGAGTTCGTTCAGTCGATGACGACCCCGCGCCCGCTGCCGGACTTCACGCGGGCGGTGCTGTATGTGTTTTCGAGTGATGGGCGATTGCTCATGGCGCGAGACTACTCCGTCGGCCTCGCGCCGGCTCGCTGAACCGCACGGCGCAGCGGTTCAAGGTGGGATGTGACTTCGGTTTCAATCATGGGGGCAGACGCCGTCATCGCCGGCGGTGTATGCCCGATCATAGGTGAAGTCGGCGCCGGCTGTAACGGGCCATATTGTATAATTTTTCTTGACAGGCCTGAAATTCTAACTTAAATAGTCTCGATTCTTGACTCAGAGGAGTACCGATCGTGAAAAAGTATACCTACAGCGCCAGGGACACCGATTTCCAGGGCAAGTGGTTCGTCGTGGACGCCAGCGATCTCATTCTCGGCCGGCTGGCTACGGTCGTGGCGGCCCGCCTGAGGGGCAAGCACAACCCGCTGTTCACGCCGCACACGGACACCGGCGACTTCGTCATCGTCATCAACGCCGAAAAGATCCGCCTGACCGGCAGGAAGTGGACGCAGAAGCTTTATCATCATCACACCGGCTACATCGGCGGGCTGAAGACCGCCAGCGCGAAAGAGCTCCTGGAAAAACGCCCCGAGGAGCTGATCCGCCGCGCGGTCAAAGGCATGCTGCCCAAGAACCGCCTGGGCAGCCAGCTCTACACCAAACTGAAAGTCTACGCGGGCGGGGAGCATCCGCACCAGGCCCAGACGCCCGAACCGCTCAACGTGTGAACACGCTCTAAACGAGGAACCGGATGGAAAAACAAGCCGCCTTCTACGCCACAGGTAAACGCAAATCCTCCATCGCCCGCACGTGGCTGACGCCCGGAACCGGCGCGATCGTCGTCAACAACCTCCCGATCGAGGAGTACTTCCCGATCGAGACCACGCGGCTGGAACTGGTGCAACCGCTCAAACTCACCAACACCAGCGGGGCCTACGACGTGAAGGCCACCGTCCAGGGCGGCGGACCCATGGGCCAGGCGTCCGCCATCCGGCACGGTATCACGCGCGCGCTCATCGCCGCTAATCCCGATTTCCGCACGACCCTCAAGAAAGCCGGGTTCGTGACGCGCGACCCGCGGGTCAAGGAGCGCAAGAAATACGGCCAGCGGTCCGCCCGCGCGCGGTTCCAGTTCTCCAAGCGTTAGCCGCTCGGTACAGATTTTCCAAGGGAACGGGCTTTTGCCCGTTCCCTTTTTTTATGCTACAAGCGGCTAACTTCGGGATGAAGGAGGACCCATGGGCCTTACGGCCATCGATCTCAACTCCGATGTGGGCGAAAGCTTCGGCAACTACACCCTCGGGATGGACGAGCAGGTCGTCCCGTTCGTCAGCTCGGCCAACATCGCCTGCGGCTACCATGCCGGCGACCCGACCGTCATGCGGCGGACGGTGGCCCTCGCGCTGCGGCACGGGGTCGGGCTTGGGGCACACCCCGGTCTGCCGGACCTGGTGGGGTTCGGGCGCCGCAACATGGACGTGACGCTCGAGGAGATCCGCGATTTCACCGCATGCCAGATCGGGGCGTTGCAGGCGGTGGCCGCCCTGCAGGGCGCGCGGCTGCAGCACGTCAAGCCCCACGGGGCCCTCTACAACATGGCGGTGAAGAACCCCGACATCTGGGACGCCGTGGCCGAGGTCATGACCGGGCTCGACCCGCAGTTGATCCTCTTCGTGCTCGCCGGGCCCGACCGCGCCGACCTGGAAGCGATCGGCCGCCGACGTGGGGTGCGCATCGCCTTCGAGGTCTTCGCCGACCGCGCCTACAACCGCGACGGGTCGCTCGTCTCGCGCAAGCTGCCGGGCGCTGTCATTCACGACCACGAGGCTGTGGCGGCCAAGATCCTGAAGTATGTCCAGACGGGCAGGGTGACGGCCGTCGACGGGACGGACATCGAACTGCGGGCCGAGACCGTCTGCGTGCACGGGGACAACCCTAAGGCGCTGGCCCTGGTGAAGCGGATCCGCGAAACCCTGGACGCCGCAGGAGTGGCCATCCGGCCGCCCGCGGCATTCCTCTAGACCCCCCCCATTTGCGCCGCGTTCGGAAAGGACGATCCGGGATGGCGGACCCCCTCGTGATTCGCTGCATGGGCGACCGCAGCCTCTTAGTCGAGATCGGCGACACGGTCTCACCGGAAGTGAACCGCCGGGTGCAGCGGCTGTGGCTGCGCCTGGAGCAGGCGCACCTGTCCGGGGTGCGCGAGCTCGCCCCCGGCTACCGGTCCCTGCTCGTGATCTTCGACCCGCTGACGGTGGCCCCGGATGAGCTCAAGGCACGCATCCGGGAGGCCATGGCGCAGCCCGAAGCGGGCGGCGTTCCCCCGTCCAAGCGCATCACCATTCCGGTCTTCTACGGCGGCGACTATGGGCCCGACCTGGAGGCCGTGGCCGCGCACCTCGGCCTTGCGCCGGCCGAGGTCGTCCGGCGGCACACCGAGCCCGTCTACCGGGTCTACATGATCGGGTTCACCCCGGGCTACCCTTACATGGGGGAGTTGCCGGCCGACCTTGCCGTCTCTCGCCGGGCGACCCCGCGGACCAAGGTCCCGAAGGGCTCGGTCGGGATCGCGCAGCGCCAGACGGGGATCTACCCGGTTGAGAGCCCGGGAGGCTGGCAAATCATAGGTTGGACGCCGATCGAACTCTTCGACCCGCGGCGGCGGTTGCCTGCGCTCCTGGAAATGGGGGACGAGGTCAGGTTCGATGCCGTGCACGCCCCGGAGGTTCCCCGATGACCGGCATGAGCACTTTCGAGGTGGTAGCGCCCGGGATCATGACCAGTGTGCAGGACCTCGGGCGGTTCGGGTGCGCGCGCCTGGGGGTCGCTCCGAGTGGGGCTCTGGACCGGTTTGCCGTGCGCGTGGCCAACCTCCTGGTGGGGAACCCGGAGAACGGGGCCGTGCTGGAGACGACCCTCATGGGGCTGCGGTTGAGGGCGCTGCGAGATGCGGTCGTGGCTGTGACCGGCGGAGATCTGCAGCCCAGGCTCGGTGCCGCCGAGTTGCCGATGTGGCGTTCCCTGCAGGTCAGGGAAGGGGACGTCGTCGCCTTCACCGGTCCGCGCAGCGGGCTGCGCGCCTACCTGGCCGTGGCCGGAGGGTTCGAGGTCGAACCCATCCTGGGGAGCCGTGCGACCAACCTCGCGTCGGGCTTCGGCGGGTTCGAAGGGCGCCTGCTGCGCAAGGGCGACATCCTGTCGGCCGCAGCGGTCGACGACCTCACACGCCGCGTCGGCCGGGCGGCCGACCCGGGCTTGGTTCCCGCGTACGCCTCGCCCTGGCGGCTGCGCGTGGTTTGGGGGCCGCAGGACGACGACTTCTCCGACGAGGGCAAGCGCACGTTCGTGAACGCCACCTTCACCGTGTCGCCGGACTCGGACCGCACGGGCATCCGGCTCAAAGGAGCCGCCATCCAGCGTTTGCCTGAGGCAGGGGAGTCGATCATTTCGGAGGGGATTGTCTCCGGGACGATCCAGGTGCCCGGCGACGGCCAGCCGATCATCATCCTGGGCGAGACCGCCTCGGGCGGCTACCGCAAGATTGCGACCGTCATTTCGGCCGACCTGCCCCTGCTCGGCCAGATCACACCGGGCGACGAGGTCGCGTTCGAGGCCGTGCCGATGGATCAGGCCGTCCAGGCCTTGAGAGTAAAAGAGGACCGGTTCGACCAGTTCAAGCGCAGCCTGGCATGACCGGGCGCACTAAAGCGCCCCGACTCGTCTCAGCACTCGCAATCCATAGGGGCAGACCGCCGAACAGATCCCGCAGTTGTGTCCCCCGTGATACCGAAAGTAGTGTTCCTTCTTCCAGCGATCGCACGCGCGCACATCCAATATCTCTTCGCGGGACATCCCTGGATACCACCTGCCGCCCTTCAAGGCCTTCGCGGGGCAGGCGTCGACGCAGCGCTTACAATGACCGCAGTAATTTTTGACCAGGGGTGGGCCGCAGGGAATCTCCATGGCGGTGAAAACGGTCCCCAGCCGCACCCATGACCCGAACGGGCGCGTGATGAGCTGGCAGTGGAGCCCGATCCATCCCAGTCCCGCGCGGGTGGCCGCGGTTTTGTGGGGGAAGTCCCCTCTGATAGTCACCGTGTCGGTACGATCCGAGGCCGCTATCGGTTTGGATCGAAAGCCCCGGCTGTGGATTTCAGTTGCAAGCGCGGCCGACCCTTCATTGATCTGCCGGTTGACCCGCTCGTACTCGTCCGCATAGGCCTGATTGGGGCCGTCCTGAATGCCCGCCATGATCCGGGGGTTCATCGGGACCGCCCACGAGATCGCGATGGGGAAGCCGCGCCCGGTTTCATCGTGCGGCGTGAGCATATCGCGGAGATCCGCCGCACCCCACAGGGGAATCTCGTGGGCCTTCATCCACTCGGCCAGCCAGATAGGTCCCTTTAACAGTTGAGACAAGTTTCACCTCGCTTTTCCAAGCTTTTTGCATATAATGAAACCGTTTTGCGGGTCAACCACTCTGCGGAAGGTGTTCTGCAGGAGGCTCTGAATTCAGCTGGCTTTACGCCGATTCATTCAAAACCGATCGGGCATTCGGAGGTGGCTGTGAAAACACTGAGATCGGCCGATATTGCAGCCGGACTTTTTCTGGCTGTCCTCGGTCTTCTGACGCTCTGGGCGTCCTCTACCATCGTGACCACGATGGAGCATCGCCTGTCCCCCAGGGCGCTTCCTTACGCGGTCGGCATCCTTATCGCCGGCTGCGGCGTCGGGATGGCGGTCAAGGCCTGGAGATCGCGCGGGCCCGACGCCGCAATCGACTGGCCCGATGCAATGGGGGTCCGGATCATCATTGTCACCCTGCTCAGCATCGGGCTCTACAATGCGTTGATGAACCTGCTGGGGCTGCCCACCGCCACGTTTCTCTACATCGCGGGCTCCATCTGGTACCTGAAGCGGGCGAAATGGATCACCGCCCTCCTGACGGGCCTCGCCTGCGGAGTTCTCTCGCACTACGTGTTCATCAGTCTGCTGGGGCTCTCTTTTCCGGAAGGGGTCCTTTTCAAAGGGTAGGAGGACGGAATGGGTTTTTCCTGGGACTATCTGCTGCAAGGGTTCATGACCGCCCTGTCCTTCCAGAATCTGTTGTGGGCGCTGGTGGGCTCTCTCATCGGGACATTGGTCGGGGTGCTGCCCGGGATCGGCCCTGCTTCCGGTATCGCGATCCTGCTGCCGCTGACGACCGTTCTGCCGCCGACCTCGGCCATCATCATGATGGCGGCCATCTACTATGGCGCCATGTACGGCGGGTCCACCACGGCGATCGTCGTGAACATCCCCGGCGAGGCGTCCTCGGTCTGCACGGCGCTCGACGGGTATGAAATGGCCAAGCAGGGCAGGGCGGGTCCGGCCTTGGCCATCTGCGCCATCTCCTCCTTCGTGGCCGGGACGCTCAGCCTGATCGGCCTCACGTTTTTGCCCCGATATTGGCCGATTTTGCCTTGGTGTTCGGCCCCCCGGAGTATTTCGCCCTGATGTTCATGGGGCTGAGCCTGATCATCAGCCTGTCCGGCCGCGCCCTGCTGAAGGGAATCGCCTCGATGGCCATCGGCCTGCTGGCCTCGCTCATCGGCCAGGACCCGCTGACCGGCGCCGCGCGGCTCACCTTCGGGTCGTCGACGCTGACCGCTGGAGTGGAGTTCATCAGCGTGATCGTGGGGCTGTTCGCGATCAGCGAAGTGATGATCAACGTCGAGCACGGGTCACGGCCATCAGCCGGTTCGACATCGGGAAGCTGGATGCCGACCTGGGCCGACATCAAGCAGTGCATGGGGGCCATGCTTCGCTGCACGGGAGTCGGTTTCTTCCTGGGGCTCCTCCCCGGGTGCGCGCCCTCGGTCACCACCTTCGTGGCTTACGACCTGGAGAAACGGATTTCCAAGCACCCCGAACGTTTTGGAAAGGGGGCCATCGAAGGCGTCGCCGCGCCGGAAGGGGCCAACAACGCCACATCCACCGCCGGGTTCATCCCGCTCTTCTCGTTCGGGCTGCCCACGGCGCCCTCGATGGCGGTCCTGCTCGGCGGACTCATGATGTACGGCCTGCAGCCCGGGCCGATGCTCTTCGCGACCAACCCCGATTTCGTCTGGGCGGTGATCGCGAGCATGTACATCGGGAACATCATGCTCTTGGTCCTCAACCTGCCGCTGGTCGGCATGTGGGCCAAGATCGTCGTCATCCCGTTTTACATCCTCGGTCCGATCATCGTCTTCTGCTCCGTCGTGGGGACCTACAGCATCCGGTTTCAGGCGTTCGATGTGTGGGTCATGCTCCTGTTCGGTGTGATCGGGTACTTCATGCGTAAATTCGGATGGCCCGTTGCCCCGATGGTGCTGGCCACCGTCCTCGCTCAGATGCTGGAAACTTCTCTGGGCCAGTCGCTGCTCATGTCCCAGGGGTCCCCGCTCATCTTTTTCACCAAACCCATCGCGGCCGTCTTCATGTGCCTTGGCCTGCTCTCCGTCGGGCGAGGATTCTGGCTGCAGCTGCGCTCGCAGGGGCCCGAGGTCGCCCTGGACGAAGCGGATTGACCGGATAGACGCGACACGAACCGTCAACCAAAGCGAAGGAGGGGAACATGAGCATGCGGAAAACCGGATGGATGGCCCTGATCCTGATCTTGGCCCTGGCCTGGGCCGGCGCCGTCGGGGCAGCGGATTACCCGGCCAAGCGCCTCACCTACAACATCTGCTTCAACCCGGGCGGGGAGTCGGACATCACCGCGCGCTTCCAGGAAGGGCCGCTGAAGAAGGCCATCGGCCAGGATGTCGTCATCAACTACAAAATCGGCGGCGGCGGGGCGCTCTGTTGGGCGGACCTGGTCCAGAGCCCGCCCGACGGGTACACCATCGCCGGCCACAACCTGCCGCACATCGTCCTTCAGCCCATGGAGATGGGCAACGCCGGCTACAAGACCTTGGACATCAAGAACATCTACATGTTCGAAAGCACGCCGAACGTGCTGGCGGTGCGGCTCGACAGCCCTTACAAGACGCTCAAGGACTTTGTCGACTACGCCAAGAGCCAGCCCCCGGGGGTCGTCACGGTCGGCGGCAGCGGGACCTCGTCCGCGAACGACCTGGGCACGGCCATGCTCAACAAAGCGGCCGGCATCAAGCTGACCTATATCCCCTTCGGCGGGACCGGCTCCGCCGTCCCGGCCCTGCTCGGCGGCCACGTCACCGCCCTCATGACGTACACGCCTATTGCGATCCAGTACAAGACCAAGTTCCGCACGCTCGCCATCGCCGCGGACAAGCGCATGGAGATCCTGCCCGACGTGCCGACGTTCAAGGAGTTGGGATATGACATCGTCGAAGGCGCCTACCGCGGGGTCGCAGCCCCTCCGGGAACGCCCGACGACGTCATCAAATTCCTTGCGAACGCTTTCGATAAGGTCATGAAGGACCCGGACGTCCAGAAAAAGATGGACCAGAACGGTTTCAAGACCGAGTACATGGGGCCGGAGGAATCGCTCGCGCTGGTGAAGAAGAAGATGGTCGAGTACGAGGTTATCATGAAGGAACTGGGGCGGCTTAAATAGATAAGACCCGCGATTCGGCCCCCGTCGACTGCCGGCGGGGGCCATTCGCGGATTCATCCCGCTACGACAGCAACGCTACGACCTTCATGAACTTTTCCGGATAGGTCGCGATCTCCCGCACGGCATCCGGTGCCTCCTCGAATGATATCGTGCGGGTGATCATGGCCGTCACATCGACCTTGCCCGCCGCCACCAGCTCGATGCTCTCGGCGAAAGCCTGCCGACTGTTGCGCGAACCCACCACGTCGAGCTCTTTCTTCGTGAACAGGGCGGTTGGCAGCGAAACTTCCGCTTTGGGCCACCCCACCAGCGCGACCCTGCCTGAGTAGGCCACATAGTCGATGCTGCTCCGGATGGCCGCCGCGCTGCCCGACGCCTCGATCACGGCCTCCGCCAATCTCCCATGGGTGATCTCCCGGATGCGGCTGACCGCGTTTTCTCTTTCCGGGTTGATACCGAAAGGAATGCCCAACGCGCGAGCGGTCGCCAGGCGCGCATCGATCGGGTCGACCACGATCGGGACTGCTCCGACCACCCCTGCGTACAGCGCGGCGAGCAAGCCGATGGGCCCAGCCCCCGTCACCACCAAGTGCTCCCCCTTGACCATGCGGGCGCGCTTGACGGCATGAACCGAGATGGTCAGGGGCTCGACCATCGCGAGCCGTTCCCACGACACGCCGGCGGGCACCTTGTGGACCAGGTGGCGGGGGTGCGAGCAGAATTCCGACATGGCGCCGTCGATGTGCACGCCGCGCACTTTCAGGTTTTCGCAGCAGTTGGTCCTTCCGTTCGCGCACGGGTAGCATGTCCCGCAAAAGACATAGGGCTCGATGACCACCCGGTCGCCGGGTGCGAGGGTCTTGTCGCCCGGGTGCGTTTCCAGCACTTCCCCGGCGATTTCGTGACCGATGATGCGCGGGTACGATACCAGCGGGTTGACCCCCTTGTAGGCGGCGATATCCGACCCGCAGATCCCCATCCCGTGGACCTTGATCATCACCTCGGAGGGTTTTTTCTCCGGCGGCGGAACGTCCTCCAACGCGACGTCGTGCGGGGCATGGATGATAACCGCTCTCATTGCAGAGTCCTTTCCTCGCTGGTCCGAATAGAGTGCAAGTTACAGGCTGACCCCTGCTTCCATGGGATGAAGTCGTCCTGGTTCAGCAGCCGGATGAGCCACGGCTCCTCGGTGATGGAGGAGACGAGCGTCGCGGCATTGTCGGTGACCTTCGTCAGCGTGATCAGATAACCGAAGATGGGGCCGCCCGCCACGATCAAGAGGAGGATGCGGGTTGTCAACTGCGATTTGCCCGCAAGGTCCCTGGGGCAAGACGTCTCCAGCCGTTGTACCGATCCAGGTGGACCGTCGCGTCTTTTCTGGATCACGACGACGGTCACATCGTCGAACCTGGCGATACCGGCTTGGTGATTTGAAACCATTTCGAAGCACTGGGTCCGGCCGTCCAGCACCCCGTATAAAACCGTGACGAACATCTCGCCTTCGTTCAAGTCCATCAGGTGGTGGTCGACGCGCTGCAGCACGTCCTCAAATGCCCCTGCTTAGAGCCAGTTCGAAACACGATTCGGCTCCATCATAATTGCAGTGAGCGAGCGCTCTATGTGCGGCTCGATAGGTTCGTGCTCTCTTCAGCCACTCACATTATTGGATCTCCATATATGGCGTAGGGAGCCCAGAAAAATGGATGAGTGTAACCAGCCCCTGCATTCCCTTCGATAAGTTGGAGTTGGGCCTGCCGCAGGCTCTCAGCCCGGGAAACGCTTGGATTCCCAGCCTGGTGGGCAAAGGTCCGGGTCACCAGTTGCTGCGCCGAAAGGCTCTCCACTGCCCAATGGGTAGCCAAGACTGAACGTGCGCCGGAGAAGAAGAAGGCGCGAGCAAGACCTGAAAACGCTTCCTGTGTCCGGCCGTCATCAGAGGCGGTATTGCATGCCGACAATACAATCCAGTCCGCATTGAGTTTCATGGTGAGCACGTCATCCATCACAAGCAGCGGCGATTCAGCCGGTGTCGTGGCCGCCATCGCAAGCGCTGGCCGCGAAAGTCCGGGCAGATCCCCCGGCCTTAAGCCGTGCGTGGCAAAGGCGACCACGCGCCGGTTTGAGAGGTCGGTGGTCAAGGCAGCGGTGCGAGTGGCCTGAGCGCCGAACCAAGCATCCTTTCCGAGGTCAGCCCCAAGGGCCTTTACAATAGCAGCGATCTCATCGCGGGTTTCAGGCAATGGGCTCAAGAAGCTATATTCCTCTGCCTGGGTAGCCGTCTGTACCCCACGAGCCCCCGGAGCACCACCCCCTGGTGCAGTCGCGATCCTGAAGAGCGGGTCGCCGAAGCCGAAAAAAGGCGCCGTCGGTTTGGCACGCGGCCGACTTTCCCGAAGCGCACGGAAAGCGGCGGCGGTGGCGATCTGGTTCAGTGCCGTCTCGCGGACAAGCCAGCTTGCCTTCACAGGATCGAACGCCCCCTCGGATGGCTGCGTGATGAGGACCGCAAGGGGCAGTTGCGCCAACTCGCTTGCCGTCGCCGTCGTCACCACCCGCGGCGAACCCAGTGCCGGCCAAACGGGTGCGAGCAACTCCCGGAACAAACGATGGCTCGATGCCGAATCAAAGGCGGTGGTATTTGGGGCGGATGCCGCTCCCCAATCAAGGGTACTCCGCAAACGCGTTACGAGGTCACGGACCTCAACCGGTTTCAGAGAGGACACATGGAACGCCGGGCGTCCACTCGCACTCAAGCCCCACACGAGCGTCCCCTGTTCGAAGGGATATATGCTGACGAATGCCTCGTCTTTGGCCAGCAATTTCGACAGTTCGCTCAGGGTGGGTGGCTTCGGGTTGACCAGAAACTGGTATTCGGGAAAGCGCCGCCCGATCTCCACCTGTATTCCCCCGCGTTCCTTCTCCAACGACTCAAGCTGGTCTCGCAGTTGCTTAAGCGCTGCCTGACGTGCGCGTGCCCGCTCCCGCTCCTCGGCAGCTTCCCCGGCGAGCTTCTTTTCGTCCTCCTTCGCAGCCTTTCCTTCCGCCTGCCGCTGTTTTGCCTCCTTAGCGAGGCGCTGATCATCGGCGAGCGCCCTGTTCAGGTTCGCCATGATCTCCCCGGCCTTAATACGCTGCTCCTGTTCGCGCCGCACGAGGTCCGCCAATTCCGGTGTCGCAGCGACCACCCGCGCGGCACTGTCGATCAGGCTGCGCTGGACCGAGCTCAGCTGCAACCTGTCAGCTACCCGGAATGCGAGATCCACAAGCTCTTCGTCGGTGGCGGCTCCGTCTTTCGCATACCGCTCCCGCACCAGCGATAGGAACCCCCGGAGCGCCTGAGGAAGGTAGAAGCCGCGAACTCCGGCCGGCTGGGCATCTCCAAAGGACCTCTCCGGTGCGAACACATATGCGAATACGGCCCGGTAGTCGTCGAGGGAGAGCCGTTCAGCCCCCTGGGCCTGCAGGACAAGAGCCCGGACGGCGCGCGCCTCGATCGTGAGTCCGCTCTTTTCCCCGTATGCACGCTGGCGGTGGTTAACTACGCCGTCGATTCGTTCGCGCGCTTGCCCGAGCCGATCGTTTTTAAGGTGCAGAAAAGCCTGCAGCACCGGGTTGTCGGCCATGCCCCGCGCCGTCCGGTCTCCCGTTGTGGCGGCGCGCATCTCGGCTGCGAGGCGGTCGGCATCAGCCCATCGCTCCATGGCCAACAACGCCTGCAGCAGAATGGACTGTGTGTAGATTATACGCAGCGAGCTTTCCGTCGCCGAGCTGGCACGCAGGACGGTCAACGCCTCGTTTGCAGCCGCGGCTGCTTCCGGGAACCGGCGCTCCCCCAACAACGCCTGAGCAAGTTTTTGATGCCAGTAGGCAACGGTGCCTCCCCCGGTCCGCTCTTCCGTTGATAGTCGTAAGCCCAACCGCGCAAGCCCTTCAGCCTCTTCGTTTCGGCCCTGCACGAAGTAGAGCCATATCGCCGTGCCCATTGCACTGTTACGCTGCCGGATGGCCGCGTCGTACTCCAAATCCGTCCGTGGAGACCCCACGACCGAACGGGACCGCTTCACCTCGGCGAGACTGGCGTCGAGGGCCCGCCTCATTGCAACAAGGGCGCCTTCGGGATCATTTTGACCCTGCAACACCGTGGCCCGGAGGTCTTCGGTTGCAATCGTCGTGTAGGCCAGCATGTGTAAATTGCCGGTACTCCCGGCAGCCTTTGCCTCAGCCTCTGCCTGCTTCAGCAACTCTGCGGCACGGCTTCGATTGCCCAGATTCACATAATCCCGCCCGAGGTTGACGGTCCAGGCGATGCGCTGTGCGGGTGTTATCCCGCTATGATGCACGAGGGTCTCCCCCATTTCCAGGGCTTCCGTCTGGTTTCCATACCGCCATAGTTCGCGCCATAGATATGCGATGTACGGCGAGGGCTTGTCCGGGGTTGATGTCAATTCCACGAGCCGCCTAAGGGCATCGATCCGGACCAGAGCCTCTCCCATCGTGAATGCCGCCCTTTCGCGCAGCTGAAAGTACTCGATCTGCTGGTGTTTCGTAGCGCCTGGCGGGAAAACCTCTGCGAGAATCCTGCGAGCCTCCTCCTCGCCTAACCGAGGCCCGCTTTCTTGGATTTCGTCTGGCTCTTCTTGCGCGTGAAGATTGGCAGGGATGGGCATTGTGAAAATTGCGATGGCTAAAACCATTGCGCATCGAAAATTCATCGATCACCTCCGGTGGCACATGGATGTCACCTGAAAAGATCCCCATTCGGGATGGTCGTGACCATACGAGGGCTTAAAACTTCCGCAATAGACGTGAGGCCTTTTTGAAATCTGCTTCCGAATGGAAGTGATTTCAAAGCCATTCAGGATTACGTCCCTTAAGGCCTGCTCACAGAGGGGACGGGGGATTGATACTTTACCGGGCGAGGTGAGATTGCCGCTTTGGCAATCGTAAATCAGTGATGAATCACCATTAAGCCGTAACTCAATCACCAAGGAGAGGCCGGTGCGGCTGCAGAGAGCTGGGGTGCAGGGGTTTTCGCCCTTCTGCATGGCGGACCCGGACTGACTCATCCCAGATAGCCGAGCAATGAATTGATGCCGGCGTAAAGGGATGCGGCGCCGGCGGCGGCGGGCGCCGCAACCTTCACCAGCTTGTCGATCTGCTTGGCCGCTTTCTCGATGCCCAATTTGCCTTCATCGTCCAGCGTCACCGCGCGTGCGACCAGAAGAACCACACGGTGGGGCGACGAGCCCTTCTCCTTGAACGCCGGGAAGAACTCCCCGGCCATGATGCCGGCGGCGAAGGCGAGGCCGATCCCGAGCACATACTCCGCTGTCTCGCGCAGCTCGCGCCCGCCCTGCGGCAGGACCGAGACCTTGTCGATCATGGCGGTGACCGCCAGCATCGCCCAAACTGCGCATAGCGCGACGACGAAGCCCGCGCCGGTCGATTTCCAGAACCGTCCCGCGAAATGCGAGGCCAGCAGGAAGCCGAACGGCATCGGGATCAGGAGGGTGGCGACGCGCAGGATGATCGGCTTGACGTCGAATACGAACAGCAGGACGCCATGCGCCGCGACCAGCAGCGCGAAAGCCGGCAGCAGCGTCTTGAGCAGCATGAGCGTATAGTCCGAGCTGCCCCCCCCCAGCTCCCTGCTCTCGACGACGGGCTGCACCGGGACCGCGTCGGCGGTCGCCTGCTTCAACGCGGCTACCTCGGCCTCCAAAGCAGCGATGCGGGTCTCCGCACTCGCCGCGACCGCCTTCTCCAACTGGTGGATCTTCTCCAGCAGCGGCTTGAACAGGTACAGGTCGCGCGCGCAGTTCGGGCAGGCGAGCGCCGCATCGTCGATCTCGGAGATGCAGTAAGGGCAGCGCATCGAATACCGGGCCTACTTCACCGTCAGCTTGAACTCGGTCTTGCTCTCACGGCCCTCGCTGTCGCGCACTGAGACCCGGAACGCGTGTTCGCCCGCTGGCGCCAGGGCCGAGGCGACCTCGATGCATTCAGGTTTGATGCTGGCCTTCAGGCGCGCAGTGAGGTCCACGCCTGATCCCCGCAAGTACTCCACCTTGACGCTCGCCGGGTCGATCTTGGAGCCGCCGTGCGGCGCGAACACGATCCTCAGGGGGAAGGTGCCGGAGACGATCTCGGGTGTGGCGAGCGTGACGCCCGGGCCGCGCGTGATGCCTCGCATGACGGGCGTGGCGCCGAAAGCGGGTAGCTTGGCCTCATCCGCGGTGACTAGTTGAAGCGGCTGCGCCTGAGCAGCGCCGGCGGCGAGGATGACAGCTGCGGCTGCAAGGATGCGTAAGAACATCGCTATCTCCTGAGTTAAATTGAAATTGGTCTGTCCTGATGAGCGAAAACAGTTAAACTCCAGTGGATCGTCCTGCCGCGGAGTGTAGCGCCGGCCCGCGGGGGGGCTGGATCAGGCTGCCGAGCAGATTCAGAGTCATCAGCCCTGTACTTCAATAAACCCCGTATGCTACCGTAATCCAGCATTTTCCGCAAATAGGCAGTGGATATCAGCGAGTCTTTCATCAGCGGACTGCCAAAGGTGGTGGGGAAGCCGATGGCCGAAGAGGCGTCTTTGATCGCTTGGGCATGCCATGCATCCAATGAAGCTGAAAGTTGCCATTCATCGCCGGTATCTAAACTGGCGGGAGCGCCAAATTTAAGGGATTCATGGGTATATTTACGGCGGGCACTTCAATTTAGTTCGCTTTTACTATTTTGATAGGATGCAAAAAATAAAGTCCCCGCCGTCATGCCCGGCTTTATGGATATCTGCATATTCAGGTGTTTGATCAGAATTTAAAATAACGGAGTTGCGAATTTTTGCGAATATTTCAGTTCCGCTTTCTGTGCCAGCATTCTCATTTAATGCACGTATGAAGGCAGCAGAGAAAACGGAATGATTATCAATGCCGCCGCTATCCAAAACAGGCTCAAGTCCACCTGAAGTCATTACGATTCTGGCCTTTTTTTCAGACAGTCGTTTCAACGTATCCCCAACCCCAATATCCACGTTTGCGCTTCGCATGATTTTCCCCGAGTAGCAACTATCAGAAACTATCAAAACATGTTTGGCTTGTATGGCCCTTATTGAGGACGTCAGTGCGGTGTTAGAAATCCAATTAGATTCACTGCTTCTTGTTGCATCTACAGGAAGCCAATATCCTTCATCTGCCTCCTTATCCAAAATACCATGTCCTGAATAGTATATAAGCAAGTTGTCCTTGTTTGTAAGCCGCTTGCGGTATTCAGAAAGGGATTCAATAATCTGATTTCGTGTGCAGTCGATTAGCGTCTCAACTTTGTAACCATACTTTTCGCGCAGTAACGATGCTACCGAATTGGCATCGTTGACAGCGGTTTTCAGTTTGCCGATCCACTTATAATCATTTATCCCGATTACAAGTGCATAATAATTACCGTAAAAGAAATTGCCACCAGCGTTCTTGGGCCCCGAAGCAAGTCTTGCCTGCCCCTCGTCCTCCTGAGCAGAAGCAACCTTGATCCCCCTATTGGGTTCTCCTTCTATTTTAGCCAGTATCTGGTCGGGTTTATAGTTTATATTCGATATCTTTGGATTGCCGCACCCGGTCGCTGCCAGCATGCTGAGAAGCAGAGTTGAAATAATCGCAACATTTCGCATGCGTGGCCTCCTATCGGCCAAGATTGTTAACGATATTAATCAATTCGGCTATGTAATTGTAGGCAAGTAGTTTTAGGTTGCCATATCCAGAAAAGTACAGTTCTCTATAAGCCCTCATTCTGGTGTCGATGATGTACTCGCCACCCTTTTCTGAGTACAATTTGCCCACCCTTGGGTTATTGACATCGTTGTTGTTAAAGACCAACTCCTTCTGGGTTTTTCCAGTCGAATCAAAAATAGTTAACTTTCCCAAGTGATCCCTATTCAACCCTCCATGGACGCGGGTTGTGTTGGATGCAATATATCGTGATAACACGACCCTGTCGTCCATCATTGTCAAACTGGTGAGCGTATCATTCATATGGGTGCCTTCTTTGGTCCAACTACTTTTGCAACCATACTCCTCTTTCAGTGAGAATAAATGTTCAAATTTTAAGGGTTCATTATTTATCCATGTATCAATGTTCAAAATACTGTTTGTGGTTGTGTAAAGTTTAAACTCCTTTTCTTCCCCCGGAGATAGTATTTGAGTGTCGCCCTCTCTTTTGGCATCGACGATTTGAGAGTAGAACTTATTAACAGTTGCTTGCAAAACAATGTCAACCAGTCCGTCTTCGACAATCACCGCCCCGCAGGATCGTTCTAACACCTCAGAAAGCTTGTCTTTTAAATCGGCTGAAATGCTTCCCGAGTATTCTGTCTTGTTTAACTCTAAAGAGCGAAATGGAATGTTCCCTTTAATATTTTCAAGGAAGACAGGCGCGCTCAACTTGTTGGTGATGGTGATTTTGATCCTCTTGTCTCTTAGCTGATCACATTTGATCTGGTCTATACCTGCAATGCTATCTAAGGTCGGCGATAACTGTTCGGCCCCAAACTTGTTTGGAATTTTAACATTCGGGGCACAGCCATATATAAGAAGTAAGCTCAGGAGGATTCTTATTAAGGGCATATAGTCTTCCCATTTCCAACCACTGGGGGTTGCCCTTCCAAATTGGTTTACTGCCGGGGGTGCGCCAGTGCCGCCGGAAGGCATTTCCGGTGCTGTCATTTGAGTAACGCCTTCGGAAGGTTTGTTGACCCACCGTGCCCCGGTTGATTTCAGAAGGGGCCTATCAGAGGTCGGGATTATGCGCGGGCTAGTTTCAAAAGACAAGTCGAAAGTAACAATTCCGAATGTTCATGTCGAGTTCCTTGACCACGCTGCGGAGTCCTTGCGTGAGGATCCCGCCGGAGTACAGAATGGGGGTCGTAATCCAACCTTTATTTTTCGAGCCTGGTGATTTTCGTACCCTGCAGGCCGATCCCGGCCATCAGACCTTTCTGGTTGAAGAAAAATGCGTAGACGTCAGACTGGAGAGTGGTGCTCGTCACGGATGCGGCCGCACCGACATCGACGACAACGATGCTCGGGCCTACACCGATTTCCCAGCCGTCACTCTTGTCGAGCCAAGCCAGGGCGGGGTCGGTCATAAAAAATAGAGCGTAGCCAAATTTCTGAAGACCCGCCTGCAATCCATAGGAGGCCGCAACAGTATTATAGTACGCAACCGTCTTTCCACCTTTGATCAGAGCGCCCTCGCCATATTGTCCGCCGACGATGAAGCCCCCCTTGACGATTCCCGGAAAGACCAGGATGCCTAAGGCCTTTTCGCCCATCGTTTTGGCTGAAGGCGATTTTGCATATAGGGCTCCCAGGGCTTTCTGGGCATCACGATCAATTGCTTCGGCGGACGCTGCATTAGCAGGGGTTACGGTAACGAGTGGCCCTAAGGCGAGTGCGAACACCAAGAGCATAATCGTCAGATGAATGCGTTTCATTCTTGGTCCTCCCTTTCTTAAAGCTATTTATCCAATTTCATGAGCGGGATTTGGGCGGCAAGTTCGTATACCAGGGCGGCCTGGATCTTGTTCTCGATTTGATAATAGCGTGCCACCTTTACCTCGGGCAGAACTTTGCGGAATTTTGGGAGATAGGCGTTACGAAGCTTCGGCCCCAAGGCCTCTACGGCCATATACTCATCCAGCAGCCTCCTCGCGGTAGCGTTGTTCATGGTCTCGTAGACGGCTGAATAGTCTTTGATCAATTTTACGGTTCTTGTGCGAAGAAGAAACAATTCGTCCTGATACTGTTTGTAGACAGGCCAGAAGGCTTTGGCCTCGGCCTCGGTCAGTTGCATGTTCTCGGCCACCAGGAGCTTCTTGTCGGCATGGATCTTCTCGATGACAATCTGCATGTTGTCGGAGGCTTTCTCCTAGGAGAATGCCGGCATGCCTCCCAGCGACATGATTAACCCCAAAACAAAAATTGAAATTGCTTTCTTTGCTTTCACAGGAATCTCCTTTTATTGGGGGTTGCTCTTAATCCTGAGGGTTTACTGCTTTTACCATGGCCACGATATTTTCTGTGGGCGTGTCGAGCGGCCAGGCACACCCCGCATTGAGGGCATCGACTCCTGCATTCACGCAGGCCCTGGAGTAGGCATGGACCTCTTCCGGCTTGCCCTCCCGCAGCAGGGAAGTCGGGACATACCCGATCAGCGCCATCTTCTCTTTGAGAGTAATTTTTGCGGCTTCGATATCCGTCTTGTAATCAAAACTGATGCCGCTGGCACCCGTTTCTGCGATGGAGTTGAGGTGGCCCGTAATGTCACCGCAAATATGGATTACGGTCGGGGCATTAAAGGCCGAACACAGTTGCCGATGGTAAGGCGCAACCAAGGCCCCGTATTTCTCGGATGAGATCAAATCTCTGGATGCGGAAGGGTCTGCAATCTGGACGACGTGGCTTCCGGCTTCAAACTGCTCCCGGGCGTAGGCCGAGCAGAGGTGTGTCGCCTTTTCCATGGCGGCGCGGTAGCGTTGCAGGTCCTGCAGCATCCAGATAAAGAAGCGCTCCATCCCGAATAGCAGAGCGGAGAAAGTGAAAGGACCCACGAGTGAAGAGATGACCGGGGCGCGAGTGCCGTAGGTCTTCCGGGATAGCCGGATGGCCTCCAGAACGACAGGGATCCTTCCGCGTTTTACATAGCCCTCCCCGGCAATGAGATCTTCCGGGGTCTCAAATGGCGGCTTCACGGTTCGGGGAAGCGTGTCCCGTGATCCGTAATCGATATCGGCACCCAATGCCCCGGTTTCCACGGTCAGATCAAAAGGGACTTTGACCGATTCCAGGCCGCAAATCTCATGCGCCGCGGCCCCGAGCCGCATCATCTGTGCCGGATCATGGTGGGCTTCAGGAAACGTCACTCCAACGGAATCCATCAGTTCAAGGGTCACGGAGTTGGTTACGCCGATGACCGGGGGACGATCGACCGCCTGATGCGTCAGGACGCGTATCAACCGTTCAACTGGATCCATGGGTTGCTCCTCAGCAGTAATGCACTCGATTCGAGGGTTACCTCATTCCCAGGATTTTCGGAAGCCAGAGCGAAATCGCGGGGATGTAGGTGATCAAAATCAGCGGGATGAGTGAGGCAATTACAAACGGCCATATCTTCCGGGCGAGGTCTTTGAAGGGGACTCCGGAGATGGCACAGGCGGTGTAGAGATCGACCCCCACGGGGGGCGTGATCATCCCGATGGCCAGGTTTCCCGTCATGATAACCCCAAGATGGACAGGATCGATTCCAATCGTTTTGCACAAGGGGAGAAACAAGGGGATGAAGATGTAAAAGGCCGAGATGGCGTCCATGAAGCAGCCGGCGATGAGAAGCAGGACATTCAAGACGAAGAGCACGAACAGGTAGTCGGTGCTGATGCCCATCATGGTCTGATAAAGGCTCTGCGCCACCCTTCCGGTCGTCAGGATCCAGGAGAAGACGCTGGCGTTGATCACGATCACCATGATGATGGCCGTGGACATGGCGGTTTCCGTGAACAGCTTGAAGAGATCCCTCAGTTTGATCGTTCGGTAGATGAAGATGCCGACCAGGATCCCATAACCGGCGGCGACGGCGGCTGCCTCCGTGGGAGTGAAGACCCCCCCGTAGATCCCGCCCAGGATGATAACGGGTGCCATGAGGCCCCAGAAGGCATCTATGAAGGCTTTCCCGATCTCGTTCGGGGGCGTCCTCCGTCGGGGCGTGCCACCGAATCCCGTTTCCCGCGACTTCCAGTATCCCAACCCCATGATGGATGCGCCCATCAGAATGCCCGGCACCATCCCGGCCATGAACAACTGCCCGATGGAGGTCTCGGAGATGACGCCATAGACGACGAGCGCTATGCTGGGCGGGATCAGGATGGCGACCTCGGCCGCAGAGGCCACCAGCGCGACGGAGTAGGTCTTGTCGTACCCGTTCTTGACCATGGCCGGGATGGAGATCAGCCCGATGGCGGCAACGGTCGCCGGCCCGGATCCCGAAATCGCGCCGAAGAAGCAGCAGCTGATCACGGTGACCACCGCCAGGCCCCCTCGGACATGGCCCACCAATGAATCGATCAAATGGATCAGCCTGCCCGAGATGCCCGCGCGCTCCATGGCGTGGCCCGCCAATATGAAAAACGGGATGGCCAGCAGTGTGAACTTCGATGTGGTGGTGTAGAGCAGGATGGGGATCATGGTGAAGGGGATGCCGGCCGCGAACACCGCGGTGATGCTGGCAACGGCCAACGAGACAAAGATCGGGACGTTCAAGAACAGGAGGGTGAAAAAAACCCCGAACAGCAGGAGGACCAGCGATAAAACGTCCATTCTCTCTCTCGTTTCCTGTGAAATTTACGAAACCCGGCCGCGGGCAACGAACCCTGCGGGGCGGCCCGTTCAGATTTCGGTCTGAAGGTCTTCATCCCCGCTGGGGCGGCGCTTTGCACTGAATCGGAAATTGGCCTGGATCGTCCGAATGATGATGGCGAGGGAGCCCAGCGGGATGGACAGCTCGATCACCCAGGTCGGGAATTCAAGGGCGGCCGTGACCTGGCGGGTTTCCCTTTCAAACAGCACCATCTCCGTCCCGAGATAGGCGAACACCGAAAAAACAAACACGATGCAGCTCGCGGCAAAGATGGGGACGTACCTCCGGATCCTCTCCGGGAACCGATCGGTCAAGAGCGAGAACCCGATGTGCCCTTTCTTTTTGACGACCACCGCGCCGCCCAGGAAGGTCAGCCAGGGGAAGAGGGAGGTCACGATTTCCATGGAAGAGGCCATGTTGAGGTTGATGAGATATCGGGAGAGGGCGTTGAAGAAAACGATGGTGAGCATGACGAACAGAACGATGCCGATGATGGTTTCTTCGATGTTGTCTAAAATCTGCTTCATTTCAACAGCCTCTCCCGTACGCAGTCCTATTCGGTCGGACGGCCTTATTTCTGCCCTTCCGCCCGGAACTTGTCCAACAGCTCTTTGCCGATCGTCGGCTCGAACTCCTGGTAAACCGGTTCCACCAGGGGATGGAACGCCTTCATCTGTTCGGGAGTCAGGCGGGTGATCTTGACGCCGGCTTTGGCCATGGTGTCCACCAGGTCGGCATCCATCTTCCGTGCGACCATCTTTTCGTAATACGCGGCCTGCTTGGCGGATTTCCGCATGATGTCCTTGGTCTTGTCGTCGAAGGAATCCCAGAGCTTTTTATTAACCCCGATGACGATCAGGTGGTACGAGTAGTTCCACAGGGTGCAGTATTTCTGAACTTCGTGGAGCTTGCCGGACACGATGGTGCTGACCGGGTTCTCCTGGCCGTCCATGGTTTTCTGCTGCAGGGCGCTGTAGAGCTCCGCGAAATCGAGGGCGGACGCATTGGCGCCGAGGCTCTTGAACGTGGCGACGTACATTTTCATCCCCGGGATCCGGATTCTCAGTCCATTCAGATCCGCGGGTTTCGTGATCTCCCGGACGTTGTTGGTGATCTGCCGGAACCCGTTGCCGGCCAGCGCGAGGGGTTCCACCTTGTTGTCCCGAACCATGCCGGTCAGCTGCTCGCCGATGGGGCCGTCGATGATCCGGTCGACCGCCTCATAGCTCGGCATGATCCAGGGCATGGAAACCACCATGAAGCGCGGGTCGACCGAGGCGTAGTGGATGGTCGAGTTGAACGCCATGTCGATGGCGCCCGCCTGCAGCATCTGAAGCCCCTTGACCAGGTCGCCGCCGGAGAGTTGTTGATTGGGGTAGATGTCGATCACGATTTTTCCATCCGTCCGGGCCTTGACCAGATCGGCGAACAGGGCGGCCCCCTCGTACCAGGGGGAGAGTTCGGACAGAACGACGCTCAGTTTGTAGCGTGTCTGAGCCTGCGCAGCAGGTGCCGAAATCAGCAGCGCCAGCATCACCGCGAGCACGATCCATTTTCTGCCTGCCATGTGAGACCTCCTGTTTGGATGATCCGGTTTCCCTTCCGGGTGGGTGGCCATCACAGACGGATGGCGTGTCAAAGAAAAGAGACTGGCGTGAGGGGAACGGTGCAGTGACAAGCAGCCTCGCCAGGATGGGGACAGGGTCTAAATTCCGAGGAAGGCCTGGCGGAACTGGTCGCTGGCGAGCAGTTCCCTGCCGGTCCCCTGGCCGACGATGCGTCCGGTCTGGATCACATAGCCGCGGTCGGCGAGATCGAGCGCCTCGCGCACGTTCTGCTCGACCAGCAAGATCGTCATGCCCTCATCTTTCAACCTGCGAACGGTATCGAGGACCTCGTCCACGAGCTTGGGCGCGAGTCCGAGCGACGGTTCGTCCAGCATGAGGATCTTGGGGTTGGACATCAGCCCGCGGCCGATGGCCACCATCTGCTGCTCTCCGCCGGACAGAGTGGAGGCGGGCTGGCGGCGCCGTTCCCTCAGCCGGGGGAAGAGCGTGTAGATGAGCTCCAGGTTGCTGCGAATGCGCGCGGGGTCGCCGAGCGTGTAGGCGCCCAGCAGCAGGTTCTCCTCGACTGCGAGCGGCCGGAAGAGCATCTTCTCCTCGGGCACGTAGACGATCCCGAGCCGCACGATCTCTTCGGTCTTCAGGCGCTGGATGTCCATGCCCTGGAAGCGAATGCGGCCCTCGAACGCGCGCTGGGAGCCCATGACCGCGCGCAGCAGGGTGGACTTGCCCGCGCCGTTGGCGCCGACCACACAGACGGTCTCGGCCGCGTTCACGGTCAGGGACACGCCCTGCAGCACGGGCAGGCCCGAGTACCGCACCCTGATGTCCATCACCTCGAGAATGGGGGTCGCGCTCATGCGGGGGCGCCTCCGGATGCCGGCAGGTGGTCGCGCACGTATTTTTCGCCGAGGTAGGCCTTGATGACCTGCGGGTCGCGGCTGATTTCCTGCGGACTGCCCTCGGCGATCTTCCGGCCGTAGTCCAGCACGATCACCCGCCGGCTGATGTTCATGACCAGCGCCATGACGTGCTCGATCAGCATGACCGTAATCCCGCGGTCGGCGTGGATGTGCCGGATGGAGGCCATGATGCCTTCGATCTCGCTCGGGTTGAGGCCGGCCGCCACCTCGTCGAGCAGCAGCAGGCGGGGCCCGGTCGCGAGCGCGGTCGCCATGGTCACGCGTTTCTGGGCGGCGACCGGCAGCTCGTTGACCAGGGCGCGGCTGAGCTCCTTGAGCCCCATTTCCTCCAGCAACCCTTCGGCCTGCGACCGCGCGCGCGCCGGCGAGGCGGTGCGCATGAAGCAGCCGACCATGACGTTTTCGAGCACGTTCAGGTCGCCCGCCGGCCACGTAGACCTGGAAGGTCCGGGCCAGCCCCAGGCGAGCGACGGCCGGGGCGCCGATGTCGGTGATGTCCTCCCCGGCGAACACGATCCGCCCGGCCGTGAGCGCGAACATGCCGGCGATGCAGTTGAAGAGGGTCGTCTTGCCGGCGCCGTTCGGCCCGATGACGCTCAGCAGGTCGTTCTGCTCGAGCTGAAACGACATGTCGTCGTTGGCCTTGAGGCCGCCGAACGCCTTCACCAGATTGTGCACTTCCAGCAGGGCCATCAGCGCGCTTCCTCCGCCGCATCTTCTCGACGATGCCCCAGATGCCCCGGGGCTCGAAGGCCGAGATGAGCATGATGATGGCGCCATAGATGATGAGGTCGATGCCGACCAGCCCGGCCGCCGCGCCCAGCCACTCCTTGAGGTAGCTCTTGAGCGGGATGAGGACGCCCGCCCCGATCACCGGCCCCCAGAGCGACCCGGCTCCGCCCAGCATGGCCATGAGCGCGATCAGGATCGAAATGTCGAGGCTCATCGTGTCCTCGGGCTCGATGTTCTTGACGTAGCACGGCGTGGAACGATCCCACGATGCTGACGAAGGAGACCGCGATGGCGTAGGTCTTGATCTTGGCCCAGCGCACGTTGATGCCGAGCGAGCGCGCCACCTCCTCGTTGTCCTTGATCGAGCGCAGCTGGAACCCGAGGCGGGACCGGCGGAACCAGTTCATGAACAGCAGCCCGAGCGACGAAGAAGCCCAGGATGAAGTAGTAGTAGTAGATGTCCTCGCGGAAGATCAGCCGCAGGAAGTCGGGCGGCTGGTACTTGGACGGCAGGATCCCGAGGCCGCGCGCGGCGCCGACGAAATTCCAGGTCTCGAAGACGTCCTTGAGCACGAGCGAGGTCGCGATGCTCGCGATGGCGAAGTAGTGGCCCTTGAGCTTGAACAGCGGGTAGCCGATGATGAACGACCAGCAGATTGCGATCACCACCCCGATCGGCATCGACACCCAGAAGGGGATGTCCCAGCGCAGCAGACATACGGTGGTGGTGTAGGCGCCGATGCCCACGAACTGCGCCTGCCCGAGGTCGACCTGCCCGCCGTAGCCGCCGATCGTGTTCCAGCCCATGCTGTAGAGCGAGAACATGAAGAACTGGATCATGGTGGCCATGGCGAAGGACGAGTGGGGGAAGAAGGGGAAGACGAGCATCCCGGTGAACAGCGCCCCAAGGCCAATACCCGGTCCAGGCGCGGGGAAGTCCGAGAAGTCGACCGCGTTCTTTATTGCTTCCATCCGAACAACCCCCTTGGGCTGATCAGCATGATCACGAAGTAGGCGACGTAGATGCAGGTGTACTTGAAGGAGGTGATCGGGACGTCCGCCATCCAGCGCAGGTCCAGGGTGATGGAGAAGAAGTCCCAGAAGCCGGGGATCTCCATGATGAGCCCGACCACGAGGCCGGCGAAAAACGCGCCCGGGACGCTGCCGAACCCGCCGAGTGCGACCACGGTGAAGGCGATCATGGTGAAGAGCAGCCCCACGTATGGGTTCACGGACCAGAAGTTGACGATCAGGGCCCCGGCCATGGTGACCGTGCCGCCCCCGATCCCCCAGGCGAGCGCGTTCATCCGCTCGGTGGAGATCCCCATGTAGCGGGCGCCCTGGCGGTTCAGGGCGGTTGCGGTGAGCGCCTTGCCGACCCGGGTGCGGTTCATGAGCAGCCACACGCCCACGAAGGCTGGGACCGCCAGAACGGCCGTGGCGAGCTTGGTGGCCGACACGATGATGCCCATGCCGATGTCGAAGCTGCGCCCCACGAGCAGGCCGTGCTGCAGCGAGCGGTCCTCGGAGCCGAAGAACAGCAGCGCGAGGTTGCGCAGGGTCAGCATCAGCCCGAAGGTGCCGAGCAGTTGCGCGATCATCGGCCCGCGCAACAGAAACTTGATCAACCCGCTGTAGCAGGCGACCCCGAGCACGAACCCCACCGCGGCGGCCACCGGCAGCGTGAACAGGGGGTCGATGCCGGTCGCCTGGGCGGTCAGCAGTCCCGTGTACATGCCGATCATCAGGAACTCGCCGTGGGCGAAATTGACGATATCCATCACCCCGAAGATGATGGTGAGCCCCAGGGCAACGAGGGCGAGCACCATCCCCAGGAGCAGACCGGACACGAGCGAGCCGAGCAGGATGTCCATTGCGGTGGGTGCCTCCGGCGCAGCAATACGCTCACCCATTCCGTCCGGAACCGCCGGCGGAATGGGTGAGCAGGGTTCGGTGTCGGGGTGGCGCTAGAACTTCGGGAACGGGTAGATCATGTTGGCCGTCGCCACGTCGAAGGGGTAGACGATCTCGAGGTCGATCTTGCCGTCGGCTTTCTTCTGGTACTGGCCGATCAGCCCCTTGCCCAGGGTGTTTTGGCCCATGTCCTCCCCGCTGGCGGCGAACTTGATGCCGCCCCACGGCACCACGAGCTCATTGCCGGGGATCTGGATCTCGTTGGCGGCCTTCTGGATGTCGGCGGGTTTGGTCGAGCCGGCCTTCTCCAGCACGTGCACCCAGGCTTGCAGCCCGGTGAACGAACGGGCCGAAGCGCCGCTGAAGTCGACGCCGGTCTTCTTCTTGTACATTTCGTTGACCTTGGCGGCGATGGGCTTCACCTGGCCGACCTTCGGGATGAACACGGTGCGGGTCATGACCCCATTGGTGATGTCGCCCAGCGTGCTCACGAACTCGGGAACCTCGAAGCCGGCGTTCTGACCCCACAGGATCTTGGGTGCCGCCTTCTGCTCCTTCAAGGTCTTCATCATGAGGATCGAGTCCGCGCCGTAGCTTGCGAACAGCATGGCATCCGGCTTCACGGCGATCAGGGAGCGGACCTCGCTCGACAGGTCGGTTGACTTGGCGGCGTAGAGGATCGAGCGCTTGACCTCAAAGCCGTAGTCCTTGCCGTATTTCTCGAGCAGCTCCGAGACGGCCGAGCCCCATTCCGTCTTCTCGCAGGCCGAGGCCAGGTTCACGATGTCCTTTTTCGGCACTGCGGCGACCCCCTTGACCTTGCCCTCGGTCATCCCTTTCAGGAATTCGAAGAGGTCCTTGGTGAAGTAATCATCGTGCGGGGTCGTGCGCCAGAACCATTTGTACCCGAGGCGGGTCAGCTCGGGGGAGGTGGAGGAATCGTTGATCAGCGGGATCCCGTATTGCTCGGCCACGGCACTGACCGCCTTGGTGACCGAGCTGTGGTAGGCGCCCATCAGGCCGTGGACCTTGTCGTCCAGGATAAGCTTCTTGGCCAGATCGGCGCCCAGGGTGGGATTGCCCTCGTGGTCCTTGAAGATGAGGGTGATCTTGGCCCCGCCCATGCTCTTGATGCCGGCGTTCTTGGCCATGGTCATGTCGAGGTCGGGCATGGCGGTGTTGGCGATCTCCAGCGCGAGCTCGGCGCCCGCGCGCAGCTCGCGTCCGGCCGAGGCCGCGCCGCCGGTCAGCGGGAAGAGGACGCCGATCTTGATCTCCTCGGCCGCAACGGCCGCGGACGGGAGCGTCAGGGCGGCGACGAGCATGAGGCAGAACAGGGCGAGTGCGATGGCTGGAACCCGTTTCATCACGATCCTCCTTGCTGGTTGGATGGGACATCAGGGACGATGACGACGGCTCTCTAATCGACTGAATTGCTGGAGATAAGGACGAATATAGTAGGCCTCCGCGGCTGTCAAGCAGGATGGTGAGGAAGCCGCGGTCGTCCTACAGAATTGTAAGGTCTTCGTCTCGCAGGTCGGCCACGAACATGTGCCCGGGCGCGTGCGTGATGACGCGCGGCAGCGGGACCGAGGTGGCCGCCAGCTGCGAGGTGACTCCGCAGGCCCAGAACACCGGGACCTCGCCCGGCCGTACGGTCACCGGGTCGCCGAACTCGGGCGCCGCAAGGTCGCGGATGCCGAGCGCGGCGGGGTCGCCGATGTGGACCGGCGCCCCGTGGGTCAGATGGAAGCGGGTCGTGACCTGCACCGCGCGCACGGCCTGCGCGGGCGTCATCGGCCGCATGGTCACGACGAGCTTCGAGCGGAACGGCCCGGCCGGCGCGCAGTCGCGCGACGTCACGTACATCGAGACGTTCCGGCCCTCCTCGATGTTGCGGATCGGCAGCCCGGCCGCGAGCATCGCGTTCTCGAAGGAGAAGCTGCACCCGAGCAGGAAGCTCACCATGCCGGGGTGGACGAGATCGGTCACGTCCTCGACCTCACCGGTGAGGCGCCCGTTCTCGTACACCCGGTAGCGCGGGAGGTCGGTGCGCAGGTCCGCCCCCGGCGCGATGGTCGGCTCCCAGCGGCCGGGTTCGAGCACGTCCAGCAGCGGGCAGGGCTTGGGGTTGCGCACGCAGAAGAGCAGGAAGTCGAAGGCCTGCTCACGGGGCATCATCACCAGGTTGGCCTGGATGCGGCCGGTGCAGGCCCCGCTCGTCGGGCCGATCCAGCGGCGCGCGCGTATCTGCGCCCTCAGCTCACGCGGAGACATTTCGGACGACATTGTTGTCCCTCCCTTCGCACTATACACCAATCACCAAACACCAAACACAATACCCGAAACACGATCGCTTTATACCACCGTGATCTCGCCGGGGTAGCGGCCGAGTTGCTCGAGGCCGCCGGCCGTCACCACGTGGGTGTTCTCGATGCCTACCACCCCGCGGCCGGGGAACACGAGCTTGGGTTCCACGGCGACCACCATGTCCGCCTGCAGCGGCAGGGTCTGACCGGCGTTCAGGAACGGGAACTCGTCCAGCTCGAGGCCGACCCCGTGGCCCACGAAGCGCACGCGCTCCGCGCTCGCGCCCATGAAGTGCTCGGCCCAGCCGTGCTCCTGCACCCAGGCCAGCGCGAAGTCGTAGATCGACCCGGAGGCCGCCCCGGGCACGGCGCGCCGGGCGATCTCGGCCTGGAGGGTCAGCATGGCGTCGTGGGCGCGCTGCAGGTCGTCCGGGACCGGGCCGATCGAGAAAAGACGCGTGTGGTCGGAAATGTAGCCGCGGAAGGCGAAGACGTAGTCCAGCATCACGGGCTCGTTGCGGCCGATCGTCCGCTCCCCGGCGCCCTGGGCCACGGCCGGGTTGATCCCGCTGCCGCCGGTCGGCGAGGAGTGGTAGCTCGGCACCCCGCCCGAGGCCCCGGAGAGCAGGTGGCCGTAGAAGAGCTCGCCCCCCCACAGGCGCATGCGCACGATTCCCTGGTGCCCCAGGCGGCGGGCCTCGGCCTCCACGCGGCCGGCCAGCTCGATTTCGGTCATGCCCGCGCGGATCAGGCCGGGCAGCAGGGCGGCCACCTGGTCGGACCGCCGCGCGGCCTCCCGGATCAGCTCGATCTCGAAGGCTGACTTGATCGCGCGGATCAGCCGGATTTCGTTGGAAATGTCCGCGGGCTGGGCGGTAGCGAACACTTCGCAGTACTTCCGGAAGAGGTTCACCGGCAGCACGTCGAGTTCGAACCCCAGCGCGGCCGGGGCCTTCAGACCCGCCGCCTGCAGGATGGCCGGGATGCGGGTCGGGCTGGGCAGCGGCACGACGCGGTCGAGCGGCGATTCCGCCCGGCCGCGTTCGAAGTTGCGGTTGACCATGAGAATCGGCTCGCCGGCGGCCGGGACATATAGCGTCGCCTGCTGGATGGTGCCGCTGAAGTAGAAGAGGTCGGTTTTCTGGAGGACCAGGGCGGCATCCAGCCGCTGGCGAACGAGCGCGCGCTGGAGGGACGCGATGCGCGCCTCGATTTCGGCGCGGGGGGTGTTGAGCGCAGCGTCGTACATCGAGCCTTCCTTCCAGGTTTGACGTGTAGCGAGCCCTGACGCCCGGCGTCACGGTATCGGCCGGGACGTTCGCGTATTGTGGAACAGGGGTTTCAGCCGCGCGGGCCGCGGCCGGAAGCCGCTTCCACAAGGGAGATGCCAACTGACCTGGAAGATCCCATGCCAAATTTCGACCCGGGCAAAGCAATTCCGAGACCGATTTTAAGTGGACCCGGCCCGCCGGCAGCGCACGACAGTGACCCTCGCCGGCCTGCACGAGCTCGCCGTCGAACGTGCGGCAGCCCTCGTCCGCGCGCTCGCACCTCGGCTGGAACCGGCACGGCTCCGTCCGCCTCCGCCGTCTCGGAGGGCGGCTCGGGCGGCGCGGCGTCCGGCCGGCGGCCGTTTTCGAGGTCGGGCGCCGATGCCAGGAGCACGTGCGTGTAGGGGTGCAGCGGGCGGTCGAACAGCTCGTCGGCCGGCGCGGACTCCATGATCTGGCCGAGGTACATCACGGCCACGCGGTCGCTGAGGTATCCCACCACGTTCAGATCGTGGGAGATGAAGAGGTAGCTCAGTCCCAGCTGCTCCTGCAGGTCCTTCAGCAGGTTGAGGATCTGGGCCTGGATGGAGACGTCCAGCGCCGACACGGGCTCGTCGCAGACGATGAGCCGGGCTCGACGGTCAGGGCCCGCGCGATCCCGATCGCGCTGCCGCTGGCCGCCGCTGAACTCGTGCGGGTAGCGGTCGGCCGCTTCGGGGGCGAAGCCCGACCGATCGCGAGCAGCTCGGCGATCCGGCCGCTGCCCTCCTCCGCGGTCGCGCATGCCGTGGATGCGCAGCCCTTCGCTGACGATCTGACCTACCGTCATGCGCGGGTTCAGCGAGCCGTAGGGGTCCTGGAAGATGATCTGCATCTCGCTGCGCAGCGGGCGCATCCCGGCCGCCGACAGGGGGACGAGGTCGACGCCCTTGAAGAGGATGCGGCCGGAGTCGCACGGGAGGAGCTTAAGATGATGCGGGCGAGCGTGGTCTTGCCGCAGCCGCTCTCGCCGACCAGGCCGAGCGTCTGCCGCCGGGGATGGCGAGCGACAGGTCGTCGACCGCGCGCACCCACCCGGTCGTGCGGCGAAGGGCCCCGCGCTGGACGGGGTAGCGCTTGCTCACGCCCTCGAGGCGCAGGAGGTCGTCGCTCATGCTGCACCAGTCCTCCGGGCCGCGTTCGGCGGCAACCGGGCAGCGGGCGACGTGACCGGGCTCGAACGCGCACAGGCCCGGGAGCTGCGTGCGGCAGGGAGGATCCGCCTGCGGGCAGCGCGGATGGAAGGGGCAGCCCGGCCGGCCTGTAGGCCGGGTCCGGGACGGTTCCCGGGATGCTGTAGAGCCTGTCGGCCGCGCTTGCCGCGGCCGGGAAGGCGGCGAGCAGCGCCCGGGTGTAGGGGTGGCGCGGCGTCTTGGAAATCTGGTCGACGGTCCCCGCACTCGGCGATGACGCCGGCATACATCACATAGACCCGGTCGGCGATCTGCGAGACGACTCCGCAGGTCGTGGGTAATGTAGAGCAGGGACATGCCGCGTTTCTTCTTCAGCCCGCGCAGAAGCGTCGAGGATCTGGGCCTGGATGGTGACATCGAGCGCCGTCGTCGGCTCGTCGGCAATGATGAGCTCGGGATCGCAGGCGAGCGCCATGGCGATCATCACCCGCTGCCGCTGCCCGCCGCTGAGCTGGTGCGGGTAGTCCTTCAGGCGCTCTTCAGGCGATTGGATGCCCACGTCCCGGAGCAGCTGGATGCAGCGCTCGGCGCATCTCGGGCTCGGGCAGGCGAAGTGGACCCGCAACGGCTCTCCAATCTGATCGCCGATCGTGAAGACGGGGTTGAGAGAGGTCATGGGCTCCTGAAAGATCATGGCGATTCGTCTTCCGCGGACCTTCTGCATGGCCCGTTCGTTCAGATCCAGCAGGTTCTGACCGTCGAAGAGGATCGCCTCCCGCGATGATCCTGCCGGGCGGCCTGGGGAGAATCCGCATGATGGTCAGGGCCGAGACGGTCTTGCCGCAGCCGGACTCGCCGACCAGGCAGACGGTCTCGCGTTCGACCTCGTAAGTCGACCCCGTCCACGGCGCGGGCGACTCCGTTCTCGCCGAAGTGAAGCGAGACCTCGATCGCGAGCACCTTCAAGTCCTGAACGCGAAAGCATCTACGTCGTCATGGTCTCCGCCACGTCCGCTGTTCATCGGCGTTCCTAGCGGATTGAGAACATCGCGAAGCCCTTCGCCGAAGAGATTGAACGAGAGGACCACGATCAGGATGGCGACCCGGGGATGAACGTCAGCCAGGGCGCATCGAAGATATAATTTTTCCCGTCGGAGAGGATGTTCCCCCAGGTGGCATGGGGAGGCGGGACGCCGAGTCCGAGAAAGCTCAACCCGGCCTCGGTCAAGATGGCGCAGGCGATGCCGATGGTCGCGGAAACGAGCACCGGGGCGATGGCGTTGGGGATCATGTGACGAAAGATGATCCGTCAGGTTGCTGACCCCGAGGGCGCGGGCCGCCGTCACGAAGTCCTGCTCCCGCAGCGAGAGAAACTCGGCCCGCACGAAACGCGTGGTGCCCATCCAGCTGGTCAGTCCGATGACGATCATGATGTTGTAAATGCTGGGAGGAAGGAGCGCCACGACCGTCAGGATGAGGAAGAAGCTCGGGAAGCAGAGCATGATGTCGACGAACCGCATGATGAGCGTATCGACCTCAGATGGCCCGCATGCAGGAAGCGCAGCGCGACCAGGCCGCGTCTCCTTCCGATCGCGCCGCTTTCTTCTCCACCGAGGGAGATCGACAGGAAGAGAGGCGTCCCGACGATCAGGAGCAACGCCCCGTGCCGGGCACGCCGGACGCCAGCAGCACCACGCCCGCGAGTCAACACGGCGGCGATGCCCACCTGGTCAGGCGGACATGGCACTGTTCCCATAGTAACCGGCGATGCCGCCCAGAATGATCCCGATGAGCACCGAGATACCGACCGCCACAAACCCGACCGTCAGAGAGACCCAGGCTCCCTGCATCATGCTGGCAAACACATCCCGTCCGAGGTCATCGGTCCCGAAGAGATAAAGGCCGAGACGGGGGCATCGCTTCGGGAGCGAGTCGGCGGTTCCCGGTGCGGGACGAGGGGAGGGCGCAGTTTCTCCTCCAGTCGCACGACTGCAGGGTCGAAAATCGGTTTCGGGCCCGACGTAAGGGCGAGCCCGGCCAGGGCGCGTCGAGAAAAAAGAGAACGAAGATGAGAAGGCCCGCGAAGGCGAGGCGGTTTTTCCTGAAGAGGCGCCAGAAATCCCGCCACCTGCGATCCCCGGGGGCTGCAGGCGCTTTCAGGATCGGCTCTTGCGGCAAGATTTCCATCTCCGTTTGATTCACAGCCGTATCCTCGGATCAACGACCATATAGAGCACGTCGGAGATGAACGTCCCGATCAGGACCAGACCGCGGCGATGAAGTTTTCGGCCAGGATGATGGGATAGTCCCGGGCCAGAATGGCTTCGTAAGCCAGCCGTCCCATGCCCGGCCACGAGAAGATGTACTCGATGATGACGGAGCCGCCGATCAGGCCCGGCAGGATCAGTCCGAACATGGTGACAAAGGGCAACAGGGCGTTGCGAAGGGCGTGCTTGTAATGGACCTTTTCCTCAGGAAGCCCTTTGGCCCTGGCCGTTCTGACATAATCCTGGCTCTCCACCTCGAGCATCTGACTCCGCACGTAGCGCGAAAGGATCGCGATCCCGCCGGTCGCACCCAAAACAGAAGGGAGGAGAAGATGCCAGACCCTGTCCATCACTTCCCGGAACCAGGGGACATTCGCCGAGCCCGAAGGTCTTCATCCCGATCACGGGGACATGAAAGGCTTCGACAACCAGGATGATCAAAATATAGGCGAAGAAGAAACCCGGAATCGAGATGAGAAAATAGGAGAGGAAGGTCACGCTGCGATCATAGATCCCGCCTCTGAAAAGGGCCGAGCGGATCCCGATCGGAAACGACAGGGTCCAGGTCAGAATGGTTCCAACGAAGAAGAGCAGGAGGCTGTTCTTGACGCGATCCCACATCTTCCCGAGGACCGGCTCGCTGTCCTTCCAGGAGACGCTGTGCCCGTCAAGAGGTCCCGCGTAAAAATAGACGTATTGCGTATAGAGAGGCTCATCGAGGTGGAACTGTTTTCGAAACCGCTCGACCATCTCCGGCGTGAACTTGGGGTTGAGTGGGTCGACCTGGCTGGGCTTGCCCGGGGCAAGGTAAACGACGAGGAACGAGATCACCGAGACAAAGAAAAGGGTGATGATCTTCTGGACTGCGCTGTCGAGCCATGAATGAAAGCATATCCTACTCCCTCAGCACCAAAGATCGGGAGCCTGCTGGAAGCTTGATCCACTTGTTAAAATAGAACATATAGTTTCCGGTCTTCGTCGGCGTAATCTTCTTGTAGACCACCTTCCCGTGCTCCGTTTCCTTAATGACAATGCGTTTGTCCAGGACTGCCGTCCATTTCGTCACATAGAGGAAGGTATAGGGCTGCTCGCGGGCGATGATCTCGTGGAGTTGGTGGCAGTAGGCCACCTGGCGTTCGTGATCGTACTCCTGCCTGATCTTGACAATGAGATCGTCCGCCTCCTCATTCTGGAATCCGACAAAGTTGAGCTGAAACGGGATGGGTCTGGCTGGAGTGCCAGATCTGGAAGAGGTCGGGCTCGATGCCCATGGTCCAGCCCAGGACGAGGGCGTCGAAATCGGCTTTATCCACACGTTCCTGGATGAAGACCGCCCATTCCAGAAGATCGGTGCGGACATCGACCCCGATCTTTCTCCACTCGTCCTGGGCCACGGTCAGAATGGCCTTGCGGATGTCGTTTCCATTATTGGTGATCAGCGTGAACTGGAGCCGTTTTCCGTTCTTCTCCAGCCATGCCCTCCTTGTTCCGCTTCCAGCCCGCTTCCCCAGCAGGGTTTGAGTGCTCCTGCCGGGTCGTAGGGGAGCGGTTTCACCGCGCGGATTGTAATAGTCCGTCTGCTTCGGGAAGGGGCCGGTGATCCGTTCCCCCTGGCCGAAAAGGACATACTGGATGATCTTGTTGACGTCGATCGCCATGCCGAGCGCCGTTCGTACCCTGAGGTCGTTGAACGGCTCGCGCCTCATATTGTAGCCGATATAGGTGTACCCGAATGAGAGGCCTGAGAAGCTCTGATAGCTCGGATCGTCCTGCGAAACGCGCCACCTGGTGCGGGCGAACATCGTAGGCGTCGACCGTGCCTGCGTAGAATTCCATCTCCTGGGTCAAGGGATCGGGAATGATCCGGAAGAAGTACTGGTCGTAATTGGGGGCGCCTTCCCAATAGTCCTTGTACCGATCCAGCTTGATGAACTGATCGGGTTTCCACTCTTTGAAAACGAAGGGGCCGCACCCGACCGGATGTCGATTGAAGGCGCTATCCCGCATGGAGAAGTCTGCCGGTTCTTCCCGGTGCGCAGGCTTCCTTCCTCAGACCTCCGCATTCAGAAGATGCTCGGGGAGGATCCCCATCTCCCAGGTGCCCAGGGCCGGAGAATAGAGGCGTTTGTAGACGACCCGGACGGTGAGGGGATCGATCACCTCCACCTCTTTGACCGGTTCGTAGTCGGAGACGCGCGGGGAGAGGTTCTCGGGTCCATGATGGCGCCGTAGGTGAACGTGACGTCGCGGGCGGTCACCGGGTGTCCGTCGTGGAAGGTCAGGCCGCGCCGGAGCCGGAACTCGATCACGGGGTTGTGCTCGGTTGCGGGCAGGAGCTCGGCGGCGAGCGCCTGCAGCTCGGGCGCCGGGAGCGTCGGCGTCGCGACGACCTGCGCCACCGGGTCGAAAGTGGTGAAGGCGCCCGGCCCGAGCAGCTCGGAGAGGCGCGGGAACAGGTCCTGGTCCACCTCCCGCAGCGTGAGCTTGACGCGGGGCGGGGCGGACACGCGCACGGACGCCTCGGGCGGGCTGCTGCCGGCCGGGCGCCGCCGGGCAACGTCGAAGGTGCGGGCAGGCTCCACCGTTACGGCCGCGATGTTCGCGAGCGCGGCGCGGGTCTCCGGCGGTTGGGCGTCGGGACTGCTCAGGGCGGTGCGCAGCAGCGCGGCCGCACCCTCCGGGCCGGGCACGGGTGCGCCCGGCGGCTGCATTCGCTCATCGAAGTAGAAGTAGGCCTCCTCTGACACCGCCCAGGATTCGGCCACGCGGCCCCGAAAGCGCAGGTTCTCGTCCCGGTCAATGAGCCCCTCGAACACGAGGTTGTTGATTTCCGAGCTGGACCCGTCCGCCGCCAGGATGGGGTTCAGGATGCTTGCGTCGCCGATGGAGGCGTGGATGAACTCCTCCAGCCGGCCGGGGTTGCCGCGGGCCTGCTCGTCGTAGGTCGGCACCCAGAAATAGGACTGGGCCAGTACCACGGCCAGCACGAGCGGGGGCCAGACGAACCAGCGACGGATTCCCAACGATTCTCCTTTGCGCAGTGCGCGAAACAGCCTATATTTCAGGGTGCAGGCCGGTCCACCCGCCGTGCGGTCAAGTTTTGAGGCGATTGGGGCGATCTTACCCTGTACCGGCTGCGGATGGTCACCCTATATACTCAGGTCCTCGCCCGTGCACAACCTTCAGGGCGGAGGGCCGGGGGAACGGAGCGGGATGGACTCCGAATTGCAGGAGAAGAGCCGGCGGCTGAAGGAGGTTCTGCGGCGTAGCCGACCCCTCGCCGTGGCGTTCTCGGGCGGGGTGGACAGCAGCTTTCTGGTAGCGGCCGCGGTCGAGGTGCTCGGGGACGAGGTGACCGCGTTCACCGTGCACGCCCCGATCCACTCGCGCCGCGAAGTCGGGCAGGCGGTCGAGACGGCCGTGAGGCTGGGGGTGCGGCACGTCGTCATTCCGTTCGACGGCATGGACGACCCGGGGTTCACGGCCAACCGCCCCGACCGGTGCTACATCTGCAAGCGGATCCTTTTCGGCGAGATCCTGCGACGAACCGCGGCGCTGGGGCTGCCGCACCTGGCCCACGGCGTCAACCTGGACGACCTCGGCGACTACCGGCCCGGGTTGAGGGCGGCCGAGGAGATGGGGGTGCTGGCACCGCTGGTGGAGGCCGGGCTGACCAAGGCCGATATCCGCGAGCTGTCGCGTGCGCTGGGGCTGCCGACCTGGGACAAGCCCTCCATGGCCTGCCTCGCCTCGCGCATCCCCTATGGGAGGCCGATCACCGCGGCCGTCCTGCAGATGGTCGAGACCGCGGAGGAGGCCCTGCAGGAGCTGGGCTTCGCGGGGTGCCGGGTCCGGCATCACGGCGACGTCGCGCGGATCGAGGTCCCGGCGCGGGACGTGGAGCGGCTCGCCCGGGAGGAGACGCGGCTGGAGGTGGTCGTGCGGTTGCGCGCGATCGGATTCACGCACGTGGCGCTGGACCTTGAGGGCTACACGCAGGGGAGCCTGAACCGGATACTTACCGTATGAGAGACGAATTCAGACGCTCGAGCGCGCCGGTTGCAGCCCGGGGAATTTGCGCTGCCGCCATTCTGACGCTGGTCGCAGCCGGGCTCACCCTGGCCGCCCCGGCCGCGGCGGAGTTTTTCAAGTACACCGACCGCCAGGGGCGGACGCACTACGTGGACGAGCTCTGGAAAATCCCGGCGGACTACCGCGACCAGGCGGGCCGTTACGGGGAGAAGTACGACCACCTGAGCGAGGATCAGAAGGCCCAGGTGGTGCAGTCCGATCTCGACCGTCAGCGGTCGCTCGAGCATGAGAAGCAGCAGCATATCGAGGGCCAGCTGAGCGACCTCCGCCGCCAGGAAGAGGAGGAGCGTCTGCGCCGCGCGGAACGCGAGCGGCAGCAGGACATGCGGACGGCCGAAACGCCGGTCGTCATCGCCAACAACCAGATCCTCGTGCCGGTGGCGTTCACCAACGGCGGGCTCGAAACGAGCGCGCAACTGATCATGGACACCGGCGCGACCCACACCGTCCTCTACCGGCCGGTGGCCAACCGGCTCAACATCCTCACGCTGGCCAAGGGTCAGTCCAAGGTGGCCGGCGGGCAAAGTCTGCACTCCGAGGTGGGGAAGGTGGACGCCATGCGCGTGGGGCCCATCACCGCGCGCGACTTTCCGATCGTGATCCTGTCCTTCGAGGGCGGCGCGCCGACCTACGGCGGGCTGCTCGGGATGGATTTCCTCAGCCGCGTGGACTACACCATCGACTACGACGCCCAGGTCGTGCGCTGGAAGCTGCGGTCGCGCTGACCCTCCACCGCCTCATCCGCCCGGTTTCTCCGGGATTAACCGGACCACGACCCGCCGGTTCTTGCCCCGTCCCTCGGGCGTGCTGTTGCTCTCTATCGGTTTGCTCGACCCGAACGCCATCAGAGTGAGGCGCGCCGGCGGCACCCCCTGCGCGAGCAGGAAGGCCCTGACCGCCGCCGCCCGGTTTTCAGCCACGATCCGGTTGTAGGACGGGTCGCCGACCGAGTCGGTGTGCCCCTCGATCACGGCCGCGACGGTCGGTCGGCTCTTTATGAGCGCCGCCGCGGCGAGCAGCATGTCATGCGCGTAGACCGGGATTTCGGTCGAGTTCTGGGTGAAGAAGACGACGAAGTCCTTCAATGGGAAGGCCGCCCGCGCGGGCGGCGGCGCGGCGGGCCCGGGCGCCGGGGCCGGCGCAGCCTGCGGCGCGGGCGCCGCCGGGGGAGGGGGGGCGGCGCGGCGACTTGGGGCACAGGCGGTGCCGGGGGTGGCGGAGCGGGTGCCGCCGGGGGTTCGGGCGTAGCCGCGACAAGGGCCGGTTCCTTCGCCGCCGGGGCCGTGGCCGCGGGCGGGGGGGATGGGGCCGCCGGCTCCGTCGGCTGCGGGACCCGTGGGCCGCTCTCTACCGCGAGCGGCGGGGCGGTGCCGACGGGAGCAGCCGCAGGCGAGGTCGAGCGCACTGCAGTGCCCTGGCCTAAACGCGCGAGTCCGTCGGAGATTCGGTCGCCGAAGAAGAACCATGCGGCCGCAAGCAGCGCTGCGACGCCCGCGAAGACGAGTGCGCTGCGACCGCTGCCCGACCGCTGCGGTTCGGACCCGGGGCTTGCCACATCCGCAGCATCCGCCCGGGGCGGCGGTTTCGGGGCCTCGACCGGCCGCGCACCGGCGCCGATCGTGATCTGGAGCTCGGTCACACACTCGCGGACGATGTCGGCATCGATGCGCTTGACCCCCTGCGAGTAGCCGGACATCAGCGCGTGATCGCAGATGATGTTGATCAGGCGCGGGTAGCCGCGCGAGCTCGCGTGCACGGCCTCGACCGCCGCGGGGGTGAACACTTCGCCGGCCGCGCCCGCCACTTTCAGTCGGTGGGTCACGTACTGCCGGACCTCCTCGAGCGTCAGAGGCTGGATGTGGTAGCTGACGCTGATGCGCTGCCGCACGGCGCGGTTTTCCTCGCGTGCGATCATCTCGCGAAACTCGGTTTGTCCCACGAAGAAGATGTTGATCAGCACCTTCCCTGCCAGGTCGATGTTCGACAGCAGACGGATTTCCTCGAGCAGCGCGTTGTTCAGGCGCTGGGATTCGTCGATGATCAAGAGCACCCTGCGGTACGAGGAGTAGGCATCGAGCAGGAGCTTCTTGAACGCGATCAGGAACTCGCCTTTATTGGCAAAACTGCGATCCATGCCCAGCTCGGAGGCCATGAAATTGTAGAAGTCCATCAGGCTCAGGCTGGGGTCGGGAATGGTGACCACGACGGCGCGGCCCTGGACGTCCTTCTCGACCGCCCGGATCAGCGCCGTTTTGCCGGTGCCGACATCCCCGGTGATCAGCAGGAAGCCCTTGTTTTCGAGGATGCCGTACTTGAGGATAGCCAGGCCCTCGATGTGCTTCTCTCCGAGCCAGAGAAAATCTGGGTCCGGGCTGATGTCGAAGGGCTTTTGCTTGAGTCCGTAGTGGGCAAGATACATGGAGGATGTCCTTTCGAGACACGACCGGCGCGCTGAGCTCAGACCATTACTCCGGTAAGGCGATACGTCAAACATGACCCCGGAGACGTCGCGGTGGGAAGCACTGGGGTCCGCCCGGGGTCGCGTCGGGAACGCGACCTCTCTGACTTCAGGGATAATATCCCATTCTATGCCCTGGGATTCAAGCCGAAACCGGAAGCAGGCGCGCGTGCGTCGCTCGGGTCCGGGTGGGCGAGCCGGCAAGTGGATTTTTTTGGCTTGACAAACCCGCGCTATATAAATATCGACCGAACGACCTCGGGGCCGCGGGCCGGCGCCGGGCAACCCGACGAAGAAGGAGAGTCCGAGTCATGCCGATGTCCGCCGATTTCGAGCAGCGCCTGTACCCCATGCTGGAGCGCATCGTCGCCCACTACGGGACCCCATTCCACATTTACGACGAGGCCGGCATCCGGCAGACCGGCGAGCGGCTCAAGCAGGTCTTCGCGGACGTCGACGGCTTCCGCGAGTACTTCGCCGTGAAGGCGCTGCCCAACCCGCGCGTACTCGCGATCATGCACGACCATGGGCTTCGGCTTCGACTGCAGCTCCCCGGCCGAGCTCATGCTGAGCCGCGGCATCGGCGCGCGGGGCGAGGACCTCATGTTCACCTCCAACAACACCGCGCGGAGCGAGTTCGAGACGGCCGCGGCCGACGGCGGATGCATCCTCAACCTGGACGACATCAGCCTGGTCCGCCAAGGTGCCGGTCTTCCCCGAGCTGATCTGCTTCCGCTACAACCCGGGCCCGCGCCGGACCGGCAACGCCATCATCGGCAACCCGGTCGAGGCCAAGTACGGCCTGACCCACGAGCAGCTGACGGAGGCCTACCGCCTGGCCATGGCGCGCGGCGCCCTGCGTTTCGGTCTGCACGCGATGGTGGTGTCCAACGAACGCAACTACCGTTCGATGGTCCAGACCGTGCAGATGCTCCTCGAGCTAACCGAGTCGATGTCGGTCGAACTCGGCATCCGCTTCGATTTCATCAACATGGGCGGCGGTCTGGGGATCCCCTACCGGCCCGAGGACGCACCGCTCGACCTCGCGGCCCTCGGCGCCGAGGCGACCGGGCTCTTTCGGGGATTCCGCGCGCGCAACGGCTACGCGCCCCGCCTCTCATGGAAAGCGGCCGCTACATGACCGGGCCGCACGGGGCGCTGGTGGTCACGGTCCATCAACCGCAAGGACATCTACCGGACCTACATCGGTGTCGACGCCTGCATGTCGGCGCTCATGCGCCCGGGCATGTACGGGGCCTACCACCACATCACGGTCCCGTCAAGGCCGGACGGCCGCCCGCGGGGCCGGTGGACGTGGTGGGCTCGCTCTGCGAAAACAACGACAAGTTCGCCGTGCAGCGCGAGCTGCCGGGCATCGAGGACGGGGACCTGCTGGTCATCCACGACACCGGCGCCCACGGGCACGCCATGGGGTTCAACTACAACGGCAAGCTCCGGCCCATGGAGCTGCTGCTGCGCCGGGACGGCTCGGTGGAGCTGATCCGGCGCGCGGAGACGGTCCCGGACCTCTTCGCGACGCTGACCTACACGCCCGACGTGATGGCCGGCTGATGAGCGCGCCCGCCCCGCGCGTGACCGCGGCGACGGCGGGCCGCGTGCTCGTCCCGTTCGCGCTGGCGTACTTCGTTTCCTACCTGTTTCGGGTGGTCAACGCCGTGATCGCCCCCAACCTGGCCGCAGAGCTGCGGGTCGGCCCGGCCGACCTCGGCCTGCTCACCTCCGCGTACTTCGTCTGCTTTGCGGCCTTCCAGCTGCCGCTCGGGGTCCTGCTCGACCGCCACGGGCCGCGACGGGTCGAGGGGGGGCTGCTCGTCTTCGCCGCGCTCGGGGCGCTCTGGTTCGGGACGGCGGCGAGCCTGGCGGGCCTGGTCGCCGGGCGGGCGTTGATCGGGCTGGGCGTTTCGGCCGGGTACATGGCGGCCATCAAGGCCTACACGCTCTGGTTCCCGCAGCGGTTGTGGCCGCGGGTCAACGGGCTGCACCTCGCGGCCGGCGGGTGCGGCGCGCTGACGGCCACGCTGCCCGTCGAGTTCGCGCTGGGGGTCACCGATTGGCGCGGGGTCTTCCTGATGCTGGCGGTGCTGAGCGCCCTGGTCGCGGCCGCAGTGTTCTTCGTCGTCCCCGAACTCCGCCGGCCGCCGGCCGCCGAGCGGACCGGCGGGGCGCTCGCCGGCATCGCGGACGTGTTCACCAGCCCCGTCTTCTGGCGCGTGACCCCGCTGACCGTGGCCTCGCAGATGGCCTTCATGTCGATTCAAGGGCTGTGGTGCGGGCCGTGGCTGCGGGACCTGGCCGGGATGGACCGGGCCGGCATCGCCGGGGTGCTCTTCTGGACCGCGGCGGCCATGACGGCCGGCTATGTCATCGTCGGCTTCGTCACCGAGCGGCTCGTGCGGGTGGGCGTCGCGCCCATGACGACCGGGGTGTGCGGCATGACCCTGTTCATGGGGGTCCAGGCGCTGCTCGTCTGGGCCCCGGTCGCCTGGGCGACCCCGCTGTGGATGCTCTTCGGCTTTGTCGGGACGACCGGCGTGATTCCCTACCCGGCGCTGGCCGCGCGCTTCCCCGCGCACCTGGCCGGACGGGTCAGCACCGGCCTCAACGTCCTGGTCTTCGTCGCCGCCTTCGCCGCCCAGTGGGGCACCGGGGCGGTCATCGCCTTTTTCCCGGTGGCCGCCGACGGACGCTATTCGGCCGCGGGCTACCAGGCCAGCTTCATCGCGCTGCTGGCGCTGCAGGCCGCCGGCCTGGCGTGGTATGCCGTGGGATCGCGCCGGGCAGGGCGTTTGACAACAGGCGCCACCGGCCTATCTTGAACCCCAGGTGAGATAGTGTTTGGTACTTGGTGTTTCGTGTTTGGTGTTTAGGTGTTTAGCGGGGCATGACGCTCGGCGTCACGTTATCCGCCAGTAAGTTTTGTTTTTTGTGGGAGAGGCTTTCAGCCTCGATCGTCGCGGCTGGAAAGCCGCTCCCACAGAGGAAATGCCAAGTTACTTGAAAGGTGTTTGGTGTAACGGTTTTGGTTGAATGCACTGAAAGGAGACACGGTTTCATGTCCCAGATTATGAATGAAGTCCCGAAGACCCCCAAACAGCTCAAGGAGGAGCAGGACGTCTCGGTCGCCGACTCGCTGCGGAAGATCCGCAGCAAGCTCGTGGTCATGAGCGGCAAAGGCGGGGTCGGCAAGACGAGCACCTCGGTCAACCTCGCGCTCGCGTTCGCCTCGAGCGGGTTCAAGGTGGGCCTCATGGACGTGGATCTGCACGGGCCGGACGTGCCGCGCATGCTGGGCTTGACCGGGATGCCGGACGTCAATCCCAGCGGCAAGCTCGAGCCGATGCGACACTCCGCCAACCTCGTCGCCATTTCGATGGAGTCCTTCCTGCCCAAGCGCGACGACGCCGTCATCTGGCGCGGGCCGCTGAAGTTTTCCGCCATCCGGCAGTTCATCGCCGACGTCGACTGGGGCAACCTGGACTTCCTGGTGATCGACTCGCCGCCCGGGACCGGGGACGAGCCGCTCACGGTCGCCCAGCAGATCCCGGACGCGCGTGCGATCATCGTGACCACCCCCCAGGAGGTCGCACTGGCCGACGTGCGCAAGTCCATCAATTTCTGCCGCACGGTGAAACTCTCCATTCTCGGGATGGTCGAAAACATGAGCGGCCTGACCTGCCCGCACTGCGGTGAGGCGATCGAGCTTTTCGGCTCCGGGGGCGGCGAACGGACCGCCGCCGAGATGGGCGTCGACTTTCTCGGCCGCATCCCGATGGACCCGCGCATGGTGGCCTGCGGGGATTCCGGGAGATCGTTCCAGAGCACCTACCCTGACGCCCCGGCCGCCCGGGCCTACGCGGAGATCGCCGCCAAGGTGGCCCGCTCGAACGGCCAGCCGGGATAGCCCTCAAGTATTCTCCCGCCGGGTCGATACTCCTTTCAAGACTCAGTCAGGACGCGGCTCAGAAGGGCCGCTCCCCTTCCAGAAAGGAGATCGACACATGGACACCGCCCCACCCGTATCGGCTGGGGGGCTGAACTGTTGCCCCCGCTCCGCCGCGGCCCAGTACGAAGGCGAGATTGCGCGCCTATCCTACCTGGGGATCACGCAGGAACAGAGCACGGACATCGAGATTCAGACCGCCGAGGGGGACAGGGTCACCATCTCGTCCGACGCGCGCACAGAGGCCGCGTTGCTGACCTATAAGCACCTCGCCTTCAACGGCGAGGGGTACGATGCCGAACAGATGCAGCTGGTTGACTTTCAAGCGGACAGCTCGTTTGAGCTCTCGGTCGTGGGCGACCTGAACGAGCAGGAGAAGGCCGACATCGAGGCCCTGCTGCAGGACATCGGGGCGCGGCTCAAGGCGTTTCTGGCCGGCGGCGCGGATGCAGACGGCCCGACCGCGGCCGCGGGCCGATACGCGAGCCTCGAATCGTTCACGGCCGACATCGAGGTGCACCGCGAGTTCACCACCCTGAACGCGGTGGAGGCCCGGATCTCGCAGGTCGCGGAAACCGGCGACAGCCCGGCGGCCGAGACGGCCCCGGAGGTCGCCGCGCCCCAGGCTGTTCCGCAGGTCGCTGCCGAGGTCGTCCCCCCCGCGCAGCAGCTGGCCGAGCGGGTGCAGGAGTACCGTCCGTCCCGCAAGATGATGAAGCACTTGAAAAAGCTCCTCAAGGCGTTCCTGAAGGACCTGAACGCATCCCGGCAGATCGACGCCCGGCAGGCCCGTCAGGGAGAGGGCATCCTTGACCGGATGTTCCGCAGGCTCGACCCGCAGGGGCAGGGGGGACTCGAAATCAGCGCCTCCCGGGTCTCCGTGAAGCAGGAATGGGCCCACCTGCGCTACGAGATGAACACCTCGGCCACGGCCGAGCCGCAGGTCGAAGAGACCGCCTGAGGCAGTCCGCCGCGCATCGCCGCACGGCCCGGGCGTACGCCCGGGCCGCCGCGTCCCATAGCCGTTTTCGATCGGCCCCGCCGCTGGCATGCATAGAATCTAGTTGCCTGGTCTGCTATTCGTCGCTATAACTCGTAAAAAAAGTCCGGTTATTCCAGTGGGTTCAGCGTATAGCCCCAACGGGTCGCGCACGAGTGCCGGCGGTGCGTCCCCTGTAGAGGACAGCCCGATGCTCTTCTCCAAGCCCAAGACCCTCATGAGCATGTCGCGCACCTGCGGGTGAGCGGCCAAGATCGGTCCGGCGGATCTGTCGGACGTGCTCAAGGGGTTTGCCGCCCCGCCCGACCCCGACCTGCTCGTGGGGTTTGCGACCAGCGACGACGCGGCCGTGTACCGGCTCAGCCCGGAGACGGCCGTCATCAGCACGGTGGATTTCATCACCCCGCCCGTGGACGACCCCTATTGGTTCGGCCAGATCGCGGCCGCCAACTCGCTTTCGGATGTCTACGCCATGGGCGGGCGCCCGATTCTCGCCCTGAACCTGGTGATGTTCCCATCCAAGGCCCTGGACCTGGGGCTGCTGCGCGAGATCCTGCGCGGGGGCAACGACAAGGTGGTGGAAGCCGGCGCCTGCATGGCCGGCGGCCATTCGGTCGAGGACAACGAGCCCAAGTACGGCCTGTCGGTCACCGGCCTGGTCCACCCGGACCGGGTCTGGACGAACGCGGGCGCCCGGGCGGGGGATGCGCTGGTACTGACCAAGCCGCTCGGCACCGGCGTCCTGTTCAACGCCAGCCGCGCGGGGAAGCTGCCCTACGCGGAGCTCGAGACCATCCTGCCGGCCGTGGCCGGCCTCAACGCCGCGGCCATGCACGCCGCGCTCGGCTTCGAGGTCCACGCCTGCACCGACGTGACCGGCTTCGGCATCGTGGGGCACACGGTCGAGATGGCGCGGGCGAGCGGGCTCGGGTTCCACCTGGACTTCCGCCGCCTCCCGTTCCACCCCCAGGCGCTGCCCATGTATCGCAAGGGCCAGACCACCGGCAGCAACAACGCCAACCGCAAGGCCGCGGACGGCTTCTGGGAGCGCTGCTTAAACCTGTCGGCCGACGAGGAGGAGCTGCTCTTCGACCCGCAGACCTCCGGCGGGTTGCTGCTGGCGGTGCCGGGCGCGCAGGCCGACGCGCTTGTGGCCGCGCTTCGGGCGGCCGGGGTGGCCGCGGCGGCGCGGGTCGGCGAGGTCACGGATTCCGCCCGGCCCGTCGCGACCGTGCGGTGAGAGAGGCCGTGGATCGCGACCGCCATGACGTCCTGGTGGTCGGCAGCGGGGCCGCGGGCCTGCGGGCCGCACTGGCCGCGCGCGAGCGCGGGGCCCGGGTGACGGTCCTCTGCAAGGGGTCCCCCGGCAGGGGCAGCGCCACGATTGTGAGCGGCGGTGTCTTCGCGGGGAGCCCCCCGGGGGAGCCCGTCGAGGGGCACCTCGCGCGCACGCTGCAGGCCGGACGGGGGTTGAACCGGTTGGATCTCGCGCGCGTTCTTGCGGCCGAGGCGCCGGAGCGACTGCAGGAGCTGGTCGGCTGGGGCCTGCGCTCGGACTATCGGCAGGGCTATCTCTTCAGCCGCGGCCGTGCGCCGGTCTGGGGCGAGGAGATCATCCGCTGCCTCGTCGAACGCAACCGCGCGGCCGGGACCGAGTTCATGGCGGGGGTGGTCGCCAGCGAGCTCCGCTGCGAGGAGGGCTTCAGCCTCCTCCGGGGGGTCAGGCCGCAGACGAGGGAGTGCCTCCGGCTGGGCGCCCGGGCCGTCGTGCTTGCCTGCGGCGGGGCGGGCGGGATTTTCGCGCGGCACGACAACCCCCGCGGGATCGTGGGGGAGGGCTACGCGCTGGCTCTGAACGCGGGCGCGCTGCTCCAGGACATGGAGTTCGTGCAGTTCTACCCGGTGGGTCTGGCCGAGCAAGGGCTCCCGCACCACCTGGTGCCGCCGCGACTGGCCGACCGGGGCCGGCTCGTCAACGACTGCGGCGAGGACATCTACACCAAGTACGCCATCACCGAGCGGCCGGCGGCCGAGCGCTCACGCGACCGCCTATCGCAGGCGCTCTTCGTCGAGGCGCGCGCGGGGCGGGCGGTGCTCCTGGACCTGTCCGGCGTCAGCGAATCGGAGTGGACTTCCGACCCGTTCTCGGAATCGGTGCTGGGGATCATCGGCCGGCGCTGCGGCGGCCTGCGACGGCCGCTGCGGGTTTTGCCCATGGCGCACCACACCATGGGCGGGGTGACGATCGATCTCCACGGCGCGACTTCCGTTCCCGGCCTGTTCGCGGCCGGCGAGGTCACCGGGGGGCTGCACGGCGCCAACCGCATGGGCGGCAACGCGCTGGCCGAGACGCTGGTCTTCGGCCGGCGGGCCGGCGAGTCCGCGGCCGAGTGGGCGGCGCGGGGCGGACGGGGTGCCCCGGGGCCTGAAGCCGGCGAGCCCGCGCGGGGTGTCGTGCCGGCGGCGACCCCGTGGATGACCGCGGCCGAGGTCGGCCGGAGGCTCGGGCAGATCATGTGGCAGGAGGGCGGGATCGTCCGCACCCGCGCGGGGCTGGAGCGGGCATCGGGGGCGGTGGTGGAGCTGGACGGCGTCGCACGCGCGGGCGGAGGCGCGGCGCAGGGGGCGGCGGAAACCGCTGCGTGGCTGCGCGCGCAGGCGGCGCTCACCGCGGCCGGGCTCATCCTCGATGCGGCGCTGAGGCGCACCGAGAGCCGCGGGGCGCACTTCCGTGAAGACTTCCCGCAGGCCGACGACGCCCGCTGGCTCGGCCACCTGCGGGTGCGGCAGACGGCCGCGGGGCGCGAATGGTCGTTCGCGCGGGGGTGAGCGAGGGGCGTCAGCGGTCGGCGCGGGCCTTCTGCATCGCCCGCTCGAAGCCGGCCTTCGATTGGACTATGGTGTTCTCCGGGACGGCGTAGGAGATGCGGAAATACCCCGGTGTCCCGAAGGCCCGCCCTGGGCTGACCAGGATGAGCTCCTGCTTGAGCATCTCGGTGAAGCGCGCGTCGTCCGCGATGGGGCTTTTCGGGAAGAGGTAGAACGCACCCTCGGGTTCGCTGAACTCGTAGCCCGCCTGCCGCAAAATGCCGCAGATCAGGTCCCGCCGCCGCCGGTAGGGCTCGATGTCCACGCGGGCCCCTTCGAGCTTGGCCACCAGACGCTGGAACAGGCTGGGCGCATTCACCACGAGCATGGAGTTGACCGCCGCGGCGGTCGCGAGGATCTCGCCGGCATCCTCGGCCTGCGGGTGCACGGCCAGGTAGCCGAGCCGTTCCCCGGCCAGGCTCAGCTCCTTAGAAAACGAGTTGATCACCACCGTGTGCGGGTACGCGGCGAACACCGAGGGGACCGGCACTCCGTAGGTGATGAGCCGGTAGGGCTCGTCCGCGACCAGGTAGATGCGCCGTCCATGGCGCCGGCTGCCGTCCTCCAGGACCCGGCCCAGCGCCTGCAGCTCGGAGGCGGTGTAAACGGCGCCGCTCGGGTTGTTCGGCGAGTTGATCAGGACGACCCGGGTGCGCGCGGTGAGGGCGGCCGCGACGGCCGAGGGGTCGAGGTGGAAGCGGTCATCGGTCGGGACGGCTACCAGCCGGGCGCCCGCCAGAAACGCGTAGTTCTCGTATCCGAGGAAGTAGGGCGCCGGCGTCACAACCTCCTCGCCCGGGTCGACGAGCGTGTGCAGGATGTCGTTCAGCGCCCCCGAGGCGCCGACCGTCATGAGCACCAGCTCGGGCGGGACGTCGATGCCGTGCTCGTCCCGCAGACGGCGGGAGAGCGCCTGGCGGACCGGCAGGTGGCCGGTGAGCGGGGCGTAGCCGTGGTCGAGCGGCCCGGCGGCGACGGTTTCGCGCAGCGCGCGGTGAAACGCCTCCGGGGGCGGCACGTCGGGGTTCCCGATGGAGAAGTCGCAGACGTTCTCGGCCCCGTGCTCGGCCTTGAGCTTGCGGCCCGCTTCGAACATGTCCTTGATCACGGCGAATGCGGTCATCCGCGGGATCATCCGAGCGGCTATCGGCATGGGTCTCCTCCGGGGTTGGTTTGAGTCCCGCAGCAGCAGGATGTGGGTTCCGGAGACTATAGAAGGTTCGCTGGGGAGCGTCAACATCAGCCCGGCCAGGGCGAAGGGAGGATCATGTCGAGACGCTTCAGCCGTGGGACTGCCCGCATCGCACTGCTGGTGGCGCTGGTCGCGGCGGCACTGCCCGCCGCCGCGGACGAGGTGCTGCGCTTCGTGCAGATCACGGACACCCACCTCGGCGACCGTGACCACGCTGAGCGCTCCCGCCGGCTGGTGGCGGAGATCAACCGGCTGCCCTTTGACGTGGCCTGCGTCGTGCACACGGGCGACATCTTCGCGGACGGGGTGCCCGCGGCGCCGGCGCGCGAGCGCCTCATGGCGGTGTTCCGGGACCTCAAGGTCCCGATCCACTTCCTGCCGGGCAACCACGACATCCCCGCCGCCGACCCTGAGCGCGGCGCGGCCGCCTACCGCCGGGAGGTTGGGCCGCTCGTGCACCGGGCCGAACACCGCGGGGTGGCCCTCGTCTTCGCCTACACCGAGCCGCTGGCGCTTGGATTCGCCGTGGACGGGTACGACCCGGAGGCGGAGATCGAAGCGGCGCTCGCCGGGGCGGGCGGCCGCCCCATCCTGTTCTTCCACCACCGGCCGGCGGCCGAGGACCTCTACAACGGCGCCGTCCACCCGGGCTGGGACCCCGGCGGCCGCCTGCGCCTCGAACGGATCCTGGGCCGGCACCCGGTCAGGGCGGTGGTCACCGGCCACTTCCACCGCGACGAGTTTCACTGGGCCGGCGGCATCCCCGTGTTCGCCTGCCCTCCGGTCGCCGCCTACTGGGGGCGGCAGGCCTCGTTCCGCCTCTACGAGTTCCGGGACGGTCGCCTCGGCTACCGCACCGTTTATCTATCTGAATAAATCATCCAAAAAATAAAGTAGATATTGCTGCCCAGTGCTGTCCGGTTGAGGAACCGGAAAGAGCCAATAACCAATTGTTATCACATAAAATATAGAAGTTTTTCGCTGTAATCGATTTGAATTCGTTAAGGTCCTCCGGTATCCTTTCGCGCTCTTGCGGAAGGAGATCCCAGGGATGCACCACGGACAGATCGTGTTCGCTCAGCTGATGGAATTTCTTCCTCAGCATGCCTTTCGAAAGTGTGTCGCTCGGTATCAAGGCAACTACCGTATGCGTTCATTTTCTTGCTACGATCAGTTTCTATGCATGGCCTTTGCGCAACTGACTCTGCGGGAAAGCCTGCGTGATATCGAGTGCTGCCTGCGAGCGCTCGAAGAAAAGCTTTACCATGCCGGCATCCGCGGCCAAGTCTCTCGCAGCACGCTGGCCGATGCCAACGAAAGCCGCGATTGGCGCATCTTTGCCGATTTTGCGCAACTGCTCATCGATCAAGCCCGCAAGCTTTACCTCAAAGAGGATTTTGGCGCCCAACTCAACGAAACGGTCTATGCCTTGGACTCCAGCACGATCGATTTGTGCCTGTCGCTGTTTCCCTGGGCACGGTTCCGGAAAACCAAAGCCGGAATCAAACTGCATACCCTGCTGGATCTGCGTGGCAGCATTCCTTCCTTCATTGCCATTACTGAGGCCAAGCTGCACGATGTCAATATCCTCGATCAGTTGGTCCCGGAGCCGGGGGCCATTTACGTGATGGACCGCGGCTATCTGGATTTTGAGCGCCTGTATGCCCTGCATCAGGCCCCGGCGTTCTTTGTGATCCGCAGCAAGTCCAATACCGATCTGCGCCGCGTGTACTCAAACCCCGTTGATAAAAGCAGCGGTGTCCTGTGCGATCAAATCGTTGCCCTCGAAGGTTTTTATACCCGCCAAGGGTATCCCGAGAAACTCCGCCGGATCAAATTCTATGATTCAAAGCGGGACAAACGCCTCACCTTTCTCACCAACCAGTTCCTATTGCCGGCGGCTACCATCGCGGATCTATACCGTTGCCGCTGGCAGGTGGAGACCTTCTTCAAATGGATCAAGGAGCACCTGCACATCAAAGCCTTTTATGGAACCTCCGAGAATGCGGTCAAAACCCAAATCTGGATCGCCGTTGCGGTTTATGTGCTGGTGGCGATCATCAAGAAGCGCATGCAACTCAGCCTGAGCCTCTACACAATTTTACAGGTTTTGAGTTTGACTCTTTTTGAGAAAATGCCCTTGTATCAAGCGTTCGCAGAGGGTGCCTACAGAAACAAAATTACTACCACTGACAACCAGTTGAAATTGTTCAATCCTTAACCGGAATTACTGCCCACAAAAAAGAGCAGGGGCTCCGCCCGACGCGCAACCCCTGCTGACTTTAGAACCAACACTATGATTTCATCCGCCGCCGAAGTGCCGCGAGACCTGCCAGCCCGCAACCAAGAAGTATCACGGTTGACGGCTCGGGAACCGGGAGTTGCCCCTTGAACAATTCCATGTGGGATTCACCCTCGCCGAAGAGTGAGTAGGCGATGAGGTTTCCGTCGATGTGGCTATTCATCATAAAATCGACATGGGCGAACGGCGCCAGGATGCTCCCGTTGACTTCGATTTGATTGATCGTCAGGAGAGTGGCGTCCAAGAAATTGAAGAGGATATTCGAGTTAGGATAAAATTCGCTGGACCCCGGGATGTAGTCGCTGCCGGGGATCTTGTCTTCATAATCCTTGAAATAGAAGCCAAAATTAATCAGGTTGGCAGTAGCTCCCCTAACGTTCACCAAGACAGTGGAGGTCAGGGGCGCGTCGATGTAAAATCCAAGATTTTGGCCAATCTTTGTCGCATCCAGCAAAAACACATTCAAGTTGGTGTCGGCGCCGGTCAACTGGATACGATATAATTTATTTTGGTCGTTATACAAGAAGTCGGTTTTCCCGTTGGCCGAAAGTCCGCCCCAGCTGCCGGACATGGCGGTAAGGGATTTCTGCTCTGCCGCAAAATTTATCGGATTGCCCGGCCCGGAGTTGATTTTGTCGAAACCGACATCGGCCGCAATGGTGGCCGTGCCCCCCCAGTTGACAACGCCCTGCTGATATCCGGGGGCACCAGAGTTCTCCTTTCCGAAATAACCCACGCTCCCATTTTCAAGACGCACGTTGTTGCCGGCCACCAGGTCCGCCAGCCCCTGGGTGTCCTGCACCTTGCTGGCGACGGAAAAGCCGTTGGCTTTTACGACGGTATTGCCGACAACCTCATCCGCCTTCCCGTAAGTGATATCGCCCCCGCCTGCAACCCTTCCTTCCACATCCGTGCCATACTGTTCGATATCGTCAAACACGAACACATTGTATTCAAAGGCAATCCCCAGGGTGCCGGCTCGGGCGGCCAGCGGGAATGCTATGATGCATAACAACAGCAAGCAGCTGCGAAATATGTTTTTCATATTCATCATCCTCCCCGGGCTTTTTGGGTTTGCCTGGAAGCGCCGCAATAGTCTATGCAAGTTCCTCTGCGATCTTGCTTCCCTTTGCTTCACTCGAGACTGCCCGAATTATCGCACATGCACAGATTATCAAAACTCCTTGACTCTGTCTACCGCCTTCTGTTGCAACCCGACGAAGCAAGCAGACAAATGCTTTTCGAGATCACCCTGGCGCCTCCCCGGATCGTTCCAAACCGGTTTAGATCCGCCATTCATTTCAAGCGGCAGAATAGTGCCCTGCGGTGGCAGACTTTTTCCCCTTGATTAATACGCCGGCTTCTCAGTATCTATGACACTAAGGTCCCGAAAACCTTTTCTTCTTAGAGAGAGCTGCCCATATGGTAGGTTTCAAATCATGCCTGCATAAATGGCGAATTGCTTTTACCCGCCCACTCGCGAGCCCGGTTCAGTGATGGTCAAGGCGCCTCAAGGCTGGACCAACATGCTTCAGAAGGTCTTGGCGATCGGTATGATCGGGACCGTCTTTCTGCTGGCCTCTGTGCGCCTTTCGTCGGAAAACCAGCTGGTTCTCTGCACCGGGATGCTGATGCTGCTTTGCGTGGCGGGCTGGCTGCGCAAAGCTCAACCCGCTTGGAGCCGGGTCGGGGTCATCGTGATCGGGACGTACGTCACGTTGCGGTACTGGGTGTTCCGCACGACGGAGACCATCGGCTACCAGAGCGGCTGGGATTTTACCTTCCTCATTCTGCTGTACCTTGCCGAAACCTACTGCATCGGCACCTATGTCATCAGCATGTTCGGGAACATTGCCGCCCTCACCCGGAAGATTCCGCCCCTGCCGAGCGACCCTGAGCGGCTTCCGACGGTGGACGTCTTCATTCCGACTTACAACGAAGACGTGGATGTCCTTTACGTCACGGCCACGGCCTGCACGCAACTGGACTACCCGAAGGAAAAGCTGAACATCTACATTCTGGACGACGGCGGGACCGCGCAGAAGCTAAACGACCCGGACCCCCAGCGCGCAGCGGCCGCCCGGAAGCGGGCCGACAGCTTGAAATCGATTGCCTCCCGGCTGGGGGTGAACTACTTCGCGCGCGAAACCAATCGGTACGCCAAGGCCGGCAACATCAACGAAGGGCTGCTCAGATGCGCTCCTCGGGATCGACGGAAACGGCCGCGAGAGGGCCGCTTGCGGCAACACGGGTTGCGGCCGCAGCTGCGGGGAGCTGATCCTCTTCCTGGACTGCGACCATGTCCCCACGCAGGACATGCTGCGCAACACCGTCGGCTTTTTTCTGGAGGATGAAAAGCTCTGCCTGGTGCAGACCCCGCATTTCTTCATCAACCCGACCCCGATCGAAAAGAACCTCGAAACCCACCGGCACAGCCCCCACGAAAACGAGATGTTCTACGGTGCGGTGCAGCTCGGTCTGGATTTCTGGAATTCGGCGTTTTTCTGCGGGTCCGCCGCCATCCTGCGCCGCAGTGCCCTTATCGACATCGGGGGCATGGCCACGGACACGGTGACCGAGGACGCGGAAACCTCACTCGCCCTCCACAGCAAAGGGTACAACAGCCTCTATCTCAATAAGCCGATGAGCATGGGACTCTCGCCCGAGTCCTTCGACGGCTTCATCTTGCAGCGCAGCCGCTGGGCTCAAGGCATGACCCAGATCCTGCTTCTTAAAAACCCCCTGCGGCAGAAAGGGCTGAAAGTCAGCCAGCGGGTTTGCTATTTTAATCTGTGCTTGTTCTGGCTGTTCGGTTTTGCCCGCATCATTTTTTTCATTTCCCCCCTCATGTTCCTGTTCTTCGGACTGCGGGTCTACAACGTCTCCCTAAACCAGATCCTGCTCTATGCCGTGCCCCACCTGATGGCCTCATATTATGCGTCCAATTACCTCTACGGCAGGATGCGCCACCCGTTCTTTTCCGAGATCTTCGAAACCATTCAGAGCATTTTTCTGGCTCCGGCCGTGCTGTCCGTCTTTTTCAACCCGCGCCGGCCGATCTTCAAGGCCACGTCGAAGAGCATATCGCGCCGCAAGGATTCGCTGACGCCGCTGTCAGCCCCGTTTTACGGGATGTTCCTGCTGGCCGTGGGGGGGTACCTGGCAGGGGTCTGGCGCTGGTTCCACGACCCGCTTCTCTGGGACACGGTGCTGGTCTGCTCGCTGTGGAACACGTTTAACCTGCTTTTGACGCTATGCTGCCTGGGGGTTGTGTGGGAGCGGCGTCAGCTGCGCCGGTCACACCGCTACGAAACCCAAGAACCGATTTCGATCCGGCTGCCCGGGGCGGATGCCTGCATAGCCGCCACCGTTACCGACCTGTCCACCACCGGGGCGGGGCTCACGACCGAGACGGCCTTCGATATCCCTGAGGGCCGCATCCTCCTTGAGACGGAAGGCAGCGGACAGCGTCGATTTTCACTGCCCGCCCGGGTGATCCGTCGCGCCTGCGGTCCGGCCGGGATGAGCCTGGGCTGCGAGTTCGACCAACCCGATGAGATCAGCCGCCGGCAGATCATCGGTTATGTTTATGGCGACAGCCGCCGGTTGAAATATTTCTACGAGGCAAAGTACGGCAGAACGCTCGACTCCCTGAGCGGGTTGATAAACCTGCTGGCTATCGGGGGAAGGGGCTCGCTGCGCAACATGGCCGGAATCGCGCGTATTTTTCTTGACTTTGCTGCCGGGCTGATGACCAGATCCTTCCAATCGATCCGTCCTAAAAAGGAGGCGCGGACTCCCCCATGAGGTCCTTCAAGGCGTTGATGGTTCTATGCTTTTTCTTGGTACTGGCGGTCGACAGTTCGGCCGCGGTCACCCTGCGGGTCCCTTTGAAAAACATAGCCCCGATACAGGATCACCAGCTACGGGGCACAATGGACAGTTACAGCTTCACCGTTCCCGTTCCCGCGCGCTGGAACGTCGTGAAGGCAACACTCCATTTCACTTACGTCAATTCCTCGGCGCTCATTCCCCGGACCTCGCGGCTGATATTTACCGTCCACGACCAGACCCTCGCCCAGGTGCGGCTGAACCCGGACACCCCCGAGGGCGAGGTCACGGTGCCCATCCCCGGCGCGCTGCTCAAAACCGGGTACAACCTCTGTAACTTCTGGGTCTCCCAGCACTACACCGACGAGCAGTGCGAGGACCCGTTTGCGCCCGAGCTGTGGACTTGGCTGAATTTAGGCGAAGCATACCTCATCTTTGAACTGGAGCCGGTCCCCGTACCCAAGCGGGTTTCGGCCATCGCCGATTTTCTCTTCGATCCTAGGAACATCTTTGACACCCGGGTCAACATTGTCATCCCGGAGCTGAGCCCCGGTTATCTCAAGGCGGCCTCCCTGGCGGCAGCGGGCATTGCCCTGCGCTATGAGTACCGGGCGCCGGAGCTGGTTCTCTCCCACACCCTGCGCTCCGGCATGGACAACATCGTGATCGCGGCACACAAGGACCTACCGGCCCTTGTTCCAGGGGAGCCCGCGGGCACCGCCGGGCCTGTGATGGCCGTCCTCCATCTGCCTGAAAAGAAAAGCGCCCCGAGTCCCGGCAAGCCGGGGGTCGTCGAAGACCCGCACCGGGCGCTGGTGGTCGTATCCGCCAAGGACGAAGCGGAACTCGAAACTGTTTGCGCCGCCTTTGCCTCGCTCTCCTATCCCCTCCCGGATTCCCCGTCCACCCGGATTGCGGCCTTGAAACTTCCGGCCGTGGACGAACACACCCTCCAAAAGGGGCTTCTGCCCGGCAAGTCCTACACTCTCTCGAGCCTGGGCAAGCGCACAACGGAGTTCCGCAACATATCCCCTCCGCCGCTCGAGGTCGAGCTGCGGCTTCCCTCCGATCTCTACCTGTCGCCCAACACCTTCGTCAGCGTGATCCTGCACATGGCCTACGGTGCGGCCATGCGTTCGGATTCCGTTCTGAACATCAAGCTGAACGGAGAATTCATCTCCGGCGTGCGCCTCGACAACCCCAAGGGCGATTATTTCAAGGGCTACCGGGTGGACATCCCCCTGTCGCCTTTCAAAGCAGGCCTGAACCGGATAGGCTTCGAGGCCGAACTCACGCCGCTGCACACCAACAAGTGCACGCTGATCCAGACTGAAAACTTGCGGTTGACCCTTTTCGACGATTCCGTGGTGGTCCTGCCAGACGTGCCGTATTGGACCAAGATGCCCCAGCTCGACCTGTTCTTCCAGGATGCCTTCCCCATGGGTCGCTGGCCTGATATGCGTGATGCTGCCGTGGTTCTGGTCGATAAGGACCTGACGGCCGCCAACGCCGCGCTGAACATGGTGGCCCTCGGCTCCCAGAAGATCGGGTTTCCGCCCTTCGGGCTCAGCTGGGCCACAAGTTACGAGCCTGAAAAAACACGGAAGGACCTGATAGTCGTCGGTGTTCTGCCCTCGCTGCCCAAGTCCGTCATTGAAAAAGCCCCCATCGCCGGCAACGATCCTCTGCGGTTGGCGTTCCCGCAGATGCCCCGGCCCGTGCCGCGGCAGGCCACTCCGATTGATTTCTGGTCCAAAGCGGCGGCCCCGCAGCAGCAGATGCCACCGAACCTCTCGGACGTGAACGCGGCAAGCCCGGTCGGGGCCGATCTCTCCGGGATCCTGGGCCCGGGGCGCACGGCCCTGATGCAGTTCCAACACCCCGAGGCCGCCGACCGCACCGTGATCATCCTGACCGCCGGCATCGCCGAAGATCTGCTCGCCGGCAGCAAGGCGCTCTGGGATCCCATCGTTCAAGGAGGTTGCCAAGGCGACCTGGTCGTGGTCAATCTGGATTCGCTTGAGCCCCAGACCCTGGCGCACTTGATCGGCCCGAGCTATTACCTGGGAAACCCCGGCCGGATGCCAGCGGTCCAAAACTACATAAACTCGCACCCTTTCCTGTCGCTGGCCGCGCTGTTGGTGATATTGCTGGCCCTGTGCGGATTGATCCTGAAAATTCTGAAACGCCGCCGAGAGCAGCGGCTGAATCCATCCGCAGGATGATCGCTGGGAAAAAACCATATAAGATTAATTGCACCACATGATCCGTAATGGCCAAAGACCCGTGTGGGATTGGCTTGCCCTGAGTCCCGCCCCGAGGCGGGTCGCCCCCACGAAGGCGCCTCAACACGCATAGAGGCATCCAGCATGCTTAAGCTTCTCAACCGGTCCATAATCCTCGGTGCAGCCTTGGTCTTTCTTGCGGTGTCGTGCCCGGCCGCAGACTGGAAGACCTATCAGCAGACGTTCATTTCCGGCGACGGCCGCGTAGTGGATTTTTTTCAGCATGCCATCAGCCACTCGGAAGGCCAGGGCTATGGCCTGCTCCTGGCCCTCATGAACGGCGACCGGCCCGCCTTCGAGCGCATCCTGAGGTGGACAACAGAAAACCTGCAGGTGCGCCGCGATGCGCTTTTCGCCTGGTCCTGGGGCGAGCGGCCCAACGGCGGCTGGAATGTCATCGACTACAACAACGCAAGCGACGGCGACATCCTCATCGCCTTCGCCCTTCTGAAGGCCTCGGACCGCTGGGGGCACCCGCCCTTTCGCGATGCCGCCCTGCAAATCGTTCGGGACATCCGAGCCCACCTGGCGGTGACCGCAGATGGTTTTCAACTGATCGCCCCGGCGTATTTCGGCTTCAACGGCGAGACCGGGAACTCTTTCAACACCGGCTACCTGGTGCTGCCGGCCTTTGCCGAGTTCATCAAGGCCGATGACGAAGCCTTCTGGCAGCGCACGCTAAGGGACAGTCAGCGGCTCCTGGAGAAGGCGGCGTTCTCCCGCCTGAAACTGCCCTCGGATTGGGTGGCCCTGCAAAACGGGCAGGCGACGATCGCCGCAGCCCGCAGCCCGTTTTTCGGCTATGAGGCCATCCGGGCCCCGCTCTATCTCTCTTGGCAGGGCGAAAGCGGAAAGCTGTCCGCCTTCACGGATTATCTCCAGTTCGTAGAGCGCGCCGGCTACCTGCCAAACCGGGTGAATCTGGTTGACGGATCGGTTTCCGTGGAGGAGGCCCCGGCTGGGTTTTACGCCGTGATGGGGCTCTGCGCCCAACGCCTGGGCCGAGATGCCCTGGCGCAGAGGTTGTTTCAGGACGCGGGGTCAAAGATAACCCGCGAACCGATGGACTATTATTCCAACACCCTCTTTCTGCTTGCTACGGGCAAGATGGATTGATCCTGATGTCTATGCTTTTTCTGATCGTGGCCCTGTTACTGTCCGCTTCTGCGCCGCACGGATCGGCCCAGGTGAGCCAGGAGCCCCACGATCAGGCCCTCCACAGCGACCCGCCGGAGGCGCGCCAGAGCTTCGATGACCACACGCAAGGCGTTACCCAGCGCCGCTCGGACGCACACGTGCGCGCCGGGCCTCACGACAGCCGGGTGGAGCTGGCCAAACCGCCCTGGGAATACACCTCACCCGAGGATGCCGACATCCTGGAAGGCTGGGATTCGCGGTTGCCGGCGGCCGCTCCCAAACCACCATCGGAGGCAGGCGGGAGCGGGCCTTCGGCGTTGGCCCACGCGTGGCAGCTCTACCGCCACGGGAACTATGCCGCCGCCTCCAATGCATTCGCAACGCTTACGGCCTCAGACAACCGTCAGGAGGCGTTGAACGCAAGACTGGGACTCGCCTACAGCCTCATCAAGCAAGGCCGGCTCGATCCGTCCATCTCGCACCTGACGCACCTGGTGGATCAGGACTACCGGCCCTCGGAAACCCGTCTCGCGCTGACCCATGCATTGATGCAGAGGGGCCGATGGGCGGAAGCCCGGGCGCAGATCGCGCAGCTTCCGCCGGCAAAGCGCGCCGTCATGGAAAAGCGCCTGCTGGAGGCCCGGCTCCTGAAAGAGTACCAGTCCCTGTCCCCAAAAGCCGGCCCGCAGGCGTTATCGTCCTTCCTGAGCAGCCATGCCAAAGCACTCGCCGAGTGTGTCCGGCCGGACGTTTTTCACAGCATCGCCAAACGGCTCGCGGAGGCGGGTGCCCCGCAGCAGGCAGCAGAGCTGCGACGCAGGCTCCTGGATTGCCCGCTGCCCCCGGACTTGCGCCAGGGGATCCTCGCCGAACTGATGAACTCCCTTCCGGGCGAGGACGCCCTGTCGCTGCTCCAAAAAGAAAGACTCGGGCTACGGCAGGCCGCACCGATGTCTGCCGCCGAACTCGACGCCCTCGAGTTGCAGATCCTTAAGCGGCAAATGGCTCGCCAGATAAAGGATTCCGACGGGAAGGCCCGGATGGCGGAAGAGATTCTGAAACTCTCGCCGGCGGATCCCGACGCGCTCTCGGCGCTCGCCTGGTACCGTCTCAAGCGCGGGGAGTATGCCGAGGCGGAACAACTCTTCGCCCGCCTGGCTCAAGAGGATCCCGGCAACAAGGATTATGCCCTGGGTCTTGCGTATGCGCGCCTTAATTCCGGCAAGTTCGACACGGCGCTTGACCCGTTCGACCGGGGCCTGATCGCCGAAGACGCCGAAACCCGCAGCTTAAGACAGCAGGTTTACCGAAAGCAGGCCGCCGAAGCCTACGATTCCGGGCATTTTGACCAGGCGGCTCTCCCTCTCGAAAATCTCCTGGCGCTTGACCCCACGGATGAGGACGCAAAAGAACTTCTGGCCTGGACGCGCTATCGGCAGGGCCGCAGGGATGAAGCCCGCACGCTGATGGAGGAAAGCTTCTCCGCAAAACCCAGCCCGTCGCTCGCCGCCGGTTTGCTTGGGATCTACACCGCGTCCGGGGATGAAGACCGGGTCTACGGCATGGCCGACCGTTTGGCCAGTGACCCCGACCCGGGAATCCGGGCGTCGGCGGGGCCTTTCTTCTTCGACCGTGGAGCGCCCATCACGGCCGCCCAGATCGACCGCGACCCAGAGCGCTGTTTTCGCAACGCGGATTCGCCGCGCATGGAGAGTTTTCTCTACCACCGCAGCAAACAGGGCGACGGAAAGTTCGGCGATCTCGAGGAAACTGCCCTGCCCACCACCATCGTTTTCCCGACTGCCGTCGGCAATCAATGGTCCGTGGCCGTCACCCCCAGGTATCTTTCCGGCAACAGTGGGTCTTCCGCCCCGCAAGCCGGGCGGTATTACCGGTTTTTGGACGGTGACGCGAAAAAACAGGACCTGGAAGACAGCCTCTTTGTAGTCCAGCCGGATGTGGGGTTCGCCATGGAGGGAGCGCTTCACACCGACATCCACATCGGCACCACTCCTTTAAACGGGCCCGTCGACCCCACGCCCACCTTCGAGGCCAGGGTGAGCGCATCGGATTGGTTCGTGAATGTCCACCGCGTCAACGTGAAGGACTCCATCCTGTCCTACGTCGGTCAGAAAGACCCCTACGGCAAAGACGAGTGGGGCCGGGTCACCCGCAACGGCATCGAGGCCGGCAAGACCTGGCCGCTCGGCGGCAAGTGGTGGGCGAGCGGATCGGCCGGTTTCGACTACTACATGGGCGAAAGTGTCTGGGACAACCAGGCCGTACACCTCGACACGGCCGTCGGCCAGACCCTGCTCTTCGACCGCGACGAGTTGAGCTATGGCCTATTTGCTACCGTCCAGCACTTCCGACGCAACAGCGACTTCTACACGTATGGCCACGGCGGCTACTACAGCCCGGAGCTGATGACCATGGTCGGCCCCTTCGTGCGCTATCGCACCGCCATCTGCCGGGACTACTGGTTCGACGTCCATGCCTCCGCCGGATGGCTCCACCAGCGCCTCGACAGCAGCCCGTTCTACCCGCTCTTCGACGGTGACACCGCGGGCTTCACTCCCGCCGCCGCGGCCGACGCCAACGGGACGTACGACTCCGATACCGACAACAAGCTTGGATTCAGCATCCAGGTCCAAGGCATGAAGCTGATCACCCCGCATCTCGCTGCCGGCGGCTTCGCCTCCGTCAACAACAGCGCCGACTACACCGAATGGACGGCCGGCATCGGAATCCAGATCTTCTTCGACCCACAAAATCTCTTCTGGACCCGCAAGGACATGTTCAGCGAATTCGGGAAGTCCTCGAACAAGTAAGGCGCCGCTCAACGCCTTCTTCCGCCAGGGATCTATTCCGGCACTTGGTTCGATGTCTAAAACGCACCCCGCGGCGGCAAGTTTTTACTAAGACGATTAACTTCTACTTGCGCTTAGCGGCAGATTGCCGGTAAGATCCATACACCTTCCAGAGTCACAAACCGAGGCCTCTGAAGTCGCTGCCGAAGTCAATCTCTCGCAAGGAGAAAGCGAACATGTCCGGCGAGAAAGGGATTCTTTCAAGGAGAGATTTTTTTAAAGCCGCCGGCGCAGCAGGTTTAGGATCCACACTCGGACCCTTAAGCTCATGGACCGCGGCGCACGCCGGCACTTCAACGAAAGTGCCGGAGCAACTGGTTGTGCCGACACGACCGTTTGGAAAGTCGGGGGTGGATGTTTCCATCCTTTCACTGGGCGGTGTCTTGAAGTCCTCCGACCAGCTCGTATTCCGGCAGGCGATCAAATCGGGCGTTACCTATTGGGATACAGCCGATTCGTATGGGTGGGGAGGCAACGAAAAGGCTATCGGAAACTACTTTGCCAAGTTCCCGAACGACAGGGAAAAAGTGTTCCTGGTCACCAAGACAGCCAGTTCAAACGCACAAGAATTGTCCGACAAATTGAATACCTCGCTTCAGCGAATGAATACTTCCTATATCGATATGTATTTCATTCATTATGTTAGTGAGGTTGGCAAGGAGCTGACCCCTGAAGTCAAAGCCTGGGCCGAGAGTGCCAAGTCAAAAGGAACGATCCGTCTATTCGGGTTCAGCGCTCATAAAAACATGGAACACAGCATGCTGGCGGCAGCCAAACTGGGATGGGTCGATGGGGTCATGATGAGTTATAATTACCGGCTGATGGTAAAGGATGAAATGAAAAGGGCAGTTGACGCCTGTGCCAAGGCCGGAATCGGGTTGACCGCTATGAAGACACAGGCCACCTTCGCGGCCAATTTTTACGCCTCGATCGGTTCCGAGACCGATGATGCACTGAAAATGACGGAGAACTTCCTGAAAAAGGGATACACCGCCGAACAGGCCAAGCTCAAGGTGGTTTGGGAGAACCCCCATATTGCCAGCATCTGCTCGGCCATGCCGAATATGACGATCCTCCAGGCCAATATTGCCGCGGCACTGAATCAGCAACGTCTCTCCGAGAATGACAGGCAACGGCTGGAGCAATATGCTCGCGAAACGGCGCCCGGCTATTGCGCCGGGTGCGCTCATATCTGCGAATCAGCAGTCGACCTGGACGTCCCGATCAGCGATATATTGCGCTGTTCCATGTACGCTCACGGCTATGGCTGTCGGGATATGGCGCTGAGCCTTTTTAATGGGCTGCCAACCGGCGCCAGGGATAATGCCTTTAAAGCAGACTATTCGAAGGCAGAAAAATCCTGCCCCCAAAAAATCCAAATCGGCAGAGTCTTAAGAAGAACATGCGAGGATTTGGGATAGCCGGAGGTGTTTTGAAAATGATCACATTACTTTTGGCTTCGAGCCGCTATGACTTTTTCCAGGACGGTCGATGCATTATCCGCTTCTTTTTTTCCGACTTTTAATCCGAGCACTGATATCAGGCTCCTCATCTGAGCCTGGGTCAACCCTACATTAAACCCCACGTTAAAATGCCCCTGGAGTTGGGCATTGACGCCTTCCATGCTGGCCAAGGCTGCAATGGTTGCTATCTCTCTGCTTTGGAAATCCAGGTTGTCGCGCCCGAAGATGTCCCCAAATAGGTGCCCTTTTAAAAACTTATCAATGGCGGGAGCAAAAGTAATATACTTTCCGGCGGCCGGCGCTCCAATCAGGCTTGTCTGAACTTCCGTTCCGAGTTCGATGCTGCTTCTGTTGATAGGCATAGGGCTCGGTTCTTTGCCGATCTCATCCTCAATGCCTTTCTGCTCCCGTTCTTCCATGACGCCAATGAAGGTATTGATACCGTTCAGACTACGCGGAAAACCTGCGTAGGCATACAACTGCACGAGAATTTCTTTGATCTCGTTGACCGTGAGCCCGGCGTCCAGGCCTTCATGCAGGGCTGTTTGCAGCCTTTCCGGGTCGCCATTGGCCGTAAAAGCCGAAATGGTAACGATGCTCCGCTGTTTGGGGCTTAACGCTGGAGTATTCAGCATCTGTGCCTCCGCAAGGGTTACAGCGCTCAGCATCAAGGCAAGCATACCCGCCAGAATCGGTGTGTTCATGATTAATTCCTTCATTTGCCGTTGTATTGTTCGTCGGAGACCTTTTCCATCCACTCGACGCTTTTGCCATTAAATGTTCCTGTGAGGGCGTTATGAGTCATTGCGGTGGTGGGGGTGGCTCCGTGCCAATGCTTTACCTCTGGCGGACACCAGATCACGTCGCCCGCCTTGATCTCCTCGACCCTGCCTTCCCATTCCCCGGTTCGGCCGACCCCGGCCGTAACAAGCAGGTGCTGCTGCAGCCGCCGCAGAAACAGCGTCAAGTTGACATCGGGGTGCTTCAGGAGCAGGGCACTGGCCGCGCGGGCAACCTGGCCGTCGGTGCGCATGATCAGGACCTTGGTTATGTGGAATCTCCCCTATTTTGCCTTCAGCGATGCCATGTCGATCACAAAGCGGTATTTCACATCGCTTTTCAGCATGCGTTCATAGGCTTCGTTGATATTCTGGATGTTGATCATTTCAACATCCGAAGTGATGCCATGCTTGCCGCAGAAATCGAGCAATTCCTGGGTTTCGGCAATTCCGCCGATGACGGAACCGGCCACCGATTTGCGCCCCATGATCAACGGCACGGTGCTTAATGCCGGCTCGAGAACGCCAGGGTACCCAACCAGCACCAGTGTGCCGTTCAAAGACAGCGACGGCAGGTAGTGGTTGAGATCATGAGCATAGGGTATGGTATCGATGATCAGGTTGAACCGGCCCTGTACGGCCGCCATCTGCCCTTTGTCGGTAGAGAGCACTACATTGTCTGCGCCAAGACGACGGGCGTCCTTCTCCTTGCCCGCAGAACGGGTGAACAGCGTGACATTGGCGCCCAGTGCTTTCGCCAGCTTCAACGCCATGTGACCCAGCCCGCCGAGGCCGACAACCGCCACCTTGCTGCCCTTACCCGCTTTCCAGTGACGCAGCGGAGACCAGGTAGTGATGCCGGCGCATAGAAGAGGCGCAGCCCCTTTCAGGTCCAATCCATAGGCCGCGGATCCCGCCGCGAAAAGCGATAAGGGGCCAAGGTATCTTTTGCCGACTGTGCTGCGTAACCGAGCACATTCATAGACATCGTTTGTTCCTCCGTTCTATTGGTTAAGACCGGTCCTTTTTACCAGGACTTCGCCCAAATTCTGGGCATGGGTGAATTATCCTTTGACGTGGAGTCTGCGCACCCAGGTTGATACATCGTTTTGTGCAGTATTTGCATTTTTTCCCCAGACGGCAAGGTTATCCTGAATGGTCGAATGCGGACAAAGTGCCGCGATATCCAGAACGCTTCGCCCCAGACCGCTTCCAGCGTGAGTGACAGAGGGCACAACGGTTTTTCCCGATACGTCGTATTCCGACAAAAACGATTTAACCGGAGCGGCCAGCGTACCCCACCCGATCAGCGTGCCGACGAAAATGACATCGTAGGACCCGATCCTGTTAACTTTTGTTTTCAACGCAGGTTTAGAACCTGCGTTCAGTTCTTGCATTGCCTGTTCCTTTTGTTCTCGTGTTGCGGAAACTGTTGCATCGATATCTGTTAATGCGCCTATTGCATGCCGGATAACCTTCGGATATGTTCCATGGGAATCCTCAAAATTGGTGCCTTCCTGATGTGGGTTATCAACCTCAGAGATATGTGTCCTAATCGCCAGTTTATGATCACGCGGATTCAAGGAAATGGGGTGACACTTCCGAGTGTAAAAACCACTTACACGGAGAGGAGGTCACCCGATGGCGAACAGGTCCAAGAGTCCCGCAAGCCGGGGTAAGCGGAAGGTCAGAACCTTGGCCTTCCCGGTGGAGTTCCGGTTGCGGATCGTGAAGTTGTTTTTGGAAGAGGGCTACAGTGCCCGGTTGCTGGTGGAGCAGTTTGGGATCAGCACGCATTCGGTCCAGCGCTGGGTGAGAGCCTACCGGCTGCATGGGGAGGCGGGGCTGGCGCCCAAGGTGCCTGCGGGCCGGATCAGCCGGGTGCCCGAGGAGGTCCGGCAGCAGGCGGTGGCGGTGAAGGCCGAGCACCCGGAGTACGGTGCGCGGCGGATCACCGACGTTCTCAAGCGCTTCTTTCTGATGCGCACCAGCCCGGCAACGGTTCACAAAACACTCTCGGCGAGGGGCCTGGTGAAGAAGCGTCCCGTCAAGCCGGAGAAGAACCCAGCCAAGCCGCGCTTCTTCGAGCGCGCCCGACCCAACCAGCTCTGGCAGAGCGACATCTTGACTGTCCGACTGGGGGGCCACAACGCCTACCTGATCGGCTTCATCGACGACTACAGCCGCTACATCACAACACTTGGGCTCTACCGCAGCCAGACCGCCGAGCACGTTTTGGAGACCTATCGTCGTGGAGTCGCCGACTACGGGGTCCCCAAGGAAGTCTTGACCGACAACGGCCGGCAGTACACGAACTGGCGGGGCAAGACGCGCTTCGAACAGGAGTTGGAGAAGGACCGTGTGAGGCACATCCGCTCCCGGCCGCATCACCCCATGACGCTCGGGAAGATCGAGCGCTTCTGGAAGTCGATCCTGGGGGAGTTTTTGCAGCGGGCGCAGTTCGACAGCTTCGAGCAGGCGGTGGAGCGCACCGCGTTGTGGGTGAAGTATTACAACCACAAGCGGCCGCACCAGGGGATCGGGGGGCTTTGTCCAGCCGACCGGTTCTTCGAGATCGCCCACGAGCTGAGGCAGACCATCGAGAAGGGGGTTGCCGAGAACGCGCTGGAGCTGGCCTTGCGGGGGCGCCCGGTGGATCCCTTCTACATGGTGGGTCGCATGGGCGGTCAGTCGGTGGTGATCCGGGCGGAGAAGGGCAAGGTCCGGATGCTGCTCGATGGAGACAACGCCTCTTCCGACAAAGAACTTGTCTACGATGCGAGAAAGGATATAGACGATGAACACGATCAGGACACCTCGCCGGGTCTTCGACCCGCAGCAGAAGATCACCGCGGTGCTCTCGCTCTGGAGCGAACGCCGGACGAGCGCGCAGTTGTGTCAGGAGATGGAGATCAGCCCGGCGCTGTTGGGTCAGTGGCAGCATCTGGCGATCGAGGGGATGCTGCGGGCGCTGGATCCCAGCAAGAGGGATCCGCTGCCGCTGGTCAACCGGCGGCTGTCGCGGCTGATCGAGAAAAAGCTCTCCGGCTCGAAGGGCAAGCTGGAGAAGCGTCTGCGGACGATCCAGAAGACCAAGGCGGTCACGACGACCTCATAGACCGGGATGGCGGCAGTGGGAGAAGCCTCGAGCGATCGGCAGACGGCGCGTCGTCGGGCCGAGGTGATCATGAAGGTGCGCTGCGGGTTGATGAGTGCCTCGCAGGCGGCCGAGCAGCTGGGGATCTCGCGCAAGACCTACTACAAATGGGAAGAGCGGGGGCTCTCCGGGTTGCTCTCGAGTCTGGAGGATCAGTCCGGGGGGCGTCCTTCTCAGCCGGTGGACCTGGAGAAAGAGAGTCTGGAGCAGCAGCTGGTGCAAGTTCGCCGGGAGAATGCCGTCTTGCAGCACAAAATGGCGTTGAAGGATGTGCTGATCGACTTGAAGCTCACGCCCGGCACGGACCGGGCGGGAAAAAAATGAATACATCGGGCGGGTGGTGGCCATGATCGCCGAGGCCAAAAGCCGGTATGCGCTTCCGGTCCGCGTTCTCGCAGCCGAGATGGGACTTGGCGCTTCGACGCTGAGCCGCTGGAGGCGGCGGCTGGATCGGGGGCAGACGCCTATGGGGCGACGCGGTCCGCGAAAAATCAGCCCCCTGAACTTCAGCGAGCTGCGGGAGCGGATCGAAAGCCTTGAGCATGGTGGCAGACGAAGCCGGGGCAGCGGTGCTCTGCATCGGGTCTTTGGGAGCGCCATCTCCCGACGCGAGCTCGATGTCATGGTGCGAGAGGCCCGCAACGAGGCCGCCCGAGATCGCCGGGCCGAGATCCGTCATGTCAGCTGGCTGCGGTCGAACCTGGCCTGGGCGATGGACGACTGTCAGACACGGGATGGGGCCGGAGGCGAGAGACTTTACCTTCACAACCTGACTGATCTCGGTTCCCGCTATCGGCTTCCACCGCTGGCCGCTGCCTATCTTCCCTGCGGGGAGGAAGTGGCCGGTCATCTGCAGCAGTTGTTCGACCGGTTCGACCCGCCGCTGTTCTGCAAGCGGGACAACGGCGGGAACCTGAACCACCTGGCGGTCAACCAGGTCTTGGAGGAGGCGCTGGTGATCCCGATCAACAGCCCGCCCCGGATGGCGCCCTACAACGGGGCGGTCGAGCACACGCAGGGCGAGTTCAAGGGCTATATGGATCGCTGGAGTTGGAAGGCCGCTGGCACTGGGAATCATGCGTTGCTGGCCGAGAGTGCCGCCCACGACTTGAACCATCAATCCCGCCGCTGTCTGGGCGGTGGCACGGCCTGCCGGGCCTACTTTAGCGGAGCCCGGATCCGCTACTCCAAGCGCAAGCGGGCGTCGGTGTATCGCTGGATCCGGGATCTGGCGGTCGAGGTATCGGCCCGGGCAGGCGAGCCGGTCATCACGCCGACGTCCTGGCGGATCGCCGCCCGGCAGTGGCTGGTTACCAACAGGCTGATCAAGATCGAGAGGTCGGAAAAAGTGTCACCCCATTTTTGTTCTAAAAGTGCTCATAATTAGCGATGTCGCACAAGGAAGGTGGCTGGCGAGAGCATGCGTCGCCGGGAGAGCCGCAAGGCTTGATCAGCGTCAGAGTCGGGGTCGCTTACTGAACCGGTTTTCATCCCAGCGTCCGAAAACTTGGCACGCGAAGTACGATGTACCATGATCACTCCTCCCCATTTTGGCCGGCGGCCTACCCGCCTGAATAGGAATTTCAACTGAACGGGATTAACCTTTGTTAACCGCTTTACGTCTGTCGAGGCCAAGCCCTGTCAGATGATGTTTGAGCCTGAACGGCGGCTGTATTTTCAAGCAGGAATGAGCCTGAAGCGATGATTGCAGGTGAATTGGTCAGTAGGTTGATCATTCCGGGGATGGTGATCAATTCAACTGCTCGGCGACTATAGGAAGCAACGAAAGCGAATCAGCGGTTATACGCATCGCCTTGATGTGATGGATAAATTCATTTTTTCCGAATTTCTGTTGTCGTGTTTGGTGCCTCTTCCCACTTCACGGTTCTGAAAAATCTATCGCAAGTGCCGAACTCATTATCACGATAGGTTTCCATTCCTGTTACAACGCCATCAAAAATCCAAACAAGGACAAAATGATCGTCTTCAAACCCAGAGAAGGCGGTAGTGCAATATTGCCACGCCTCGTTTTTCCCCTTGAATTGCCGATTTTGCGGCTCCCCCATAACTTGTCTAAGTTCTGCATCCGACATTCCTGGTTTAATGTGCGCAGAGTTCTTAACAATTGCGCTTTGAGACGCACATGCAACTAAAAACAGCATCAGCAGCACAATTGTGAGATTCTTCATTTGTCGTCCTTTTGGATCTTAGATGAACCGGATACCTAATTAACGGTATTTGCTGAAAAGTGGAAGATGAAATTGTTTCAAGTTTCTATAGTATAATAAATATATGTACGGCAATCATCTTTGTCAAACTGTTTTGCTTACAAATTTCCTACCATGGTCGGAGGAATTGGTAAGTTAATCAAGTCTTGAGATAGTTCGCCAATATCACTATTTTTGTACGGTCGATTTTATTGTATTAGATATAGGGATACCTTGGCATTGGTTTTAAACATGGTCTGCTTGTATGCTATGATTAGATAGACGATGGCATCGTTCTGAAAGTGACTCCTTGGAGAATTTTTCTATTAAAGTGCAGACGACCTCCTCTCAACCATGGATCTGAATTTACTCATTCCCCCCAAGGTTGGAATGAAATTGAAATTCTTGAAATATACAAGTGCGCTTTTCAGCCTGCTCTTGTTTTCAGCCGCTCTGTGGTTCCTGCACCGCGAGGTGCAGACAGTCCATTTGCATCACATCCTGTCCGAGCTTAAGATCGCTCCCGGAAAACGCCTCTGGCTTGCCGCTATCCTCACAGTGTCCAGTTACACCATGATGACCGGATATGATTATTTAGCGATTCGATTTATTAAACACTCCCTGTCCCTCAAACGGATCGCCCTTGCCTCCTTCATCGGTAATGCCTTCAACAACAATATCGGCTTTTCCATGCTGGTCGGAGCCTCTATCCGATACCGATTCTATTCCAACTGGGGGCTTTCGGCTGTAGAAATCGCCAAAGTGGTGGCATTCTATACCTTGACTCAATGGCTTGGTTTTTTCAGTATAGGCAGCATGGTCCTCGTCCTGGAGCCGATGGGGGTTCCACCCGAGTCGTATATTCCTTTTCATACAACTTTGCCACTTGGCGTTCTATTCTTGGGCGTGCTGACGGGTTTCTTCGCTCTGACCGCCTTTCACCGGCAGTCTCTGCATTTCAGGGGATGGGAAATCGCACTCCCATCTTTGCCCATCCTCCTTTCTCAGATCTTTGTGGCGTGCGTGGATTGGCTTCTGGCTGCAGCATTGCTCTACACCCTGCTGCCTTCCGATCTGCCGGTGTCTTTTCCAAATTTCGTCGGTGTGTATTTCCTCGCGGCGATGGCGGGGGTGGTCAGTCAGATTCCCGGAGGGCTGGGTGTATTTGAAACCGCCATGTTGATGCTCCTTACGCCCGACATGAACGCAACTCAGTTGCTGGGGGCCTTGATCACTTATCGGGGGATCTACTACTTGCTGCCCTTGGGTGTGGCGACGGCTCTGCTCGGCATCCAAGAGTTATTCCGCGGAAAAGAGAAAGCCAAACGAAGTGTGTAACGCGGTTGCAGGAAACGCATATCACCGATTTAGCGCTTCGGTGATATGTCGGATCTGTACGTAATAAAACCTGTTTTTTCTTTTGATGTTGGTTAGTTACATTCCATATTGCTTTTTGATATCTTCTTCTCTCTCTTCTTTGTCAAGTCTTTTCATAGAGTGTGGCGTTGGATTACCTTTCCGATGGCTTGCTGATAATCGCGCTGCACTTTGAGATTCGAGACCCGGCAGTAGCGCTGTGTAGTCCTGATCCGAGAATGCCCCAACAAATCCTGGATCGTCACCAGCGCCGCATCGGCATTAAGCAACTGGGTCGCCATGGTGTGCCGCAACTGATGGCAGCAGACATGCAGACCGGATAGATGTGCGTAATGCTCCATGCGTTTCTGGATACCTCGCACCGATATGGCCGTGCCCTTACAGCGGCCCTTGTCTACCAGGAACAGGCTTTTGACCCGTGAGGCGGCTCTATACTTCAGGTAATCGATCAGCGCCCGCTGGGCGTCCGGGCTCAGATACACCACCCGGCCCTTGTTGCCCTTGCCTTGGTAAACGAACAACTGCGCGCGTGGCAGATCCAAGGCCTGCAGGCTCATCTTGGCAACTTCCTCCACTCGCAGCCCGCAGCGCAGCATCAGCATGAACATCGCCCGATCCCGCTTGCTGTTTATCACGGCAAACAACCGCGGATCTCTTCATCGCGCAGATGCCGCGGCAGCGGCCGGGCCAGCCGCAGCAGGTAACCGCGCCTGACGGGATTGGAGATGTTCACCTGCTCCTCGTGGATGAGGTAGTTGTAGAAGCCACGCACACTGTCCAGGTAGCAGTTGATGGTCTTGGGATTTAAGCCTTTGGCTATCAGATGATCGATAAAGTCCTGAACGGTGCGGGGGCCGACCTCTTCAATCGGCAGCGCCAGCCACAGCACGAAGTGCCGCAGCGTGTTCATGTAAGTGCGCAGCGTGTGGCGCGAACAGTCGCGGCGCTTCAACCATCGGCGGAAGTTCACGACGGCATCAATAATGGCCATCGAGCCCTCCTTTCTCGATCAGCGCCATGGCGCGGAAGTACTCCTCCCGGCGCGTGGTGTCGGTCAACCGGGCATAGCGACGCGTCATCTCGATGCAGCTGTGCCCCAAGAGCTGCTGCAGGCACTCCAGACGCATTCCGGCGTCGAGCAGCTCACTGGCAAAGGTGTGCCGTAGGCTGTGCAGGCTGTAACTGCTGTCGGCCAGGCCCGCCCGGGACAGGTACCGTTCAAACCGGCAGCGCACGGCTTCGTAGCTAAGCCGCGGGCGACCCATGCCGTGGAAGAGATAATCGCTTTTCCGGGATCGATGCACCAGCCACTGCCCATACCGCGCAGGCATCTTCGCTGAGATAGACCACCCGGCCGACGCGGCTTTTCTGAGCGACCACGATCCTCAATCTTCTGCTCGTTCAGATCCACATCGGTCAGCCGCGTGTCCAACAGCTCCCCAATGCGCATGCCGGTGCGCAGCAGGACCAGGACGATCGCACGGTCGCGGGGATGATCGATCACCGCAAGCATCTGCTTCACCGCCGGCGGGTCGACCGCCCGTGGCAGGCTCACGGGCAGCTTGATGTGCAGTTTGCGCGTGAGCACCTCCGGACCGAGTTCTCCGCGCTGAACCAGAAACTTCAGAAAGCTGTACACCCCCCGCAGGCGCGTACTGATTGTGTTGGGCTTTAACCCCAGGTCCTGCGCATGCTCGACAAAGCCGCCGATGTCTTCGCGGTCGATGGCCTCCAGCCGCTCCTGCCCGCAGCCCTTCAAGTAGAGAAGAAAGCTGATGATGGTGGCAGCGTGCGCCCGCAGCGTGTTGGGACGGCAGTTGCGCCGGTAGAGTTCAGTCAGATAGGCTCTGACCGGCTCAAGGCCGCACAGACCCCGAGCGGTGATTTTCTCTAATGCCCTGCCGATAATGTTTTGCTTGCATCGTAGTTCGTGGCTTTCTTCTGAAACAGGCTGCGAGGGAATCCAAGATGGGAAAACGAGTGAGCCTTGGGTTGACGGAATGACGGGAAAAGAAGGTTGGGGGCTACGGTGTTCGACAGAAGACTGTTCCGGGTTCATCTCTGCCTCCTTACGTGTTTTTGTAGAAAAAACAGGCAGATGATGAACTCGAACTAAACTTCAGTCAATCACCATTTTATTACGTACAGGTCGGATGATATCCCAACCCGATCAAACGGTATCTCCCTCCCGTGTGGGGGCGCAAGCTAAAAAGAGGACCGGGTCACATGAAAAGAGCGCCCCCGCCTGCTGAATGGGGCCGCTCGCAGGGAAGGGGGGCGAGGTTCGTGCGGAGTGAATTGCCGTCCAACCCTCGCCTTGGGGTATAAGCTCGAAGTCGGTCTTCAAAGCGGCGTGTCAATTTTAATTTTAACGGGGCCAGTTGTGGCGCAGGATGCCGGAGGGCCGTGCGACTGTACGAAGGGTTATCTGTTTGGATCTTCCTCAATCCAAGAGTTGCGGCATATCCTTCGGAATCGTTGGACAAAATACGTTGAATACGGTAGCGCGATAAGAATTAACGCCCCACGGATGACCCTTTGCCGACCACCCAGAAGGAGCCCCACTCGTGACAACCACTAAATCCGACCCCGTCAATGCCGTGGCAGAGGCCAACGGATTCCTTGCCGAGGCGGCAGAACCTTCGAAGAAAATAGGACGGACGACGTGCCAGTACGGCTTCGCCGTCGCGGTAGCGTTGCTCGGTTATTTATTCTTGTCGATGCTTACCGCCTGGGTCGGGCCTGGACTTCCCCCTTACATCACGTTCTACCCGCGGTGATGGCGGTGGCGTTGCTTGCCGGCTTTGGGCCGGGAGTGCTGGCAACGATCGTATTGGGCGCGATAGCGGCTTACTTGGTTCTGCCGCCGATCGGAGAATGGTCCATCTTCGTCCGGTGGACCGCGTGGGCTTGGCTCTGTTCATGTGCATGGGCCTGTTCATGAGCACGGTTGCCCGAACTCTATCGCCGCAATCGGTGACAAGGCCGCGGCCTACGACCGCGAGACGAACTTGCGCGAACATGCGACGGGAAAAGGGGTTCCTGGCCAATCTGCTCGAACACGCAGACCAGCCCTTCGCCATGGGCTACCCCGACGGACGGCTCGGCCTGCTGAACCGCGCCTACGAGCAACTCACCGGCTACACCGCTGCCGAACTGCGCTCCATAGACTGGTCCGCCCTGCTCACCCCGCCGGAGTGGCGCGACCAGGAGAGGCAGAAGCTCGAAGAACTCCACCGTACCGGCCAGCCCGTCCGCTACGAGAAGGAATACATTCGCAAAGACGGCTCGCGCGTGCCCATCGAACTGTTGGTCCACCTAATCCGTGACGCTGCCGGCCGGCCGGAATACTACTACGCTTTCATCACCGACATCACCGAGCGCAAAAAGGCCGAGGAGGAGTTGGAGCAGAGCGCAACACGTTGTCCGAGAGCCAGAAGATTGCGCATCTGGGCAGCTTTGAGTATGTCGCCGCCACGCGGACGACAGTGTGGTCGGAGGAGGAATACCGCATCTACGGCCTCGACCCGCGGGACCGTCGCCGGCGTATGATGTCATGCTCGCCCAGTGTATCCATCCCGACGATGCGGCCCTGCTCCACGAGACGTTCACCGCCGCCATGCAAAGCGGCTCGATCTACGAGTTGGAGCACCGGATCGTGCGGTCCGACGGCAGCCTGCGGTGGGTGTATGATCGCGCCCACCCGTATTTCGACGAAGCCCGCAAGCTCCTCCGCTATGTCGGCGCGACGCTGGACATCACCGCGCGGAAGTTGGCCGAGGGGGCGTTGCGCGCGAGCGAGGAACTCAACCGCCGCACCTTACAGGCCCTGCCGGCGCACATCGCCGTGCTCGACCGCGAAGGCCGCATCATCGCCACCAATCAGGCGTGGGAGGAGTTTGCGGCACAGAATGAAGCCGCCGGCAAGCCATCGGTCGCTGTGGGCGCCAGCTACATCGAAGTTTGCCGCCACGCCACCGCCGACAATGATGAGTCCGCCGCCGAGGCGCTGGCCGGCATCGAGGCGGTGATGACGGGCCGGCAAGCGCAGTTCACGATGGAGTATCCCTGCCACGGCCCGCAGGAGAAGCGCTGGTTCTACATGACAGTCGCGCCGCTGGGTACTCCGGGCGAAAGCGGCGTGGTCGTTACACACTTGAACATCACCGCGCGCAAACAGGCCGAGGGGGAATTGCGGCAACTGAATCTAATATTAGAGCAGCGGGTCGCCGAGCGCACCTTCGAGCTGGCCCGAACGGTTGAAGCCCTGCAAGGGGAAATCGAGGAGCGCGTGCGAGCCGAAGAAGAGCTGAAGCTGGCCAACGAGCAGTTATCCCAACGGGCCGATCAACTGCGGCGTTTGGCAGGCGAGCTGACCGCGGTCGAGCAGGCCGAACGCAAACGTTTGTCAAGGATTTTGCACGATGGGCTTCAGCAGCATCTGGCATCGGTGAAAATCCAGATCGGTGGACTCACCGAGCAGATTGACAACGAAGACCTAAAACAGTCGATTGAGGAGATCGAACAAATCCTGGGTGAAGCCATGAGCATGTCCCGGTCGTTGAGTGCAGAGCTCAGCCCTCCCATCCTGTACGAAGGCGGGCTTTCGAAGGGGCTGGAATGGCTGATCCGATGGATGCGGGAGAAGCATCGCTTCCGTGTCGATCTTTCGTTGGAAGCCGTTCCCGAATTGAGCGAGGATGTGAAAATGCTGGTGTTCGAATCCGTGCGGGAACTGCTGTTCAACGCCTTCAAGCATGCGCAAGCATCCAGGGCACAGGTCCGCCTGGAGTCGGTGCGTAAAGGCGAGATCCGCGTAACCGTGAGCGATGAGGGGGCTGGTTTCGATCCCAGCCGACTCATGCCTGCAGGGGATGGGGGCGGATTCGGACTGTTCAGCATCCGCGAACGGATCGGTCTGATCGGTGGCAGGCTTGAAATCGACAGTGCCCCCGGCAGGGGCAGCCGCGTGGCGCTGACCGTGCCTCATTGTCAAGCGGATGCGGCTTCGTTTACGGAGAATGGCGCATGTGCTTCAGTCATTTTGCGCCCCCCAATAGGTGCGGCGAAGGATCAGGAAACGACGATTAGAGTGCTGCTTGTTGATGACCATGAGCTTTTCAGAAACGGGATAGCCCGGCTGTTAAAAAATGAGCCCGGTCTTGAAATCGTCGCAGAAGCCAAGGATGGGCAGCAGGCGATCGAGTTCGCGCAGGAGCACACGCCGAATGTCATCCTGATGGACATCGGGTTGCCCGGCATTAACGGGATAGAAGCTACGCGGGTTATTCATGAGCGACATCCGGAGATTAGCATCATCGGTCTTTCGATGTACAACGATCCGGAAAAAGTGCGGGACATGCTCGCCGCCGGCGCGACCGACTATAGGACCAAGGGGTGCACTCGCGCTGAACTCGTTGCCGCCATTCGTGAGGGGCCGCGACTACGGAAGCCCACACCCCAATAACGACACCCATCAGACTTTACACCAAAGGAGCATAGAGGCGGGGTATGGAGGAGTCGCAGGTAAAGATAAAAACAACTAAATCTCGTTTCCGTGTCTATCAAATTATTGCGGTATTAATCTTTGGTAATACACTTATTGTGTATTTTGACCGCGTTAATATTTCGATTGTTGCACCAATAATGATGAAATATTTTGAGTGGGACATGGGAGTCATGGGGATGGTCATGTCCATGTTCGGTGCCGGGTATATAATCTCGCAGATTCCGGGAGGCTATTTATCTGATAAATTTGGCGGCAGAAGAGTTCTCGGGTGGGGGAGTTTCCTGTGGTCGTTTTTCACTATGGTCACACCTTTCTGCAATACTCCTTTGCAAATGTACTCGGCCCGGGCTTTATTAGGTTTGGGTGAGGGAGTAAATTTCCCTGCTGAAACAAGTGTATTGGCCCGTTGGTTACCCAGAGCCGTCAGGGCAAGATTTCAAGGGCTCAATTTATCCGGTATCGGTATGGGCCCTTTGATTGCCACCCCATTGACCGTATGGATTATGGAGGTATGGGGATGGCAGGCAGTATTCTACTTTTTTGCTGGTTTGGGATTTTTGTGGACCTTCGGATGGCTTGCGTATAGCAAAGAGAACCCAGCAGATCACAGGAGTGTAAGCGAGGAAGAACTAGAAGAGATTGAGACGGGTCAAATTGTTGAGGCGGGAACCACTCTTGAAACCGCTCCAATGCGCTCAGGCTCGGTTTGGGGTCTGGCCATCGCATATTTCGGTTTTACATACACCTATTGGGTATTTATCAACTGGTTGCCTACATATCTTGTAAACGAACGCGGGTTTACAACCATAAAAATGGGGTTTTGGGCATCTCTTCCATGGTTATCTGCATTCATCAGTATGAATTTGGCTGGCTGGATTTCCGATATTATGGTCAAAAAAGGTATGGCGACGGGAAAGGCAAGACGCGTTTTGATCTATGTCGGTCTGCCGTGTATGGCCTTGTGCCTCTGGTTTACTACTCAGGCAGCTGACGCATATGTTGCGGTGGCGCTACTCATAGTGACCATGTTCTTCAGCGGTCTGAATTTCCCATCATTCTGGAGTTTACCCATGGATTTGAATGCAAAAAAGGCTGGAGTGATAGCCGGTATGATGAACACCGGGAGTGCCCTGGCTGCGATTCTCGCGCCTAGCATCACCGGATATGTGGCCTTGTACATGGGGTGGACTGCAGCATTGAGCGTTGGATCCGGATTAGCTGTTATGTCTGTTCTGATAGTATACGTCACTGCTCCAAAAACGTCAGCTAAGTAAGGAGGCTGTATTTTCGATGACTGTTTTGCTGCGACTTGCATGGCCAAAGCTAAAACAGCTAAAACGATTATTCTCTTTAACGGTTCGCAAGTTAATTTCGCAATATGTTTTCCATTGCGCCATGTGGATCGGCGACAAGAAGTTCCGCCCGTTATTAAGCGGGTCGCCTCGGTGACAACGCAGATTGGTGTGCTTACATTGCGGAGCAAGGTCGAAAACACAGCGGAAAAATGACCTGGCACCGGATACGATAGAGATGAACACAACGTGAAGAGCGTGAATAACCCGATGACCATCTAGTAGTTTGAGTCCAAGACTGTTCACATTACAAAGGATTTAGGGCTTTCGTAAGCACAAAATAACAGGAAAGGAGATAGGACCATGGCGAACAAAATCAAATGGGAAACCGAAATGGGGATTGCTCTCAACAGAGCCAAATCAGAGAACACATCAGTATTGCTCGACTTCTTTAACCCCGGCTGAATCGGCTGTCAGCAGATGGATACGGTTTCGTATCCCGATACCAAGGTGACGGAATTTATCAATGGCAATATTGTGCCTATCCGTGTGCATTTCGATGCTCAGCCGCTGTCTTCGGAATTTAACGTGCAGTGGACCCCAACTCTTGTGACGCTTGACCGCAACGGAAAAGAGCATCATCGAACGGTCGGTTTTCTTCCCCCTGAAGAGCTGATCCCTTCGCTGATTTTGGGTATTGCAAAGATTCATTTTGATCTAAACGAATTCAAAGAAGCGCTTGAATGTCTTGAGAAGATTGTATCAGATTTTCCCAAGAGCGACGCAACTCCTGAAGCGATTTATTTGAGAGGAGTCAGCAGATATAAGAGCACTCATGATGCCAAAGGCCTCAAGGAAGTTTATGAATTGCTCCAGGCACGGTACCCTGGGAGTGAATGGACAAGGCGTGCACTCCCGTACCGACTCTTATAAAACCTGAAGATTGACCTGTGATGAACCCAACATTTTCACCTCAATTCAGTATTGATTTGACTGCTCGGATAGATCAGAACACTTGGTTATCAACAAACCGTTGACGACGTATTGACTGTAATCGACACGATTGCGCGGGGTGGCTTGAGCGAAGGGGAGGCACAGGCACGGCTAAAAGGTTATGGCAAGAACCAGCTGACGGGGAGAAACCTATCCCCGCAGGGAGGAAATTCCTCGCGCAGTTTCAAGATGGGCTCGTCATTCTATGGCGGCCCTGCCTGGGGAGGTCCACCCGGTCCCACGATGATCCGCAACCGTCAGCGTATCTCCGATTTGATCTGCTGCCGAACCGTTGACCTGGTCGAATCAACCCGCATGGGCCACCCTCGGGCGATTCCCTAAGGTCTTGCAGGCGGGCTCCGGTTTTGGGTATAGTGGCCATCAACACCAACCCGCACCGACCATGGAGGGCGCCATGCCGTTCGGCTACACCGGCAAGATCCTGCACGTCGACCTGACCCGTCACACGACCGAAATCGAGGAGCCCGGGGACGTCTTCTACCGCAGCTACCTGGGCGGCCGCGGCATCGGCTACCACTACCTGATGCGCGACATGCCGCCCCGGATCGACGCCCTGGCGCCAGAAAACGTGCTGACCTTCGCGACCGGGGTCATGACCGGCGCGCCGATCGCAGCCTCCTGCCGCTTCACCGTCGCGGGCAAGTCCCCGCTCACGGGCGCGGCGGGCGAGTCCGAGGCCGCCGGGTTCTTCGGACCCGAGCTCAAGCAGGCCGGGTTCGACGCGGTGGTCTTCCGCGGCCGCTCCGAGCACCCGGTCTACCTGTGGGTGACCGAGGGCCACGCCGAGATCCGCGACGCCCGCGCGATCGCCGATCTGGGCACGCGCGAAGCCGAGGACGCCATCCGGGCCGAGCTCGGCAACGACAAGATCCGCGTCGCCCAGACCGGGCCGGCCGGCATGCGCCTGGTGCGCTTCGCCAACATGACCAACAACCTCGGCCACTTCAACGGCCGCAACGGGTTCGGTGCGGTCATGGGTTCGAAGAACCTGCGGGCCGTGGCCGCGCTGGGCACCGCTGCGATCGAATTCCGCGACCCCGAGTTCCTGCGCAAGACCGCCACCGAGTACGCCAAGACCTTCCGCAACAGCCCGGCCGGCGACGCACTCTACGTTTACGGCACCACGATTTTCCCCGAGCTGCTCTCGGCCGCCGGCGGGCTGCCGGTCGACAACTTCCGTCAGAGCGCGCTCGCAGACGCCTCGGTGCTCGGGGGCGACGCCTACACCCGGCTGCTGCTCAAGAAGCGCAAGGGCTGCCACGCCTGCCCGATCATGTGCAAGCGCGCCATCGCCCTGGACGACCCGGTCTACGGGGTCGACCCGCGCTACGGCGGGCCCGAGTACGAGACGATCGGCGCGCTCGGCAGCAACCTGAACATCCTCGACCTGAGGGCCGTGGCCAAGGGCAACGAGATCTGCAACCGTTACTGCATGGATACCATCTCGGCCGGGATGACGATCGCCTTCGCCTGCGAGTGCTTTGAAAAGGGCGTCATCCCGGCAGCCGATACCGGCGGGATCGAGCTCAAGCTGGGCGACGCGGGCCTGATGCTGAAGCTTTTGGAGATGATCGCCCGGCGCGAAGGCTTCGGGGACCTGCTGGCGGAGGGCAGCGCGCGGCTGGCCGAACGATGGGGCGTCGCGGACGCCGATTACTGCCTGTGCGTCAAGGGGCAGGAACTGCCGCTGCACGACCCGCGGATCAAGGTGGGGGTCGGCATGAGCTACGCGACCGCCACCTACGGCGCAGACCACATGAAGGCGCCGCACGACCCCACCTTCGTGGACCCGAACTCCTTCGCGTTCAAGCAGGTCGGGGCGCTCGGCATCTACCGCGCCATGCCCGCCACCGAGCTCTCGGCGGAGAAGGTGCGCGCCTTCGCGCAGGTCGAGACCTTCTGGAGCATGCTGGACGCGCTCGGGCTCTGCGTCTTCGGGTTCGCGCCGCGCGGGGTGATGCCGTTGGACACCCTGGTGGCCTGCATCAAGGCCGTCACCGGCTGGGAAACGAGCCTGGAGGGCCTGATGCAGTCGGCCGAGCGGGCCACCACCCTGGCACGCGCGTTCAACAGCCGCGAGGGCTTCTCCATCAAGGATGACCGCCTGCCCGGCCGCCTCTACGACCCGAAGCCCAACGGCCCGGGCGCCGGCCAGCGGATCTTCACCCGGGAGGCGTTCGAGGAGGCGCTGCGGAGCTACTACGCCATCGTCGAGTGCGATCCCCAGACCGGCCGCCCGTCGCCCGGGAAGTTCGCGCGCATGGGTCTCGAGTGGGCGCAGGCGCTGCTGGACGCGCCGTGCTGAGGGCCGGCGGCCTCCCATGACGACGTCCCCGACCAAAATCCTGACGCTCGGCGGCGGCAGCGGCCAGTTCGCGCTGCTGTCCGGGCTGCGGGACCTCGAGAACACCGAGATCACGTCCGTCGTGTCGATGGTGGACAGCGGCGGCAGCACCGGCCGCCTGCGCGACGAGCTGGGCATCCTGCCGCCCGGCGACATCCTCAAGTGCATCGTCGCGCTCTCGCCCCACCGCGATGTGGCGCGCACCCTGCTGCTGAAGCGCTTCATCGAGGACCGGCGGCTCAAGGGCCACAACGCCGGTAACATGCTGCTGACCATGCTCTCACGATATGCCGGCAGCTTCCCGGCGGGCATCCAGGCCCTGGCGGAGATCCTGGACGTGCGCGGGCGGATCCTGCCGGTGACGATCGACCAGGCGACCCTCGTGGCGGAGCTCACCGACGGCCAGCGCATCTTCGGGGAGAAGGCGATCGACGTCCCGCGCGGCACCCAGCGCGAGAAGATCCGCGACGTGTTCCTGGTCCCGCACCACAGCGAGACCATCTCGGTCTACCCCCCGGTGATCGACGCCGCCTGGTGGGCCGACTACATCGTCATCGGGCCGGGAGACCTCTTCACGAGCATCCTGTCCGGCCTGATCGTCCCCGGAGTGACCGAGTCCTTCCGCAAGTCGCGCGCCCGGCTGCTCTTCGTCATGAACATCATGACCAAGTTCGGCGAGACCCACAACTACACGGGCCGCGACTTCGTGCTGCGCCTCGAAGAGGCCCTCGGGCGGACGGTGGACGGGGTGCTGTGGAATTCGACCCGCCCGTCGGAGGCGGTGATCGAGCAGTACCGGCGGCAGAAGGCGGAGTTCGTGAACCTCGACTCGCAGGAGGGGTCCTGGGGGTCGCGTCGCATCTACGCGGCCGACCTGCTCGAGGCTTCGGGCGGGATCGTGCGCCACGACCCGGCCAAACTGGCCGCGCTCATCCGCCGGGTCGTGGACGAGGCCCCGCATGTCCCTGCGCAGACGTTGGGGTCCGACCCCGCGGCCGGGTAAGCGTCAACCATCCTGAAGGGAGAAACCGGACGTGCGGATCCAGACGGCCACCACCACGACCCACTACGAGCTGACCGGCCCGAAGGACGCGCCGGTCGTCGTCCTCAGCCACTCGCTCGGCTGCAACCTGCACATGTGGGACCCGCAGATGACGGCGCTCGAGATGCGCTGGCGGGTGTTGCGCTATGACACCCGCGGCCACGGAGAGAGCGAGGCGCCCGCCGGGGCCTACACGCTCGACGAGCTGGTCGCGGACGCGGTCGCGCTGCTGGATGCGCTCGCCATCCCGCGCGTCAGCTTCGTGGGGCTGTCCATGGGGGGCATGATCGGGCAGGGGCTGGCGCTGCAGCACGCGGGGCGCCTGCACCGCCTCGCGCTCTGCGACACCTCGGCGTTCATGCCGCCCGAGGCGCAGCCCCTCATCCAGGACCGCATCGAGCTGGCGCGCGCGCAGGGGATGGCCGGGCTGGTCGAGGGGACCCTCGGCCGCTGGTTCACCTCGGGCTACCTGAAGAAGGAGGGGCCGGGGGTCGAGATGATCCGCGCCATCTTCCTGACCGCCCCGGTCCAGGGCTACATCGGCTGCACCGAGGCGATCCGTCGCTTGAACTACCTCGATGCACTCGCGCGGGTCGGCGTGCCGACCCTGATCATGGTCGGGGCGGACGACCCCGGGACCCCGGTGGCCGCCTCGGAGGCCATGCACGCGCGCATCCCGGGCTCGCGCCTGGCCGTGATCCCGTCGGCCTCCCACCTCTCGAACGTCGAGCAGGCGGAGGTCTTCAACCGGCACCTGACCGAGTTCCTGGCGGCCTGAGCCTCCGCCCGAATGCAAACGGCCGGGGGCGCATCGCACCCCCGGCCGTTCCGCAACAGCCTCTTCACATTCCGGCTATTTTTTCTTCTTCGGCGATGCCTTCCTGCGCATGGCCTTGAGCTTGCCGAGCTCGCCTTCGATCATGCCGTAGGTGTGCTCCTTGGCCGGGAACGCGCCGGTGCGCACGTTCTGCCGGAATTGTAAAACGTGGCAACCATCATGCTGATTGAGATTAGCAGCCCGAATCCACACTTTCGAGCTTCGGTAGCTTATCCATC
>CAWBSC010000015.1:0-47386 GCA_963791285.1 uncultured delta proteobacterium
CGTCCCGTCCTTCTTGGGCCGCAGGATGAACTCCAGCAGCCCGGCCACGCGCTCGGGCTGGAACTCCTGGCGATTGTCGGTGCCGACCAGGCTCAGAAGGTGGGCGGCGCCGCTCGCGGCCTCCGCGGGCACGGGGATCTCATCCAGACAACGGCCCGTCCCGGCGGACGCGACCAGCAGTAGAAGCACCAGGGGCAGGAGCCCCCGGGAGTATGCAGAAGATTTCATCGACATTCCCATTCCAGTGGATTATTCAAACCGGCCGATTGATAAGCACAAACTCCGCGAAAGGCAAGCGCGGCCACCGCGCCCGCCGGGCGCCCGCAGCCCGGCCCGATGCCCGGGAAGGGTAGTTGCAATGCGAACGGCGGGGATTACCTTGGCACGGACGTGACCCACGAGAGGAAGAACCGGACGGAATGAACCGAGACGCCATTCACGTTGTCGGCGCGAGCCAGCACAACCTCAAGCACCTGACCCTCGACATCCCGCTCAACCGCATCACGGTCGTCACGGGGGTGAGCGGCTCGGGCAAGTCCTCGCTCGCCTTCGACACCCTGTACGCCGAGGGCCAGCGCCGCTACATCGAGACGTTCTCCCCCTACGCGCGCCAGTTCATGGACCGCATGGACCGCCCGCACGTCGAGCGCATCGAGGGTATCCCGCCCGCCATTGCGATCGACTCCAAGGACCCCGTGCGGACGTCCCGCTCGACCGTCGGGACCATGACCGAGGTCACCGACTACGTCAAACTGCTCTACGCCCGCTATGGCCGCCTGCGCTGCCGCTCCTGCGGCCGCCCGGTCGCCCCGGAATCCCCGTCGGACGTGTGGCGCTCGCTGGCCGACCTGCCCGGGGGCGCACCCCTCGTCATCACCTTCCCCTCAACGGCCGACGGGTCCACGACCGGCCGAGCGACGCCGCTCCCTGGCCCAGGCGGGCTTCGACCGGGTCTACCGGGAGGGGCGGATCCTCGCACTCGAGGAGGTCGCGGCGGAGGACACCGAGTGGGCGGTGGTCGCGGACCGCCTCGCCTTCCGCGCCGGCGACCGCAAGCGCGTGCTCGACTCCCTCGAGCTGGCCTACCGCTTCGGGGGCGGCCGCGCCGACGTCTGGACCGCCGAAGGCGGGCACCACGCGTTCAGCCGCCGCCTGGAGTGCGCCTTCTGCCGGGTCGCGTACGCTTCCCCGCTGCCGAGCCTGTTTTCGTTCAACAGCCCGGTCGGCGCCTGCGACAGCTGCCGCGGGTTCGGCCGCGTCATCGGCATCGACATGGACCTGATCGTCCCCGACCCCGCCCGCTCGCTCGCCGAAGGCGCCGTCAAACCCTTCGGCGCCGCGACGGACGCCAAGCCCGAGTACGCGGGACCTCGCGGCCTGCTGCCGGCGCGAAGCATCCCCATGGACCGGCCCTTCCGGGAGCTCGACCGAGGAGCAGCGCAGCCGCGATCGTGCGCGGGCACGGCTCGTCCTACTACGGCATCGAGGGCTATTTCCGCTGGCTCGAGGGCCGCACCTACCGGATGCACGTGCGCGTCTTCCTGTCGCGCTACCGCAGCTACGACGTCTGCCCGGCCTGCAGCGGCGACCCGCTTCAAGGAGGAGGCGCTGCTCTACACGCTCGAAGGCCGGACCATCGCCGCAGCTCTACGCGCTGAACGTGGACCAGGCCCTCGCATTTTTCGCGGGTTGCCCGCTGCCCGAGTCGGACGAGGCCGGCCGCATGATCCTGGGGGAGGTCGTGCACCGGCCTGACCTACCTGATGGACGTCGGCCTGGGCTACCTCACGCTCGACCGCCAGTCGCGCACCCTCTCGGGCGGGGAGGTGCAGCGGGTGTCGCTGACCTCGGCGCTCGGCTCTGCGCTGGTCAACACGCTCTATGTCCTGGACGAGCCCAGCATCGGGCCTGCACCCGCGCGGACAACCACCGCCTGGTCCGGCATCCTCAAGGGCCTGCGCGACCTCGGCGAACACGGTGGTCGTCGTCGAGCACGACCCGGAGATCATCCGCGAGAGCGACTACATCCTGGACCTCGGGCCCAGGGCCGGCGAGGCCGGCGGCGAGGTGATGTACTTCGGCCCGACCGGGCGCGTGAACGGCTCGCTCACGGGCAGAGTATCTGCGCGGCCGGCGCCGCATCCCGGTGCCCGCCCGGCGGCGCCGGCCGCGGGACGGGCCGCTGGCTCACGGTGCGCGGCGCGGCGGAACACAACCTGAAGGCGATCGACGTCGCCATCCCGCTCGGCTGCTTCGTCTGCCTCACGGGCGTCTCCGGCTCCGGCAAGTCGACCCTGGCCGAGGAGGTCCTCTACAAGGCCGTGCGCCGCGCGCTCGGCGACCCGCGAGGGACGCCCCGGGCGCCGCACCGGGCGATCGAGGGGATGCCGAACGATCCACGAGGTGGTGCTGGTGGACCAGCGCGCCGGTCGGCCGCACGCCGCGCGCCAACGCCGCTGACTTACACCAAGGCCTTCGAGCCGCATCCGCAAGCTGCTGGCGGACACCCCCGAGGCGCGCCGCCGCAGCTTCGGGCCCGGGCACTTCTCGTTCAACTCGCCCGGCGGCCGCTGCGAGACCTGCAGCGGCGAGGGGTTTGAGACGGGTGGAGATGCAGTTCCTCTCGGACGTCTACATCACCTGCCCGGACTGCCGGGGGCGCGCGGTTCCGGCCCGAAGTGCTGGAGGTGGCCTACCGCGGTCGCACGATCACCGACCTGCTCGACATGACGGTCGACCAGGCCCTCGTCTTCTTCGCGCGACCAGCCCGAGGTGGTCCGGGCCGCTGCAGCCCCTGGCCGACGTCGGGCTCGGCTACATCCGCGCTGGGCCAGCCGATCAGCACCCTGTCGGGCGGCGAGTCCCAGCGGCTGAAGCTCTCGCGCCACCTGCGCCGCGCGAGCCGCGACGGCCGGCACACGCTCTTCATCTTCGACGAGCCCACGACCGGCCTGCACTTCGAGGACATCGGGGTGCTGCTCGGCCGCGCTGCAGCGCCTGGTCGACGCGGGCCACACGCGTGTTGGTGATCGAGCACAACATGGACGTGGTCAAGACCGCCGACTGGGTGATCGACCTCGGCCCGGAGGGCGGCGAGCGGGCGGCCGGGTGGTGGCGGCCGGCCCGCCGGAGACGGTGGCCGCGCGCGGCCACCCGCACCGGGCGCTTCCTCGAGGCCTACCTGAACGGCCGCGGCCGGCTGAAGCCTGCGCGACCGGACCGGCCGCCGGGGTCGCCGAAACGCGCGCAGCCTATGCCGACCGGCCCGCGGCGCCGATCGATCGAGATTCGCGGCGCCCGCGAGCACAACCTGCAGGACATCGACATCACACTGCCCCACGACCAGCTGATCGTGCTGACGGGCGTCTCCGGGTCGGGCAAGTCCACCCTGGCCTTCGACATCCTCTTCGCCGAGGGCCAGAGGCGCTACCTCGAGAGCCTGGCGCCCTACGTCCGCCAGTACATGAAGATCATGGAGCGGCCCGATGTCGACGTGGTCACGCGGCCTCGCACCGACGGTGGCGATCGAGCAGCGCATCAGCTCCGCCGGCGGCGCTCCACCGTCGCGACGCTGACGGAGACCTACCACTTCCTGCGCCTGCTCTACAGCAAGCTCGGCCGGCAGCACTGCCCCGGCTGCGGCCGGCCGCTGGCCGCGCAGACGGAGGCGGCCATCGTGGACCAGGTGCGCGCCCGCATCCGCCGAGCCCCGGCCACCCTCCTTGCGCCCAAGGTGATCGGCCGCAAGGGATTCCACAAGGAGGTGTTCGAGCGCGCGCGCAAGCAGGGCTTCACCCACGCCCGAGTCGACGGCGCCGTCCGGCCGATCGCCGCGGGCATGTCCCTCAGCCGCTGGCACGAGCACACGATCGAGCTGGTCGTCGGGCGGCTGCCCGCGCGCAACCCGGAAGAACTTGTCCGCCGCGCGTCTGAAGGAGGGCGACGGCCACATCAGCGTCCTCGCCGACGCCGGCCCGGAAGACGTGTTCAGCCTGCACGGCATCTGCCCGGCCTGCGGGATCGGCATGGAACCCCTCGACCCGCGCCTGTTCTCTTTCAACAGCCGGCAGGGCGCCTGCCCGGCCTGCAAGGGCCTGGGCGTGGCGGTCCCCGAGGACGAGGCCGAGGAGGTCGAGGCCCCCGTCTGCCCGGCCTGCAACGGCAGCCGGCTCAAGCCGCAGGCGCTCGCCGTGAAGCTCGAGGGCCTCTCGATCTGGGACCTCGTGCGGCTGCCCGCGGCCGAGGCCGGCCGGGCGATCCGCGCCCTCCGCTTCCCGGCCGACCGCCGGCCGGTCGCCCGACGGTCACGCTGCCGAGATCCTGACGCGCCTGGAGCTGCTCGAACGGCTGGGGCTCTCCTACCTCTCGCTCGGACGCAGCGGCAACACGCTCTCGGGCGGCGAGGCCCAGCGGGTGCGCCTGGCCGCCCAGCTCGGCTCGAACCTCACCGGCGTCTGCTACATTCTGGACGAGCCCACGATCGGCCTGCACCCGCGCGACAACCACGTGCTGGTCGAGGCCCTCAAGGCGCTGCGCGACCGGGGCAACACCATCGTGGTGGTCGAGCACGACGAGGAGACCATCCGCGCGGCCGACACGCTGATCGACCTCGGCCCCGGGGCGGGCCGCGACGGCGGCCGGGTGGTGGCGACGGGGTCCATCACACGACCTGCGCCGCGCGCCGCAGTCGGCGACCGGTGCGGCCTTCGGCAGCGTCGCAGCGCGCGCTGACCTCGCGCAACCGCCCCTACCGCGACGGGCCGCGAGTCGGCGTGCGGGGCGCTACGGCCCACAATCTGGCCGGCGTGGACGTCGACTTCCCGCTGGGCACCCTGATCGCGGTCACCGGCGTCTCCGGATCGGGCAAGTCGACGCTGCTGAAGGAAACCCTCTTCAAGTCCCTGCGCAACCGGCTGCTCGACCGCCGCGATCCGGCCGGCCCCTGCCGCGAGATCACCGGCTGGCAGGCGCTGCGCCGCGTGCTGGAGGTGGATCACAGCCCGATCGGCCGAACGCCGCGTTCGGTCCCGGCCTCCTACGTCGGGTTCCTGGACGAGATCCGGCGGCTCTTCGCGCTGACGCCCGCGGCCCGCGCCCGCGGCTACGCGCCGGGCCGCTTCTCGTTCAACGTCTCCGGCGGCCGCTGCGAGGCCTGCCAGGGCCAGGGCCGGCCCAAGGTCGAGATGAGCTTCCTGCCGGATGTCTACGTCCCCTGCGAGGTCTGCGAGGGCCGGCGCTTCAACCCGGACACCCTGGCCGTGACCTACAAGGGGCGCACGATCGCCGGCGTGCTGCGGATGACGTTCGCCGAAGCGGCGGAATTCTTCGCCGCGGTGCCGGCGATCCACCGCGCCGCGCGCTTCGTGTGCGACGTGGGGCTGGGCTACCTCGAGCTCGGCCAGCCCAGCCCGACCCTCTCCGGGGGCGAGGCCCAGCGCATCAAGCTGGCCGAGCAGCTGGCGAAGCCCGCCGGCGGGCACACCTTCTACATCCTGGACGAGCCGACCACCGGCCTGCATCTGGTGGACATCCGGCGGCTGACCGGCGTCCTCCAGGACCTGGTCGATGGCCGGCAACACGGTGGCCGTGATCGAGCACAACCTCGAGATCGTGAAGGAAGCCGACTACGTCGTCGACCTCGGCCCCGAAGGCGGAGCGGCGGGCGGCCGTGTCGTGGCCGCCGGCTCCCCGGCCGAGCTGCTCGGGATGACCGATCGCTCGCACACGGCCCGCGCGCTGAAGAGCTACCTGTCGGCCGGGAGCCGACGCCGGAAGGAGAGACGATGAGCAAAATGAACGTGGCCGTGGTGCAGTTCTGCCCCGAATTCGGATGCAAACCCGAAAACATGCGCCGCATGGAACGGCTCGTGGCCGGCGCGGCCGCCGACCTCTACGTCTTCCCCGAGCTCTGCACCACGGGGTATTTCTTCACCTCGCGGCGGGAGGCGGCCGCGGTCGCCGAGCCGGCCGAGGGCCCGACCTGGGAGGCCCTCCGTCGCCTGGCCGCAGCAACCGGTGCAACCATCGTCGCCGGGTTTGCCGAGGCCGCGGGGGACCGGCTCTTCAACTCGTGCATGCTCGCGCTGCCCGGCCGCGCGGCCCCGGTGGTCTACCGCAAAACCCACCTCTTCTACCGTGAGAAACACTGCTTCGACCCGGGCGACACCGGGTTCTTCTCGGTGCACGACCCGGCGCGGGACGTGCGCATCGGCCCGATGATCTGCTACGATTGGCGCTTCCCCGAGGCCGCACGGGCCCTGACCCTCGCCGGCGCCGACCTGATCGTCTGCCCGGCCAACCTCGTGACCGAGGCCTGGCGGCCGGTCATGCCCGCGCGCGCGATCGAGAACAAGGTGTTCGTCGCCCTGGCCAACCGCATCGGCCTGGAATCGCGCGACGGGGAGGACCTCCTCTTCAAGGGAGGCTCGGCCGTCTATGGCTGGGACGGCCGGCCGCTGGTCCAGGCCGGGACGGCCGAGGAGGCCGTTCTCGTGGCGGAGATCGACCCGCAGGAGACGCGCGACAAGTCCTTCAACGCGCTCAACGACGTCCTGCGCGACCGCCGCCCCGAGCACTACGCCCGGCTCACGGAGACGCGCAGCGCCCCCACCGGATAAGGCTCGGCGGTCCGGGCTCTGGCGGGTGTGGGAGAGGCGTCCCGCCAAGATCAAGATCGCGGCTCGAAAGCCGCTCCCACAAACCGGCACCCCAAACACCAAACACAAAACACCAAACACCCCAATACCCAAACACCCAAACACTCCCCTCCTTTGAGCTTTGCCCCGCACCTGTGGTAGGCAGGGAGTGCGCGGGCGCGGCCGCCCGCGCCCCGACGCCCACCCGATCCGCAGGAGGCCCTCATGCCGCGGCTGGAGCTCACGCCCTCGGAACTGCGCAGCACCTGCGACCCGTCCCGCTTCAGTTTCAAGGACACCTCGCAGCTGCCCCCCCTCGACCAGGTGATCGGCCAGGAACGCGCCGTGCAGGCCGTCGAGTTCGGCCTGAACATGCGCAGCCCCGGCTACAACATCTTCGTCACCGGCGCCGAGGGGACGGGCAAGTCCAACATCGTCCAGGACCTGGTCGGCCGCCACGCGCGGCTGCAGCCGGTCCCGGACGACTGGTGCCTGGTCAACAACTTTCAGGACGAGTTCCGCCCCCGTGCCATCCCGCTGCCGCCCGGGCGCGGGCCGGCCTTCGCCAAGCGCATCGGGCGGCTGATCGCCGACCTCAAGCGGGACATCCCGCGCTGCTTCGAGGAGGAGGCCCACCTCCAGCGTCTCTCCCTGCTGAAGGACCGGTCCACCGCCCGGCAGCAGAAGATCTTCGGGCGGATCGAACGCCTCGCCGCGAGCCGTGGGCTGCACCTCGACTCCAGCCGCAAAGAGTTCCCGATCCTCCCTGTCGTGGACGGCAAGCCGCTCACGCCGGAGGAATACCAGGGCCTGCCGCGGACGGCCCGGGCGGCGGTCGACGCGGCCATCGCCGTCGTCCAGACGGAGATCGAACGCGCCGGCCACACGATCGAGAAAATCAACCAGCATCTACGCTCCGAGCTCGAGCGCCTGATGGATGAGGCGGTCTTCGGGCTCATGCAGCGGCGCCTGCAGCCGATCCGCACGGAGCTCAGGGACCGCCCGGAGGTCCTCGGGTTCCTGGACGCGCTGCAGGCGGGCGTCGTCGAGAACTTCAACCTCTTCATGCCCGGGGACCGCGGCGAGCCCCCGGCCGCGGTCGAGCTGCCCCAGGCGCCGCGCGCGCCGCTGCAGCCCTACCAGGTCAACGTGCTCGTGCACCGGCGGCTGGCCGGCGGCGCGCCGGTCATCTTCGAAACCAACCCCTCCTACAGCAACGTCTTCGGCCGCATCGAAAAGCGCGCCACCATGGGCGTGGTGAACACGGATTTCACCCTGGTGATGGCGGGCTCGCTGCTCAGCGCCAACGGCGGGTTCCTCATCATGGACATCGAGTCCTTGCTCCTGCACCCCTTCGTGTGGGAGGCCCTCAAGCGCGCCCTGCAGACCAAGCGCCTGCACATCGAGGATCTGCCCGAGGAGTCCGGGCCCGGGACCGCGAGCCTCAGGCCCGAGCCGATCCCCCTCGAGGTCAAGGTGATCCTGCTCGGCAGCTACGAGGCCTTCGAGGGCCTGCAGAACTTCGACTCCCGCTTCAACAAGATCTTCCGGGTGCGGGCGGACTTCGACGACGAGGTGGCGCACTCGCCCGACGCCGAAGACCTCTACGCCCGGTTCATCGCCCGCGTCTGCCGCGAGGAGGCCCTGTTGCCCTTCAACCGCGGCGGAGTCGCGGCCATGGTCGAATTCGGCCAGAAGCACGTCTCCGACCAGCGCAAGCTCTCGATCCAGTTCGGCCGACTGGTGGCGGTGTTGAAGGAGGCGGACTACTGGGCCCGGCGTCAACGTGCCCGGATCATCTCCGCAACGCACGTGGCGCGCGCCTTCCGGGAGGACCGCTTCCGCTACAGCCTCTACGAGCGGAAGGTCCACGAGTCCTACCGGGACGGCTCCATCCTGATCGACGTCACGGGGGCCGTCACCGGGCAGGTCAACGGCCTGGCGGTCTACCAGATCGGCGACTACACGTTCGGCCGCCCGAGTGCGGATCACGGCCGCCACCTTCATGGGCAAACCGGGCGTGATCAACATCGAGCGCGAGGCCGAACTGAGCGGCAGCACCCACAACAAGGGCGTGCTGATCCTGTCCGGCTACCTCGGGAGCGTCTTTGCCCAGCGCCACCCGCTCAATCTCGCGATCAGCATCGCGTTCGAACAGAGCTACAACGAGATCGACGGCGACAGCGCCTCGTCGGCCGAGCTCTACGCCATCCTCTCCAGCCTCTCGGGGATCCCGATCCGGCAGGGGATCGCCGTCACGGGTCGGTCAATCACGAGGTCGGATCCAGGCCATCGGCGGGATCAACCAGAAGATCGAAGGGTTCTTCGAGGTCTGCCGCGAGAAGGGCTTGACGGGCGAGCAGGGAGTGATCATGCCTATGGCCAACGTCCGCAACCTCATGCTCACCGGGACGTGGTCGATGCCGTCCGAAAGAAGCGGTTCCATGTCTACCGGGTGTCGACCGTGGAGGAGGGGATCGAAATCCTGACCGGCGTGCGGGCCGGACGACCGGGCGCCGAGGGCCGTTACGCCCCCGGGACCGTCTACGGCGAGGTTCAGAAAAAGCTGAAAATCTACGTCGAGCAGACCCGCCGGGCGAAGCTGGCCGAATGCGGAAACGCCGACTGACCGCGGAGACGATCGCATGAAAACCGATATTTCACATGTCATTGCACGGATCGGCGAGGACTTCCGAGAGGAGATCCTGCCGGGCTCCAGATTCTACCGTGAAGTCAACATCGGAGAACGCGCCGGGCGCCTGGGCCTGACGGAGCTCACGCGCCGGTACCGGGACGTTTTCGCCATCGTGCCCCTGAAGCAGCCTTCGGTCGGCATGAAGGTCCGCATCGACGGCCGCACCTTCGTGAACTACGCGCAGTTCGAATCCGGGGTGGTGGTGCCCGGGTATGTGGCGGCGGACGTCGGACTCCCCTCCATGCCCTTCGTGCCGAACGACAGCATGATCCTGGATTTCGCCTGAGGATGAAGCGGCCGCCGGCCGCTTCATACTTAACGCGCAGCCGAAAACCATTAGGCCGCAACCGCATGACGACAGACCGCAGCGCCGCCGGGGTGGGCCCCGCAGGGAATGACCGCCCGGCCCCAAGCGATTGGGTCCGGCGGCTTAAGGAATACGAGCGCCCGGTGAGTCTGCGGCGCACCTGGACCGGCCGCCCGCCGAAGGTGCTGCACCTGCTGTCCCAGCAGCCGGGGAAGACCGGCAGCGGGGTGGCGCTGCTCGCCCTGGCGCGCCTCGGGGCGGAGGCCGGATGGACGCAGCGGGCCGTGATCGGCCTGCCGGCCGACGAGCCGCTGCCGGCCATCCCTCCGCTGACGTCGGCCGACATCTTCCCAGTTGCGCTTCGACCGGTCGCCGGTCCCGTTCGCCGTTCCCGGCATGAGCGACATCATGCCGTACCCATCCACCCGGTTTTCCGATTTCACTCCGGACATGCTCGCCGGGTACCTGCAGGGGTTCGCCGACGCGCTGGCGGGCCGCCACCCGGGATTTCCATCCGGACCTGATTCAGTCCAACCACCTCTGGCTGCTGACCGCCCTGGCGCGGGTTCTCTTCCCCGCAACCCCCTCTGCGCTTACAGCCACGGCACCGAGCTGCGCCAGCTCGGAAATGCCGCCCACCTCGCCCCCATAGTCGTGCCGGCCTGCGCGGACGTGGACCGGGTCTTCGCCCTGCACGCGGACAACCGGGACAGGATCGTGCAGGCCTATGGGATCCCGGCGGCGCGCGTCCGCGTCGTGGGGGCCGGGTTTCGCGAAGACGTGTTCAAACCCGCCCCCGCCTGTCTGCAGCCCGCCGGCCGCGACGGGCTCACGGTCGTCTACGCCGGCAAGATCAGCGCGCCAAAGGGGGTCCCGTGGCTGATCGAGGCCATGCGGCGGGTGAAGGGCCCCGGGGAGCGACGGGTGCGGCTCCTGCTGGCCGGCGGCGGGGGACGGCGGCGGCGAGGCCATCCGCCGCCGGGCGGCGGACATGGACAACGTCATCTTCCTGGGCGCCTCGCCCAGGCGGAGCTCGCCGCCGTGCTGCAGGCCGCCGACGTCTTCGTCCTGCCGTCCTTTTTCGAAGGGCTGCCCCTGGTGGTGGTCGAATCGCTCGCCTGCGGCTGCCGGGTCGTGATGACGGACCTGCCGGGCGTGGACGGCTGGATGCCGGCCGGGCTCTGCGCGGAGGGGCGGGTGGATCGCGTGCCGCTCCCGCGGCTGGCCGGTACGGACACCCCATTGCCGGCGGATCTCCCGGAGTTCGTCGCACGCCTGGCCGAAGCCCTCGAACACCAGCTGGCCGCCAGCGTTGAATGCCGCCGGGCAACAGAGCCCGACGGCCGGCTGAAGCCGCTGTCCTGGTCGGGGGTGTTCGAAAGAATGCAGACGGGGTACCGCGAGTTGAGGCGGTAAGGGGTTGGGTGTTTGGGTATTCGGTTTTTGGTCGTTTGGTTTTACGGGACGGTTTTGGGGACGTTCGTTCTGAACGTGAAAAGCGAAAATGGGGGTTGGCAACAAATGCATTTTTAGAACGAACCCTAAATGGGTACGCTTGATATTTGAGGGCGGCCAAAGTAGAAATGCGGCCTCGGGATTCATTCGTGCGGAGGGTAATATGGCGAGTCGGCCCAGGGGCGTGGAGAAACGGGTGCTGGTGTTCTTCACGGGCGGGACCATCACCATGACGCCGCTCGCCGGAGCCGAGGGGGTGGTGCCGAGCAACGAGTTCGACCGCCTGTTCGCCGAGCTGCGGCCGCGCATCCCCGCGGTGCAGGTCGAGCCGGTTCTCTGGTCCAACCTGCCCAGCCCGCACGTGACCCCGGACCACATGTTCCGCCTGGCACGCGACATCGACCAGGCGCTCAGGCGTCCCGCGGTGTGCGGCGCGGTCGTCCTGCACGGGACGGACGTGCTTGTGGAGTCCGCCTACATGGCCGACCTCACGGTGCGCACGCGCAAGCCGGTGGTGTTCACCGGGGCCATGCGCTACTACAGCGAGACGGGGTTCGACGGGATCCGCAACCTCTTGAACGGCATCAAGGCCTGCGTCCTGCCCCTGCCGCCGGCCACCGGGGTGGTGCTGCTGATGACCGACCGCATCTTCAGCGCGCGGGACGTGATCAAGGTGCACTCGCTCAACGTCGACGCCTTCGAGGCCCCGGAGTGCGGTCCCGTGGCCTACGTGGCGGGCGAGGACGTGCGCCTCACGCACGCGGCGCGCCGCTCCCCCGAGGTGCGCCGGCCGCTGATCCGCACCGGACGCATCGACCCGCGCGTCGCTCTGGTGTCCTGCTACACCGGCATGGACGGCGGCGTGGTCGCGCACTTCCTGCGGCGAGGCATGTCGGGCCTCGTCGTGGAGGGCTTCGGGGCCGGGAACGTACCGCCGGGAGTTGTCCCGGCCCTGGAAGACGCGGTCCGCCGCGGGCTCCCGGTCGTCCTGACGACCCGCTGCCCGGAGGGGGGCGTCTGGCCGATGTACGCCTACGCCGGCGGCGCGGCCGACCTCCGCGCCAGGGGCGTCATCCTGGCCGGACGGCTCTCGGCCCCCAAGGCGCGCGTCAAGCTCATGGTCGCGCTTGGGGCCGGCTGCACGCTATCGGCCATACGGCGCCTGTTCGAACGGGATATCTGAAAAGTGGTGTTTGGTGTTTCGTGTTTGGTGTTTGAATGAAGGCTGGAGGGACAATAGCGAAATGAAACGCACACCGATTAAGCGTCTTCTCGACAGCGCGGCCGCCAGCGAGCGCGTCCTCGTCAAGGGCTGGGTGCGCACCCGGCGGGACTCCAAGGGGTTTTCCTTCCTCGAGCTGAACGACGGCTCCTGCCTGAAGAACCTGCAGGTGATCGTGGACGAGGGCCTTTCGTCCTTCGCTCAGTTGAAGGCGTGACCACCGGCGCCGCGCTGGAGGTCGAAGGCGCCTTGGTCGAGTCTCCGGGGGCGGGTCAGACGTGGGAAGTCCGGGCTGCGGCCCTGCGGCTGCTCGGGACGGCCGACCCGGAGTCCTATCCCCTTCAGAAGAAGCGCCACACGGACGAGTTCCTGCGGACGATCGCCCACCTGCGGCCTCGCACCAACAAGTACGGCGCCCTCTTCCGCATCCGCAGTCCGAGTGCGCCTTCGCCGTGCACCGGTTCTTCCGCGAGCGCGGGTTTTACTACCTGCATACGCCGATCATCACCGGCTCGGACTGCGAGGGCGCGGGCGAGATGTTCCGGGTGACCACGCTCCCGCCCTGCGCGCCCGCGCCGCCCGAAGGCGAGGGGCCTTTCGGGGCGGATTTCTTCGGCAAGGAGGCCGGCCTGACCGTGTCCGGGCAGCTCGAGGCGGAGCTCTTCGCCTGCGCGCTGGGCAACGTCTACACCTTCGGGCCCACCTTCCGCGCCGAGAACTCCAATACCCCGCGGCATGCGGCCGAGTTCTGGATGATCGAGCCGGAAATGGCCTTCGCTGACCTCGCCGACACATGGACCTGGGCGAGGAGCTCGTGAAGTCCGTGACGCGGCAGGTCATGGAGAACTGCCGGGACGACCTCGAACTCTTCGCCAAGTTCGTCGACAAGTCCCTCATGCCGAGCCTCGAAGCGATCGTCTCCGAGCCCTACGTGCGGCTGCCCTACGCGGAGGCCGTCGACCTGCTCAAGCGCTGCGGCCGCAGCTTCGAGTTCCCGGTCGACTTCGGGACGGACCTGCAGACCGAGCACGAGCGCTACCTCTGCGAGGAGCACTTCAAGAAGCCGGTCATCGTCCACGACTACCCGCGCGAGATCAAAGCGTTCTACATGCGCCTGAACGACGACGGCCGCACGGTCGCGGCCATGGACCTGCTCGTCCCGCGCGTCGGCGAGCTTATCGGCGGCAGTCAGCGCGAGGAGCGCGGCGACGTGCTCGAGCGCCGCATGCGCGATGCCGGCCTGGCGACAGAGAACTACTGGTGGTACCTCGATCTGCGACGTTACGGGACCGTGCCGCACGCCGGCTTCGGCCTGGGGTTCGAGCGTTTTCTCATGATGATCACCGGGGTCACGAACATCCGCGACGTCATCCCGTTCCCGCGCACGCCGAAACACCTGGAGTTCTGACGGGTTCCCCCTCCCCCTGCCCCTCCCGCACGGGGAGGGGGAGCCCCGGGACTCGATCACGTCGGATACCAAACACACGCCCTTCATTTGAAAGATCCACATTCGCGCCTATCATCAGGCTGCATGCCCATGCAGGGGCAACGATGGAAAAGAAGAAACCCTACGGCAAGACGATCAAGGAGCAGTACCTGGCCTCGGCCCGGGACCGCCTGCACGTGTTCATGCTGGCGGACGGAGCGGCCCGCGGCGCCATCCTCAACGGAACGCGCATGGTCAACGAGATGCGCGCCAACCACGGCCTCGGCATCCTGGAAACCCTGACGCTCGGCCGGGCCTACCTGGGGGTGGGGCTGATGGCGGCCGACCTGAAAGGCAGCGACCGCCTGTCGCTGCAAATCAACTGCAGCGGGCCGATCAAGGGGTTGAGCGTCGAGGGCAACGCCTTCGGCGAGGTGCGGGGGTATCTCAAGCGCGTGCCCATCCCGATCAACAGGCCTATGGAGGACTTCAACCTTTCGCCCTTCTTCGGGGCCGGGCTCTTGTCGGTGACCCGTCACCTCGAGAGCGCCAAGCAGCCCTTCACCGGCCAAGTGGAACTGCGCTACGGCAACATCGCCCAGGACCTGGCGTACTACTACACGATGTCCGAGCAGAAACCGTCCGCCTTCAACCTCGGCATCCGCTTCGACCGCGACGGGGAGGTGACCGGTGCGGGCGGCCTGCGCCTGCAGGCCATGCCGCAGGCCGACGAGCGCCTGGCAGCCGAGCTCGAGGCGCTCGTCCTGGGGTTCCCGTCCCTGGGCGAGGCGTTCGCTGAAGGGCAGCGGCCCGTGGACGTCGTTCGCAGCGTGTTCGCGGCCCACGCCCCCAGGTTCCTGGAGGACCGGCGGGTGGAGTTCATGTGCCACTGCAACCGCGAGCGGCTGGGCCGCATGCTGTCGATGCTGCCCGCCGCCGACCTCGCGGACCTGCGCGACAACGGGCCCTTCCCGCTCGAGCTGCGCTGCCACAACTGCGGCACGCCGTACGAGTTCACGCAGGCGGAAATCGACGGGATCTACGGAAGCCGGTATGAGGGGAACTGAACGTGGGGGCAGGGTTCAGAGTTCAGGGTTCAGGAAAAAATGGAACCTCCATTGAATAACGAGTTGCGATTTACCACTGAACCCTGAACCCTCCCGTCCCTATTTCTTTTCGGCCATCTGCTTCTTCAAACCCTGCACCATCTGGTCGACCGACATGCCGCCGGGCGCCATGGCCATGGGGTTGACTTCGAGCAGCCCTTCCCAGGCGCGCAGCGCGCCGGGGCCGTCCTGCAGGTCGTGCAAGAGCACGATCCCCTTGTTGAGGCGCGAGATCTCGTGTTTGGGGTTGATCGCGATCGCGCGGTCGAAGGCCTGAACGGCGTCCTGCGGCCGTCCGTCCTTCCGCAGCATCACGCCCATGTCCGTCGCGACGTCCGCGTTGTTCGGCTGCAGATCGAGCGCCTTGCGGTAGGCCTCGATCGACTGCTTGACCTGGTCGCTGTCGAAGTAGGCGTTGCCCAGCTCGATCCAGGCCGCCGCGTTCGCCGGGTTGCGGCGCGTCTCGGCTTCGAGGCCGGCGATCTGGTCCTGCGGGTCGCGCGCGGCGGCCGCCGGCGCCCCCGCCCCCATGCCGCCTTTCACGGTCGGCCCCGATTTGTAGACCCCGAAGAAGACCCCACCGAAGAAGCCGAGCGCGAGCGCGCCCAGCGCGATCAGCAGCGCTGTCTCCTTGCGCATGGTGGCCTTGGGATCCGGAGCAGCCGGTTTGGTGGACTTGGCCACTTTCGCCATGGAAGGTTCCTTTCGATGGGGAAATGGTAGCGGGAAAGTAAGGTGGTGCGGCCCACGGGTCAATCAAGGGGTGTCCGATCCGTCCGATCGGTCCGATCGGTCGGATTTGTTGCAGCCCCGCTCAGCGCTGAACCGTGCGGGCAGTCACGCCGAGCGCTTCCAGCTCGCGCCGGTGGCTCTCGGCCGCGGCCTGGCCCGGGAAGGCGCCGATCATCAGCTGCACGGAGGCGCCCTTCTTGACGGTATAGGGGAAGAGGCCCTTGCGGGCCAGCTCGGCGGCCGCCGCGGCCGCTTCGGGTTCGGACCCGTATTCCCCGACCAGGTTGGCGTAGGGCGTCCGGACCGGGACGGCATGCGTCAGCGCCGGCCCACGCTTGGCTGCCACGGCCTCTTCGAGGGAAGGGTAGGCGCCGGCCAGCGTCCGCCACCACACCCCCTTGGGGCCGAGGTCGGTCTGAACGATGTAGGGCGCCAGGCCGGACCGTCGGAAGTCCGCCAGGGCGGCTTCGGCGTTGCGCCGGTCCTGGCAGCTCGCGAGCAGCAGGGAGAAGGGGGTGCGGCCCGTCCCGGGCGCCGCCTTCACGGACGGCTTGGGGGCTTCGGGTTTCGGCGCCATCGCGGCGGGCGCGGCTGCCGGGGCCGGGATGCTCGCCGGAGGGGGGGGCAGCGCTGGAGCCGCGGTCTCGGTCTCGGCCGGTTTCGCCTCCTCGGGTTTCGCCTCTTCTGGTTTGGGGGCATCGACCGGGGCAATGGCGACGGGTGACGCCGGGGGTACCGCCATCTGCACGGGCGGTTCCGGCACGGGCGGGGTCGGCGCGGCGCTCGTCGGGGCGGCCGGCGGCGCGGGCAGCTTCTTGCGCACGACGCCCGGGGGCGCGGCCTCGGCCGCCTGGGCCTCTGCCGGGAGCACCCCCTCCGAGATCTTCTTCTGGACCACGGGGGTCGCCGCAGCGGCCGGGCGCAGGCCGGCATCGACCGACAGCCCGAGTTGGAGTGCCATCAGCAGGGATAGACCGAGCAAACACCGATTCCGTCGCTGCGTGTGGGCCATGGGGGGCACCTTTCCGAAAGTTTGTCTTTCTATATCCCAACCCCTTGAAAAGGTAAAGAACAGCCGCGGGGTCGCGGATCGGCACAGGCCTGTCTTTGACAAGCGGAATGTGGTAACTAGAAGCCACCTCAAAAATAGCAGATCACGCCCGAGGGCCAGGCGCCCGCCGATGAAAACGCGCAGCAACCGTGCTAGGTTGTGAGCATTTTTCAGAGGCGGGCAACGCCGCCCTCGGGTGTCAGATGCATTTTTGAGGTGGCTTCTAATGCCATCATGCGTCCGGAAAGGGGATCGATCACGACCATGCGCGCCGCGTGCCTGATGGCTGGGGTCCTGATGCTGCTCGCGCCGGTGGCCGGCGCGGTCGCGGCCACGCTCCCGGTCGAGCACCGGCTCGAGGTCGAGCTCATCCCCTCCGCACACCTGCTGCTCGGCCGCGACCACTTGACCGTCTCGACGGACGGCCGGAGCAAGCTGGTGGTCGGGCTCTCCGATCGGGTGACTCACCTTCAAGTCGACGTGGACGGCCGGCCGCGAACTTTCAGGTTCACCAACAACGAGCTGGACATCCCCCTCGAGCCGGACGAACGCCGCCGCGCGCTGGAGATCGTCATCTCCTACGAGGCCGTCTTCAACGACCCCATCCCGCACCATCCCGTGAACACCGACAACCCCGGTTTCGGCGTGACCGCGTCGATCACCGCGCAGGGGGTCTTCCTGCTCGCCGGGGCCGGCTGGTACCCGGACGTGGTGGACGGCATCGACACCTTTCCCCTGGTGCGGGTGAAGGCCCCTGCCGGCATGCTGGCCGTGACCGCAGGCGCGAGCCTCGGCCACGTCGAGCGGGACGGCGCGACCATCTCGGAGTGGGGAGTCGGGCGACCCGTCCGCGGCCTGGCCCTCTCGGCCGCCGCCTACCAGGTGCGGGAACGGCGCGAAGGCGACCTCGTCGCCGTGACCTATTTCACGAGCGCCAACCAGGACCTCGCCCCCGCTTACCTCGAAGCGGTCATCCGCTATCTCAAGCTCTACTCGGAGCGCTTCGGGCCCTACCCGTTCCCGAAGTTCGCGGTCGTCGAGAACTTCTTCCCGACCGGGTACGGCTTCCCCTCCTACACCCTGCTCGGCAGCACGGTCCTGCGCCTGCCTTTCATCCTCGCGACCAGCCTCGGCCACGAGATCGCCCACTGCTGGTGGGGCAACGGCGTGCAGGTGGACTACGAGTCGGGCAACTGGAGCGAGGCGCTGACCACCTACGTCGCCGACTACCTCTACGCGGAAATGGCCTCTCCGGCCGAGGCCCGGGACTACCGCCTGCAGGCTATCCGCAACTACACCACCCTGGTCCCGCCGGCCCGGGACATGCCCCTGGCGCGGTTCACGAGCCGCACCGACCCGCTCACGCGCGCGATCGGCTATGACAAGGGCATGATGGTGTTCCACATGCTGCGGCAGTCCGTCGGCGAGGAGGCCTTCTGGGGCGCGCTGCAGGATGTCTACCGGGAGCGGCTCTTCGTGCCGACCTCGTGGGACGACCTGAGGCTCGCCTTCGAACGGCGCGCCGCCCGGCCGCTCGGCCCTTTCTTCGACCAGTGGGTCGGCCGTAAGGGGGCCCCGCGGATCCACCTGGGCGACGTCCAGACCGCCCGGGAGGGCCGCGAGCTCAAGGTCACGGGCCGCCTGATCCAGGAGAAGCCGTTCTTCACGGCGGAGCTGGACATGGCGCTGGACGGGGCGGGGCGTCAAGCCCGGCAGCGGCTGACGGTCGTCGACGAGACGACCCGCTTCGACCTCGCGGCCCCCGCCGGCGAGGCGCGGCTCAGCGCCGACCCGGACCACCACCTCCTGCGGCGCCTCGACCCCGCGGAAATCCCGCCGACGGTCAACCGCCTCAAGAGCTCCCCATCCGTGCTCCTGGTCGTCTGTGCGTCGGCTCCCGCGAACGGCCAGGAGGTCGCCGAGACGCTGGCCGATGCGCTCGGGCTCCAGGCCTACTCGATCGCCGCCGAGCGCAACGTCGACCGCGCGCTGCTCGACGGCCGCGACGTCGTCCTCGTGGGCACCCCCCGCGACCCCGAGTGGCTGCGTACGCTTCCGCCCGCGCTGAAGCTGAACCCGCAGGGGTTTGCGCTCGACCCCGGGGGGGAGGCCACGGGCGAGGACGCGTTTTTCGGGGTGTTCGCGCACCCCCACCAGCCCGACCGGGTTCTCGCCCTGCTGCTGCCGCTCTCGCCGGACCACGCCGAGCGCGTGGCCGCCAAGGTCACCCACTACGGGCGCTACAGCTACCTGGTCTTCCGGGGGGACCGCAACCTGGCCAGGGGCTGGTGGCCCGTCGAAGCGTCGCCGGTGTCCATTCCCATCCCCTGAAGGCGCTCGGAAGGAGGACCCATGATCGCGCTCAACGTCCCGCCGCACGACCGACCTGCAGGATGCGGACGATCTCAACACCGGTTTGAAATGAAGCCTGCGGCCCGGGGGATCGGAACATGACCTACTGCAGCGTGTGCGGCGCCCGGACGACGGTCGCGGTCCCCGCGGGGGACGACCGGCCGCGGCAGGTCTGCGAGAGCTGCCGCACCGTTCACTACCAGAACCCGCGGGTGGTCGTGGGGTGCATCCCGGTGCACGCGGACCGGCTGCTGCTCTGCCGCCGTGCGATCGAACCCTGCCGGGGCAAATGGACCCTGCCCGCGGGCTACCTGGAGAACGGCGAGACCGTGGCGGCCTGCGCCGAGCGCGAAACGCTCGAGGAGGCCGGCGCGCAGGTGCGCGACCTGTCGCCGTACCTGATGTACAACATCTGCCACATCCACCAGATCTATTTCATGTTTCGGGCCGTGCTCGCGGAGCCGCGGTTCGCGCCCGGCAGGGAGAGCCTGGATGTGGCGCTATTCACCGAGGCGGAAATCCCCTGGAAGGAGATCGCCTTCCGCGTGATCACGGAGACGCTGAAGACCTTCTTCGATGACCGGGCGGCGGGGATCTTCCGCTTCACAATCGGGGACATCCCCACAGTCCGCCCGACGGATTGACGCCGGGCGCAGACGAACGGACAGTGACGATGCGGACGTGCATGCACACTCGCGGCAGCGGCAAGGATCGGCTCGGAGCGCTGGGCCTGGCGCTCGGGTTGCTCGCGCTCGGCCTCGGCGCCTGCGGCGACAGGGAAGAACCCCGCCGCGGGGCCGCCCCGCAGGCCGGGGTCGAAAGCTTCACCTTCCTCGGCATGGGGCGGGACACGGAGCTGACCGATCGACTGCGCGGCGAGCTCTCCGAGAAGCTCGGCAACGCCGCGGTCGAGAACCGCGGCCTCATCGACCTCGAGGCGGGCACCCCGGGCGTCCTGGGCGCCCGCCTGCCCGCGCTGGATGCGATCAACCGCCAGCTGAACTCGCCCCCCGGCGAGCGGGTCGAGCACGACATGATCCGGCTGATGTACCGCTACGCACGTGGCAAGGAGGCCCCCTTCGACCTCGTCGAGCTTCTCTTCGACCCCCAGACCCGCCGGCCGCTCTTGTTCCGCATGCGCTTCAAGGGGGACGACACCGGCATGGTCGACGCCCTGCGGAGCAAGCATGGGCCGCCCGCAGTCGACGACGCAGCCGGCGATGACCGCACGCTGGTCTGGCAGAAGGAGGGCGACGGGCTGGTGGTTGCGATCGTGCCCGACCAGTTCGGGCACCCCGTGCACCACGTCGCCATCTTCTTTACCGAAAACCTGCAACGGCGGGTCGCCGCCGAGAAAGCCCAGGCCGCGGAAAAGGCCAAGGAGAAGCAGCGCTCGGGCAAGTCGGCATTCTAGGAAGGTGCTGAAAACCAAGTATCGGGCCGTCAGCCAAGGCGCGCGGCCTTTGGGGAAGCGCAGCATACTGGCCAGTATGTGAGCATTCACAAAGCCGCGCAACGCCGGATCACGGCCCGAGACGCCGGTTTTCAACACCTTGCTCTGCGCTTTGCGGCGGCGAACGGATGTGCTATAGGTTTCACCGTCCATGAACACGCCACGCTCTCACCGCCTGCGACCCCCCGGCACCGTTTCCGCGTTCGCCCGTCTCGCGCGCCTGCTCGAAAGGCTCTGGTTCTGGCGCCGGCTCTCCAAACGCCGCCTGACCCGCGTTATCGACGCGCACCAGCTGTGGTTCAGCTCGCGGACGCGCCAGGGCAGCCGGGCCATGCTGAGCGGCGCCAACCTGAAGGGGGCCCACCTGGCCGAAACGGACCTGCGCGGCGCGGACCTGAGCAGCGCCAGCCTGGACCTCGGCGTCATCAATCAGTCCGACCTGCGCGAAGCCGACCTGAGCAGCGCCAGCCTGCACCAGGCCGAAATCCGCGACGCCGACCTGCGGGAGGCCAACCTGAGCCAGGCCGTCCTGACCGACGCGGACCTGACACGCTCGAACCTGATCATGGCCAACCTCAGCCGGGCCGAGATGGGGGGCTGCATCCTGCGCGATGCCAACCTCTTCCGGGCCTACCTCAAGGGCGCCGATCTCACCGCCGCCGACCTGCGCGGCGCCGACCTGCGCGAGGCCAACATCAGCCAGGGCGACCTGCACAACGCCGATCTGAGCCACGCCAACCTGATCATGGCCAACCTCAGCCTGGCCAACCTGAACACTGCCGACCTCAAGTACGCTCAGCTGTTCCGGGCATACCTGCGCGGCGCCGACCTGCGCCGGGCCGACCTGCGCGGGGCGGACCTCTCCGGGACCAACCTGCGCGAGGCCAACCTGAAGGACGCTCTCATCACGGCCGACCAGATCGCCTCGGCCATTCTCGACGAGACCACGGCCCTGCCGGACGGGTCGAACCCGAAGGGCGGCTGAGCGCGTGATCTCCGCGACCGTCCGCGCCGCCCGGACGATGAACGTCATCTGCATGCGGCGGCCCTCGCACCCCGGGTGCCGCCGCTGAAACCAACCCCCCACAAGGAAACGAAAGGAATCGCAATGAAATCCGTCGCCCTCTCGATAATGGTTCTGAGTCTGTTGCTCCCGGCCTGGGCCGGGGCCGCCGACAAGCCCGCCAAGGCCCCCGAGCTCAATACGTTCGAACAGAAGTTCAGCTATGTGATCGGCCGGGAAATCGGCCAGAGCTTCCAGGAGGCGCCGGCCAAGATCGACATAGACCTCTTCGTGCGCGGGATCCAGGATGCCATGACCAAGCGCCCCTCGCCCATCGCCGCCGAGGAGGAGCAGAAGATCAAGGAGGAGTTCTCCCAGCGCATGCAGGCCGAGCAGACCAAGCGCGCGGCCGATGCGGGGGAGAAGAACCGCAAGGAGGAAGAGGCCTTTCTGGCCAAGAACAAGGCCGAGCCGGGGGTGAAGACCACCGCGAGCGGCCTGCAGTACAAGGTCCTCCAGGACGGCGTCGGCGCGGCCATCAAGGCGAGCGACCGGGTGAAGGTGCACTACAAGGGGACTCTCGTGAACGGGACCGAATTCGACAGCTCCTACAGCCGCAACCAGCCGGCGGTCTTCGAGCTGAACGGGGTCATCCCCGGATGGACCGAGGGGCTCCAGCTCATGCGGGTCGGCGGCAAGTACCGGCTTTGGGTCCCGGCCAACCTGGCCTATGGCGCCCGCGGGGCCGGCCGGATGATCGGCCCGAACACCCTGCTGGTGTTCGACATCGAACCGCTGGAGGTCATGGCCCCGTAAGTCCGGACATGTCACGTAGCGGTCCCGGTTGCAATTGCCCGCCGGAGTGACTAGTACTGGAAACGCTCGTGACCGAAAAAAGGAGGAGGTTTCAATGAAGGAGAAGCGCAATCTGCATCTGAAGGTCCAGGAACTTTGCGATTGCTACGCCGCGACCGACCCTCTCAAGGAGATGTCCACCGTGGCCCAGGCCAAGGACACCGAGGAGGCCGCGCTCAAGTGGCTCGCGCTCGCGGCGCTGCACGGCGTGAACGACGGTGCCAGGGAGATCACCATCCGCAGCGACAAGACCGGCCGCGTGACCGTGGAGGCCGAGTACCGCGAAAAAGAGCTCCCCTCGCCCGGGCCCGTGGTCGGCCGGCAGATCCTGGCCGCCGTGCGCGAGATCACGCACATCGAAGGCGACTCGGGCAAGACCCTGCTCGCGCTCGGCATGCGCAACGACAGCCTGGAACTGAAGGTCAAGGTGAAGGGCAAGGGCGACACGCAGAAGGTGAAGATCGAGTTCCCCCGCTGAGGGCGCGGCGCGCCCGAGGCCGTTGACCCCCTTCCCCCGCCTCCCTCGCCGCAGGGAGCGCGGGGGATTTTTGTCCCCTCCACGGCGCCGCGGACCGGGAAGAACCTGTTGATCGAGCCGGCGGCCTCGGGTAAAACACGAGCCGACCGGGCAGCGTCTGCCCGCACCGAGCAAAGCAGGGTGGTGAAAAACACGTATCGGTCCGTCAGCCAAGACACGCGGTTTTTCGGGAAACGCAGCATACGGTCCAGTAGGTGAGCATTCACAAAAGCCGCGCAACGCCGGATCACGGACCGAGACACCGTTTTTCAACACCCTGACAGCAAGGAGACACGTCGATGAGCGACCAACCGAACAAGATCATCTACTCGATGATCGGGGTGAGCAAGTACTACGACAAGCGCCCCGTGCTCAAGGACATCTGCCTGTCCTATTTCTACGGGGCCAAGATCGGCGTGCTCGGTCTCAACGGCTCGGGGAAGAGCTCGCTCTGCGGATCCTGGCCGGCATCGACACGGAATTCGAGGGCAAGACGATCCTGTCCCCGGGCCTCACGGTCGGGTTCCTCGAGCAGGAGCCGCCGCTGGACGACGCCAAGACCGTGCGCGGCGTGGTCGAGGAGGCGGTCCAGGAGACGGTCCGGCTCGTCGAGGAGTTCAACCGCATCAACGAGCGCCTGGCCGAGCCCATGTCCGACGAGGAGATGGACAAGATCCTGGCGCGCCAGGGGACCATCCAGGAAAAGCTCGACGCGCAGGATGCCTGGGACCTCGACTCGCGCCTGGAAATGGCCATGGACGCCCTGCGCTGCCCGCCCGGCGACACCCCGGTCAAGGTCATCTCCGGCGGCGAGCGGCGGCGCGTGGCGCTCTGCCGGCTGCTGCTGCAGAAGCCGGACATCCTGCTGCTCGACGAGCCCACCAACCACCTCGACGCCGAAACCGTCGCCTGGCTGGAGCACCACCTGCAGCGACTACGCCGGCACGGTCATCGCCGTGACCCACGACCGCTATTTCCTGGACAACGTCGCGGGCTGGATCCTGGAGCTCGACCGCGGCCAGGGCATCCCCTGGAAGGGCAACTACTCCTCCTGGCTGGAGCAGAAGAAGGCGCGCCTGCAGCTGGAGGAGAAATCCGAGGGCAAGCGCCAGAAGACGCTCGAACGCGAGCTCGAGTGGATCCGCATGAGCCCCAGGGCGCGCCAGGCCAAGTCCAAGGCGCGCATCACGGCCTACGAGAACCTGCTGTCGCAGGACAGCGCCAAGCGGCAGGAGGACCTCGAGATCTACATCCCGCCCGGCCCGCGCCTGGGCAACCTCGTGGTCGAGGCCCGACGATGTCTCCAAGAGCTTCGGCGACCAGCTGCTGGTCGAAAACGTCAGCTTCAGCCTGCCGCCCGGCGGCATCGTGGGGGTCATCGGCCCCAACGGCGCCGGCAAGACGACCCTCTTCCGCATGATCACGGGGCAGGAAACAGCGGACGCGGGGTCGATCCGCGTCGGCGACACCGTCAAGCTCGCCTACGTCGACCAGAGCCGCGACAGCCTCGCCCCGGAGCAGACGGTCTGGGAGGCGATCACGGGCGGGGCGGACGTGCTCGACCTCGGCAAGGTCCAGGTCAAATCGCGCGCCTACGTGGCGCGCTTCAACTTCTCGGGCACCGACCAGCAGAAGAAGGTCGGCATGCTCTCCGGCGGGGAGCGCAACCGCGTGCACCTGGCCCGCATGCTGAAGTCCGGGGCCAACGTGCTGCTGCTCGACGAGCCCACCAACGACCTGGACGTGAACACCCTGCGCGCGCTGGAAGAGGCGCTCGAGAACTTCGCCGGCTGCGCCGTGGTCATCAGCCACGACCGCTGGTTTCTCGACCGCATCGCCACCCACATCCTGGCCTTCGAGGGCGACAGCAAGGTCGTGTGGTTCGAGGGCAACTACACGGAGTACGAGGCGGACCGGCGCAAGCGGCTCGGCGCGGAGGCCGATCAGCCGCACCGCATCAAGTATCGGCATCTGACAAGGTAACCGATGGTGTTTGGGGGCTGGGTGTTTGGGTGTTTGGGTGTTCTGTGGGAGCGGCATCCTGCCGCGACATTTTTGGGCTTAAAACCTAACACCTAAAACCGAACACTATCTTTTTGTATCCCGTAGTCGGCCCAGTTCCAGAGCGGGGCGTCTCCGGTTACGGCGCCGGGCCAGGGCCAACCTTCGGGTACGGGCGCGGTGAAAGTGAGGCGCTCGGGGCGCGTGGGGTGCTCGAACTCGAGCTCGTGCGCGAAGAGCGCGATCGGGCCGCCGGGCAGCGGAGCGGGCGCGCCGTAGCGAACGTCGCCCACGATCGGGCAGCCGGCGTGGGCCAGCTGCAGGCGGATCTGGTGCTTGCGCCCGGTTTCGAGCTCGACCGAAACCAGGCAGCGGCCGGCCGCGACCGCCTGCACCCGGTAGGAGAGCCGCGCCTCGCGGCTGAGCGGGTCGGGACCGTCGACGACCCGGCTGGCGTGCTCCCCGCGCACGAGGTGGTCGCACAACCGCCCCTCGGCGGCAGGCATCCGGCCCTCGACGACCGCGAGGTAAACCTTGCGCATGTGGCGGGACCGGATCTGGGCGCTCAGGCGCGCGGCGGCCTTGGAGGTGCGGGCGAACACCATGACGCCCGCCACGGGACGGTCCAGGCGGTGCACCAGCCCCAGGAAGACCCGGCCCGGCTTGGTGTGGCGCGTTTTCAGCCAGGATTTGCAGAGGTCGAGCAGGTTGTCGGCGCCGCTCGCGTCCCCCTGCGACAGCAGCCCCGCCGGCTTGTACACGACCAAAAGGTGGTTGTCCTCGTGAAAGACCGGCCAGCGCGCATGCACGAACCCCGTCATGGAACCCCCCGCCCGTGAACCGCACCCGCCATCCGGAAGCGACCCCGGAGGGGATGGAGGCGATTTTCCGAGCCTGCGGCATTCGGCTCACCCCGGTGCAGCTCGAGCAGCTCTGGGCCTACCACAGCCGCCTGCGGGAAGGCAACGTCGAACTGAACCTCACACGGGTGCGCAATTTCGAGAGCATGGTCCTGAAGCTCTACGTCGACTCCGTGCTGCCCGCCGACCTGATGGAGTTGCCCTCGCCCCTGCTGGACCTCGGCAGCGGCCCCGGGATGCCCGGGATCCCCCTCAAGATCTACCGACCGGAGATCGAGATGGTGCTCGCCGAGCAGCGCGGGCCGCGGGTCGACTTCCTGCGCGACACCGTGCAGCGGATCGGGCTCGCCGGCGTGCGCGTGGTCGGCGGCCGGGTGTCGCGCCGCTTCGAGGAACCGGTGGCCGGCGTGATCACGCGCGCGGTCGAGCCCGTCGCGGAAACCCTCGCACGCGTCGCGGGGTGCCTGGCACCGGGCGGGCAGGTCGTCTTCATGAAGGGCCCGGACTGCGACGCCGAGGTGGCCGACGCCGGGCCGAAGATCCGCGGCCGGTACGCGCTCGAGCGCGACCTCCCCTACCGCATCCCGACCACCGCGCACCGCCGGCGCCTGCTCGTTTATCGGCGCCTGGACGAACCTCCCTACCGACGGAAGGCCGACGCCATGGACCGCCACGTTGTGCGACCCCTCGCAAGCGACCAGAACCCCCGATTCAAGGACCTGAAAAAACTGCTCGGCGGGCGCGGGGTGCGCAAGAGCGGCCACGCCCTGGTCGCCGGCGCCAGGCAGGTGGCCGAGATCCTCGCCCGCCACCCCGACGCCTGCCGGGCCTGGGTCGGCCGCGAGGACCGCGAGCCACCCCCGGCCGGCAGCCCGGCACACCTCGAGTGGCTCCAACTCGCCCCCGAGCTCTTCGAACTCCTGGACGAGTCCGGCACGCGCTCCCCGCTGCTGCTCGTCCGCCTGCCGGAGATCCGGCCCTGGCGACCGGCGGACGGGTTCGTGGCGGGGTGCAGCCTGCTGGTCCCCTTCCAGGACCCCGAAAACGTCGGGGCCGTGGTCCGCTCGGCCGCGGCCTTCGGGGCGGCGGAGGTCATCCTGCTCGCCGAAAGCGCCCACCCCTTCCACCCCAAGGCGCTGCGCGCCTCCGGCGGGGCGGCGCTGGAGGTCGTCTTCCGCGAGGGGCCGGCGCTGTCCGAGCTCCCGGAGGACCTGCCCATCCTGTCCCTCTCGGCCGAGGGCACCCCGCTGCAATCCGTCGAGTTCCCGCCGGCCTTCGGCCTGCTCGCGGGCATGGAGGGGCCGGGCCTGCCCGAGCGCTGGCGCCGCCGCAGCCTGCGCATCCCCATCCGGCCGGAGGTGGAGTCGCTGAACGCGGCGGCGGCGGTGAGTGTAGCGCTCTACGAGTGGAAGCGACGAGCGGGTGTTTAGTGGTTGGTGGGGATATCGGGTCGGAGGTGTTAAGTTTTGGGTGTTAGGCGATTTGTGGGAGCGGCTTCCAGCCGCGACAGCAATCGAGGCGCTGGGTGTTTGAGAAGCCAATAGAAACTCGTCCTACCGCGGGAACCCCCGGCCAGCCCGAGGCCCCCGGCGGGGTTTACCTCTGCCAGGTGAGTGCGACGGTGTCGTGCGGTGCCTGCTGCGGGCTTTACAACCTGCAGGATGCATCGCGCGGCCGGATAGCGGACATGCTCTCCCGGCGCGCGGAGCGCTTCCGCGGCACGCCGCGCACCCCCGACGCCATCGCCGCCTTCCAGACCGAGATGGAGCCCGAGGACTCGCGCCCCTTCTTCGATTTCTACCACTGCCCCTTCATCAGCCTCATTGGAGACGGCGGTCGCCGCGCGGGGTGCCTGCTCCACCCGCTGGCCGAGGGCAACGGCGGCGTCGACTACCGCGGGCTCAGCTTCTACGGCGGCCTCGCCTGCCGCGAATACTTCTGCCCGTCCTGCCGCAGCCTGCCCCCGGCCTACAAGACCCTCGTCCAGGCGGCCTGCGAGGACTGGTACCTCTACGGCCTGGCGGTCACCGAGGACCGGCTCCTGTCGGCCTTCTTCGGGGAGGTCGAGCGCCGCCTCGGGCGCCCGCTGCCGGCGAACCCCGGCCGGCTGCGGCCGGAGGCCGTCGCAGCGGCCGCGGAGTTCCTGCGCCTGAAGGTGGACTGGCCTTTCCGCGGCCCGGGCTGGAAGGGCCCGGCGCACTACCTCTTCAACGACGGGCTGCACCCGCGGCCGGCCGTCGACTATGCTCGCCTCGGGGCGCAGCCTTCGCCGCACGACCAGATCCTGAAAGAGCTCGAAACCTGCCCGCGCTCCCCGGCCGAGTTGAAGGCAGCGGAGGATCTGGTTGAACGGCCGCTGCAGCGCCTGGTGGATTCGCTCTGCCGCTGATGGAGGGCGCTTAAGAAGCCGAAGCACGGACGGCTTCGTAGAACGCTCCGATTTCAAGGCACGCGAATCGCGTGTCGCGCGGCGGACTCTCAGTACGCCGCAGTGACACCGCGATGAAGCGCAACACCGAAGTTGGGCTTTTTACGAAGTCGTCATTGATGTCGGTTGCCTGCCTGTGGTAAAAGGCATTCACGTTACATCCCCAGCCAAGGAGGAAGACCGAATGGGAAGAGGCGACAAACGCTCCAAGAAGGGCAAAATCTGGCGCGGCACGAACGGCAAGGTCCGCCCCAAGAAGAAAAAGGCGGTCGAAAAGCCGGGGTCCTGAACCGGAACGAACGCCGCATGGCATGCCGGGTGTTTCGCGCGAGCGGCGACGAAACCACCCGGCTTTTTTTTGTGAGGAGGACCGGATGAACGGGAAACCCTCGAACCCGAGGACACCGGACTGGGACGTCGACAGCATGTTCGTCGACCGCTGGTCGCCGCGCGGGTTTTCCGGCGAGCCGCTGACCGAGCGCGAGGTCCACACCCTGTTCGAGGCGGCCCGCTGGGCGCCCTCCTGCTACAACGAGCAGCCGTGGCGCTTCGTGTACGCGACCGAGCCGCAGGCCCGCGCCCGGCTGGCGGCCTGCCTGGTCGCCAAGAACCGGGCCTGGGCCGGGGGTGCGCCCCTGCTGATGTTCCTGCTGGCGCGCCGGCACTTCCAGAAGACCGGCGCGGAAAACCGCCACGCCCCGTACGACGCGGGCGCGGCCTGGATGGCGCTCGCGCTGCAGGCGCGCAAGCTCGGGCTCTACGCGCACGCGATGGCCGGCTTCAACCCGGACAAGGCCTACGAAGCCCTGGGGGTCTCGCGCGAGGACACCCTGGTCATGACCGCTATCGCAGTCGGCCGCCGCGGCGACGCCTCCGGGTTGCCGGAGGACCTTCGTCTCCTGGAATCCCCGAACGACCGCAAGCCCCACACCGAGGTCGCTACCCCCCTGGCGCCCGCGTCGGGCGCAACCGACTGAGAGGAGGCCCACGTGATCGCCTATTTCGTCCACGACCCGAAGAAAGGCCAGGACACCGTCTATCTGCCTGACCGGGGCTGCTTCGTGCCGGTCGACAAAGCCGCCCTGGAGCGCTTCATCGCGGTCAAGCCGGACTTCGCCGCCTGGGAGGGCATGCGCTGCGCGACCGTGGCGCCCGAGGAGTTCGGGACCATCGCCGCCACGCGCGACGACGGGGGTGACGTCTGTATCGTGCGCCAGGACCTCTGGCGCGAACGGATGATGGCCCACCTGGCCGACGCCTGAAACCGGAGGCACCCGTGAAGCCACCCCGACCGGAGGACTACCTGGAGTTTGCCATCGACGCCGCGCACGCGGCCGGGCGCCTGACCCTGGGCTATTTCCAGGCCGGGGTCCAGCCGGACATGAAACCCGACGACACGCCGGTGACCGTGGCCGATCGCAAGGCCGAGCAGTTGATCCGCGGCCGCATCGAACGCCGGTTCCCGGACCACCGCATCGTCGGCGAGGAGTTCGGCCGCAAGGACGGGGACGCTGCGGCGCCGTGCTGGTGGATCGACCCGATCGACGGCACCAAGGCCTTCGTGCGCGGCGTCCCGCTCTACGGCGTTCTGCTCGGGCTCGAGGCCGACGGCCGCATCGTCGCCGGGGTGGCCTATTTCCCCGCCCTCGACGAGATGGTGTGCGCCGCCGAGGGGACAGGGTGCTTCTGGAACGGGCGGCGCTGCCGGGTGAGCGAAGTGGACAGCCTGTCCCGGGCCGTGGTTTCGTTCACCAACGCCGCAAACTTCAAGGCCGCCGGACGGGAGACGGTCTGGCGGCGGGCGGTGGACCAAGTCTACCACACGGTCGGCTGGTCGGACGCCTACGGCCACGCGCTGGTCGCCACCGGCCGGCTGGACCTGATGCTCGACCCGCTGATGAACCCGCACGACTGCGGCCCGTTCCCGGTCATCCTGCGCGAAGCGGGCGGCTATTTCGGGGACTGGTCCGGGACCGAGACTATCCACGCCGGGGAGGCCCTGAGCACCTCGCGCCGCCTGCTCCCCGACGTGCTGCGGCTGGTCGCAGGACGGGACGGGGCGGCCTGACCGGCCCGGCGCTGCCGTTGCGCAATCTCCCGGCCCTTCCCGCGAAGGGGAGACGGAACCGAGACCGGCGGGAGGCCCTCACATGATCGTCCGGATCTCCAGCGGCCGCATCCAAACTCACGGTCGACCTTCCGGCGCACCCGCCCGCGACCGTCGGCGACGCCCTGCGGCGGCTCGCCGCGAGCCACCCGAAACCCCCGCCGCGTGGGCGGACGAGTCCGGCCGCCCGCGCGAGTCCCTCCAGCTCTTCGTCAACGGCGAGAACGTCCGCTACCGCGGCGGTCTCGCGTGCCCGCTCGCCGAAGGCGACGAGATCTACGTCATCCCGCTGATCGCCGGCGGCTGACCCGCCGGCCCGCGAAAGGAGGCTTTCATGGCAAACGGCTACATGGGCAAGCTCCTGAACGTCGACCTGACCCGCGGCACGTACGCCGAGGAGGCGCTCGACCCGGCGCTCGGCCGCGACTACATCGGCGGCTACGGTTTAGGCGCGCGACTGCTCTACGACCGCATCCCCGCCGGCGCCGACCCGCTCGGCCCGCAGAACATCCTGGGCTTTCTGACCGGGCCCCTCACCGGCACCCCGGCCATCATCGGGTCGCGCTTCACGGTCGTGGGCAAGTCGCCGAAGACCGCCGGCGGCTGGGGGGACGCCAACTGCGGCGGCCACTTCGGCCCGCACCTCAAGTTCGCCGGCTTCGACGGCCTGCTCTTCGGCGGCATCTCCCCGAAGCCGGTCTATCTGTTCGTCGATGGGGGCCGGGCCGAGCTGCGCGACGCGGCCGACCTCTGGGGCATGGGGGTCTCGGCGCTGGAGGACCTCCTGGAGGAGCGCCACGGCAAGGGCATCCAGGTCTGCTCGATCGGGCCGGCCGGCGAGCGGCTGGCGCTCACGGCCTGCATCATGAACGACAAGGAGCGCGCGGCCGGCCGCTCGGGCCTGGGCGCGGTCATGGGGGCCAAGCGCCTCAAGTGCGTCGTCGTCGCGGGCAAGCTCAAGGTGCCGGTGCACGACGAGGAAAAGATGAAGGAGCTGCGGCGCTCCTACCTCAAGCAGGCCACCGGCGCCTTCGAGGTCTTCAACCGCTACGGCACGGCCGGCATCACCCACGACGCCGTCCTGAGCGGCGACGGGCCGGTGAAGAACTGGGGCGGGGCCGGGACGGTCGACTTCCCCTCCGAGCGGGCGCGGCGCATCAGCGACGACGCCGTGGTCGGGATGCCGGGCTACAAGCCTTACGGGTGCTGGCACTGCCCGATCGCCTGCGGCGGGAAGGTGACCCAGACGGGCGGCCGCTTCCCGCTCGAGCTCAACGGCGGCGTCGGCCACAAGCCGGAGTACGAAACACTCGCCATGTTCGGGTCCAACCTGCTCAACGACGACCTCGCCTCGATCGTCAAGGCGAACGAGATCTGCAACAACCTGGGCATGGACACCATCAGCGTCGGCGCGACGGTCGCCTACGCGATCGAGTGCTTCGAAAACGGCCTGATCACGGCCGCGCAGGCCGACGGCCTCGAGCTGCGCTGGGGCAACGCGGAGGCCATCGTGCGGCTGACCGAGAAGATCGGCCGGCGCGAGGGCTTCGGGGACGTCCTGGCAGACGGGGTGTGGGCGGCCTGGAAGCGGCTGGGGCAAATCGGCACCGAGTTCGCCGTGCACATCCAGGGCGAGGAGATCCCGGCGCACGACCCCAAGTTCACGCCCGGGCTGGCCTCGACCTACTGGATCACGGCCACCCCCGGCCGCCACACCCAGGGCGGCGAGCTGATCGCGGGCCCGGGGGTGCCGGTCCCGCCGGCCGACAAATACGTCTACCCGGGCCAGGCCGAGGGCCACCACCTGCTGGTCGCCGTGGTCGAAGTGGTCAACGCGGCCGGCCTGTGCCTCTTCGGTTACCTGAGCTATCCCTTCCAGGCCGTGCTCGACCAGCTCTCGGCCGCCACCGGTGACCCCTGGGACCTGGAGCGCGTGGTCACGGCCGGAACGCGGATCTACACCATGCGCCACGCCTTCAACCTGCGCGAGGGCATCAACCCGCTCAGCCGCAACATGCCGGGTCGGCTCGTAGGCGACCCGCCGCTCACCGCAGGCAACGTCCGCGACATCACCGTCGACCATCGCACGCTCGCGGCCGAGTTCCTCGACCGCCTAGGCCTGGACCGGCGCACGACCGTCCCGACCCCGGCCTGCCTCGCGCGCCTGGGCATGGGGTTCCTGGCCGAGGATCTCAAGACGGCCAGGGTGACCCCGACCTGAACCCCCGTCCCCAACCCGCGAAACGTGAAATCCCGGCGGGCTCGCCCGCCGGGATTTTCTGGTCACATGGGGGTGCTCTGTTTGCAATTTGGCCGCGTTTCGGGTAAATATTCCATGGCAGAGAACCCTTCCTTGCATACGTCATTCCCCATCAAACATCCGGAGGAAACCGCCAGATGGAAAAAACCGTCTATAGTCTGTGTTTCATGTGCTCGGTCCGCTGCCCGATCAAGGTCACCGTCAAGGACGGCCAGGTGACGTTGATCGAGGGCAACCCCAAGGTGGCCGGCATCGAGGGCAGCCTGTGCCCTCGGGGTTCGGCCGGCATCTCGCTTCTCTACGACCCGCAGCGGGTGCAGTCCCCGCTGATCCGCACCGGCGAGCGCGGCGCGGGCCAGTGGCGCAAGGCCAGCTGGGACGAGGCGCTGGACTACATCGCCGACAAGCTGAAGCCCATCATCAAGAAGCACGGCGGCCAGAGCGTGGCGCTCACCGAGCGGACCAACCTCGCCACCCACGTGAGCAAGACCTTTCATGAAGGCCATCGGCTCGCCCAACCACTTCACCCACGACGCCTTGTGCAAAGGTCGGTCAACACGGCCTGCCGCTGGCTGTTCGGCCTCACCGACGCCCAGGTCGGCATGCGAGTACAAGACCACCCGGCACATCGTGCATGTACGGCCGCAACATGTTCGAAGCCATCGCCGTGCGGAGGTCAACAGCCTCATGGAGGCCTGGCCGCCGGCGCCAAGCTGACCTACATCGACCCGCGCGTGTCACGTCACCGCCACCAAGGCCAGCCGCTACTGGATGATCCGGCCCGGCGACCGACCTGGCGCTGAACTACGCTCTCATCCACGTCATCCTCAAGGAGCGCCTCACGACGCCGCGTTCGTCGAGCGGTGGGTGCTGGGGCTCAACGAGCTCCAGGAGTTCGTTCGCGACTACACGCCGGAGTGGACCGAGAAGGAGACCGGCATCCCGGCCGCCGAGATCGTCGCCCTGGCCCGCGAGGCCAGCGCGGACAAGCCCGCGGTCATCTTCCACTTCGGCTACCGGGGCGCGCACCTGCCAACGAGATCTACCTGCGCCGCGCGATCCTGATTCTGAACGTGCTGATGGGCAGCGTCGAGGCCAAGGGCGGCCTGTTCTTCAAGAAGGGGCCGGGAGAGGTCGGCGGCAAGGCCCCGCGCAAGCTGACCGAGCAGAAGTTCCCGCCGGCCAACGGGCCGCGCCTGGACCAAGGTCGGGACCCCGGAGTTGCCCCTGCCCGACCCGAACCACGGGGTGCCGCAGATGCTGGCCGGGGCCATCCTGAACGAGGACCCCTACCCGGTGAAGGCGCTGTTCATCAACCGCTTCGATGCGCTCAAGTCCATCCCGGACACCGCCGCGACTGAAGGCCGCCTTCGCCAAGCTCGACCTCATCGTCACCGTCGACGTGAACTACAGCGACAGCGCCTGGTACTCGGACGTCATTCTGCCCGAATCCGCCTACCTGGAGCGCACCGATTGCGTGCAGCAGGCCAACGGCCTCAAGCCGCAGCTGTTCTTCCGCAGCAGGCCGTCCCCCCGCGCTACGACACCCGCGACGCGGCCGTCATCTTCAAGCAGCTCGGGGAACGGCTCGGCATCGGCGCCTTTTTCCCCTATACCGACACCGAGGACCTGGTGCGCTGGCAGCTCGAGGGCACCGGGTTCAGCATGCAGGACCTGGAGGCGAAAGGCTTCGTCGCCTACGGCAAGGACCAGATCTTCTGGGACCGCAAGGACGGCCTGAAGCTGAAGACGCCCTCGAAGAAAATCGAGTTCAAATCCTCGCTGCTCGAAAACGCCGGGGTTCAGTCCTTCCCGGCGTACGAGCCCGTGCCGGCCCCGCCCGCGGGGCGATACCGCCTGGTGGTCGGACGGCTGGCGCTGCACACCCACGTGTCCACCCAGAACAATCCCTACCTGAGCGAGCTGTTCCCGGAGAACACCCTCTGGATCAACAGCCGCGAGGCGGCACGCCTGGGGATCAAGGACAAGGCCACGGTCGAGGTGGCCTCGGCCGTCGGCGCGGGCCGCATCAAAGCCCACGTGACCGACCTCATCCACCCGGAATGCGTTTTCATGATCCACGGGTTCGGCCACGAGGCCGCGACCGCCGCCCGCTGCTTCCGCAAGGGGCTTTCCGACAGCATGCTGCAGGAGAACATCACCGACCGCGTCGGCGGGAGCCCGGCGTTGCACGAAACCTTCGTGACCGTCAAGCCGGCGTGAGCGCGGACGGATCGTCCATGAGGCACCTTCACACCCACTGGAGCCACGATGAGCAGTACCACCTTTCACAGGACACCAAGAAGTGCATCGGGTGCCACGCCTGCACATTCGTTGCAAGAGCAACAAGGCCCTGCCGGTCGGCCCCAAGATCAGCCAGGTCGTCCCGGTCGGCCCCAAGATGGTCGGGGGCCTGCCCCGGCGCCTAGTACATGTTCATGCCGTGCTTCCACTGCGAGAACCCCTGGTGCGTGGCGGCCTGCCCGACCGGCGCCATGCAGAAGCGGCCGCGGACGGCATCGTCTTCATCGACCCGGCATGTGCGTCGGGCTGCAAGGCCTGCATCACCGCCTGCCCGTGGGGCGCCCCGCAGTGGAACCCCGAGAGCGGCAAGGCCGTCAAGTGCGACTACTGCAAGGACCGCGTGGACGCGGGGCTGAAGCCGGCCTGCGTCACGGTCTGCATCACCCACTGCCTCACTTCGGCCTGGCGGACAGAAGACCGTCGCGAAGTCATGCAAGGCGATCGCCAGCCTGGCACGCCCAGATCGGGCGCCACGCTCGGCCGGCGGACGCACGAGAGGGGAATAGCGGCATCGGCGCAGAGGATTGCAACCGGACCAGCGCGCACGGACCCATGCCTGACCCCAGTGCCCGGTCAATCGAAGCGTCGACCTGCCCCCGCAGGCGCGGCTCGATCCGCCGAGACCGCGCCCGCGCTGCCGGCCGGGTCGCCGACGGAAATCGTCGACCTGCTGCGGGACGTGGTCGGGGCGCCGGGGCGGACCTCTGCGCGGCCATGGCCGCCGCTCGCGGGCGAACTGCGAGGGCATGCCTGACGGGCGACCGCCGATGGGCTCGGCCGGCTGCTCGAGGCGGCTGGCCGAGCACCGCGGAGGTCTTCGTAAGCCACATCGCGACCCACAACTGCGCCTCCGGGCGACGTGCGTCCGGCTGGCGCCCGCGCCCTGCCGGATGGCCTGCCCGGCGGGAATCGACATCCCCACCTACGTGTACCTGATCGGCCAGGGGCGATGACGCCGAAGCAATCGAGGTCATCCGCACGGACAACCCCTTCCCCTGGGTGTGCGGCCTGGTGTGCACCCGGCCCTGCGAGTTCATGTGCGTGCGCGGGCGGATCGACACCCCGATCGTCCATCAAGTTTCTCAAGGCCTTTGCGGCCGAACGGGCGCTGCTCGGACCAGGCCGTTACCGCAACCCGGCCAAGGCCCCGGACAACGGCCAGACGGGTCTGCGTCGTCGGCGCCGGGCCCGGCGGGCATGACCGCCGCCTATTACCTGGCGCTGCAAGGGCTACGGGGTGCGGGTTCTCGAAGCGCTGCCCGTGGCCGGCGGCATGATGCTGCTCGGCATCCCGCGCTACCGGCTGCCGCGGGAGGTGATCGACCGCGAGGTCGGCCATGCTCGAGGAACTCGGGGTCGAGTTCCGCTTCAACACCCGCTTCGGGCGCGACATGACCTTCGACCAGCTCCGGCGCCGACGGCTTCGAGGCGGTCTTCCTGGCCATCGGCGCCCACCAGTCCTTCAAGCTGAACATCCCGGGCGAAACCGAGTTCCCGCAGGTGACGGAAGCCATCGAGCTCCTGCGGCGCGTGGCGCTGGGCGACCGGCGGAGCTCCGGGCCGGCGGGTGGTGGTCATCGGCGGCGGCAACGTCGCCATCGACGCCGCCCGCACCTGCCTGCGGCTGGGCTGCCGAGGAGGTGACCATCGCCTACCGCCGCACGCGCGCGGAAATGCCGGCCGACATCGAAGAGGTCGAGCAGGCGCGAGGAGGAAGGCATCCAGATCGCGTTCCTGACGATCCCCGCGGCCGTCACGGGAAGGGACGGCCGGCTGACAGGGCTGCGCTGCCTCCGCGCCAAGCTCGTGCAAAAGGACGGCAGCGAGCCGCCTGTTCCCGGTGCCCGATCGAGGGCAGCGATTTCCTCATCGAGGCCGACACGGTCATCTGCGCCATCGGCCAGCAGGTGGACCAGGACTGTCTGCAGCGATCCTGAACGGTCTGAAATGGACCCGGCGGCAGACCATCCAGGCCGACACCGGTCAGCATGGAGACCGCCATTCCCGGCGTCTTCGCCGCGCGGCGATGCGGTCACCGGCCCGGCCACCGTGGTCGAGGCCATCGGCGGGGGCAAGCGGGCGGCCGAGGCGATCGACCGCTTTCTCTCCGGGATTCCCCAGCCCAAGATGCCGCCGGTGCCGGTGCGGCGCGCACGGGTCGAGTGGCTGGAGGTGCCGGCCAGCACCAAGATGACCTTACGACGCCCGGAGATGCCCCTGCTCAACCTCGAACGCCGGCGCACCACCTTCCAGCAGGTGGAGCTCGGCTATACCGAGAACGACGTGCGGGAGGAGGCGCGCCGCTGCCTGCGCTGCGACATCTGCCTGCGGTGCGGCAAATGCGTCGAGGTCTGCCGGGACAAGATGGGGGTGGACGCGCTGCAGTTCGGCTTCCTCAACTTCGACAAGCCCGAGGCCACCGATTTCCGCGCGACCGCGGAGCGCTGCATCCTCTGCGGGGCCTGTGCCGCAAACTGCCCGAACCAGGCCATCCGCATCATCGACCAAGACGGGGAGCGCCTGCTTTCCTACTGCGGGACCATCCTCAACCGGCAAAAACTCGAGTGCTGCCAGGGCTGCGGGGTCGTCCTGGGCCCGCGGCGCTACCTCGAGTTCCTCCGGCAGCGCGTTCAAACGGTTTCGCCCGTCATAATCGACCAGAGCCTGTGCGCCGCATGCGCGCGCAGGCAGACGGCACACGTCCACGCCGACAACACGCCCGTGTAATCGGCCGACGCCCACGAGAGCGGGAAGGGAGCAGCAGCATGGCGTTTCACAGGGGGCAGAAAGTCGAAATTTTCCGCAAATCCGACGACGAGAGCTGGGGAAACCACATGGACCAATACGTCGGTCTCCACGGCATCATCACCGATCCCGACACCACCAAGAACGACCCCGACGCCCTGATCGAGGTCAGCGTGGAGGGCAAGGGCACGTATCGCTTCCCCCAGGACTGCATTCGGCTTCTGTCGAGGAAGGACACGACACCGATCATGATTTCCATTCGCGTCAATGGCCACGACGTCGAGGTCGCCGAGGGCGAAAACCTGTTCCAGGTGCTTCAATCCTCCGGTACCCGGATTCCGGCCCTCTGCTTTCACCCGGCGCTGAAGAAACCCGTAGGGATGTGCCGGCTGTGCACGGCGGAAATCACCCTCCCCGGCCGACCGCCTGAAGATCAAACGCACCTGCCTCATGAAAACCACGGCGAACATGGCCGTGCAGACGGAGAGCGTGGCCGTCCAGGCCGCGCGCGAGAAGGCCATGCGCGCGCTGCTGAAGCAGGCGCCCCAGTCCGAACGCCTCATCCGCCTGGCGCAGGAGTTCAACCTCCGGATGGACCCGGCACCGGACGGATGCATCCGCTGCCTGCTGTGCGAGCGGGTCTGCCGGGAGATCGTAGGCGCGGGGGCGCTGCGCCTCGGAAAACGCGACGGCCAGCGCCTGATCGAGCCGGAGCCGGGGCGTTGCATCGGGTGCGGCACCTGCGTCAACATCTGCCCGACCCAGGCCATTGCGATCCGGGACGAGGACAATGTCCGGACCATATCGATCCGCGACGAGGTGATCGGCCGGCACCCGCTGGCCACCTGCGAGGGGTGCGGCAAATACTTCGCGACGCCGCGGTTTCTGGAGGTCGCCCACGACCGCTCCGTCGACCACCACCCGGATGTGAAGGACCACCACCGCTATTGCCCGGAGTGCTCGAAACGGCTTTCACCGCGGGTGACGGGCGCCCAGGCGCGCCGCTATTAAGCCCCCCATGCGTTCGGTGCAGCGTCAACGGCATACCGCCCGTCACCGCGGACTGAACCGGCGGGGCGTCGCTCGAATGTCGGGGTTGAGATCGGGGTTAGGCCCCCGGCCGCGCACGCGACAGGATGTCTGCATGATCCGATCCACCCCACCCGCAGCCGGTTGCACGCCGTCGCCCCGCGCAGGGAAAGGCCCGGCCGCGCGTTGACCTCCCCTCCCTCGCCGCGCGCCGCCCTCGTGCTGCTCCTGCTGACGGCGCTGCTGTGGAGCAGCAGCGGCCTCTTCTTCAAGCTGGTGACCTGGCACCCGCTGGCGATCTTCGGCGGCCGCGCGCTCATTGCGAGCGTCGTCTTCCTGATCTACCTGCGCGGGGTGCGCTTCCGCTGGACGCGGATGCTGGCGGCCGGCGCGGCGGGGTATGCCGCCTCGCAGTTCCTGTTCATCCTGGCCAACAAGCTGACCACGGCCGCCAACGCGATTTTCCTGCAGTACACCGCCCCCGTCTACGTGATGCTGCTGGGGTACTGGATCCTGGGCGAGCGCCCGCGGCGCGCCGACTGGACCGCGACGGCCGCGATCCTGGCCGGGTTGCTGCTCTTCTTCGGCGAGGGGCTGAGCCTGCAGGGGCTGGTCGGGAACCTGGCGGCGATCGCGAGCGGGGTCGCGTTCGCGCTGATGATGGTGTGCATGCGGGCCGAGAAGGATGGCGACCCCGCCGAGGTGGTGCGGCTCGGCAGCCTCGTGAGCGCGGCGATCGGCGCACCCTGGGTGCTCCTGGAGAGCTGGACCCTCGCGGACGCGGGGGTCATCCTCTACCTGGGGCTCTTCCAGATCAGCCTCTCCTTCATCCTTTACGCCCACGCCATCCGGCGGGTCCGCGCGGTCGAGTCGGTCCTCGTCCTGACCCTGGAGCCGGTGCTGAACCCGATATGGGTGCTGCTCGTGCTGGGGGAAAGGCCCGGCGCGATGGCCGTGCTGGGGGGAACGGTCGTGATCGGGGCCGTGCTGGGCCGCGCCCTCTTCGGCGCCCTCGCGGCCGCGCGCGCGTTGGGGCTTGACAGAGAAGCCTCGACCGTGTCTCATGACCCCGGCTCGAACCCTTTCAAGTGAGTTGAGATTTTTCCTGTGGGAGCGGCTTTCCAGCCGCGACGATCGCGGCTGAAAGCCTCCCCACAAAAGAACAAAAACGTTTTTCCCGGTAAAGCGGTGCCGGCGCCATGGCCGGCTTAAAAAGGAAAGGCCCGATGACCCGGCGCGGACTGATCGTAACGATTGCACTGTTCCTGCTGCTGGTGGCGCTTGTCGCGCTGCCGGCGGTCCGGGACTGGATCGCGCGCGCATACGCCCTCGCCACGGACCGGGAGTGGGTCCAGGAGACCATCCGGTCGTTCGGCTGGGCAGCGCCATTTATCTTCATGGGGTTCCAGGTCGGGCAGGTGGTGGCCGCGCCCGTGCCGGGCGAGGCGACCGGGATCATCGGGGGCTACGTCTTCGGCGCCGGGTGGGGATTCGTCTACTCGACGGTGGCGCTCGCGCTCGGTTCGCTCATCAACTTCGCGCTCGGCCGCATGCTGGGCGAGCGGTTCGTGCGCCGGCTGGTCTCCGCGGAAGCCTTCGGCCGCCTGAACCGGATGGTCACGCACCAGGGAGTGGTCGCGGTGATGATCATGTTCATCGTCCCGGGCTTCCCCAAGGACTACCTCTGCCTGCTGCTGGGGCTGACCACCATGCCGCTGAAGCTGTTCCTGCTGATCGCGGCGCTCGGCCGGATGCCCGGGACCCTCATGCTCAGCCTCCAGGGCGCGTCGCTCTACGAGCGCAACTACTGGATGCTCGCGCTGCTCTTCGCCGTCTGCGCGCTCGCGGTCTTCCTGGCCTGGCGCTACCGGGAGCGGCTTTACCTCTGGGTGGAGAAGATGAACCGCCGGCCGGCGCCTCCGCGCGGCGGGCCGGACGACGGGAGGCCGTCGCCATGACCCCTTACGATCCCGACCAAACGCCGGAGGCCGCTGCGTGGCTCGCGCTGCACGAGAACGAGCGCATCGGGCGTATCACCGCCTACCACATGGCGGCCGGCATCACGCCGCCCAACGCCCGGCTGCACGCGGCCCTGCACGCGGTCGTCGAAAACCAGATCGCCGGGGAGGTGGCGACCGTGCACGAGACGGTCGCGCGCCTGTGCACTGAGGGGCTGACGCGGCACGAGGCGCTGCACGCGGTCGGCTCGGTCCTGGTCGCGCACCTGACGGCGCGCATAGGCCGCCCCGGAAAAGGCCGGGCGGCGGTCGACGACTACGTCCGCAAACTGCAGTCGCTGACGGCCGAGGGGTGGCGGGAGCACGCGCGGCAGAAAAGGACAATCTGAAAAAAACGGCTTGGCCCGTCGCGGCTGGAAAGCCGCTCCCACAGGGGGATTGTCAACTTACCGGGGGGGCTCAGGCGGGTTGTCGACCGCCGGGCGCAGGATTGCCGCCAGGCGGCCGACCAGTGCCCGGTTGTCGAACTCGTTCAGGACCCGCGCGCGCGCGGCCGGGATGACCTGCCGGCGCAGGGCCGCGTCCGTCAGCATGCGCTGCATGGCGTCGGCCAAGGCGTCCGGCTGTTGCGGCGGCACGAGCAGCCCCGTCACCCCCGGCACCACCAGCTCCGGGATCGCCGACACGTCGGTCGCCACCACCGGCACCCCCATGGCCATGCTCTCGAACAGCACGTTGGGCACCCCGTCCCGGTCCCCGTCCGCGGCGACCTCGCACCCCAGGACAAAGAGATCCGCGCGGCGGTAGTGCTCGAGCACCACCTCGTGCGGCTGGGCCCCCAGCCAGCGGCAGTGGGCCTCGAGGCCCAGGCGCCGCACCAGCGCGAGCACCGGGCCGCGGTCCTGCCCGTCGCCGATGAGCGTGTAGGTCAGCCGCACCCCGGAGTCCACCAGCCGCCGCACCGCCTGCAGCACGGTCGGGATCCCCTTCTTGGCCGTCAGCCGCGCCACCGTGAGCACGCGGAAGGGCGGCCGGGCGTCCCGGTCGATCGGCGCGCACGCCCCGAACAGCCGCATGTCGATCCCGTGGTAGATGCGGTGGATCGGTGTCGCCAGCCCGTGCCCGACCTCGGCCAGGTAGCCGCGGTTGTACTCGGTGCAGGTCACCACGAAGCGCGCCAGCGCGATCTTCTCGCGCAGCTGCTCCCGGTCCGACGTGTAGATGTCCTTGGCGTCGCCGAAAAGCTGTACGGCAGCCCGCTCAAGACGGCGGCGTAGAGCGCGACCGAGGTGGGCGAGTGGGCGAAGTGCGCGTGCAGGTGCACCACCCCCGAACCCGGCAGGCAGCGGTTCACGAGGTAGGCCGCCTGGAGCAGGTGGCGCAGCGACGCGAGGTTGCGCGTGCGGCGGTAGCGCCGCAGGGCGAGCGCCAGGCCGGCCGCGGCCGGCCGCGGGCGGCGGATCGCCAGGCAGGCGCCGTGGAAGAGCAGCCGGTGCGGGTTGCGCAGGAAGGTTTCGGGCAGGTAGTCGACCCGGGCGCGGATGCGCCGAACGCTCGCGTGCGTCACGCCCTCGCGCCCGGGGCGCATCGAGAAGATGTGAACCGTGAACCCCAGGTGCTCGAGCAGCAGGATCTCGTTGGAGATGAACGTCTCCGAGATGCGCGGATAGCCCTTGAGCACCACCCCGAGCACGGGCCGGCCGGTCAACACCGGCAGCACCGGAACTCCTTCAGGCGCTGGCGCATGGTCTCGATGCCCGTGAGGGGGAAGCGTGCGATGGCGTCCCGCAGGGGCTGCGGGTCCGCGATGATGGCGCCCACCTTGTCGCGCATCCGCTCGGGCGTCAGGGCGTCCCAGGGGATGTAGTCGATCAGCTGCTGGCGCTGGAAGGTTTCGGCGCGGATCAGCTGCTCGCGGCGGGGGGTGTCGCGCGGGACCACCAGGCTGACCGTGCCCTGGCTCAGGATCTCGCAGAGCGTGTTGTAGCCGCCCATGCAGATGACCAGGTCGGCCGCGGCGAAGATCTTCTCCATCTGCCGGTAGAAGTGGTGCATGCGCACCCCGAGCCTGCGGCAGCGCTTGTTGAGGTTCTTGCGGTCCCGCTTGGGCATGAAGGGCCCGGTGATCAGGATGCTCTTGAAGGCGGGCGGCGGCCCGGCCTCGAGCATCGCAGGTAGGCGTCCATCACCTCGAAGCCGTCCCCGCCGCCGCCGGTCGTGACCACCACGAGCTTGTCCCCCTCCTGCAGGCCGTTTTCCTTGCGCGCGTTCTGGACCCCTTCCGGGGAGGGACCTTGCGGGGATGTAGCCGGTGAAGCGGACCTTCGCGCTCACCGCAGCGGGGATCGCGTACTCGCGGATCGGGTCGTAGAGGTCCTGGTTGCCGTAGACCCAGATCTCGCTGTAGAGCTCGTCGAGCGCGCCGTAGACCCCCTTGTCAGCCCATTCGCGGCGCGTCACGTCCGCGTCGTCCATGATGTCGCGCAGGCCGAGCACGGTGCGGGTGCGGGGACGCGAGCGCCGCAGCCACTGCAGCGCCGGCAGGACCTCGCGTTTCAGCCCGAGGGGCTCCTTGTCGACGATGAAGAGCTGGGGCTGGAAGGTCTTGACGGTCGCCGTGATGATGTTCTTGCGGATGTCGAGCGCGTGGCGCGCGTCGATCTTGATCGACAGCGGCAGGTACTCTCCGTGGTGCGCTTGATCATGCCGGGGATGCGCACGAAATCGATCTGCTCGGGGAAGGAGAAGCGGCCGGCGATGGGCGACCCGGTGAGGATGAGGATGTTCACCCGCGGCTCGAGCAGGCTGGCGGCGATCGCCAGCTGCGGCGGATGTGGCCGAGCCCGTAGGTGTCGTGGGAGTACATCAGGATGTTGAGGTCGAGTTCCGGGCCATGCCCCTCCGTTCGGTTGCGCCGGGCCTCACGCGCAACGCAGGTATAGTGAAAATGGCCGCAGGTTGTCAAGGAATCCGGGGACCTTGCCCGGCGGCGCCGCGCGCCTGAAAGGCCGTTTCCCCCAGGGCCCGCAATCTGATATGGTGGGTCCTATGATGTAGGGTTCAAGGGTTCAGGGCGGGGTTCGGGTTCGGGGTTCCAAGGGTTCGAGCAGGCGCTGGCCTGTCTGCCTAACACTTAAAACGTGACACTTAAAACCAAACACCCAAACACCAAACCACCCAAATACCCAATCACCCAATCACCCAAACACCGGAATACCCAATCCCCATGGCACCTTCGACCACCCCCCCATTCACCGCTTCGAGAGCTGGCAGGTCTGGCCCGGGTCCTTCGACAACCCGCCGATCGACGGGAACTTCCCGTCCCCGCCGGGCAGGGACTTCGCCATCACGCGCGCGACGCCGATCGCCTCGATGGGCTCGTGCTTCGCGCGCGAGATCAAGCGTAGACTGCAGCAACGGGGGTTCGCCTACATCACCGAGGAGACCGACCACCCTGCCTCGGTGCACGCCAGCGCCGCCCGGGAGCGAGTCTACAGCACTTTCTGCATGCGCCAGATCTTCGAGTACACCTTCGAGGAGCGCTGGGCGCCCGCCCGGCGCTGGTGGGTCTGCCCGCGTTCCGGCCGGGTCCAGGACCCGTTCCGCCGCTCGATCGCCTACGACAGCCTTGCGGCGGCCGAGGCCGGGTTCGCCCGGCACCGCGAGTGCTCGCGCCGGGCGCTGGCGCGGGCGGAGCTCCTGATCCTCACCCTCGGGCTATCCGAGATCTGGCAGGACCGAGAGGACGGCACCGTCATCAGCCTGCCGGCCGGCCCCTACGTGTCCGAGGGCGGAGACATGAGCCGCTACGCCTTCCGGGTCAGCCGCTGCGGGGAGAACCTCGCCAACCTCGAGCGCATCCACCTGCTGATGGCGCGCCACAACCCCGGCTGTCGCCTGCTGGTGACCGTCTCGCCGGTGAACCTCTGGGCGACCTTCCGCCGGGACCTGGACGTGATCAGCGCGAGCTGCAACTCCAAGTCCACCCTGCGCGCCGCGGCCGACGAGTTCGTCGCCCGCCACGACAACGTCACCTACTTCCCGGCCTACGAGATGGCCACCGTCTACCAGCCCATGCTCGGCCGGAGCTACTTCGAGGACGGCCGCGAGAACTTCCACGTCAACAAGCGCACGGTGAAGTTCATCATGAACCACTTTTTCAAATGGTACGCGCCCTCCGAGCCGCTCGAGCCGTTCGAGATGGAGGAATGAGTAGGTGGATAGGTATTTGGGTGTTCCGGTGTTTGGACATTTCGCTATTTTGGAAGTCAGGCGTTTTGCACGGAGGGACGCCGGCCTCGAGCGCCAGAGGCAAAACATCCAAACCCGGAACACTCAAGATAAATACCCAAAACACCCAGATACCCTAAACACCAAACGACCAAAAAAACTCCAACTTGACTAAACCCGTGTCAATTTGAGGAAAAATCCGAGGGACGCGTTCTGCCTCCCATCCCGGATCAAGCTCAAGGTGCAGGCTTCGGCTCCGCCTTTGGGCTTGGGCGCTTGTTTGGCCTCTCTGCGCCAGGAGATTAAATGCAATTTGAGCCGGTCATCGGGCTTGAGGTTCACGCGCAGCTCGGGACCGAGACCAAGATCTTCTGCGCCTGCTCCACCGCGTTCGGGGCAGCCCCGAACAGCCGCGTGTGCCCGGTGTGCCTCGGCCTGCCCGGCGTCGCTGCCGGTGCTCAACCGGAGGCCGTGGAGTTCGCCGTGCGCGCGGCGCTGGCGACTGCACTGCACCATGCACGCGCGGAGTCTCTTCGCGCGCAAGAACTACTTCTACCCCGACCTGCCCAAGGGCTACCAGATCTCGCCAGTACGAGCTGCCGATCCCGAGCGACGGCCGGCTCGAAATCAGGTCGACGGCGGGCCGAAGCGGTGCGGCATCATGCGCATCCACATGGAGGAGGACGCGGGCAAGTACATGCACGACCGCGGCCGGCGCATTCAGCCGGGTCGACCTCAACCGCGCGGGCGTGCCCCTGATCGAGATCGTCAGCGAGCCGGACCTGCGCAGCGCCGAGGCGGCCGCGGACCTACCTGCGGCGCTGCGCGAATGCTGGTCTACCTCGGGATCTACGACGGGAACATGGAGGAGGGCAGCTTCCGCTGCGACGCCAACGTCTCGGTGCGCCCCGGGGTGAGAGCGAGCTTGGCACGCGCACCGAGCTCAAGAACCTGAACTCGTTCCGCTACGTGCAGCGCGCCATCGAGCGGAGGTAGCGCGCCAGGTGGCGTGCTCGACGCCGGCGGACTGTCGAGCAGGAGACGCGCGCTGTTCGACGCGGACCGGGCCAAACCAGCACGCATGCGCTCCAAGGAAGAGGCGCACGACTACCGCTACTTCCGGAACCGGACTCTGCCCCTCGGTGAGCGACGAGGCCTGGCTGGAGGAGGTGCGCGCAGCTTCCCGAGCTGCCGGCGGCGAAGCGGCAGCGCTTCGCGGCGGAGTACGGGATCCCCTACTACGACGCGGGGGTGCTCACCGCCGAACGCGAGCTGGCCGACTACTTCGAGCGCTGCCTCCAGGCCCACCCCCACCCCAAGACCGTCAGCAACTGGGTCATGGGCGCCGCTGCTCGGCCTGCTGAACGCGCAGGGCATCGGCATCGAGCGCTCCCCCATCCCGGCCGCGGAGCTTGCCGCCCTGCTCGCGCTGGTCGAGCGCGGCGCCATCAGCGCCAAGACCGCCAAGACCGTGTTCGACGAGATGGCCGCCACGGGCCGGCCGGCCGAGGCCATCGTCCGCGCGAAGGGTCTCGCCCAGATCAGCGACGCGGGCGCCCTCGACCGGGTGGTCGACGACGTCATGGCCCGCAACCCGGCCGAAGTCGCGGCCTACCGCGGCGGCAAGTCCAAGCTCATGGGCTTCTTCGTGGGCGAGGTCATGAAGGCCACCCGCGGCCAGGCCAACCCGAAAACCGTCAACGAGCTGCTCAGGCAGAAGCTGGAGTGAACACCCGAGCCGTCGTACCGAACACCCGGCGCCCGGCGGCCAAACACCAAACACCCAAAAACCTAAATACCCAAATAACCAAACACAAAACCACCTAAACACCAAACACGAACCTCCCGGAGCCCTATGAAATCGATACGCATCCTCATCGCGCTGCTGGTGGCCCTCACGCTGGCCGGCGCAGGCCCACGCCGCCGCCAAACAGATCGCCATCGTTCCCTTCAAGATCAACGCCGACAAGGACGTCGGATTCCTGCGGGACGGCATCTATGACATGCTGAGCTCGCGGCTCTACAAGGAGGGCGAGGTCGAGGTGATCGGCCGGCCGCAGGTGGAGAAGACCATCGCCTCGGTCGCCGGCGGCTTCACCGAAGCCAAGGCGCGCGACATCGGCAAGCTGATGGGCGCCGACTACCTCCTGTACGGCAGCCTGACGGTGCTCGGCAACAGCATCAGCGTGGACTCCAAGATGGTGGACGTGACGGCGCCAAGCCGACCCTGAGCTTCTTCGAGCAGAGTGAGGACGCCGGCGGGATCATGACCCGCGTGAACCAGATGGCGGCCGAGATCAACGACAAGATCTTCGGCCGCGCGCCGGCCGCGCGCGCGGCGGCGCCCGCGGCCGCAGCCCAGGGGTCGGCCGCCCAGCCGGCCGACCCGTACTGCGCACCCGGAAAAGATGTTCAAGCAGCAGGGCGGCGTAGTCGGCGAGGGCCGCGAGTCGCCCTTCGCCACCGACGAGGGTGGAGGGCGCGAGTTCTCGCCTCAGATCTGGCGCAGCGCCGCCATCAGCCAGGTCCTCAACGGCCTCGCGCTGGGCGACGTGGACGGCGACGGGAAGGTCGAAACCGTACTCATCACCCCCCAGAGCGTGCTCATCTACCGCTACGACCAGGAAGACGCTTCTTCAAGGTGGCCGAGATCGA
>CAWBSC010000016.1:0-150618 GCA_963791285.1 uncultured delta proteobacterium
AGCTCGAAGTTGAGCGAGCTTGTCCGGCGAACTGCGTGAACAGCACCCGCGGGGTCTCGCCGCGCAGGAGCGGTCGAGGTTCGGCCGCAGCGGCCGCGAGCAGGATCGCCTGCACCCGCTGCGGGTCCGTGTCGTAGGCGACGCCCACCGGCAGCGAGATCCAGACGGTCGGCGACGAGAGCGTGTAGTTGACGATCGTGTTCGACAGCAGGCTCGTGTTCGGGATGAGGTACTCGACGTCGCCGCGGGTCCGGACACGGGTGGACATCAGGTGGATGTCCGTGATCATGCCGACGCTCTCCTCGACCTTGATCCAGTCGCCCTTGCGGATCTTCCCGCCGAAGATGATGATGAACCCCGCCACCAGGTGGGCGGCCGCGGTCTGCAGCCCCAGCCCCACCCCGACGCCGATCGCCCCGGCGAAGACCAGCAGGAAGGCCAGGTCCATACCGAGCGTGTTGAGCGCCACCAGGCAGCCTATCGCCAGGCTGGCGATGCGCACGATGGTGTTGATCGCGTAGCCCAGCCCGGAATCGACCCCCAGCGCCGGGAACACCCGGTAGTCCAGGTAGGCCTGCAGAAACCGCGATGCGTAGACGAAGGCCGCCAGCACGAGCGCGGCGATGATCATGCGCCAGAAGGTGAGCGCGACGGCGCCGACCTTGAGCACGGGGAAGGACAGCAGCCGCTCGGCCGGCCCGAGCAGCCCGAGCATGTTCAGGAAGACGAGCGCGGCCGCCAGCCCCGCCCCGAACCCGAGCAGCGAGCGGGCCGTGCGGACGAGCTCGCGGGACGACTCGGCCGTCGCGGGGATGCGGCCGGCCCAGCGGGTCAGGCTGAGTCGCAGCGCGTGGTAGCCGATGCCGAGCAGGCCGAGGGCGGCGATGGTGGACCAGATCTTCACCAGCAGCAGGGTGCCGAACTCGCGGAAGCCGAAGCACCAGGCCAGCGCGAGCAGGAAGGACACTCCGATCAGCGGGTAGTAGTACCGGCCCAGGGCCGCGAGGTAGCGGCGGTAGCTCTGGTAGGGCAGCTCCGGGAAAAAGGACAACAGCGAGCGCTTGTTCAGCATCAGCAGCAGGAACAGGCACACGACCGACACCGACGCCGCGAACCTCAGGAAGCGCAGCACGTCCGGGCGAAACGCGTAGGCGTCCGCAGCGTGCAGGAGGACCAGGCAGAAGACCGTGTAGAGAAGCCCCAGCCGGGCGAAGCGGAAGATCCGGCGGCCGTGGGCGGCCGTCGTGGCGAAGAGCCCGCCGGTCAGCGTCTCCTCGAGGCTGCGCAGGACCAGCGCGGCCGCGGCCCAGAGCAGGAGCAGCTCGCCCAGGAGCCCGAACCAGGCGGCCCGGTAGGCGATGGTTTCCCGGATGAGGGTGTAGACGCCCAGCAGCGCCAGCGGGATGGCCGCGGCCGCCAGCACGCGCACGGCGGCCATGGCGAACGGATAGGCCCTTCCGGGCAGGCGATGGCGGACGGGCCCGAGCGCGGCCTCGACCCGGCGCACGACCCGGTGGCGGCCGGTCAGGCTGTAGACGACCGCCGCGATGAACGTGAGCACGACGAGGGAGCCGGCGATGCCGAGCAGCCGCCCGTGCGCGGCCAGCGCGCGCACCATTTCGGGCCCCCGCAGCGGCAGGCTCAACACCCAGGTGGAGACATAGCGGATCGTGTCGAGGTCCCAGCCGAGATAGGTCCGCGTGAAGAGGCTGCGCGCCTGGTGTTCGATCTCCTCCTTGACCTCCGCAGCTTCTTTGGCGATGGTCTCCCCTATGTCCTCGGAGAGGGAGATCGTCGGCAGCGTCGGCTCGGGTGCGGGCGCCTCCGCGGCATGGCCGAGGGCGGTCGCGGCAAACAGCATCAACAGCGGGAGCAGCAAGCGTCTCATGGTCGTTCCGGGATGGGGTTTGGATGGCGTGCGGCGAATCGGGGTCCTCACCGGTTCGGCACCGTCATAGTACAGCTGCGAAAAAATCTCAAACCCGGCCCGGCGGCGCGGGGTTCAGCTGCGGGTGAGGTAGAACAGCGCCATGCCCCCGGCGATGAGCGCCATCCCGGCCAGGTGGAAGCCCTGGACCGATTCGCCGAGCAGCCCGGTAGACATCAGGGAGGCGAACACCGGGATGAGGTTGATGAAGAGCCCGGCGCGGTTCGGGCCCACCCGCTCCACCCCCCGGTTCCAGCAGAAATAGGCCACGATCGACGGGAAGAGCGCGACGAACAGGATGCTCAGCGCGACCTCGCCGGTGAGGGCGAACCCGCCGACGAACGCCAGCTCGACGAGGTAGGCGGGCAGCAGCCCGGCCGCGCCGAGCGCGAACGTGGCCGCCAGGAAGCTCAGCGGGTGGATCGCCGGGCGGCGGCGCAGCAGCGCGGAATAGAGCCCGTAGCAGATCACGGCCGCGACCATGAGCAGGTCCCCGGTCGCGACGCCCATCGTCGCGAGCGTGCGCAGCTCCCCGCGCAGCACGACCAGGGCGGCGCCGGCGATGCACAGCGCGATGCCGGCCATCTGGCGTCGGGCGAGCCGCTCGCGGTAGAGCAGCAGTGTCAGCACCGCGATCACGGCCGGCATCGAGGTCTGGATCAGCGCGCCGTTGATCGCCGTGGTGGTGTGGACGGCCGTGTAGAGCAGGGCGTTGAAGCTCGAGATCCCTAAAACGGCCAGCGCCAGCAACGGTTTCCACCCGCGGGCCAGGGCGCTCCGGTCGGCCGCGAGGTGCCGTCGGGCGAAGGGCACCACCAGCACGGCGGCGAGCGACCAGCGCCAGAACGCGAACGCCACGGGCGGGATCAGCTCCGCCACGCCGCGCGCGAGCACGATGTTCCCGGCCCAGCACAGCGGGGCCAAGGCCAGCACGAGGTAGGGGAGGATCCCGGCTTTCCGGCGCTCGGTCGTTGGGGGTGCCATTTGAATTCCGCAGGCGGTTCGATCTATGCTGACGGTGCGGGGCCGGTCTGCGCCCTCTGCTTCCCTATCACGGCCGCGCGGGGGCGGCAACGCGGGGCGGTGCTCGGTACGGCTTGGTTTCGGGCCGATCGATCCTTATCATTGCAGCATTTGCACCAGACCCTCGCACACGGAGACGCTGACGAGTGAACGCCGAGCTGCACGACCACCTGAACGCCTTGCGGGCCGCCCTGCCGCCTCTGGCGGAGGCGCTGCGCCTGGAGGCGGGCGAAGACTTGCGCTCGTGGTGCAAGGCCGTGGACACGCGGCTGCTCACGCGCTTCGACCCTTCCTTCCCGCTGGTGGCGGCGGTGTGCGGCGGAGGGTCGTCCGGCAAGTCCACCCTCTTCAACGCGCTGGCCGGCGGGCGGTTCTCGCCGGTCGGCGGCCGCGCGGGCATGAACCGCCGGGTGCTCTTCGCGATCCCGGGGCGGGCCGCCGCGACGCCTGCGTTCGTCGCCAGCCTGGTCGACGCGTCCGCGCCGCCGCCCGAGCCGCTGCGGCACCCCGATGAGCTCCTGCAGGAGGGCGGGCCGCTGTTCGTCCGCACGGGTCCGGGCGGGCTGGAGCTGATCCTGATGGACACCCCGGATTTCGACACCGGCGCGCGCGGGCGCTACGACAACCGTCTCAGCGCCCAGGCGGCGCTGGAGGCGGCCGACCTGCTGGTCTACGTCTTCACCAACTCGAACTACAACAACCGCGACAACACCGATTTCGTCGGCCGCATGCTGACGGGCATCGGCCTCCGCCCGTGCGTCCTGGTCTACCGCTGCTACCCGAGCTTCACTGCGGAGGAGATCCGCGACCACGCCATGACCGTGGCGCGCAACCTCTACGGTCCCGTCGCCGGGCGCAGCGTGCTCGGGGTCTTCCGCGCCGACGAGGACAACCGCGTTGCCGCGGGCGAGGGCCCGGTCGCCCTGCGCCCGGCCGCCGCCGGTGCGCCTTCCCTCGACGCAACCCTGCGCGCGATCGACGTCGCCCGTCTGCGCCGGGAGCTGAACGCGTCCATGCTGTCGGACCTCATCGGGCAGGCAGGCGCGCTGCGCGCCCGGGCGGCCGCGTCCCTGGCGGAGCTGCGGTCCTACGCCGCCGCCCTGCGCACGGTCCAGGAGCTGTGCATCCAGGACGCCTTGCAGCACGTCCCCATGGACCGGGTGGTCCGGCGGTTTGCCAAAATTTGGGCCGCCACCGACCCGCCGGCGATCAAGCTCATGCGGCGCACGGGCAGCCTGATCGAGCTGCCGCTGCGGGCGGTCGCGGGCGCGGTCACCTGGGTGCGCGGCACGGTCGCGGCTGCGCCCGGCCCCGAATCCCCGTCCGAGCAGTTCACGCGCCGGTTGCAGGAGAACCTGATCACGGCCGTGACGCGCCTCCACCAGCAGGTCCTCAGCCCGGTGCTGGTCCCTTACCGCGCGGCGGACGACGCTCCGGTCCCGCACGCGGACGGGCCGGCCGCGGCGCACCCTGCCGTGCTGGACGCCCGGGAACGGCTGCGCGCCCGGGAATTCCCCGCGCTGCTCGCGCGCGTTCTGGCCCGGCGGGACGAGGTGGGGAACATCGGCCGCGAAACGGACGAGGAGCTGCGCGCCCTGGCCGACCGCTTCCGCAGCCGCATGGGGGTCTGGGACCGGGTCGGCCAGACCTTCTGGGCTGCCCTGAATGTCCTGCCCGCCACGGCGGCCGTCACCTATGTGCTCTCGACCGGCGACCCCGTCGGCGCCGCGGCCGTCAAGGTCAAGCTGGCCAGCCTCTTCGGGCTGAAGGATCTCTACGCGCTGGTGGCCATCCCGGTCACCCGGGGGGTGAAGCAGGCCGAGCGCCGGCAGATCGAGGCCATGCTGGCCCCGATCGCGCGCGCCTGGCTGGCGTACAAATTCGAAACGGTCCGGGCGATTTTCGAGCAGGAGATCACCGGCGACCTCCTGCAAGCGGCCGACCGCACGGCCGGGGAGGCCGAGCGCCTGCTGACCGATATCGACCGGGGCCTCACGGCGCTGGGGGAGGACCGATGAACCGGTCTGTGAACGAGCAGGGGACGGCCGCGCTCCGAGGGATCGGCCGCATCGAAGGTCTGGTGGCCGACATCGCGCTGCTGAAGGAAAACCTGGAAGCGGTGGCGCTCTGGCGCCCGGCCTCGGCGCTCGCGGCTCAGTGCGACGAGACCGTGCGCATGATCCGGGCGATCGCTGCACGCTTCGACCGCCACCCGGTGGTGACCGTGATCGGCCCCTCCGGGTCCGGCAAGTCGACCCTCGTGAACGCGCTCGCCGGCGGCCGGGAGCTGTCGCCGGCCGGGCATCGGCGCCCGACCACGGGACACCTGCTGCTCTTCGGCGGCGGCCCCGACGCGGCCGAACTCGCGGCCGAACTCGACCCCGACTCGGTCGAGGTGCTGCCCGCGGCGGGCACCGCCCTGCCCGAGGGGATTTGCCTCGTCGACACCCCGGACACCGACAGCATGGAGTTCCAGCGCCACCTTCCGGCGCTGGAACGCGCCGTCGCGCACGCGGACGTCCTGGTGTGCGTGTTCGACGGCGAGAACCCCAAGCGCCGCGATCACGCCGATTTTCTCGCGCCGGTCGTACGGCGCTTCGACGGCGAGTCCCTGGTGGCCGTGATCAACAAGTGCGACCGCCTGGACGAAGCCGAGCTCAAGGACCGGATCCTCCCGGACCTCCGGGCCTACCTCGCGCGCGGCTGGCAGCGACCGGTCGACCGCATCCTGTGCACCTCCGCCCGCCGGCAGGTGCAGGACCCGGGCTGGGACCCGGCGGCCGGCCCGCGCCACGGGTTCGACCAGTTCGACGAGCTGCGGACGCTGGTCTTCGGGATCGCGGGAGGCGGCGGGCGGGTGGTCGACCGGCGGGTGGAGAACGCTCGGCAGCTGCACCGGGTCATGCTGGAGGAGGCCGCGCGCGAGCTCGCAGCCGACCGGGCGGCCGCCCGGTCCGGACTGGAGGCGTTCGAACAGGCCCAGGCGCAGGCGTTCGAGGCGGCGGTCGGCGCGCTGCGGGACACCGACCCCCGGCGCGGCGGCGGGTGGGGTGCGGCCTTTTATCAGTCTCTGGCGACGCGCTGGGTCGGACCGGTGGGATGGATGCTGGCGGTCTGGACACGGGCGACGACGCTCGGCAGCGGGCTCGGGGTTCTGCTGCGCTGGGCGCGGCCGTCCGGGGCGGAGCGCGCCAAGGCCGGGGCGGATGGCGGGGTCTCGCGGGCCGGGCTGGAGCCGGCCCTGCGCGGGTACCGAGCCGCCTTCCTGAGCGCCTGGCCGGCGGTGTCCGAGCGGCTGGTCCAGGCGCGTTTCGCGCCGGTCGTGCGCGGCGTCGAGACCCCCCTGGACGCGGCCGAATCAACCACCGAGCGGCTGGGTGACGTGTGGGACGAGGCCGTGCGGCGCGAAACCGAGCGCGTGGCCCGCCGGCTGGGCGGAACCTGGCTCCAGCTTCTGCTCAACGCCCCGGTGGTCGGAGTTTTGGGGACCGTGGGGTGGACGACGGTGCGGAGGTTCTTCAGCGGCGACTACCTGCCGGGCGACTACTTCACCCACGCCTTCTGGGTCGTCGCCATCACCCTGCTCTTGAGCTTTTGCGCGCTGCAGCTGGTCATCCGTCTGGCCGGCTCCGAACGGGTCATCGGCCGGGCGTTTGCGGCCGCGCAGCAGGCCCTGCCGACGGTAGACGGCGCGGCCCCGCACCCGCTGAAGTCGCAGCTGCGTCGGCTGCTCGCCTTGGCGGAGGCGGCGTCCAGCGGCTGAAAAGCGGCGTCTCGGACCGTGATCCGGCGTTGGCCTTGGCGGACGGCCCGACACGTGTTTTTCAAAAATCGGTCAGGGTTTGGGCTTGGACTTGCGCTCGGACTCCAGCTTTTCGATCATGGCCACACGCGCCAGCACCTCGGTGTTGGCCATCGGGCGTTCCTCGAAGCGGCCGCACCAGTTCTGGTCGGCCGTGACCGGCCACACCGCGTAGCGGACCGTGCTGGTGGAGCTGGAATCGATCAGCTCGGGCAGGGGCGCGTTGCGGTGGCACTCCCCCACCATCCCGTCGTCGGTCCCACCCGTTTCAACCCAGTACTTGCATTTCTCGCAGATCTGGACGTTTTCCATAAGCGGTGTCGATGTCTCCGGATCGGAAGTCTTAAGATGCGGGCCGGCCGGCACGCGGCCGACCTGTTTTATCTTCGGTCTGAAGCGCGGGGAACTTTAGACGCCTCCCGGGGTTTGCCCGACGTCTTCGAAGATGCGCTCGAACCAGCGGATGGAGGCCTCGTCGGCGATGCCGAGGCGGCGCGCGACGGCCGGCGAGAACACCTTGAAAACCGCCGTGGCGCGCGCGCAGGCCTCGCCCTGGCCGTCGTAGATCACGCCCTCGGTGAACGCGTCGTTCCTGGGTCCGGACGCGCGCACCCGGCCCTCCGCCTGCAGCTCCACCCCGACCTGGACCGGCTTGAGGAACTCGACCTCCATTTTCTGGGTGAGGGCGATGCGCTGCAGCAGGCGGATGGCCGCCCAGCTCATGATCTCGTCCAGGATGGTGGAGAGCACCCCGCCGTGGACGATGTGGCTCCAGCCGCAAAGGTGGCCGGGCACCCGCAACTGCGAGTACACCGCCCGCCCGTCCGTCAAAAACCGCATGCGCAGGCCGGAGGGGTTGATCGGGCTGCACCCGAAGCAGTTATGGTTTCGACCGCTTGGCAGTTCCCTTAGGTTTTCGGGCAGGGGGGTCATCGGCATAGATCTGTTTGAAGAGGTTCTGGGCCAGCTCCGCATCCAGCTTTCTCAGGATCTTGTATTCTTCCAGGGCGGGGCCCGTGTTCCCGGCGGCCGCGTGGGCCGTGCCCATGGCGTGGTGCGCCGGTGCGTAGTCCGGGTCGACGCGGATCGCCTCGCGGTAGGCGCCGACCTTATCGCGGGTGCGCCCGAGCCCGCCGAACGCCTCGCCGATCGCGAACCACCCGGGGGCGTACTCCGGCTGCAGCCGGACGACTTCCCGCAGGGCGGCGAGAGACTCCTCGAACCGACCCATGCGGGCGGAGGCAATCCCGGCGTTGAAGAAAGCCGGGGCGGCCTCCGGGTTCAGGCGGGTCACCGCCTCGAACTGCCGGCGGCCCTCCTCGAAGCGGCCTTCGCGCACCAGCAGCAGCCCGAGGTTGAAGTGGGCGGCCTCGAACTGCGGGTTGATCGCGATTGCCTGCGCGTAGGCGGCGATCGCCTCCTCGGTCCGGCCGATCCGGCCGAAGTAATTCGCGAGGTGGAAATGCGCGGCGGGGTCGCGCGGGTCGGCATCGATCGCCAGACGGTAGGCGGTGACAGCCTCATCGGGGTGGTCGAGGCCGGCGTAGCACGACCCCAGGCCGCTCCAGGCCGCGGGGTCCTGCGGGTCTTCTTCGGTGGCCCGGCGGAAATAGTCGATCGCCTGGCGGTTCTCGCCCTGGATGGAGAAACTGAACCCCCTGCGGCACAGCGCCTCGGCCAGCTTGGGTTTCTGTCCGAGGTTGCCGAAGGTCCACTCGGAGACCGTCCGGGGGGTCTCGAGGCGCTTGAGGGCCAGCACCTGCCGGGCCGCCACCGCGAAGTTGAGGTTCTGGCCCTGGACGAACTGGAACGTGGCGATCCCGACGACCTGCCCCTTCAGGTCCACGACCGGGCTGCCGCTGGAGCCCTGGGAGATGGGCGCCGACATCTGGAACACCGTGCCGACCGGCGGGATCTCGCGCACCGAGGAGACGATGCCCTCGGTCACGGTCTGCTCCAACCCCATGGGGCTGCCGACCACCACCACCTGTTCGGCGATCTCGGGGACCCGGTCGCTCAGCGGGATCCAGGCCACCTCCCCGGGCGGGATGTCCACCCGGAGCTTGACCAGGTCGGCCTCCCGGTCCTCGGCCAGCACGGCCGCGACCGGGTAGCTGCGGCCGGCCGCGGTGCGCACGTCCGCCGCGTAGCGACCCTGCATGACGTGAAAGTTCGTGACCAGGTGCCCTTGAGCATTGACGAAGAAACCGGTCCCGAGGCTCGCGATGTTGCGGTCGATGTCGTAGCCGACGATCGTCGCCACCGCCGGCTGGATTTTCTTCACCAGGCCCACCAGGCCGGGTTCGGCCGCGTGCGCGGTTGCGGCCGCGAGGGCCACGAGCAGGATCAGGGTCAGGGAGCGGGGGCGCATAACGGCCTACTTGGCGCGGCTGAGGACGGCTAGCAGCTCATCGGCCGTCAGGTCTACGGGATTGCCGCGCATGCTGCTCGAGCGCAGCGCGGCGGGGATGATCTCCTCGGCGTCCTTCTCGCCGTAGCCGAACGACGCGAGCCCGGGCACCTTCAGGCGAGCGCCCAGTCCCTCCAGCCAGGGCAGAACGTCCCCTGCGGTCGCCGACGGTGTGCCTGTGAGCATCCGGGCGGCCTCGGCGTAGCGGTCGAGCGCAGGCGCTTCGGGCGCGCGGGCGCGCAGCGCGGTGATGTTGGCGGCCGTCACGAACGGCAGCAGCCGGCCGCACACCGCGCCGTGCGGGGCCTTGAACCGCCCGCCGAAGGGCCCGGCGATGCCGTGCACCGCCCCCGAGCTTGGCGTTGGCCAGCGCCAGGCCGCCGCAGAGGCTGGCGACGCACATGTCCGCGCGGGCGTCGCGGTCCGCACCGTCGTCGCAGGCGCGCTGCAGTGCGCGTCCGGCGCGTGCGAGACCCTCGCGGCACACTCCGTCCGTCAGCGGGTTGGCGCCGCGCGACACGAAGGCCTCCAGGAGCTGGGTCAGGGCATCCAGCCCGGTTGCGGCGGTGAGGGCGGGCGGCATGGAGTAGGTCAGCTCGGGGTCGATCAGCGCCAGACTGGGCAGCATGAACGGGCTGCGCATGCTGACCTTGACCTGGTGCCGCGGGGACTCCAGCACGGCGTTGCGCGTGACCTCGGCGCCGGTCCCGGCGGTGGTCGGCACGGCGATGTAGGGCGCGGAGGCTCGGCCGAGCGGTTGTCCGCGGCCGACGACTTCCAGGTAGTCCATGATGTCGCCGCCGTTGGTGAGCAGCGCGGCAACCACCTTGCCGGCGTCGATGACGCTGCCACCGCCGATGCCGACGACCAGGTCGCAGGTGTGCGCGGCCGCCCGCTCGGCAGCTTCCAGGACGAGGTCGGTCGTCGGCTCCCGGGTTACCCGAAACGGGGTGTGCGCAACATGGTGATTTTCCAGGAGACGCAGCAGGGGGGCGTGCGCCTGCGGTCGGCCGCCGGTCAGCACAAAGGCCCGGCGTCCGAGGGCGGCTGCCTCCCGGCCGAGCGTGGACGCAACCCCGGTCCCGAAGACGATACGGCCGGCCGTGGCGAACTCGAATTGCATGGGCGAATCTAACACCTCCATTGGGCCGATTCAATCGATTGACGTTTTTCGGCGGAAAATTGACAAAATCCGGCCTTCGCCCGCCCGGCCGAGACCTCTCCGGAGTGCAACCATGGCGTCTTGATTGGAAAATTCTCATTCCAAAGTTGTTGGCACGAATGTTGAAAAAACTCTGCCTGACTTCTCGGGTGTGCGTGCATCTCCCCGACGGGCTCTCGCAATTCGAAAAAATTGGAGGACTGCACCGTCAGGAACAACGGCATCGTGGGAAGTCTCTTTTTTTGGTTTTTAGGTGTTTGGGTGTTTGGGTGTTTGGTTGTTTAGTGTTTGGTTTTTGGGAGTTCAGATATCGGGAGGGTATCGGGTGTCAGGCGTTGGGTTTTACGTGTTAAGCAAGGAATGATCATGGTTGAGGCGCTCCATCACACCTTGTCCGCCCTGCAGGCCTTCGGGCTGAAGCTGGGGTTCACCGGCCCGGGCGACCGGACGCCGGACGCCGGCCCGGACGAAGCCGAACTCGACGCGGATTTCGAGCCGCTCGATGCCGGCCCGGGGCCAGGCCTTCAGGCTGTTGCGTTGCCGGGCCCGCCGGCCGGGGCCGCGAGCCCGACCACCACGGTCTACGGTTTCAGGGCCAACCTCAAGCCGGTCAAAGCCCCGGACGAGGTGCGCGGTCACCTCCTGAACACGCTGGTGTAGGGCCCGTCCGTCGAGACCTGCAAGTCCCCCGCCCATTTGACTATCCGGCCTCCGCGGCAATAAAGTGGTGCCAAAAGGAGGACTCCGACATGATCCCGCCCCCCCCCCGCAGGCGAATCTTCCCCTCCGCGCACGAGGACGCGCGAAGAGCCGAGAAACCCACCGTCCCCGAGCACTGCCGCTCGGCCAGCTACCGGCTGGCCTACCAGGACCCCGAGTTCCTGCTGCGGGACGAGCTGCGTCCCGTGCGGCTGCAACTCGAGCTGCTCAAGCCCGAGCTCATCCTGCAGGAGCACCACATCGAGTCGACGGTCGTCGTCTACGGCAGCGCCCGCATCCCCGACCCCGACACCGCCCGGGCGGAGCTGGAAGCGGCGCGCGCCCGGGCGAGCGCCGCCCCGGGCGACGCCGCGGCCCGGGGCGCGGTGCGGGGGGCCGAGCGCCGGCTCGCCCAGAGCCGCTATTACGAAGAGGCGCGGCGCCTGGGGCGGCTGATCGGCGAACACACGGACAACCGCCGCTGCGTGGTGACGACCGGCGGCGGTCCGGGCATCATGGAGGCGGCCAACCGCGGGGCCAGCGAGGCGGGTGCGCTCACCATCGGCCTGAACGTCGTCCTGCCCCACGAGCAGATGCCCAACCCGTACATCACCCCGTCGCTCAACTTCCAGTTCCACTACTTCGCCATCCGCAAGATGCACCTGCTGATGCGGGCCCGGACCCTGGTGGCCTTCCCCGGCGGGTTCGGCACCCTGGACGAGCTCTTCGAAACCCTTACGCTCATCCAGACCGGGAAGGTGCGGCGCATACCGGTCCTGCTCTTCGGCCGCGAGTTCTGGGAGCGGGTGGTCGATTTCCAGGTGCTGGTGGACGAGGGCACGATAGCGCCGCAGGACCTGAACCTGTTCCGGTACGTGGACACGGCCGAGGAGGCCTGGGAGGTGATCGCGCAGGCGGACGAGGAGGACCGGCAGAACGGCAACTCCCGCGAACGACCGGCGACGGCGTAACCCGATCCGCAGGTTACGACGTCATAAGGAGCATCATGGTGTGGTCGCGGAGGCAGTGCTTAAGCCGTTCGAGGCGCTTGCCGATATCCCTATTCGGAGCGTGGGCTCGTGGCCTGTCATGCAGCTTGGGGGGGATGCGATGAAACCTCGTCTGATCCTGGTGGTCTGCCTGGCGGTGCTGGCGACTCCCGCCGCGGCGGGCGCCGACATCTACCGCTGGACGGACGCCAACGGCGTCGTGCACTTCAGCAACGAACCGCCCCCCCCGGGGGCCAAGGTCATCGAAAAGACCGAAGAGACGCCGCATGACGCCATCGCCGACCGGCAGCGACTCGAGGAGGAGCGCCGGATGCGGCTCGAGAACCGGCGGCTCGACATCGAGGAGAGCAAGGCGCAGGCTGCCGCGCGTGAGCGCGACGCCCAACTGAAGCTCGAGCAGGAACGCACCCGGCAGCTGGAGGAGCTGGCCCGCAGTCGCGCCAACGAAGACCGCGACCGCGGCTCCAATGACGACGACTACTATCTGCGCTACGGGACTTACGGCCCCGGAACCTACTACCACGGCCGCCCCGGCAACCCGAACCTCTATCGCGGGTATTACCGCGAGAACAACAGCCTCTACTACAAGGACCCGCCCCATCCTCTTCCGCCGCCGGGGCTTCCACCCGGGCAGAGGCCCACGCCTCTGCCGGCAAAACCCGGACGCGGCCAGTCCGACGTGGACGACCTCAAAGGCGCGGCGCCTCAACCGTCCCGCCCGGCCCCCAAGTGAGCCGGGGTATCGGTGCCCGGCCGTGACCGCGAATCCGCTCGGCGACTCAGCAGCGTAGGGCCAGGCACACCCCGTCCTTTTCGGGCGAGTGTCCGGGCAGGTGGGCCAGGAGCGAGACCGTCTGCCAGTCCGGGCGGCTGAAGATCGCCCGGTTGAACGCGTCCGCCTCCGGGAAGGCGACGTTGTCGGCCACGAGCAGCCCGGCCGGCCTCAGCAGTCGGCCGCATTCGGGCAGCACCCGCGCGTAGTCCGACTTCTCGATGTCCATAAAAATCATGTCGAACGGTCCCCGCATCCCGGGCAGCCGGCCGAGCACGTCCCCGCAGACCACCTCAACGCACCCCCCGGCGCCGGAACGGTCGAGGTTGCGGCGGGCGCGGGCTGCCATAGCGGGGTCGATCTCGACGGTGGTCAGCCTCCCGCCGGTCGCGGCGCACGCGCGCGCGAGGAAGATCGTCGAATACCCGGTGGCGGTGCCAAGCTCCAGGATCGAACGCGCGTTGATGGCGCGCGCGAGGATGAAGAGCATCTGCCCCACGACCGGGCCCACGATGGGGACGGGTTCCGTCGCGGCCTCGGCTTCCAGCTCGAGCAGCAGCGGGTCGTCCGACTTTCGGAAACGGCTGAAATAGACTTCGGGCTGATCCACGATCCTGGACATGGGGACCCTCCGAGGAAAGACAGTTACGAGTTAGAACAGCTCGGCCTGATCCCGCGGCACGTCCCGCAGGCGGCCGATAAAGAGCTCGACCTGCTGTTTCAAGAGTTCGACCCGGTCCCGATGCGCGAGCCTCCAGCCGTACACTTCGGCCTGGAGGGCGCGGCTGTCCCCGGAGAGGGCTTCGGCCAGCTGGGTCCTGGCCGGCTCCCACAGCAGGGGCGCCTCGTCCGGCCGGAGCCCGTGACGGTCGAAGCCCCAGCGGCAGTAGCGCGCCCACCAGGGCGAGGGGGCCTCCGCGTTGGCGATTGCCCCCTCGTAGTAGTAGAAGCACCACTCGAGCTGGCCGAGCTTCAGGTGCAGATCCCGGGCGACATCGCGCAGGGCGCGTTTCCCGGCCGTCGTGTGCCGGTCGAACGCCGCCCAGTAGGGAAACGCCCCTGCAGCGGGCGGCGCCTCGGGCGTCTGCGGGAGCGGCGCGGACAGGGCCAGGTAGGCCGCCGCCTGGGCTACGGCCTGGTCGTGCGGCCGGTCGCCGGTCCCCAGCCGGTCGGCATGCGCGATCACGTGGCGGCAGTCCTCCCCGCAGGGCTGCGAGGCGATCCACTCCCAGAATTTCGTCGGGCGCCGGACGGCCTGGGCCAGCAGCCTGACGGCCCGGTCGTCTTCCGTCCCCGCGAGCACGCTGCCGTCGCCGCGGGCCAGGGCATAGGACAGGAAGCCGAGCCCGGCCGCATCCCGGTCCTTGCGCGCCTGCGCCACCCGGACCAGGGCCGCCAGCTTGCTGTGGGCGGCCTTGGTGAAGCCGGTTCGGCCGCTCAGCGGCCAGCACTCGCTCAGGGCGATCAGGTCCGTCCGGCGTTCGAACCACGCGGGGTCACCCGCATCCGCCATGCAAGCCCCGACCGTGATCACCAGGTCGACGTGGCCGCGCCGCACCGCTTTCTGGAGCAGCGACCGGTAGCGCTCGTCGATGGCGGGTTTGGGTCTCACGGCTGAAAACGTGCATCCACGGTGTAACGTTTTCGGATAAACCGAGTCTTTAGATATGGTTTAAAAGAAAAACCATCCAGTGCACCGGGGTGGTTTTCCTGGGCAGTCCGTTTTCCACCTCCTTTTAGGCCTGTCCAGGACTTTTAAACCAATTACTGTGAAAGACACTCTCTCCTCCAAGGGGTGGGGGCCGCAATGGCGTCCACCCCGTTTTTTTTGGGAGAGGGGCCGCGAAAAGGGCACGGGGCGGGGCGAAGGCACCGACGCGACCAGGGGGCGGGTCGCTCGGGGCGTCACGCGGGGTCGCAGATTTCGGCCTGCGCGTCCTTGCCGCCGGCCAGCAGGTCGGCGAACGTGATCTGGTTGAGGCGGTCGAAAAACGCCTGCGAGGCCTCCATCCAAAGAAAGCGCGTGAGGCATTTGTCCGATCGGCTGCAGCTCTTGGGGTTTTTAGAGCAGGCGGTCAAATAGGTGCTGCCTTCCAGAAGCGCCACTACTTCGCCGACGGTGATGTCCTCGGGGTTACGGTTCAGCAGGTGCCCGCCCTTGGATCCGCGGAAGCTCTTGATGTAGTTGGCGCGTTTGAGCGGCCGGATGATCTGCTCGAGATACTTCAGCGAGATGTTTTGCCTCCGCGCGATCTCTCCCAGCTGAATGGGGGTCTTGCTGTTTTGCTTGGCCATGTCGAGGATCAGGCGGGTGCCGTAGCGGCTGCGGGTGGATAATTTCATGGAGTCCTCCCCGGATCGTGGCGTATGGTGGCGAGGGTAATGGAATCAACACCGGCAGTCAACTATGAAATATGCGTCTCGAGTGCAGAGGATCACCGCCGGGTCAGGGAGAGACCGGGAATCAGCCCGGCAGCGGCCTCCGCCATGAGCCGGTGTCCCTTCGGGTTCGGGTGCAGGCCGTTCTCCAGGTAGAGTTCGCTGCGTACGGTTCCGCCCGGGGCCAAAAACGGCCGGTGGAAGTCGAGGCATGCGATCTCGCACGACCGCGCGGCCGCGCGCAGGGCGTCGACCAAGCCGGTGAGCTTACGGCAGCAGGCGTCCCAGCCGGCCAGAGGCTGGAACATGTCCTGCGCGCGCGCCTGGCGGGTGTCCAGCGGTGGCGGCAGACCGATCACCGGGACGATGCGGTGAAAGCGGGCCTGGCAGGCCATGGCGAAGAGGTTCGCCTGAATCGGGCCGAGGTCGAGGTCCCACCACAGGTCGTTCGCCCCGCCGAGCAGGATGACCGCGTGCGGGCGGCGGGCGACGACATCCGCCTGGAACCGGCTCAGGAGACCCGCGGAAGTGTCGCCGCCGATGCCGCAGTTGACGAACTCGGCCCCCAACTGCGCGGCCGCCAGCGCGTGCCAGGACTCGCCCGGACCGACATCGGACGCCTCGGTCAGACTGTCGCCCAGGCAGACGACGCGCATCCGGTGCCGGGCGCTCACGGTTTCACCCAGTGAGACAGAGCCCGCCCGATCCGCCCGCGCAGGGAACGCCGCAGGCGCACTTCCAGCAGGAGGTCACCGGGCTTGCCGCCCGCCCGCCCCTCGCGGCCCATGCCGGCCAGCCGGATCAGCTGGCCTTCCCGCATCCCGGCCGGGATCTTGACCACCAGCTTCTTGGAGCGCTCTTTCAGGTGGTAGGCATAAGGCCCGCCGGCGGCGGCCAGGGCCGGGTCCACTACAATGCGGTCGCGCACGGTCGCACCGTCTTCGGGCAGATCGACGCCGAACACCCGGCGGACGAGCAGGCGGCTCAGGCGACCCATCGGGCCGGCCTCGTCCGTCCGTCCGGCCATGCGGCCGAACACCACCGTCCGGACCGACCCTCCCGGCCTTTTGAACTCGAACTGGCGATACTCCTGCCCGTAGACGTTGCGAAAGGTGTCCTCGAACCCGCGGAACCCGAAAGCCCTGGCCATCTCCTCGAAAACAGCGCTGATGTCCGATCCGTTGAAGATGTCCTGCGCGGAGTGAGCGGTGCGGAACCGATCGTGCGCGGCCGAGCCGAACTGACTGCGCAGGGCATCGTACTCGCGGCGCTTTCCGGGATGGGAGAGCACGGCGTAAGCCTCGTTGACGCGCTTCATGGCGTCGGCCGCAGCCGGGTCCGGGTTTCGGTCGGGGTGGTGCTGAAACGCCAGCCGCCGATAGGCATTCTTGATGACGCCTGCTGCGGCATCCGGCGGGACCCCGAGAGCTTCGTAGTAATCGGCTTGGGACATGCGGTCGGTTCCTTGGGCCCGAGCCCCCGCTTACCCCGCGCGCACTTTACGGGGGGCCTCGGCCCTGTGGGTCAGAGCAGGCGCATCCGGCACTGTCGGCGCCGGAAGCATTCACGCCGGGCCGCAAAACACCATATCCGGCCGCGCATGTCAAACGAGGGTGGACAGCGGCGATGGTCGACCTTACCAGAACCCTTATCAACGATGAGGTGAGTCCCGTTCAGGCCGCACCACGCCATGCGCCGCGCGGGGATCTTCTACGAGGCTGAAGGGCCGCATGCAGGGGGGCCCAGGCCGGCCGCCCACAGGAGAACGCCGATGAAGACCGAAGACGTCGAGAATGCATGCCCGGGGATCGACCTGGTCTGCCCCGGGTGCCACCGTCCGCTCAAGCTCCCGCGAATCGGGCGCGGCGATGCCAAACCGCTGGTCTGCGGGGGCTGCGGGCAGCGTTTCGACTGCAGCGATTTGTCGTCGCCGGCGGACGAAAGCGGCCACTCCGCCTGACCGTACGACCCGTGCGGGTGCCGGCGGTCGCGGGCCTCCCCGGCTCAAGATCTTCCGGGGTGCGGTCGATATAAAGGGTGCTGCCCGTCGTGCGCGGCGGGCTCCCCGCTCCCGCCCCATGAAACACCCCCGGGCTGCGCGTGACGTATCGTTTCAGCAGAGCCATAACCATCATCCGATCGGCGGCCGCATCGATGCCTATTGACCCCGAGGAATCCCCCGCGAACCAGCGCTCCGCAGGCGACCGGCGCCGGCCGGGCCTGCCCGGCTTGCGGTATCTGATCCTGGGCGGCCGGCGGCGGGCCGTCCGGCGGTCAACCGACACGCGCCGGGTTTTCATCCTCGACCGTTACAGCCCCAGGCTCTTCGCGGCCATGATGGGCATCCTCGTCCTCAGCATCCTGGACGCCGCTCTGACCCTCTATCTCGTCGCGCACGGGGCCTCCGAAATAAACCCGGTCATGAACTACTTCCTCCAGAAGGGCCCCGCCGTGTTCATGACGGCCAAGTACCTCTTAACCAGCATCGCGGTGGTCATCTTCGTTCTGCTCGCGCACAGCGTCCTGCCGTGGTCCGGCAAGTTTACGCCGCAGCGGCTCTACCGGTGCGCCCTGCTTGCCTTCGGCGGGGTGGTCGCCTGGGAGATCGTGCTGGTCTGCAGGCTCGTCGTTCGCGTGTGACGGCCCGATGGTCCGCGTCCTTCTCCTCCAACTGCCGATCCCCCGCCACACCTTCGGCCTCAAGACCGGCAACATCCCCCTGGGCGCCGCCTGCCTGAAGCTTGCGGCGCAGGGGATCCCGGGGGTGGAGGTGGACGTCCTGCCCGAAAGCCTGGCCTCCTACCTGGGGGATGCGGCGCTGCTCGAGCTCCTGCGCCGGCGGCGGCCGGACGTGGTCGGGTTCACGGTGTTCAGCTGGAACCTGGAGCGCAGCCTGCACATGGCCGGCCGGTTGAAGGAAGGCGGCGGCCCGCGCATCGTCTTCGGCGGTCCGGAGATTACTCCCGACAACCGCCTATCCCGCTCCCCGGCCGTCGATTGCCGCGTGTTCGGAGAGGGGGAGGCGGTTTTCCGCCGGCTGCTCAGCAGACCGGCCGCCTGGAAGGGGCGGGGCGTGCGGGCGCGTGCCGGGTCCGATTCCTTCCGGGCCGCCGAAAGCCCCTACCTCTGTGGGTTGCTCGAACCCGAACTCGAGAACATCATGCTCCTCGAAACCCAGCGCGGCTGCCCCTACCGCTGCGGGTTCTGCTTCTACAACAAGTCCCGGCCATGCCTGCTTTTCGCCGAGGAGCAGCACGTGCTGCGGGCGGTGGCCTGGGCGGTGGAACGCCGCATCGGGCAGGTGTACCTGCTGGACCCCAGCCTGAACGTGCGCCCCGGGCTCAAGCGGCTGCTGACCGGGATCGCGCGCCTGAACGCCAGCCGGGCCGTCCGCTTCTTCAGCGAGATCCGGGCCGAGGCGGTCGATGACGAGTTGGCCGACCGGTTTGCCGCGGCCGGGTTCGACTGGTTCGAGATCGGTCTCCAGACCACCAACCCCCGGGCGCTGCACCTCATGCGGCGTCCGACCCGGCTTCCGCAGGTGCTCGCGGGGGCGCAGCGGCTGAAGGCGCGCGGGATCACCCCCAGCATCGACCTGATCCTGGGGCTGCCCGGGGACGACCTGGCCGGGTTCATGCGCAGCGTCGACTGGGTGGCCGAGAACGACCTGCAGGACGACGTCCAGGTCTTCCCGCTGGCCGTGCTCCCGGGCACCGACTTCCGCCGCAGGCGGCGCGAGTTGGGGCTGCACGCCGCGCCGCGGCCGCCTTACACGGTCCTTCGTACGGGCGGGTTCAGCCCGGAGGATTTCCTGCAGGCCTACGACTACGCCGAAAGCCGCTTCGACACCGTCTTCTTCCCGCTGCCCGACCTGGACGCGTCGTGGCGCGTGGGAGACCGGGCCCGGCCCTGGACGGAGCCGGGGCTGCGGGTCCGCGTTGGCGCCGCCGCGTACACGGCCAAGCTCATCGTTGCCCGGGGCCAGACGATCGGCGCCGTCCGCCGCGCGGCCGGACGGCTCACGCAGCCCTACCAAGTCTTGGTCGCGCCGGGGTTCCGGGACCAGGACCACCGGTTGCTCCAGGAGGTGCTGCGCCTCACCACGACGGCGAATCCATTTTCCCCGCTCGAAGTCGTGTTTTTCGAGCCGGAGGCGCTCCCGCGCCGCACCGAGTTGCTCGCCGCCGTGCGGCTGAGGCGCCCGCACTTTCTGGACGGCGACCTGCGCTACCTCTTCCCGCGGCCGGGCGACCGCGCCGTCCTGCTGACCGTCGTGAGTGCAGACCCGGCCGGCCGGTTCCAGGGCGAGATGGAACGGCAGGTCTACTGGTGGCGGCGGCCCGAGCTGCCGCGGCCGAGGGAGCTTGCCGGCTTCCGGCATCTGGACGGGATCCTGATCGACACCCCCGCACCGGCCGACGCGGTCGCCGACTGGCAGGACCGTGCCGCTGCGAAAACGGCCGAGCGCTACCACATCGGCTTCGGCGACGCCCTCCTCCACCGGAGGTGGGTGCTGCGGACGCGTCCGGACGAATACGCGGGTGCGGCGCTGCAGTGGCTGTAAGCGGGCAGCCCGCGTTGACGCGCGGGCGCCGGCGGGGGCATAATAGGGGTAGGATTTTCACCAAGGGGTTGTAAAAAAAGTATCGGGCCGTCAGCCAAGGCGCGCGGCCTTTTGGACGGCGCAGCATACGGGCCAGTATTGAGCATGGCCAAAAGCCGCGCGCCGCAGGATCACGGCCTGAGAGCCGTTTTTCAACAGTCGGTTCGGGAGAGGAGTCGGTCGAAGCCATGCCCATTTACGAGTACCAGTGCAAGGCGTGTTGCGTCTGTTTCGAGGAGCTGGTCGTCTCCTCGAAACCACCGAAACCGAAATGCCCGCAGTGCGGCTGCGGGGACGTCGAAAAGCTGATGTCGGCCGGGTGCGTTCGCCCCCAGGGCATCCCGACGGGCTCCGGCGGTTTCAAGCCGCCCCCCTGCAAGCCCTCCGGCTGACGGGTCTGACGCCTCCCTGGACGGGAAGGCCTTCGCTCCTCTGCGAAAAAAAGCACCCGCAGCCTGCTGCGGGTGCTTTCGGTTCGTGCGATTGAACCCTGTTTCAGAATCGCCGCGTCACACCACGATCGTTTCCCCGGGCTTCATCACCGCCACCTTGGCCGGAGTCTCCTTTTCCACCCGTGCGGCCCATGCGGCCGCGTCCTGCCGGATCACGTCGAACGTGTTGTAGTGAATGGGCACCACGCGCTTGGGCCGGATCAGCTTGACGGCGCGCAGCGCGTCGTCCGGCCCCATGGTGAAATTGTCGCCGATCGGCAGGATCGCCAGGTCGATCCCCTCGTCCCCGATCAGCTGCATGTCGCCGAAAAGGCCGGTGTCGCAGGCGTGGTAGATGGTCTTGCCCTCCAGGTAGAGCAGGAAGCCGCAGGGGTTGCCGCCGTAGGAGCCGTCCGGCAGGGCCGAGCCGTGCAGCGCCTGGGTCAGCTTGACCCGGCCCCAGGGGTGGGTGAACGCGCCGCCGATGTGCTGCGGGTGGACGTTCGGCACTCCCTGGGCGACCATCCAGTTCTGGATCTCGAAGTTGGACACCACCAAGGCCCCGGTGCGCTTGGCGATGGCGACGGTGTCGCCGACGTGGTCGGCGTGTCCGTGGGAGACGAGGATGGCGTCCGGCGTGAGGCTGTCGGCCTTCACCGGGGCGAGCGGGTTGCCGGTAGATGAAGGGGTCGATCAGGATCCGGGCCTTGCCGGTTTCGATCATGAAGCAGGAATGGCTGAGCCAGGTGGCCTTGACGGTCATGGAATCCTCCTTTGGGGTTTCTGGGTCGCGTGCCGGGTAAACCGGGCTTTTGAAAGGCGCCGGGGCTTCACCGGATCAACAGGACGCCGTAGCGGTTCTGCTCGTCGGTCGGCGCCTGCCGCACTGCGATCGGGTAACCGAAGCGGCGTGCCGTCGAGTAGACGTCCACCGCCATGGCCTCGGGCGACGGACGAGCCGCGAGCGGTTGCGCGCACTGCGATCGCTCGCCCGTGCACGTGGCACACAGGCAGCAGGTCGCGGGCGCCAGCAGGAACACGCGTTCGTGCCCGGCAACGAAGAGCTCGCGTTCGATCGCCGAAAGCCGGCGGTTGACCTGGTTGTTCCAGCGCACGCGGTCCTTGGGGGTTTCGAAGCGGGTCACCAACCGGAACAGCACCGCCTCCCGGTACTCGCGCAGGAAGCGCTCGCACTCGGCGACCGAGGGCGTGTTCGGCGGGCAGCAGGCGCGCCGGCCGTAGCTCGCGCAGCCGAACATGCACTTCATGCGCACCCACTGCGCGGTGACGATGCGCCTGGGGTCGATCCAGATAAAATCGTCCACCCCGTGCGACCGCAGCAGGGTGTCCACCGGTTTCCGCGGTGTTGCGCTTCGTCTTGTCGCCGCCACAGTCTCTCCTCGCCCCGGGTGTTCACACGGTCATGCGTATAGTACAGTTCGCGCGGGGCTGTCAAAACGCGCCCGCGGCCCCATTCGGCCACTCCGGCTCAATCTCGCCCAGGCTACTTTTTTGTCATAACTCCATCCGATTTATTACATCTTTGTCCGGACGCATGTCCGTGAGCCCGCGCGCTGAACTGGCGTTAACAATTTGAACTTAAAACATTTATGATGAAAGACCTGCCTTTCATCATCGTGGCACGAAAGTTGATTATTACCGCAGCAGGACAGCGACATCGAACCAAAGGAGCGCACATGAGCACCGGACGGGAAGTGAAAGCGGAAGAGGACGTCAAGGCCGCGGAGGCCCCGAAATGCGTCTGCTGCGGCCACCAGGTGAAGAGCGCGGCGGAAGGGGCCCGCAGCGGGCGGACGGTGTTGTGCACGTCGTGCTACGAGACTTTCCTGAACCCGTTTCCCAAGCTCTGCTGCGCCGTGTCTTGAAGCATCCCGCAGAACGATAAGGGCCATAACCGACCGTCGTGACCCGCCGGTTTGATTCCCTGCCGCCACTACCCCCCTCCTACGTGGCGGTTGGGAGGTGAAGCGCCGCCGAACAGGCGGCGCTTTCATTTGAACCCATCTCAAAAAGCGTCTGACGGCCACATGCGGTGTTGTCGGCCGCCTCAACCCGCTCCCATGCTGGGCCCTATGCTGCGCGGTCTCGGCGACCGGCGGTTTTGCCTGTGGCCGTGATCCGCTATTTTTGAGGTGGGTTCATCAGAACCTCGGCAGAAAAAGCCTGGATTGATCTCGCCGAACATGGTAGATATCGCGTAACTACTGGAAAATGTGAGAAATGACCATGCATTACGAGATCCGGCTGCAGGTCCCCTTTCACGACCTGGATCCGCTGCAGATCGTCTGGCACGGGAACTACCTCAAGTATTTCGACATGGCCCGGTTCGGACTGTTCGATCAGGCCGGCGTCGACCTCTACCGGTATTTCCAGACGCGTCAGATCATCTTCCCCGTGACGCGCAGCACGGCCAAGCACATCGTGCCCCTGCGTTTCGGCGAGGAGTTCATCTGCCGGGCGACCGTGCTCGAGGCGGTGTACAAGATCGTCCTGGGCTTCGAGATCCGGCGGCAGGGGGACGGGCTGATCTGCACGCGGGGCCGCAGCGAGCAGCTGGCCGTCAAATGGCCTGAAATGGAAATGCAATTCGAAATACCCGCAGACGTGACCCAGGCGCTGGGTGGGGCATGATCGCCGAACGCCTGAAGCCCGCGTTCGTCACGGGGTACGAGAGGCTGACGGCCTGGGCGGAGCTCCTGGACGCGATCAACGTCTATCCGGTGGCGGATGCCGATACGGGTCGCAACCTCGTGATCAGCCTGGCCCCGCTGCATCGGCCTGAGTCCGCCCCCGGGGCCGTCGTCCGCCGGCTGCTCCTCTCCGCGACCGGCAATTCCGGAAACATCGCCGCCGGGTTCTTTGCCGGCTTTATCGGCGCGGATCCCGCCGCGGACATGTGCGCCGCCGTCCGGGCCGGCCGGGACCGGGCGCGGGCGGCGGTCGCGGACCCCATGCCCGGCACGATGCTGACCGTGCTCGATGAACTGCTGCAGTACTTCGAGCAATCTCACGCCCGCCTCCCGGTCGGTTTTCCCGGCCTCGTCGAAGCCCTCGAACGGTCGGTCCGCTCCACGGCCGACACCCTCCCGGTCCTCAAGGCGGCGGGGGTCGTCGACTCCGGCGCGCTCGGGCTCTTCCTCTTCATGGAGGGGTTCTTCAGCGGGTTTTCCGATCGCCCGCACACCTTCCGGCCGGTCACCGACATGTTCGGCGCGGCCGTGCGACTGCCGCCCGGCTTCACCGCCGGCGGTGAAGCCGACGGGAGCTGCGTCGACACGGTCGTGCGTGTCGATCCGAACGGCGATCCGCCCCTGCAGGGATTGTCCGGGCTCGGGAGCAGCCTCGTGGTGCAGCAGGACCGTGACCGGCTCAAGATCCACATCCACACCCGGCAGCCCGCGGAACTGCGCCGGGCGCTGGAAGGGGCGGGCGAGGTGGAGCGCTGGTCGGAGGGGGGGCTGGCCCCCCCGGCGCCTCGGGCTGCGCATTCCCCCCGTCCGGTCATCCACATCGTGACGGACGCCGCCGGCTCCATCACCCGCGAGGACGCGGCCGTTCTCGGGGTCACCCTGCTGGCGAGCTACATCGTGGTGGGGAACCGGTCCCTGCCCGAGACCGTGCTGTCGCCCGAAGAACTCTACCGGTCGATGCGGGAAGGCGTGCGGGTGACCACCGCCCAGGCCAGCGTGTTCGAACGTCACCAGAGCTACCAGAGCGTTCTCGGCTGCCACGAACGGGCGCTTTACCTGTGCGTCGGCTCGGTCTACACCGGCAACCACGCGGCCGTGACCGCCTGGAAGCGCGAGCACGACCCGGACGACCGACTCACGGTGGTCGACACTGGGCTCGCGTCCGGCCGCCTCGGCATCGCGGTGCGCGCGACGGCGCGGGTCGCGCAGGCGGTCGCCGACGCGGAGGCGGTGATCCGTTTCGCGCGAGAGGCCGCGCGCGCCAGCGAGGAATACATTTTTCTCGACCGGCTTCAGTACCTGGCCGCGGGCGGGCGCCTGTCCAAGACCAGAGGCTTCATCGGCGACCTGCTCAACGTGAAGCCCGTCATCACGCCGACACCCGAAGGAGCGGTGAAGGTGGGCCGGGCGCGCACCCGGCGCGAGCAGGTCGAGTTCGCCCTGGCCCGGCTGGAGCAGGGCATGGGGCGGGCTGCGGGCGGCCTGATCCTGCTCGAGCACTCGGACAACCGGGAGTGGGTCGTCGCGGAGGTCCTGCCGGCGATCCGCGCGCGGCACCCGGCGGCCGAGGTCACCGTGAGCCCCCTTTCCCTGACCTCGGGCGCCCACATGGGTCCCGGGACCTGGGGGGTTGCGTTCCTGCCCGCCTCTGCACTTGCCGCGGAACATGAGGCCGACCGCCATGCCCCCCGTTAAAGCGGCCGTCGTCATCCCTGTCTATAATCATGAGCAGATGGTCGCCGACGTCCTGCGGCGGGCGCTCGCACTGGGCCTCCCGGTTTTTGTCGTCGACGACGGGTCCACCGATCGCACTGCCGAGCGCATCCGCGGAATCGACGGCATCCGGGTTCTGACGCATCGGTTCAACCGCGGCAAGGGGGCCGCGCTGCTGACGGGGTTCGCCGCTGCGGCCGAGGTCGCGGACTGGGCGATCACCCTGGATGCCGACGGCCAGCACGATCCGCAGGACGCCCGGGCGCTGCTCGAGGCCATCCCCGGCGCCGGGCGGGCGATCGTGATCGGGCGACGCGAGGGGATGCTCGGGGCCGACGTGCCCTGGACGAGCCGCTTCGGGCGCGAGTTCTCCAATTTCTGGGTGCGGGTGTCCGGCGGGCCCGCCGTGAGGGACTCCCAGAGCGGGTTCCGGGCCTACCCGCTGCCCGAGTGCCTGCACTTGGGCGTCGTCGCTCGCCGGTTCCAGTTCGAGGTCGAGGCGCTGGTCAAGGCCCGGTGGCGCGGCATGCCGGTGATCGAGGTGCCGGTCGGGGTGTCCTACACTCCGGGCACCCGCCGCATCTCCCACTTCCACCCGTTCTACGATTTCCTGCGCAACACGGGGCTGTTCAGCCGCCTGATCACCCAGCGCATCCTCTGCCCCCGCTCGCGCGGGCGTTGACGGGGGCGCCATGTTCTACCGCGGTCTCGTCTTCCTGACACGGATCCTGGGGACCTGGGTGTTCGGCCTCGTCGCCCAGGGGATCGCCGCCGGCTATTTCTGCTTCGCCCCGCGCCGGGTGAGGGTCGGCGTGCGATTCTACCGCGCGCTCTTCCCGCAGCGTTCCCGGCTCTACGCCCTCTGGTGCACCTGGAAGCAGTTCCGCAACTTCACATCGGTATACCTGGACCGTTTCCGGCTGCAGGAGCACGGGGACATCCGCCACACCTCCGAGGGGTTCGAGCACATCGAGCGGGCCTTGGATGCGGGCACCGGCGGGATCGTCCTGATGTCCCACCTCGGCAACTGGGAGATCGCCGCCTACATCATGCAGCAGAAGCGGGCCGGCATCCCGCTGCTCCTGTTCATGGGCAAACGCGTCAAGGATCACATCGACCGCATCCAGAAGGGAGAGCTGCAGGAACGCGGGATACGGGTGGTCGCGGTCGAGAAGAACGAGGAAGCGGCCTTCGACCTTCTGGAAGGGTTGCGCTTCATTCAAGCCGGGGGTATCGTCTCCATGACCGGCGATCAGGTCTGGAGTGCGGACCAGCGCGCGGTGCGGGTCTCGATGCTGGGGCACGCGGTCGCCCTGCCGGACACGCCTCACCTGCTGGCCATGCTCTCGGGCGCGCCGCTGCTCATCTTTTTCTCGCGTCGGGTCGGCCACAAGCACTACCACCTGAAGTGCTGCGCGCCCCTGACCATCGAGCGGACACCCCGCCGGCTCAGAGAGGAGGCCATCCGCCGGTCGGCCCAGTCCTACGCCGACCTGCTGGAAGCCGAGCTGCGAGCCAACCCCTTTGAGTGGTACCACTTCGAGCCCTTTCTGCAACAGACTGGCGGAAGATCGGGCGCGGGTCGCAACCGGCGCAGGAAGGATTTATTTTGAGTTTGGCGGCCGATCATAGTAAAAAATGGGTTTCCGGCAATTTATCGAAACGAGACGGGGACATGGGACGCGATCAGATCAGAGCGGCACTGCTCAGGGTTTTCAGGGACAAGTTTCAAATCGTCGACCCCGGCGTCGACGAGAACCTCAGGGACGCCTATGAGTTCGACAGCATCGACGCAGTCGAGCTCCTGCACGAGATTGAGCTGATGCTCAACTCGAAGCTCACCCAGGCCGAGAAAAAGAGCGCCATGGACATCCGGACGATGAACCAGATCATCGATTACATCGAAACCCTGGCGGCGGCGCGAACCGGCGCGGATCCCGCCGGCGGCGTCGAGCGCCTGCCGGCCGCGGAGCCGTGATGGCCAGGCGCGTCGTCATCACCGGCTGCAGCGCCATCACCCCGATCGGCCGAACCCGGGCGGAGATCCTGCACCACCTGACGGAGGGAGTCTCCGGCGTCAAGCCGCTGCGCAAGGACGGTTTTCTCTCCGACTACATCCACTCCGGCGTCTACGGGACGGTCGACTACCCCATCGCGTACGATTTCAAGCGCAGCCACCGCAAGACGATGGGGCCGGTCGCCTTCTACGCCTGCCAGGTGGCCAAGGAGGCGCTGGCGGCCTCGGGGCTTGACCCGGAGTACGATCACCTCGGGCCGGCTGGGGGTGGCGTTCGGCTCCACCCACGGCAGCCCCTCGGTCCAGCGGCAGCATCTACAAGACCTTCTTCACCGAGACCGAGACCGACCGCCGGCTGACATCGGTCGGGGCCGTGGATTACCTCAAGTCCATGGTGCACACCACGGCGGTGAACATCACCAAGATGTTCGGCATCACCGGGCGCGTCATCTCGTCGTCCACCGCCTGCACCACCAGCAGCCAGTCGATCGGGTTCGGCTACGAAACGGTCAAGTTCGGCATGCAGGACGCCATGCTCTGCGGCGGGGCCGACGAGTACGACACGACGACCGTGGCGGTGTTCGACAACCTGCTGGCCTGCTCGACCGAGTTCAACGCCACTCCGCACCTGACGCCGCGGCCCTTTGACGTGCGCCGCGACGGGCTGGTGGTCGGCGAGGGAGCCGGGGCCGTCGTGCTGGAGGACTACGAGCATGCCCGCAGGCGGGGCGCCGACATTCTCGGCGAGGTCATCGGGTTCTCCTGCAACAACAACGGCGGCGACCTGATCCTGCCGAACATCGACGGGATCACGCGAGACGATTGACGCTGGCGCTGGAAACGGCCGCAGTCGACGCGGCCGAGGTCGATTTCGTCAGCGCCCACGCCACGGCCACCAAGATGGGGGACGTGATCGAGGCCCAGGCGATCGGCAGCGTGTACGGCCAAGGCCCGGTGGTCGCGGGCCTGAAGAGCTACATGGGGCACACCATGGGCTCCTGCGGGGTCATCGAGACGATCATCACCCTGTACCTGATGGCCGAGGGCATTCGTCCCGCCGACCCTGAACCTGGACGAGGTGGACGAGCGCTGCGCCATGATCCGGCACAGCACCCGCCTTGCGGAACAGCGCGATCCGCACCGCCGCGGTCCAGAATTTCGCTTTCGGCGGCGTGAACACCTGCCTGATGCTCCGCCGCTTCGACGGGTAGCCCGGGCCGGGCCATGGACGACAGCCATTGCACGACGAGCCGCTCGCGGTTGCAGGCGGCGCTCGACTTCGGCATCACCGTGCTGCTGTGGACGTATTTCCTGCGGCGGGTTCGTCTTCCTTCCCCCGTTTTATATCGCAGCGCATCTCTTTCCGTCCTGCGGGGAGCGGACCATCCAGCGGTTCAACAGCCGGTTTTACCGCGGCTTTTTCGCGCTTGTGCGGGCGCTGATGCCCGGGCACCGCTGGCAGGTCGACCCGGAGGTCAGGGCCATCCGTTCGTCGGTCATCGTCTGCAACCACGTGTCCTACCTGGATTCGATCCTGATGATCGCGCTGTTCGACCGCCACACCACGCTCGTCAAGAGCCGGTTGTTCGACATCCCGGTGTTCGGCACCATGCTGCGCTGGTCCGGCTATATTCCGGCCGCGTCGGAAGGGCGGCTCGCCGGGCTGATGGTCGAACGGGTCGAACGGCGCGGGACTTTCTGGCCGGAGGAGGGAACCTGTTCGTTTTCCCGGAGGGCACACGCAGCCGCGACGGGCAGGTCGGGCGCTTCAACCCGGGGGCATTCAAGATCGCCCGCCACTGCCGGGCGCCGATCCGGGTCGTCTCCATCCGCAACACCGACCGGATGTTCCGGCCGGATTCGTTTGCGTTCGCTACCCGCGGGCCCAACATGATTCGGGTGCAACTGGTCGGCGCGATCGACCCGGGCGCCGTTGCGGACGCCCCTCTCTCCCGGGTGATGGAGGCCGCGCGGTCGATGCTCGCCGCCGCCGGCCGCCCGGGACCGGAAACCACCCCGAACCGAGAGACCCCTGCCGGGGGTGAGACCCAGCCATGAAAATCCTTCTGATGTCCATGCCGGATGTGGCCGCCATCATCATGCACGAGGCCGCCTTCCACATGCCGAACATCGGCATCGCCAGCATCGGCGCCAACATCGACGCGGGCCACGAGGTCTATATCGCGGACCTGATCCGCAAGCGCGGCCGGGTGCGGGACTATGTGACCCGGACGCTGCTTGAAGATCCGGCCGGACCTGGTCGGCCTCTCCTCCATGGCCTGGCAGTACAAAACCTGCATGAAGCTGGCGCGGCTGATCAGGCGGCTGCTGCCCGCGGCGAAGATCGTCATCGGCGGCTACCACGCGACCTTGATGTACGAGGAGATCGCCGCCTCGAGCGAGGCCGGACCGATCGATTTCATCGTGCGCGGGGAAGGCGAGGAGGCGTTCCGGCGGCTGATCAACGCCCTGGACGGCAAGGACCGCTGCGAGGAGATCCCGTCGCTGTCGTTCAAGACAGGGGACGGGTTCGTGCACAACCCGCGCGGCGAGCTGCTGGACCTTTCCACGCTGAAGCTGCCCATCCGGGACAAGCGCCGGCTGACCTGGGGCTACCACATCATGATCAGCAAGGTGGAGGTGATCGAAACCTCCCGGGGCTGCACGCGCACCTGCAACTACTGCAGCATGCAGCACATGTACGGCCGAACGTTCCGGCCGTTCCCGCTCGCGCGCATCCTGGCCGACATCGACGACATCTATACCAGCGCCAGACGCGCTGGATCTTCGTCGCCGACGACAACTTGGTGCTGGACCCGGCGCGGGTGATCGGGATCTGCGACGCCATCATCGCACGCAACTACCGCAACCTGAATTTGGTGGTCCAGGCCGACTGCGATCACGATGTCGCGAAACGAGGAGATGGTGCGCAAGATGGCGCAGGCCGGGTTCAGGACGCTGTTCCTGGGGATCGAGAACGTCTCCAAGAAGAACCTGAAGATGGCGGGCAAGGGCGATATCGTCGAGGCTTCCCGGAAGGCCGTGGCGATTGTGCCACAAGTACGGCATCATGGTGGTCGCCGGGGTGATGTTCGGGTTCCCGGACGACGATGGAAGAGGACATCATCGAGAACTACCGGTTCCTGAAATCCATCGAGGCCGACACCGATCTACTGCCAGATCCTGACCCCGTACCCCAAGACCGGCATGCGCCAGTATCTGCTGGACGAGGGGCTGGTGGTCAACACGGACGATTTCACGCGCTACAACGGCATGTGGGCCAATGTCCGCACGCGGCACCTCAGCGCGGACGAACTGCAGTACCTGGTCTGGGTCCACCAGAACCAGGTGATGGGCTGGTGGGAGCCGTCGGAGCGGGTGCGCGCGCGGGGCCCGGTGTGGACGGCCATCTGGCGTTTCGCCTTCCGGCCGTATCTCAAGGTCCGCCTCGGGCGCCTGCTCAAAAAGCAGGGCTGGCGGGGGCGCTACGAGCTGCACATCCAGCGCATGGCGGCGGCGAACCGCTTTCAGGACTTGAGATGACCTCTGAAACGCGAGGGGGCGATAGCTCCAGTGAAGATGTGGGAAGAGGCCACCAGGGTTCGGGGTTCAGGAAGATCAAAGCCTCGGCATCGACTTTTTTCTTTTTCCCTGAACTCTGACCCCTGACCCCTTGATCTCCAACCCCTATCTCTCTGAATGCCTCATCCACTCCCCAACGGCCGTCCGAACACGTCCTTCGCGCGCGCGCGGTCGCGCGGCCGGAAGGTGTTGTCCTCCATCTCCTTGCGCACCACCCGCTGAAACAGCTTGAACATCTTGATCGGCTGGCTCGTCGGCTGCGTAGAAGGTGTCCCAGGCGTACTGGAGCAGCTCCTGCAGCCGCTCGGGGGACATGTGCCGGGGCTGGTACACCACCTTGTCGGCCGAGTAGTCGTTCCAGTCGAAGGACAGGATGCGGTCCTCGCGCTTGAGGTCCGCGTAGGCCTGGGTATGCGGGAACGGGGTGAGCACCGTGAACTCGGCCAGGTCGAGCTCGATCTCCATCAGGAAGTCGATCAGCCGCTTGATGTCGTCCTCGGTGTGCTCGTCCAGGCCGAGCAGGATCGTGCCTTCGACCGCGATCCCGTGGTCGTGGTAGCGCTCGATGCGGTCGCGGATGTAGTCCGAGGTGTCGAAGACGGCCTGGTACACGTACCAGGCCCCGGCCTGGGCCGCGAGCTCGAGCACCTCGGGCTTGTCCTCGATGGGGTGGCTGACACCACTTCTTCTTCAGCGGGATCATCTCCCGGAAGAGCTCCATCTCCCACTGGGTGTTCTGGGCGAGCGAGTTGTCGACGAGGAAGAGCCGGTTGTTGTCGATGCCGGCCATCTCCTCGATCGACCTCGCTCGATGGGCCGCGGCCGGAAACTGCCGGCCGCCCAGGTAGGCCACCGCGCAGGGGTAGCAGTTGAAGCGGCAGCCGCGCGAGGCGTGGACCAGGTCGACCATCTGGATGCCCTTGTAGTTGTAGAGCTCGCTTTTCAGGATCGAGCGGCGGGCCGGGCCGACGCTCTCGATCGGGCGGCCGGTCTTCGAGGTAGTCGTAGACCGGCTTGAGCGCCCCGTTGCGGAAGTCCGCGAAGCACCTCCTCCATCCGCCCCTCGGCCTCGCCCAGGAACACCGCGTCCGCGTGGGCCATGGTTTCCTCGGCGTGCAGCATGGTGGCGATGCCGCCGAAGATGACCTTGACGCCCTTGCGGCGGTAGGTGTCGGCGATCTCCCAGCCGCGCTTGACCTGCACGGTCAGCATCATCGAGATGCCGACGAAATCCACCGGGTCGTCGAAGTCGAGCGCCTGCGACGTTCTCGTCGACGAAGACGACCTCCACGTCCGGCGGCAGGGTCGCGGCGAACACGACCGGCCCGTGGGGCGGCAGGTGGAACTCGGTCTGCCGGTCGAGCTTGGGCCATTTGGGGTAAATCAGCAGAAATTTCATCGGAGATAGTCCTTCATCGCTCTCTGCTTCATCCGAAGCTCGGAGCGTTGTCGTTATCACAGGGTGTTGAAAAACAAGTGTCGGGCCGTCAGCCAAGGCGCTGAGAGCGTTGGCTAGTTTGCCCGTGGACCCGTGCACCCGTGGGAAAAAGAACGGGCCAACGGGACAACCGGCAAACGGGCAAACGGAACTCGGATCACGGTCCGAGACGCCGTTTTTCAACAGCCTGTCAGTTTGCGGGGGCGGCTTCGATCAGCGTCATCGTCAGCCGGTAGTCCTGGCCGCCGGCCGCCGTCAGCTCGACGGTTTGCGGAAACCCGTTCTGATCCCCCCGGCCGTGCGTTGCCCGCACCGTGCGGGTGAGCGTTCCGGACGGGTCGTAGCGTCGGATGCGCCAGTCGTCTCCCGGCAGGAGCTCGAGGTCGACGGTGCCGCCGTCCGGGAGGCGATGGCGCCGGACGACCGCCCCGCCCTTCAGCGTGCCGCTCGCGACCACCGGGCCGTCCGGCTCGAAGAAGACGAGCCGGATGTCCTCCATGAGCCCCTCCGCGAAATGCGGCGAGTCGAACGGCGGCAGCGCCCGGTGCACGGTCAGCCGGCCGTCGTACTCCGCGTCGAACACGACGAACCCCTCGAGCGTCAGGAGGACGCTGCGGTGCGTCCGGTCGCGGGCGGACATCAGCGTGAGCCCCATCATGACGAGGTCCCTCCCGTCCGGCATCTCGGCGCGGATGGCGTGCAGGACCTGCCACCGGCCGTCGGGGAAACCGCGGTGGGGCCCCCCGAAGGCGACGCCGGCCTCGGGTCGTCCCGTATCGTCTCGCGGCGTGATCGACGGCAGTCCGGCGCAGGACGCGAGCAGGAGCATCAGCAGCGCCACCGGTAGCCGGCGAACGTTCACGCGGCCTTCCGGAAGACGGCGTCGTCGATCGCCGGGTTGAGGACGACGTCATTGAACATGAGCCGCGTGAACGAGCCCTCGCCCTCGTGGATGACCACGGCTGCGATGACGCCCGGGCGTTCGGAGAAAACGAGCTCGATGCGCTCGATCATCCGGGCGACGGCCTGGTCTTTCGGGGTCAGCGTGATCGTGGGCCCGGGCCCCAGGCTCGCCGCGAACATGGGGTTCTCGTCGAAGCGGCCCTCGAGCCACCCGCTGATGTGCTCCAGCACCACCTGCATCGCCTGCAGGTTGGGTCCGGCTTCGCGCACGAAGCCCGTGTCCGTCCCGACCCAGCGCTCGGTGCCGTCGGGGGTCATCAGCAGCACGTTGCGCAGCGGCGTGCGGTACTCCCAGCGCAGGAAGCCGGGCGCCTTGAAGTAGAACACGCCCGAGGAGACCAGCGGCCGCGCGAGAAGCTTCATGTGCTTCTCTTGGACGAACCCGGCGCTTACGGCCTTGATCGGCGCGGCCGCGGATTTGATCTCGTCCCAGGTGGCGCCCCAGCCGACCGTGAGGAAGGCGGCAGCGACCACGGCGGCAGTTCGTGCCCACCGTCCGATCCCGAAGCGGGCGATCCCCGGGGCACGGGCCGCTCGAACCCTTGAACCCCTGAACCCTTGAACCCTTTTCCCATCAACACATCCCGCCGTTGACCGTGATGACCTGCCCCGTGATGTAGGAGGCATCCTCCGAGCAGAGGAAGCGGACAACCGTGGCGACCTCTTCCGCCCGGCCGACGCGCGCCATGGGAATGAGAGACTTGATGTTCGGCAGAGCGAGGTCTTTGGTCATGTCCGTCGCGATGAGACCCGGGGCGACGACATTGACGCGAATGCCCAGGCGCGCGACCTCGCTGGCGACCCCCCGGCTGGCGCCGATCAGACCGGCCTTGGCGGCGGCGTAGTTGGCCTGGCCGCGGTTGGGCATGAACGCGGAGACCGACGCGATCGAGACCACGGAGCCCTTCTTTTCGACCACCATCTTCTCGAGCACCGGACGGGTCACGTTGTAGAACCCGTTCAGGCTCGTGTCGATCACCGTGTGCCAGCTCTTGCGGGCCATGAGCACGAACAGCTCGTCCGCCGTCACGCCGGCGTTGTTCACCAGCACGTCGACCGTCCCGTGGCGTTCGATGACGCGCTCGACCGCGGCCTGGGCGGCATCCGGGTCCGCGACGTCGAACTGCATGATCTCCCCGCCGGGCCCCTCGGCCTCGACCCGGCGCAGGGTTTCGGCGGCGCCGGCCGCGTCCGACCGGTAGTTGATAATCGTGAAGTACCCGGAGCGGGCCAGTTCGACACACACGGCGCGTCCGATGCCCCGGCTCGCGCCGGTGACGATGGCTATCTTCCTGGCAGGCGAATTCATAGATTCGTTTCCTTCGACGGGGTCATGTGCGGGGTGGGGCCGCGGCCGGCGACCCGTCAGCGCCGGGAATCGGCTCGCAGCAGCTGGAGCGTGATCTCGGCCACCGGTCGGCTGTCGACTTCCACCCGGCCGCAGACATCGCGGAACCCCTCGAATTCCATGGTGTTCTCGGTGCGCGTGACGACCGCGGTGCCGACCGGCAGCCGGTCGACCGCCATCTGCGCCCGGCGGATGCCGACAATCCAGCCGCGTTTGTCAGCGGCGAGGCCCTCGACCTTCCCGCGGATGAACCCGTTGTGAATCCCGGAGGTTTGCGCCACCAGTTCGATCAGGACGATCGCGCTCGCGTCGCGGCCGTCGCAGAGGGGCCAGTCGGCACGCACGGTGGCCCGGGTCACGGCGCAGCTGTCGTCCAGGGTCAGGATCTCGTCCACCAGCAGCATGGGTCGACGGTGGGGCAGGAGGTTTTCAGGAGTCAGGTCGGTCGTGGTCATGACTCTGCGTGTCGCGGCGGCGGATTGCAAAAAATACCCGGAATATTAGTTTCCCCTTTAAGATGAAGGGGAAAGTGCGGTATAAATACATCTTTTAGAGTCCCTCGACAATGTCCTCAGGTTGCCGTGACCGGCAGCTGCAGGAGGCCGAACAGTACAGGAGTTTCAGGCGGGTGTAAAGAACGCCCGGGGGACGACGACTACAGGTGACCGTAGCAGCCATGCCGGCGGCGGACGGTATCGGTGTAACCTCATTTATGCTTTGGACAGCGGGAAGTCGAATGGAACAGCTGATCGAAGAACTGAAAAAGAAAATTATCGGCATCCTGGACCTCGCCAATCTCCCCTCGACCCAGTTGGAGGTCGACGGCCCCTTGGTCGGCGGCACGCTCGGGCTGGACTCGATCGACGTGCTCGAGATGGTCATCATGGTCGAGAAGGACTACGGCCTGCGCATCGACAACCGCGAACTCGGCGAGAAGGTTTTTGCGAGCCTGAGGTCCCTGGCGGCCTACCTGTTCGAGAACTCTCCCAAACTGAAGCGATGACCACCCAGCGGGTGTTCATAGCCGGGGCGGGCATCGTCAGCCCGATCGGCTGCGGGATCGCGGCGACCGCAGCCGCCCTGGCCGGGGGCATCGGCGCCCTGCGGCCGCTGACCCTCTTTGCCACCCCGAACCCGCCCCTCCCGGTGGGCCAGGTGGGATGCGGCCTGGACGACCCGGACCTGCCGCGAACGCACCAGCTCGCGCGCATGGCTGCGGACCAGGCCATGGCCGGCTGTGCCGCGGCGCCGGACCTGATCGTCGTCGGCACGACCACCGCCGGCATGCACACCACCGAGCGGCTGCTGAACGCGGGCACGCTCGACCCGCAGGCCTATCGCCGCCACGCGGCCGGCTCCGTGGCCGAGGACCTGGCGACGCGCTACGGCTGCAGCGGGCCGGTCCTGACGGTTTCGACCGCCTGCTCCTCGGGTGCGGTGGCGATCAAGATCGCGCTCGAGATGCTGAGGGCCGGCGCGGCCCGACGCGCCCTCGTGGGCGGCGCCGACAGCCTCTGCCGCCTGACGTATTACGGCTTCAACTGCCTGCAGCTCATCGACCCGCAGGGCGCCCGCCCGCTGGACCGGGAGCGGCGGGGCATGTCGGTCGCCGAGGGGGCGGGCATGCTCCTGCTGACGGCCGACGGCGAGCCGAAACGGGCGCTGGCGGAGGTGCTGGGCGCGGGGCTTTCCTGCGACGCCTACCACCCGGCGGCCCCCCACCCGGAGGGCGACGGGGCGTATGCCGCCATGGCGGCGGCGCTCAAGGACTCCGGGGTCTCCGCCGCGGCGATCGACTACATCAACCTGCACGGCACCGGCACCCCGGACAACGATCGGGCCGAGGCCCGCGCGGTCGCTCGCCTGTTCGACCCCCGGACCCCGGTGTCGTCCATCAAGGGGGCGACCGGGCACGCGCTGGCCGCGGCCGGTGCGATCGAGGCCGTGGTTGCCGCCATCTGCATCCGGGAAGGGCTCGTGCCGGCCAACACCGGCCTGCGGCTGCCGGACCCGGGGATCTCCCCGGTCCCGGTGACGGAGCCCCGCCGGACGCGGGTCAACACCGTGCTCTCCAACTCGTTCGGCTTCGGGGGCAATAACGCAGCCGTGGTGATCGGGTCTCCCGTCGAGCGCGAGCTGCCGGCGTCGGCGCCGGCCGCGCCCCTGCGGGTGCTGGCCGGTGCCTGCGTCACGGGGGCGGGCCACACGGAGGAGACCCTGGCGCGGCTGCGCGCCGGCGAATCCTGCAAGGGGGTGATCCCGCTCGAGGCGCTGTCCCGCAACCAGCCGGCACGGCTGGTCCGGCGGCTGAAGTTCATGCCCCGGCTGGCCATGGCGCTGGCCGACGAGGCGCAACGGCGCTCGGGGGCGTCGCACCCGCCGGCGGCGGTCTTCTTCGGGACCGGGTGGGGGGCGCTGTCGGAGACCCACGGGTTTCTGAACAGCCTGTTCGAGACCGGCGACCGTTTCCCCAGCCCGACGGATTTCGTGGGCTCGGTCCACAACGCACCCGCCGGCCAGGTCGCCATCCAGTGCGGCGCGACCGGGGCGAACGTCACCCTGACCGGCGAGGATGACGCCTTCGAGCAGGCGCTGCTGACGGCGGCCTACATCGGGCGCGGGGCGGGCGGCCGCCTGCTGGTCCTGGGGGCGGACGAACACCACCCGGTGCTGTCGGGGCTGTTCGACCGATCGGCCGCCCTCGATTCGATCCCTGCGGCCGGCGGTGCCGCCCTGCTGCTGAGCGCGGCCGCGGTCGATCCCGGCGTCGCCGTCTTCCCGGCCTTCACCGCGCCGGCCGCCGGCCGCACGGACGCGATCACGGAGCTCGTCGGCCGCCTGGGCGGCGCCGAGCGGATCCACGCCCGTTTCGGCGTCATTCTGGCCGGCATACCGGCCGCCCATCGCCATGCCGGCGAAGCGCAGCTGGACGCCTTCCGATCCGCCTGCGGGCTGACGCTGCCGGTCGTCGACTACCGCCGGTGGGTCGGCGAGTTCGCGTCGGCCTCGGCCGTGGCCACCTTTCTGGCGGTGGACTTTGCCGCCGAAGGCGCCGTCCCCGCGGCGCTTTGCGACGGACGGCCGGAGAGCTTCCCCGGCAAGGGGTGCCTCGTGATCGGTTTCGGCAAGACGCTCACCGCGATAGAGGTGCGGGCGTGATGACCGGAGGATGCGGGACGATGACGGACGTGGCAACCGGCGAACGGTGGCATACGATCGGCCCGCTCGAGACGCTCGCCCCGGGCGAGTGGCGCGCGGCGGTGCAGGTGCCCGCCGAGTCCGACTGGTTCGCGGGCCATTTCCCCGGCGACCCGATTTTGCCGGGGATCGCGCAGCTCGGGATGGTCCGTGAGGTTGCAGGCCGGGCCCTGGGCGACCGCGTGAGGGGTTCCGGCTTCAGTCGGATCAAGTTCAAGAAGATCATCCGCCCGGGCGACGGGCTGACGATCACGCTGACGTGCCGGACGGACCTGCCCGGGATGGTGGCCTTTCGCATCGAAAGCGGGGCCGACATCGCGTGCAGCGGCACGCTGACATTAACTTCCTGACGGAGAAAATGGATCCTGTCCCTCCGGACGGGGCATACCTTCAGAGCAAGGAGCAGGGTTTGATGACCAATAGCAGCATCGACACGATCATCCTGCGGGTGGCGCAGATCGTCATCCAGGAGCTCAAGCTGACGGATGTGACGCCCGAAACCTTCGACCCCGGGATCGACCTGGTGGACGAGGTGGGCATCGACAGCATGGACCTCGCCACCGTGGCGCTGGTGATCCGCGACGAGTACGCCATCCGCATCGACGAGGACGACTATCCCAAGCTGACCACGGTCCGCCTGATTGCGGAGTACATCGAGCGCAAGCTGGAGGAGAAGGCCGCCGACCAGGCGGCCTGAGCCCAGAGCGATATGGCGAGCACGACCCCAGAACCCGGTGCGACGGCCGGGCGGGCGCCCGAGGCCGGGATGAAGTTTTCCGACATCCTGGCCGACCCGCGGATCGCGGAGCGCTGGCAGAAGGTCCGGAAGTGGTTCTTCCTGCGCGAGTCCACTTACGACATGACCCACCGGTGCAACATCCGCTGCGACGGGTGCTACTACTACGAGGGCGACAAGCAGTTCGCCCGGGAGAACCGGGACCCGGAGGCCTGGCGCGAGCTGATGCGCGCGGAGAAAAAACGCGGCATCACCTTCGTCGTCCTGGCGGGCGCCGAGCCGTCGCTCGTGCCGGAGCTCTGCGAGGTCTGCTACCAGGAGATCCCGCTCGGGGCGGTCGCCACCAACGGGCTCGTGGCCATGCCCCGGTCGGTCGGCTACCGGATCCACGTGTCCGTGTGGGGGAACGACGAGACCAGCCTGAGCGTGCGCAAGGCGAAGCACATGCTCGTGCGGCAGATCGAGAACTACGGCGGCGACCCCCGCGCCGTCTTCGTCTACACGTTCACGCGCGAGAACATCGGCGAGGCGCACGAAGTGGCCGCGACCCTGGCCGGGCGGCGGACTGCCGGCTGACCTTCAACATGTTTTCGGCCCCGGTGGGATACCGGGACGGCTTGCGCCACACGCCGGAATCGCTCCGGGAGTGCCGGCAGACGATGCTCGCCCTGCTCGAGCGCTACCCCGGTCACGTGCTCTTTTCGCCCTACAGCGCGGTCGCCCACACCCACCCGCTCGGGCTGCACGACGTCTGTTCGGCTGCTCGTACCCGCGCATGAACGCGGCTGTCGACGTCGGCCTCGGCCGGACGTTCCGGCAGTACCGCACCGACCTGACCTGGGACCGCGAGCGCATCCTGCTGCGTGCCGGACACCGACTGCGCGGACTGCCGCCACTACGCCGCCGGCAGCGCCGTGGTCACCGCGCGCATGTTCCGCCACGCCACCGACCCGGCCGCATTTTCCGCTCTGGTTGGACTACGTGGACACCTACCTGGCGGTGTGGGTCACGGGCTACGAGAAGGGGGCCAACCTGTCGGCCGCGCCGGTCGCCCCGCCCGGGTTCGGGCTGGAGTGATCTGCACTGTGGGGGCGCGGCGGCTGGGCGTTTCCGGGAGGAGTTGAATGAAGACGGTCAGTTCGCTGCTGGATGCCGAGTGGTACGAGCGCTACAAGAACATTTCCAAACTCAACATCCGCAGCTCGATCTACGATGTCACCAACCGCTGCAACCTGCGCTGCAAGGGCTGCTTCTTCTTCTCGTCGGACGAGCACAAGGCGGCCCCGAGGAGATGGACATCCGCAAATGGGAGGCGTTCATCGACCGGGAGAAGGCGCGCGGCGTGAACCTGGCCATCCTGATCGGCGGCGAGCCGACGCTGTGCCTGGACCGGGTCGAGGCCTTCTACAAGCGCCTGCCCACCTTCTGCGCGACCAACGGCCTGATCAAGGTCCCGCGCGACCGGTTTCCCGACATGATGATCGGCATCTCGCTGTGGGGCGACGAGCAGGACGAGAAGGTGCTGCGCGGCAAGGACACCTTCACCATCTCCAGCCAAGAACTACGCAGGGCGATCCCCACGTCTACTACCTCTACACCATCACCCCGCGGCAGATCGGCCAGACCGAAACGATCATCCGCAAGATCCGGGACGTCGGCCTGAAGGTCCACATGCAGCTGCTCTCCAATGACGAAGGGGTGACGGGTTTTCCTGGACGCCGGAGCAGCTCGCTGACGATCCGTGCCGAAATGGACGCCATGCTCGACGCCTATCCGGACACCGTCATCTCGTCCAAATACTACCACGAGATCATCACCACCGGGAACATGCTGGGCCGCCGCTTCGGCTGGGACGAGTGCCCCTCGGTCACCCAGCCGCTGGACCGGCGCGCGCCGCCGCCCAAGCGGCTGATCGATTTCATCCGCTGGGCGTCCGACCTGAAGACCATGCACCGCTGCTGCACCTCCGAGACGCGCGACTGCTCGCACGTGCAAGGACGGCGCGGCGCACATGAGCTGGGTGATGGTCAACAAGCGGGCCCACATCCGCACGACCCAGGATCTGCAGAACTGGATCGAGGTCTACGAGATGTTCGCCAAGCTCTACCAGTTCATTCCCTGGTAGGAGCATCCTGGGTTATTGGGTTTGTAGAGTTCATAGGGTTTATAGGGTTGACGGGACCCGTCTATCCCCGGATAAGCTCCGACTCTGCAATCACTGAACCCTGAACCCCGAACCCTGACCTGACGATGCCGTCCGCTAAACCCGTCATCCTAGCCTACGATGCCGTCTCCCCCTCGGGACGGAGCTGGCGGCGCAGTGGGACCGGGCTGCGCGAGGCGAAAGCGGGGTCGGCCGCCTCACCCGCTTCCCCCTGACCGACGACTTCCCGGTGCGCATCGCCGGCGAGGTGGCCGAGATCGACACGGCCCCTTACCCGTTCCTGAGCCCGCGCAGCCTGGCGCTCTGGCCCTCGCCCCTCTTCAAATACGCGCTGCTGGTCGCCCATCGGGCGCTCGCGGCGAGCGGCGTGGTGATCGGCCCGGAGCTCGCCCCCCGGGTGGCCGTCACCTTCAGCTCGGCCATCGGCGGACTGGACGCCGTGCTCGCGGCCGACCGCCGCATGATCGCCGAGGGCAAGCTCCCGCCGCCCTACGCCAACCCCAACTCCTGCATCAACATGGTGGGCGGCAAGATCGCCATGCTGACCGGTGCGACCGGGCCGATCACGGCCACCATCACGGCCTGCGCCACCGGGGTGACCTCCATGATCGTCGGCGGCATGCTGCTCGAGGCGGGCCGGGCCGATGTCGCCATCTGCGGGGCGGCCGATTTCGCGCTGGTCGCAGCCGATCGTGGCCGGCTTCGCCACGATGAACGGCGCCTACCAGGCCCGGCCGGGGCAGGCGGACGACCCGCCGGCCCGGGCCAGCCGCCCCTTTTCGATCGACCGCCGGGGGTTTGTCGTTTCCGAGGGGGCGGGCTGCGTCATCCTGGCCACCCCGGCCTTCGCGCAGGCCCACGGCCTCGCGCCGGCCTTCGAGATCGCCGGGTGGAGCATGACCTCGGACGCCCATCATTTCGTGGCGCCGCACCTGAAGACGGTGGCCGCGCTGCATGGCCGGCTGCATTGACAACGCGGGGATACGCCCGCATGATGTCGCTGCGGTCAACGCCCACGCGGCATCCACCAAGGTCGGCGACAGCCGTGGAGCACCAGGCGCTGAAATGCGTCTTCGGGGAGCGGATCCCCCCGGTCTCGGCCAACAAGTCGCTGATCGGGCACGCGATGGGGGCCTCGAGCGCCATCGAGTCGATCCTGGCCATGGAGGGGATGCGGCGGGAGACCCTGTTGCCGACGATCAACTACGCGCCGGACCCGGAGATGCCGCTCGACTGCGTCGCCGAAGGCGCCCGCCCGTTGAGCCAGGAGTTCGTGTCTGAAGAATTCGTTCGGTTTCGGCGGCTGCAACGCCTGCATGATCCTGCACCGGATCGCCTGATTGAGCTGACGCATGAAAGCACCACGCAACAGACGGGTGTTCGTCGTGGGGTACTCGGCCGCGACCCCGTTGGGCAAGACCTTCGAGACGACCTGGCAGCGCGCGGTCAACGGGGAGGCGGGCTTCCGCCGGCTGACCCGCTTCCGGATGGAGTCGCGCCTCGAGCATCGTGGGGGAGATCCCGGACTGGGACCCGGCGGCGCTCGACTTCGTGCGACCGCAAGCGAGGCCTACAACTGGAACGCCGCCTTCGTCTTCCTGACGATGGCCGTCTGCCGCGACGCGCTGCGCCGCGCGGGGCTCGAGATCACCGCCGAGACCGGGCCGCGCACGGCCTGCCTGATCGGCTCGGCCCTGAACGGCACGGACGCGTTCCGCATGGCCATGGACAACTACCTGAACCGCGGGCCGCTCAAGGTCAGTCCCTATCTGCTGCCCAACCTCTGCGCCAACCTCCCGGCGGGCAAGGCCGGGATGCATGATGGGCTTCACCGGGCCGATCTTCTCCCCGCAGGGGGCCTGCGCCTCCGGCAACCACGCGATCGGCATCGGGGCGCGCATGATCCGGGACGGGGACTGCGACTTCGCGCTCGTGGGCGGGGTGGACACCTGCCTGGTCCCCGAGATCATGCAGGGATTCGCCAACATGCTGGCCACCACCAACGTCACCCCGCAGGACCGGGCGTTCAACGATCCCACCCAGGCGTCGCGGCCGTTCAGCATCGACCGCAAGGGCATGATCCTGTCCGAGGGCGCCGGGGTGCTGGTCCTCGCGGCCGAAGAGGCGCTCGCGACGCACGGCCTGGACGCCGAAGGCCGAAGTGATGGGCGTCGGCTGGACCTCGGATGCGCACCACTTCACGGTGCCCAACCCGCAGACGATCGTGCGCGCGATCCGCGAGGCCATCGACGACGCCGGGCTCGCGCCGGGCGACATCGGCCACGTCAATGCCCACGGCACCTCGACCCCAAGGGCGACAAGGTCGAGGTCGAATGCCTGCGGGAGGTGTTCGGGCCAGAGCTGCCCGAGCATTCCCGTTTCGTTCGAACAAGTCCCAGATCGGGCACACCCTGGGGGCCGCGGCGGCCATCGAGGCGGCGCTCGGGATCGAGGCCATGCGGCAGGGGCTGATCCTGCCGACCGTGAACCACATCCCCGACCCCGAGCTGGCCGACATGGACGTGGTGCCGAACGTCGCCCGCCGGCATGCCGCTACGAGATTCTTCCTGTCCAACGCCTTCGGCTTCGGGGGCACCAACTGCTGTGTCGTCTTCAGAGGGGTGTGAGGTGAGACCGCGAACCGTTCGTGCCCGTGGCGCTCGAGGGAGACACGCCGTATGTCCGGGATGCGACGGACGGGACTCGTCTGGCACCGCTGCCGCCTGCGCAGCCTCTACGCGGACACCGACCGCTCGCAGGTCGTCTACCACTGCCAACTATCCTGCGCTATTTCGAGTTCGGCCGGGCTTCGCTGATGCGCGACACCGGCTACTCCTACAAGGAGATCGAGGACGGCGGCTACATCTACCCGATCATCCAGGTCGGCGTCAGCTACTTCAGCCCGGTGCACTACGACGACGCCATGTGCATCTATACCCGGCCCGGCGGTGCTCGAGCGGGTCAAGCTGCGATTCGACTACGTGATCACCCACGACGAGACCCACGAGATCGCCTGCACGGGGTTTACGCGCCACTGCGCGGTGAATGCCAGGAGCACGCCCGTGGAAGTGGACGAAAAAACGGCCCGGATATGGAAGATCTTCCCGGCGTAACCGCAACCGCGCAGCTGCCGCTTCACGTCCCTCTCGCTTCCTACCTGCACGATCACCGCTTCGACGGTCGGGCCGTGCTGCCCGGCGTGGAGGCCCTGGACATTCTGGCCCGGGCCGCGCGGCGGTTCGACCCCGTCGTGGACGTGACCCGCATGCGCGCGGTCGCCTTCGACAAGTTCCTGGCCATAGACCCCGGGGCGTCGCACCTGACGGCGTCCGCCGAATTGACCCGCCACGCCGACGGCAGCCTCACGGCGGTGCTGGCGACTCGGGCCGCCTCCAAAAGCGGCGGCATGACCCGGGTCAGGACGCACGCCGGAGCGACCTTCGGCGGTCCGATGAAAGCCGTCCCGGAGCTGCCGCTGGATCTGGCCGCGGCGCCGGAGGGGGCCTGCCTGTCGCTTGCGAGGGCGCAGATCTACCCGGAGCTGATCGGCGTTCGGGCCCTGGTACCGGAACCTCTCTGTCGTGCACGTGGCGCGGACCGGGGCGGTTGCCGAGATCGCGGCCCCGGACGTGCCGGACGACGGCCCGGAGGGGAGTCTGCTGGGATCGCCGTTCGCGTTCGATGCGGCCATGCACGCCGCCTGCATCTGGGGCCAGCGCTTTGCGGGGGTCGTCCCGTTCCCGGTCGGATTCGACGGGCGTCGAGTCCACGTCCCCACCCGCCCGGGGGAGAGCTATTGGGCCTACGTGCTGCCGGTCAAAGACGCGGGCGGTGTCCTGACCCTCGACCTGCGGCTCTACGACCGCGAAGGGCGCCTGTGCGAGGCCTGCGCCGGGCTGCGGATGCGCGATGTCAGCGGCGGCCGGCTGCGGCCCCCGGACTGGGTCCGCGGCGGCGGGGAGGAAGCGGCCGCCGGCCGCCTGGCCGGCCGGTGCCGGGCGATGGTCGTGATCGAGCTATCTGCGCTGGCCCCCTTCGCCGAGCGGGCGCTGTCGGAACCGGAGCACGCCCGGCTGGCGGGCATGCGCGGCCGGAGGCGCACGAGCTACATCGCGGCGCGCCTGGCGTGCAAGCGGCTCTCCCGGCGGCTTTCAGGCGACGACGTCCGGACGCCTGCCGAGGCTATCACCACCATCCGTTCCGACCGGCCGCTGCTGCCCGCCTGCCCCCGGACGGACGGCCGGGGCGGCCCAGCCCTGCTCGGTCGCGCACGACCGGCGCTTCGCGGTGGCCGTGGCCGCCGACGGGCCGGTGGGGGTCGACGTGGAAACGCTGTCCGAGCGGGTGCTGAAGAGCCGGTCGCTCTACATGAGCGCGGCGGAAGAGGCCCTGGTGCGCGCATCGCCGCTCGGGGAGGTCGCAGCCGCGCTGCGGGTGTGGTCCGTCAAGGAGGCGGTCACCAAGGCGCTCGACATCGCCCTCGCGGCGGCCTGGCAGCGGGCCCAGGTGATCGCGGTCGAGCCGTGCGAGAGCCGCCTTCGTTTAGACGGCCGGGAGGAGGTGCGGGCGGTGCACGACCGGGTGGGCGAGCACCTGTTCACGGTGGTGGGGGGAGGGGCGGGTTCATTGGGTTTATAGGGTTCGTTGAGTTATGGGGAAAGCCCCGGGGTCCTTCTCTGATCAGGCCTATCTTTCAACTCAACGAACGCAATGAACTCAATAAACCCTATACCTCTTTTTTCTGGAGCTTTTCCACCAGCATCCGCGTCGCCCAGCGCAAGAAGATGGCCGAGTACTTGGCCCCGGACAGGACCATCCCCGCCATGAACACCAGGTGCGAGAGGCCGTACATCACCGGCCCGCCGACGAGTGCCAGCAGGGGTTCCCCGAAATAGACGGAGAGCGCGGTGAGCGCGCTGATGGCCGGCCACCCGATGACGTAGCTGAAGCCGATCAGGAACACCCCCGACAGGACGCGGAAGGAGGGTTTCCCTTTGAACGCGCTCAGGTCGGCTTTCTCCTCGACCGCCTTGCGGGCGTAGGGGGTGTCGGCGATCCGGTCGACGACGCGTGCAATGAATGGAATGCGGCGCATGGCGGACATTGGTTCCCCATCCGGGCAGACCCGTCTTCTGAAGCAATAATATGCTATACTGCACCTTCGAGTTCGAGAAAACGAGTTTGAGCCGTCCGGACCGAATCGGCCGGCTGAAGGAATAAGACGTCCCCATGGCAAACATCCCCGGAGCCGCATCGCCCAGCGATCTCTGGGCCTTCTTCGACCGGGTCTACTGCATTTCGCTCGACGAGCGCCCGGACCGTCGGCAGGAGGCCGAACGCCAGTTCCGCCGCGTCGGCCTTGCGGAGCGGGTCGAGTTCGTCATCGTACAGAAAGACCCGGTCGACACCGAGCGCGGGATCCACGCGTCCCACATGGAGTGCTTCCGCCGGGGTGTGGCCGCGCAGGCACGGACGATGCTGATTTTCGAGGACGACGTCGTGTTCGACCGCTTCGACCCCCGGGTGCTCGCGGAGTGCACCCGGTTCATGGCCGCGGCCGCCTGGAACATGTTTTTCTTAGGGTGCCTGACCGCCGGCAGCCGCAGGACCGCAACCCCCTCCGTGCTGGAGGTGCGCTACCGCAGCCTGACCCACGCCTACGCCGTCCGGAGCGATTTCGCCGAGACCCTGCTGGCGTTGCCGTGGCGCGCGCAGCCCTACGACATGCTGCTGAAAGACCGTTGCGCGGGGTTCTACGCCGCCTACCCGTCCTGCGCGTTCCAGAGCAACTCCCGCACCGACAACCTGCGCCTGCGGCACGTGGACCGATTCCGTCGGCTCTGCGGCGGGCTGGTGCGCATCCAGAAGATGAACGAGTTCTACCACCGCCACCGCTGGGCCGTGGTCGGAGCGCACGTCCTGCTGGTTGCATGTCTGCTGGCGCTGGTCGCCCGCAACTGACGAAAGTCGATAGACCGCATGCGTTCATTGCCCCTGAACTGGCGTTTCCTGATCTTGACCCTGGGGGTCACGCTCGGGCTCTTCGGCTGGGGCCTGTCGCGGCTCGAGGTCGACACCGACATCCTCGGCGCCCTCCCGAAAACCAACCCGGTCGTGGCCGACGGCACCTACCTGCTCCTGCATCACCCCATGCAGAACCAGGTGGTCGTCGACATCGCCTTGAACGCCGTCGATCTCGACACCCTGGTCGCCTGCGGCCGGTTGGTCGAGTCCCGGCTGCGGGAGAGTGGGCTTTTCAAGAGCGTCGGCATGGAGGACGCCCAGGCGCTCATGCCGGAGCTGATCGACCACTTCGCCGTGGACCTGCCGGTTCTCTTTCGGCGGAACAGCTGCAGGCGGACGTGGCGCCCCTGCTGGAGCCGAGCGCCATACAGGGCCGCGTGGCCGAGATCCACGCGGGGCTGCTCGGCCTGGAAGGCATCGGACAACAGGCGCTGATCGCGCGGGACCCGTTGAGCCTGGGCGGGCTGGTGTTGAAGCGGCTGGCGCCGCTGGTGCCGGCCGGCGACGCCCGCATCGCCCGCGGGCACCTGATATCGGCCGACAACCGCCACCTGCTGGTCGTCGCCAGCCCGGCGGAGTCGAGCACGGCGACCGAATTCGCCGCCCGGATCATGGAGCGGATCGACGCGATCGCGGCCGAGTTGAACCGGCTGCACGGGCCTGCCGGGCGGGCGGCGACCCTGACTGCGGCCGGGGCCTTTCGCGCCGCGCTCGACAACCAGCGGATCATCAAGCGGGACATCGGCCTTGCGGTGACCGTGTCGACGGTCGGGATCGCGGCGCTGCTCTTCTTCGCGTTCTGCCGACCCGCGGTCGGCCTGTTCGCGCTCCTGCCCGCCCTGGGCGGGACCATGCTCGCCTACTTCATCTTCTCGCTGTTTCACCGATCCATTTCGATCCTGGTGCTCGGCTTCGGGGGGGCGATCATCTCCTTCAGCGTCGACCAGGGGATCGCATATCTGCTGTTCCTCGACCGGCCCCAGGCCACCAGCGGGAAGGCCGCCTCGCACGAGGTGCGAAGCATGTGCCTGCTGGCGGTGCTGACGACGGTCGCGGCGTTCGGCACCCTGTGTTTCAGCGGGTTCCCGGTGTTCGTGCAGCTCGGGCAGTTCACCATGCTCGGGCTGGGGCTGTGCTTTCTGATCGTGCACCTGGTCTTCCCCCGGATCTTCCCGGTCCTGCCGCCCGGGGGCGGCCGGTCGCTGCATCTCCAGAAAGTCGTGGATGCGCTCGGCGGCACGGGTCGCGCCGGCCTCTGGGGCGCGGCGCTGTTCGCCGGGGCTATGATGTTTTTCGCGAAGCCGGTCTTCAACGTCAGCCTGCAGGCCATGAACACGGTCGGCGTCGAGACGATGGCGGCGGAAAAGCTGCTCACCGACGTGTGGGGCGGGATGTTCGACAAGGTCTACGTGCTGACCGAGGGCCGGTCGGTCGAGGAGCTTCAGGACCAGGGCGACCGCCTCGTGGCCAAAATCGAGGCCGACCTGCGAGCGGGGGTGCTCTCCTCGGGCTTCGCGCCGTCCATGATCGCCCCGGGCGCGGAGCTGCGGCGCAGGAACTTCGATGCCTGGCGGGCGTTCTGGAGCCCCGGCCGGGTCGACGCCCTGAAACAGACGCTGGGCGGCGCGGCGGCGGCGCAGGGGTTCGCGGCCGAAGCATTCGACCCCTTCTACGCGCTGCTCGGCGCGGCATCCCCGCCGCCGGCGGCCGGCGCCCGCATCCTCGAGCGCTTTCCGGGTTTCTTAGGGATCGCGCGCAGCCCGGACGGCGCCGCGTGGGTCCAGGTGTCCACCCTCGCCGCCGGGCCGGCCTACGACTCCCGGCGGTTTTTTGACGCGTATGCGGCATCGGCCAAGCTCTTCGACCCGCTGTTCTTCGCGCAGGTCATCGGGGAGCTGCTGTTCGACACCGCGGTCGCCTTTTTCCTGATCAGCCTCGCCTGCGCCCTCATTCTCGTGGCCGTGTTCCTCCTGGACGGGCCCCTCACGCTGGCCTGCATGCTGCCGCCGTTCTTCGCGATGGTTGCGACGCTCGGCACCCTGAACCTCATGGGCCGGCCGCTCGACATCCCCGGGCTGATGCTGTCGATCGTCGTCTTCGGCCTCGGGATCGATTTCTCCATCTTCTACGTGTGCGCCTTCCAGCGTTACGGCACCCTGGCTCACCCGGCCTTCAGCCAGATCCGGATGGCCGTCTTCCTCTCGGCCGCCACCACCCTGCTCGGGTTCGGCGCCATGTGGGAGGCCGATCACTCGCTGCTGCGCAGCACCGGCATCACCGCCTTCCTGGGCATCGCCTACTCGATGCTCGGGGCGTTTCTGATCCTGCCGACCCTGCTCGGGCGCATCCGTCGCAACCGGGACAAACCCGTCGCCCGGGGCGCCAGCCTGCGGGACCGGGTGTGGACGCGCTACCGGCACATGGAGGCCTACCCCCGGCTTTTCGCGCGCTTCAAGATGCGCCTGGACCCCATGTTCGCGGAACTGGAAGAGATCCTGCGCTCCGCGGAAGGCGTGAAGGCCATTCTGGATGTCGGCACCGGCTACGGGGTGCCCGCGAGCTGGCTGCTTGAGCGGTTTGCGGAGGCGCGGGTGTGCGGCGTGGAACCCTCGGCGGAACGGGTGCGCATTGCCAACATGGCCCTGGGGGAGAGGGGGGGCGTCGCGCAGGGGCGCGCCCCGGAGATCCCGGAGGTCGAGCAGCCGGTCGACCTGGGCACGATGATCGATATGGTTCACTTCCTGACGGACGCGGCGGCCGCCCTGACGTTGAGCCGGGTGCGGGAGCGCATGCGCGTGGGCGCGCTCCTGATCCTCCGGGCATCGCTGACGCCGACGCGCCGGCGGCCCTGGTCGTGGTGGGCCCAGAACCTGGCGCTGCGGGCGGCCGGGGTCCCCGCCTTCTACCGGCCGCTGCCCAACCTCGCGGAGCTGGTCGCGGCGGCGGGGTTCCGGGTGGAACGCACGCTGCCGTCCGGGCCCGATGGCGAGCTCGTCTGGCTCGTCGGCCGCAAGGCGTGAGGCCGGAGGCGACCATGCCGAACCGCATCCGAGGCGCCGTCGAACAGCACTCCCCGGCCGCGCGATGGAATGCCGCCGCGTGGGTCGCGGCCGCGCTTTTGGCCATGCTGGACGCCCGACTGGCCGTGCTCCCGCTCGGGGCCTTCGCGGCGGCCTGCCTGGCCGCCGCCTTCTCCCCGGGCAGCGGGTTTTTCCTGCCGGTGATCAGCCGCGGGAGCGGCGACCGCAGGGCCGTCGCCCTCACCTTCGACGACGGCCCCGACCCGCTGACCACGCCGGCGCTCCTGAAACTGCTGCGACGGCACCGGGCCGTGGCGACCTTCTTCGTGATTGGGCAGCGGGCGGCCCGGCACCCGGAGCTGGTGCGCGCCATGGTCGCCGAGGGGCACAGCATCGGCAACCACTCCTTCCGGCACGATGTCTTAGGCGCGCTGCGCAGCGCCCACACCATGGCGGCGGAGATCGACGCCACCCAGCGCGTCCTCAAGGCGCTGGGGGTCGAACCGCTCGCCTACCGGCCGCCCATGGGCATCACCTCCCCCCGGCTGCGCCGGGCCATGGCGGGCCCGGGGATGCTCGTGGTCAACTTCAGCTGTCGGGCCTGGGACGGGGGGAACCGGCGCATGGGGGGGCTGGCCGGCCGCATCCTGAAGCGCGTGCGGCCGAACGACATCGTCCTGCTGCACGAAAACCTGCCGGACCCCGCACGGCTTGCAAGCTGGGAGAGGGAAATCGACCTCGTCCTGAAAGGGATCGCGGACAAGGGGTTGGCGGTGGTCCCGCTCGCGGAGCTGATCGGCCGGCAGGTGATGAGGGTGGAACAAGGGGCCGAGGGGTCGAGGGGTCAAGGGCGGCAGCGTCAATCCCAAACACCAAACACGAAACACCCAAACACCTGCACACCCCCCTTATGAAACTTCTCGTCTTCTGCGCCCTTTCGATTCCGCTGCTGGCCCTCTCCTGGCGGTCCATGTTCAGCCTGAAGCGCCACGGGCTCTACCGGTTCGTTCTGTTTGAGTGCATCCTGTGGCTGGCCGTCCAGAACCACGCCCATCTGATCGTGGAGGAGTTCGATCTCCAGCAGGTGGCGTCCTCGGTGCTCATGCTCGCCTCGCTGGTCTACGTCCTCGCGGCGGTCTACACCATGCGGGCCAAGGGCCGGGTCAGCCCCGACCGCGACGACCCCGAGCTCTTCGAGTTCGAACGGACGACCGTGCTGGTCGAATCCGGGATCTTCGGGCTCGTGCGGCACCCCATGTACGGCTCGCTGCTGTTCCTGACCTGGGGGATCCTGCTGCGGCGGGTCGAGGTCGGGCTGGTCGCGGTCGTGGCCGTGGCAACCGTTGCGGGCGTGCTTGCCGCCTGGATCGAGGAAAAAGAGAACCTGGCCTATTTCGGCGAAAGCTACCGGCGCTACGCCCGGAAAACCAAACGCTTCATCCCCTTCCTCATTTGACCGCCGGCTGCCGGCCGCTCCAGGGTTCCGGCGCCTCCCCCGCAGCAGCGCGTTAACCGTGGCGGCGACCGCGGGGCTCGCGAGGATGCTGCCGTGGTCCTCGCCGAATCCGTACATCCGGCGTGCAGCGGTCTGGGCGCGTGGGTCGAGCTGGCTTGCGAGGCTCACCCCGCCGTCGTTGTTGCGGTCGATCATCACGCTGAAACCGCCGCTGTAGCCGAAGAGCAGGTGGTACGCGGTACCGTCCGGCAGCGGCGTCGACCACAGGTCCTGCAGAAAGGGACTGTCGGGCGCCATGTCGCGCCAGGCCGGGATCACGGCCGGGGAGCGCTCCACGCCCTTGGCGGCGCCGGCGTGGCCCTGCCACGGCGCGGACAGGCTCACGAACACGGGGAACTCGACCGGGAACGCGTTGCGCACCGCCTCGGACAGCGCCCCCCGGACGACCAGACCGCCCATGCTGTGGGAGACCAGGCTTATCTGCTTGAATTCGAGCTGGTCCTGCAGGATGGCGAGGATCCGGTACAGGAGCTGACCCTGGCGTTCCAGGCGCATCCCGGTCGGGTAGAAATACACCCAGGGCTGGTAGCGCGAACGGTCGATGCGCTCGATGAGAAAACGGAAGCCGGTCGGGTTGGCTCCCGAGCCGTGCACGAAGAGGATCGGGGTTTTTTCGGGCGAATACGGCTCCAGGAAATACAGACCCATCCCGGCGTCCCGGATGACTTCGATCGGCATCCAGAGCCCGGCCTGGGCGTTGGCCGCAGTGAACCGCGGGTCGTCCAGGGTCGTGACCTGGCCGACCTGGTAATAGTTCAGCTCCAGGGCGGTGTCGGTCGACGCGTTCGGCTTCACCTCTATCTTCAAGGGGACCCGCACCGCGCCCGGACCTTCGATCCGGATCACGATATCGGACACGGTTTCGCCCGGGTAGGCCGCGATCGGCGTCGGACAGACCCCGGCGGGTTCGTCGGGCTGGAAGGTGTAATCGCCGTTGCGGTCTTCGAAGGCCATGATCCGGTAGCGGCCGGGGGCCGGGACGACGAACCGGAAGCTGCCACGGCCCTCGGCGAACGCAAACCGCTGCGCCCCGCGGCTGGGTTCGTCCGCGTTCCAGAGCGCCACGACGATCGGCTGCGGGTCGGGCGAATAGCCTTCGACCGTGCCCTGGAGGGTGGCGAGCGCCGGCCGCACCAGGTCGATGGCCCGCTGCAGGGTGATCGGCCCGCAGGCCGTGAGGCCCGCGCAGAGGGCGAGCACGGCCCAATGGGCCACGATCCGCGTTTTCCAGGCCCGACGTAGATCCGGCGGTGCGAAGATCATGAAACCCTCGAAATTTTGCGACTCCGCCCGCCCGGTGGTATGCTGATGGTGCTTCGGCCGCACGGCGGGAGGATGAACCCAATCACGCGCATGGGAGATGAACGCATGAGACTCGGAAACGCCTGGAAAACGAGTTGCATCTGCGCGACAAGAAGCTCTCCAGCGCCAACAACCCCTGGGCCGCCGCCTGGGTCGGCGGTTCGAGCGATCACAGCCTGCCGGCCGACGTGGGCCGCATGATCGCCGAATACCTGCAGTCGGTCATGCCCAAGTAGGAGCCGCAGCCGGGGTCACATCGTCGCCGGGCGGTCGGAGCGGCCGAAGCGGGCCCGCGCGATCCCCAGGGTCACCGCGCAGAAGGCGGCCAGGCAGAAGAGCTCCTGGCGGACGGATCCGAGCGTGCCTTCGCGCACCGCGATCTCCACGATGGCGTTGAGCCCCCAGGCGAGCGGCGAGAAGGCGCTCAGCGTCTGCATGGCCGGCGGCATGACGTAGACCGGGACCATGAGCCCGCCGACCGCCGCCGCGCAGACGACCGAGACCGCGCCGAACATGGTCGCCTGCTCCAGGGTGCCGGCGACGGCGCCGAGCATCAGCCCGTAGCCGCACGCCGCGAGCGCGACGAGCGTGACCGTGACGACGAGGGCCGGGGTGTCGGCCCCGAGGTCCAGCACCGGCGTGCCCAGCAGCGGCAGGACCAGCTTCCCCACGAGCACGATGAACGCGAACTGCACCCAGCAGACGACGAGGTAGGCGCCCATTTTTCCGGCCAGGATCGTGAGGTAGCCGACCGGCAGCGTGCGCAGGCGCGCGATCGTGCCGTCCTGGCGCTCGCGGATGAAGATCCCGCCCAGCGGCAGCACGATGAAGAAGATGCCGAACACCGACATGGCCGCGACGTTCTGCTGCACCGAGGTCGGCAGCCGCTTCAGGCGGCTCTGCTCGGAGACTACCCCCATCAGCCGGCGGCCGCCCCAGGACGGGTCCAGCTGCACCGTCGGCAGGCCCAGGTCCGCAACCATCCGGCCGGTGGCCGCGCCGAGCGCCTGACGCATCCGGGCCGGGAGCGCCTCGGACAGCGCCCGGGCCTTGATCTCCAGTTCCATGACCAGGGCCATCCGGCCAAGGGCGTTCAGGAGCGAGGACCGGAAGGCCCCCTGCACCAGCGGGTCGAAGAAGACCGACAGGTGAGGCGGAGGCGGCCCGCCGCCCGCCGCACCCGCGAACGCGTCCGCGAGCTGCTCCGCGGTGAGGGCGCGCACCGCCTCGCTGAGCCCTGCCGGCACGATGATGCACACCTCATATCGGCCCTTGTCGACCAGGCTCCTGGCCTGGTCGACGTCGAGCGCCCGCCCGTCCAGCTCCGTCACCAGCGTCAGGTTCTCGATCCGCGCCAGCTGCTCCCGCACGAGCGGCCCGAGCGTCTGCCGGTCCTGGTCGATGAAGAGGACGTCCATGCGGGCCGCGCCGGTCGTCTTGAGGACGTTTTCCTGGACGAGCGACACGACCACGGCCAGCACGGCCGGCATGACGAAGAGGACCAGCAGGCCGGCCCGGTCGCGGTAGAGCAGCAGCAGTTCCTTGAGCAGAGTGGCGATCAGGGGCCGTAGGGTTAACCCGGGCATGTCAATCTCGCAGCTCTTTGCCGGTGAGGCGGAGAAACAGTTGGCCCAGGTCGGCGCATCCCGGGTGAGCGGCCGTCAGCGCGCGCGGGCTGCCGTGCGCGATGACGCTCCCCTCGTCGATGACGACCACGCGCGAGCAGATCCGCTCCGCCTCATCGATGTAGTGCGTGGTGTAGAGCATGCCGGTTCCGGCGCGGCTCATCTCCGCCAGCCGTTCCAGGATCAGGTTGCGCGACTGGGGGTCGATGCCGACCGTGGGCTCGTCCAGGAAGAGCAGCCGGGGCCGGTGCAGCAGCGCGACCGCCAGGTTGGCCCGGCGTTGCATCCCTCCGGAAAAAGCGTCGATGCGCCCGCCGTCGTGGCCCGCGAGGCCGACCGTTTCGAGGCAGGCCCGGACGCGCTCTTTCAGCTCGCGGCCGCCGATCCCATACATGCTGCCGAAATACCGCAGGTTCTCGGCAGCCGTCAGACGGGAGTAGAGCGCGATGTGCTGGGGCACGAGGCCGATCCACTGACGCACCTGCCGGGGATGCTCGCAAAAATCGACCCCGCAGACCCGGACCCGGCCGGCGTCTGGTGGGAGCAGGCCGGTCATGAGGGAGATGGCCGTGGTCTTGCCCGCGCCGTTCGGCCCGAGCAGGCCGACGATTTCCCCGGGCGCGATGGACAGGCTGAACTGCGCGAGTGCGGGAGCCCGGGAATTCGGATAGGTCTTGGCGAGGCCCTCGGCCTCGAGCAGCAGGGTATGGGGCGCAGGGCCCGGGCCGGTCAGGCCGGGAGGCCCGGTGGTCCGGGCGCGAGGATTTTGATCAGTTTCACGTTGCAATATCCCGACACTCCAATATAATGCTCCGCCGCGGCGACGCCCGCAGGTAGTCGATTACTAACCGCAAAGGGTGGCCGAGTCAATCGCGGCGACCGTTGGCCCGCACCCGGGAGCGAAAGCTGGACGACCGATGAAAATCCTCCTCGTGAACCCGCCCAACTGCGGGCGCAGCATCCCCGAAGAGGAGTACGGGATCGCCACGATCAAGATGATCTTCCGGGGCGAACCCCTGGCGCTCGAGGTCGTCGCCGGGAACCTGGACGGGCACGAGGTCGCGATCGTCGACCTGAAGGCCGCCCCGGGCGAGCTGGGCGAGACGCTGGAACGCTTCGCACCCGACGTGGTCGGCTTCACCGGGGTCACCTGCGAGGCCAACACCGTCCTGCGGCTGGCGGGCGAGGTGCGGCGCCACGGCCGGGCCCGGGTCGTCGTCGGCGGGCACCACGCCTCGTGCGACCCCGAGTTTTTCAACCGCGAGGCGGTCGACTACGTCGTCGTCGGGCTGGGCAAGCTCAGCTTCCGCGAGATAGTCGACGCCCTCGCCGTCGGGCGCGCCGACGCCGGAGTCGCGGGAGTCGCCCGCACCCGGCCGGGCGGGAGCCTGGAGTGGGCGCCGCGCGCTTTCTCCGCGGCAGACCTGGTCGACGACCGGCCGCCGCGCTACGACCTCGTGGCGGCGCACCGCGACCACTACGTCATGAGCGGGGTCGGCGGCAAGGTCGGCTTCGTGGCGTCGGCCTATGGCTGCACCCACCGCTGCACCTTCTGCTCGATCCCGAACCTGACGGGCAGCCGCTACCTCACCCACCGGCCCGAATCCGTGCTGCGGGATATCCGCCTCCTGGGCGACGTCCCGCTCATCCGGCTGGTGGACGCCAACACCTTCGGGGACGTGGAGAGCGCCTTCGAGCTGGGCCGGTCCATCATCGCGGCCCGGTTGAACAAGAAGATCGTGGCCGACGTGCGGGCGGAGACCGTGACCCGCCGCCCCGAGCTCTTCCGGCTCTGGAAGGAGGCCGGGCTCGCGACGGTCGTGATCGGCTTCGAGGACATCAGCGACGCCGGGCTCAAGCGCCTGAACAAGCGCAGCACGGTCGCCCAGAATATCGCGGCCCTCGCGGTGCTGAAAGAGCTCGGCCTCCGGGTCGTCGGCGACTTCATCGTGTCGCCGGACTACACGGAGGCGGACTTCGAGGCGCTCGAGCGCTTCGTGGGCGAGCACTCCGTCGACCTGCCGCTGCCTTCGATCCTGACGCCGCTGCCCGGGACTGCGCTCCACCGCGAGCTGCGGGACCGGATCACCCTCCACGACCTGGACTACTACACGTTCACCAACGCGGTCATCCCCACGCGCCTGGAGCCGCACCGCTTTTACGAGGCGTACGCCGCGATGCTGAAGCGCTTTCTGAAGCACGTATCCCACGGGTAGCAGAGGAGATCATGGACGTTTTCATCAACGATGTCTCGGCCTTTCTGCCGAACGAACCGGTGACCAACGACGCCATCGAGGACGTGCTGGGGAGGGTGCGCGGCGTCCCTTCCAAGGCCAAGCGCCTGGTGCTCAGGAGCAACCAGATCACCCGGCGCTACTATGCCCTGGACCCGCAGACGGGCCGGCTGACGCACTCCAACGCCCAGCTCACGGCCGAGGCCGTGCGGCGGCTGCGGCCCTACGACGGGTACTCCCCGGCCGACATCCGGCTGCTCTCCTGCGGTACGACAAGCCCGGACGTGCTCTTCCCCGGCCACGCCCTCATGGTGCAGGGCGAACTCGGGATTCCCGCCTGCGAGGCGGTGACCACCGCCGGCATCTGCCTGTCCGGGGTGACGGCGCTGAAATACGCGTGCACGGCGATCGCCGCCGGTCTTGAGAGCCAGGCGGTCGCGGCCGGCTCCGAGCTGGCCTCCTCCTACATGCGGGCGCAGTTCTTGACCCCGTTTTACGACGGCGCGGCCGACCTGGATAGCCGGCCGATCCGCGCTTTCGACGCCGATTTCCTGCGCTGGATGCTCTCGGACGGGGCCGGGGCTGTTTTCCTGTCGAACGCGGCGCGCACGGACGGGCTGTCGCTGAAGGTGGACTGGATCGACATCGTGTCGTACGCCGGGGGGCTCGAGACCTGCATGTACGGCGGCGGGGTCAAGGGGCCGGACGGACGGGTAACGGGGTGGCGTGAAACCGAGGCCTTCGGGCCCGAGTCGCTGCCGCACCGGTTCTCGGTCCGGCAGGACATCAAGCTGCTCGACGTCGAGATCGTGCGCACCATGGGGGCGGCCCTGCTGGAGGTGATCCGCCGCCACGGGCTGCGCCCCGAGCAGGTGGACTGGTTCCTGCCGCACTACTCGTCGGCCTACTTCCGCCCGAAGTTCCGCGACGAGATGCGGCGGGTCGGGTTCGAGGTGCCCGAGGAGCGGTGGTTCACGAACCTGGCCGAGAAGGGGAACACGGGGAGTGCGGCGATCTTTATCATCCTGGAGGAGCTCTTCCACTCCGGCCGGCTTCGGCCGGGCCAGCGCCTGCTGTGCTTCATCCCCGAAAGCGGCCGTTTTTCGCACGGCTTCGCCTGGCTCACGGTGGTGGGATAAGCCTCTACCTCCCGACGACAATGGCGCCCCAGTCCCCGCTCTCGCCTTCCTTCAAACAGCACACCCGATCCCTGCGACCGGCTGGGGACCAGGCAACCCCCGGCAGCCGTCCCGCGCGCAGCAGGAGCACGGCCGCGGCGACGTCCAGGCCCATGCTGGTCGGGAAGCTCCCGTAGACGCCGGAGAGGCACACCTCCCCGGCAGGCGCACCCGGCGCCCGCACCCCGTTTCTCAGGACCAGCGCGCCTTCGACCGGCTGCGCGTCCGCGCGGCCCGGTCCCCCGGTTCGGACCGCCTCCACGACCGGGTGCGCCCCGCCGGCCGAGTCCGCCGCCGTGAGCACGAAGAATGCGCTGCCCTCGCCGACCGGCCCGGCGCCCGTCCCCCCGCAGCGTAGCGTCTCCTCGTGCAGCGCCTTCGAGAAGCAGTCGATGCCGCCGACCAGGACCGTCCCGGTCCGCCCCTCTTCGAGCCAGTCGAGCGCCGCCTGGAACGCGAGCGGGACCGCCAGCTCGTACTGGTTGATCGAGAGGCTGGGGCCGCGCGTCCCGAGCAGCATCGAGATGTGGGCCGCGGCCGCGTTCTGGACCGAGTTCGAGAAGAGGATGGGGGAGAGGCAGAGGTCGGCCAGCGCCACGTCTGCGGGCTGCAGGTCCAGAGTGTTGGCTGTCGGGCCCATGCCGGTGGCGACCACCAGGCCCATGTTCCCCGGCACGCCGCCGAGCATGCCGGCGTCCTCGAGCGCGAGGTGGGCCGCCAGGATGGCCATGCGGCCGTAGTGGTCCACGCGCCGCAGGGTGCGGGGCGGGACCAAGCGGTCGAGCGGGTCGGTCGAGGCCGTCAGCCCGGCCCCCGCGTCGGCCCCCGTCGCGGGGGGGCGGCCCAGGGCTTGGGCCAGATCGGCCAGCCCGCAGCCGAAGGCCCCGACGACACCGGCTCCCCGGATCGCGGCCGTCATCTTCCAGCCCCCGTGGTGAAGATCAGCACGCTGTTGTTGCCCCCGAAGGCGAGCGTCTGGGACAGCGCCGTCCGGCCGCGCACGGCGGTGGCCTGCGCCACCGGGTGGGCCGGCAGCTCGGGGTCGGGGTGCTCGAAGCCCCGGTTGGCGGGGATGCGGCCGTGCTCGAGCGCGGCGACCGTGAAGGCCGCCTCGATCGCGCCCGCGGCGCCGAGCGTGTGCCCGGTGAAACCTTTGGTCGAGCCGAAGGGTACGCCCGGGAACACCTGGTGAAAGAACACGGACTCGACGCGGTCGTTCTCGCGGGTGCCCGTCCCGTGGGCGTTGATGAAGGCGATGTCCGCCGGGGAGGCCCCGGCCTGCGCGAGCGCGTCCTGCACGGCGGCCCGCAGGCCCAGCCCCTCCGGGTGCGGCGCGGTGAGGTGATGGGCGTCGGCGGCGGCCCCGTAGCCGGCCACAAAGGCCCGTGCCCTTCCGCCGCGCGACGCGGCCACGGCCTCGGACTCGAGCACCATCATGGCCGCCCCCTCGCCCAGGTTCAGGCCGTTGCGGTGCAGGTCGAAAGGCCGACAGGCAACGGTGTCGCTGTTCAGGAGCGCGATGAACCCGTAGTACGTCACCTCGTAGAGGGCGTCCGTCCCCCCGGCCAGAACGACGTCGCAGCGCCCCGAGCGGATCCACGCCGCCCCCAGGCCGATGGCATCGCTGCCGGCGGAGCAGGCGTTGACGACCGTCAGGTGGGGCCCGGAGAGGCCGTAGCGCCCTGCGAGCCACTGCGCCGGGTTGACCAGGCGAAACCGTTCGGCCGGGGAGATCCCGCTGCAGTCGACGCCCCCCAGTTCGCGCTGCAGCGCGCGGTTGCTGACGCCGCTCGCGACGTTGGTGCCGATCACGACCCCGACCCGCAGGCCGCCGAGCGACTCCGGGGGTATCGCGGCGTCCGTCAGCGCCTCGTCGGCCGCCGCCAAGGCCAGACGCACGGCGCGCACCATGGTCGGGTCCTGGCCGGCGCGGGGCGGCAGGTACGACTCGGGCACTTCGAAGACCGGGTGCTGAGCGTCGGGGAGGGCGCGCGGCGGGGCGGGGGGCGGGGCGGTGGCGTAGAGCGCCCGCATGCAGTCGGCCAGGGTCCCGCCGGCCGCGCAGATGCACCCGATGCCGCTGACGGCGACCGGCCGCTGGCGGTTCATACCGCCGGCCTGCTTTCGATGAACGCGCAGATGGTGTTGACGCTCTGGAGGATGGTGCGCCCGTCGCTCTGGTTCTTGATGACGACCCCGAAATGCTTCTTGAGCTGGAAAACCAGCTCGACCGCGTCGATCGAGTCGAGCCCGAACCGGTCGCCGAACAGCGGGTCGTCGTCGCCGATCTCCTCGGGCCGTACGTGCACGAGGTTGAGCTCCTCGACGATGAGCCGCTTCAGCCGGTCTTTCAAGGGGGTGTCGCCGCTCATCGCGATGCGTCCATACGTGCCGAAAGGTCCCGGTAGAGCCCGGTCTCCTCGTCGGCGCACTGCCGCAGGACCTCCGCCAGGGCGGCGTAGGTTTCGGCCGCGCCGGCGCGCTGCTTGCAGATGCGCGACCCCACCAGGGCGAACTCGCGCCAGCGGTCACCGACCGCGGTCATGCGTTCGGACAGGGTCAGCAGCCGGTCGTCCTGCAGCAGCCCGGCCGCCTCCTGCAGGAAGGCCGCGTAGATGAACCGGAACCCGCCGCCGCCCGTGCCGATCTCCTCCTGCATGCGGATCACCTGCCCCAGGCGCAGCGCGGCCTGGCGCGGTTCCAGCCGGACCGCCCAGCGCTCGACCGACGTGGCGAGATAGCGGATGCCCTTCACGCCCAAAAACGGCCCCGGCGCCTTGAGCATCGTGCGGCAGACGTCGGTGATTCCCCGTCGGACCGCGCCGCGCAGGTCGGGCTGCGACGGCATGCCGGTCACGTAGTACATGCGGCCGCGGGGCGCCATGATGCCGCGCGCGAAGCGCGCCTTCTTCAGGTCCTCCTCCGGGCAGAGGACCGGCTCCGGGAACACCGGGTCGCTGATGAGGTAGTCGCCGTCCCGGCGGCCGAAGACCACCAGGTTGTGCATGTTGAAGTGGAACCGGTAGCGCTCCGGGAAGTAGCTCAGCCAGTAGGCCCCCGTGCGGCACCCGACCGGGACGGACTCCAGCAGCTTGCGGTCGAGGACCGCCATGCCTTTCCCGGGATCGCGGAATTTCTCCCAGGTAAGCGCAACGCCCAGGCGCTTGACGGCCCGGTTCATGATGGCGCCCGTGCGCGCCCGGAAGGCCGTGAGCGGCAGGCGGTTGAGACGGATGAAGGGGAAGTAGCCGAAGAAGAGGCCGGCCCCGATGCCGAAGACCATCGGCTCGCTCACGTCCAGCCCGTGGTGGCGCAGCAGGTTGGACAGGACTCCGGTCTCACAGTGGGCCGACTGGCGGTGGCTGAACGGGATTGCTACATCGGGGGCATTCATAGGATCTGGCCATCCGCTTCGGGATCGGGAACCTGCCTGAGCGCGGCGATGCCGAGGCCGAAGAGATCGGAGTAGCGCTGCAGGATCTCCGGCTTCAACTTGGCGAACACCTCCGGTTTGAGGTGGCGCTTCACGCGCCAGCGGGCGAGGCCGACGTAGTCGGCCGCTAGCCCGACCGTCATCATGTGCCGGGCCATGTGGTAGGCCAGCGGGCTGCGCCGGCCCTCCCGGACGAGGCGGGCCTGGGCGCGGATGTTCTCGGAGATCACCTCCCAGGCCTGGGCGTTGGCGATGGTCTTGGGCTCCCACCCGACGCTCGGCACGCCGGCGTAGCGGCCGCTGTCGTCGACCGCGTAGGTGATTTCCCGCATCCCCTGGTTGAGCCCTTCGTCCTGAGGGACGTCCCGCTGCCGCATGCCCGTTTCTCCGCCGCCATACGAAAACCAGCCGCCTCACCGGAAAGAGGCGGCTGGGCCGAAAACCGAACGTTTCCGCCGACCCTTGGAACGTGGGTCGGCACCTCGTCAAGAGCCGCCGCAGCTCCCATCGGGCTGCGGCAATTCCAGTACGAACCTTATCACACAACCCTCGTTTTTAGAAGGACCATCCGGTCCCGGTCACCGGAACAGCGCTTTCAGCTTGAAGAGCAGGGCCAGGTCGCCCTCGGCGGTGTACCGGCCGCTCATGAAGGCCGTCTGCCCGTCGAGCTCGCCCCGGGCGATCGCAAGCCAGACCCCGGCCGGGGTGTTGATGACCAGGCCCGGGCGCTCCGCCGGTTCCTCTGCGTAGGTGCAGGCCCCGTCCGCGATCGTCAGGTGTGCGGTGAAAGCCTCCTCCCCGCTCACCCTGAACTCGTAGACGGCTTTCAACCCCTCGGCCGCGGTCCGGTCGAAGGCCGCCGGCATGGAGCGGAGGATCTCCCGGCAGGTCGCAGGAGGCGGCGCGTTGCTGTCCCGTTTCGGCGTGCGGGCGGCGCCGCGGCCGCGGCGGGCGGCATACTCGGCCCGCATCTCCTTCAGCCAGCCCTCGCGGACCGCCGGGTCGGCGGGGGCCGTGGCCGTGCGGGTCTGCTGGACGTAGGCCTCGAAGCCGCGATTCAGCCCGAGCTTTTCCCAGTGGTCGAAATCGTCCTTCATGACCGTGTCATGGTGGTCGCGCACCAGCGCGGACATGAAGTTGTAGTACCGCAGGTCGGTCTCGGTCGCCGGGTAGCGGCGCCGCTCCCGCACCGCCCGCGCCAGGTCGCGCGCCAGGTCCGCGGCACGCGCCTCGACCGCCTCCTTGCCCATGAACCCCCCGGGCACCGTGGCGAGCGCGGTCAGGCTGCCCACGGGGAAGGCGCCGTAGACCCGCAGCATCCCCTCGAGGTACGCCGCGACCACCGTCTCCCCGGACCCGGCCGATACCGATACGGCGAGCCCGGGCTTCCAGGTGGGGCGGGGCTTGTGCCCGAGCGCGAGGCTGCGGTCGAGGAAGGTCTTCATCTGGGCGGTCACGTGGAAGAAATAGACCGGGGAGGCGAGCACGACGGCGTCGGCCGCCAGCAGCCGCTCGACGATGGCCGCATGGTCGTCGGGAATCCAGCACCGGCCGCGTTCCAGGCAGTGCCCGCAGCCGACGCAGTACTCGATCCGGTGGTCGGTGAGATGGATGATCTCCAGGCCGAGGCCGAGGCGCTGGAGCTCCGCCCCGATCATCGCCAGCATCATGCCCGTGTTCCCGGCACCCATGTGAGGTGAGCCGTTGACGGCGACGACTACGGGTGTTTTGTCCATGGCCGCTCCTTCTGGATTAAAATCGGTCTCATCAACACCGTCAGCCCAGACCGGGATGTCGGGTCAGTCGAGCCAAGGTTCTCTCTCGGGCTCCGGGCGCGGCGGCGGCTCTTCGTCCTTCAGCGTCTTCATCGCGGCGACCCGGAGTTGGAAGATGCGGTCGACGACGTAGGCGCGGCACATGCGTGCAAGCTTCACCATGCGGGTCGTCGCCGCCGCGTCCTTGGCCGGGGGCCGTCGGCCGGTTGCCCGGTTGCGCAGCGCCATTTCGGCCGCGACGATCGCCTCCCCCAGCTCGACGTAAAAGCGCAGGTCGACCGCCCGGGTGCCGGCGGCGAGCGCCTCGCGGTACCCTCGGCCCATCGCGACGTCGTCCGCGTCGAAAGACCCTGGCACGAGCGGCCTGAGCAGGCCCGCGCCGACCAGTTCGTCCGTTTCGGCCGGCTGCAGGCCGGTTGTGCGGCAGAAGGCCGTCCGGTTCAGACGCTTGTCCGTCTCCGGCCGGCCGAAGATCGTTTCTTCCAGCCGCAGGGTGCTCTTTAACCCGCCGGCCTCCCCGGCCGCCAGCCGCTCCCGGATTTCTGCAAGCGTCAGGCGGTGATTGGCCTGGAGCCCGCGGATGAAGCGGATGCGTTCGACGCAGGCGGGGTCGTAGACGGCCGAGTTCGGGCCGGTCTTGAACGGCGGCGGCAGGAGGCCCTGTGCCCGGTAGAACAGGATCGTCGATTTTGGGACGCCGGTGGCCTTGACCAACTCCTGCATGCGGCACCCCTCGGCCTGACCCTTCGCTCCCGGCACTGCCGCCTCCTTTCCCCGCTATTTTTAAGACGCTTCAGTATCGTGAAAATTGCAAAGTGTCAAGTGGCACTAAACAGTTATTGAAATGGCATCACTGGACAGTTGAAATCCGGCGGGATTAAGCTATGCTGGGGCCCACGATCAGGAGCGTAGGATGGAACCGAAAAACAAATGCACCGCCTGCGGCGAGCCGGTCAAGGACACGTGGAAGGTGTGCCCGATGTGCGGGCAGCCGCTCGCCCGATTGGCCTGCCCTGCGTGCGGGGCCGAGGTGAATGCCGCCTGGAAACTCTGCCCGGAGTGCGGCACGCGGCTGACCTGCCCGGCATGCGGCCGCCGCATCCCGGCAGGGGAAAGCGGCTGCCGGGCCTGCGCTGCGGACGCGCAGACCGTCGACGCGGGTTTCATCGTCGAACCCGTGACCGGCATGGAGCTCGTGCGGGTCCCGGGCGGAACCTTCGAGATGGGCGATCTCTTCGGCGACGGGTGGGACAACGAAGTCCCGCCGCGGGCGATCCGGGTCGAGGGGTTTTTCCTCGGGCGCACCCCCGTGACCCAGGCGCAGTGGGAGGCTGTCATGGGCTCCAACCCGTCCATGTTCAAGCGGGGCGGCGCTCACCCGGTCGAGCAGGTGTCGTGGACGGACGTGAGCGAGTTTCTGAAGCGCTTGAACGCTGCGACCCCGGGCGGTGCGCGCTTTCGCCTGCCCGGCGAGGCCGAGTGGGAGTACGCCGCCCGCAGCGGCGGGAAGAAGGAGCTCTACGCCGGGGGCGACCGCGTCGAGCAGGTGGCCTGGACCGCCGAGACCAGCGCGGGCTCGACCCAGCCGGTCGGGCGCAAGCAGGCGAACGGGCTCGGGCTCCACGACATGAGCGGCAACGTCTGGGAGTGGTGCCGGGACCTCTACGTCCCCAACGCGGCTGCCGGCGCCGCGCGCAGGCCGGGCGGTTCGACGCCGGAACGCGTGATCCGGGGCGGCAGCTGGAGCCTGGACGACTGGAGCGCCCGCTGCAGCCGGCGCTTCGGCTTTCCTGAGGACTACTTCGGGGCCGGCCTCGGGTTTCGCGTGGCGGCCGACTGAGACGTCGCAGCGGCTGCGACGTTTCTTGACAACCTGTCACACAAAGGAGGGCGAGATGATGACGCGCATTCTGGTGGTGGTCCTTCTGGTTGCGGTTGCAGCCGGCTGTTCGTCGACCGGCACGATGGGCATCGCGGCCAAGAGCATGGCCGATCCCGGCGGCATGCTCAAGGCCGGGCGGGGATACACCGAAATCGGGCCGACATACGGCAGATCCTGCCGTTTCATCGCGATCGGAATCATCCCGTTCGGCAACGGGACGCTGACCAGCGCGGTCGACGAAGCCCTCGCCGGCAACGGCGGAGACGCGCTGCTCAACGTTTCGGTCACCAACGAGCTCTACAGTCTGCTTCCGATCTACAACGTCTTCTGCTGGACCTGCACCTCGGTCAACGGGATCGCGATCAAGTTCGACCCGGTTAAAACCCCTTAACCGACGGTTGAAAATCGGCGCTTCGGTCTGCGGACCCCCGGCCGGGGCGCCGGCCTTTTCGATTGCGGTACCCGCCATCTTTAATCTATAGTCATGAGCCCGAATCCAGAAACTCACGCGCCGGCGCGGCGAAAGGCCCCATGACCCTCCTCCGGGTTGACGATCTGCGCACCTACTTCCGCACCCCGCACGGTGTTGCCAAGGCCGTGGACGGGGTGTCGCTGCACGTGGACGAGGGCGAGGTCCTGGGCGTGGTGGGCGAGTCGGGGTGCGGCAAGAGCGTGCTCGCCCTTTCCGTCCTGCGGCTGCTGCCGGTGCCCCCGGCCTACTTTGCCGGCGGTCGGGTCCTCTTCGTGGGCAGGGACCTGCTCGCGGCGGCCGAGAACGAGATGCTCGCCATTCGCGGCAACCGCATCAGCATGATCTTCCAGGAGCCGATGACCGCGCTCAACCCGGTTTTCACGGTCGGCCACCAGCTCATGGAGGTCTACCGGACCCACCGCCACCACGGGCGGAACGAGGCGCTGCGCAGCTCCATCGAGATGCTGGCGCGGGTGGGCGTCCCGGCCCCCGAGCGCCGGGTGCGCGAGTACCCCTACCAGCTCTCGGGCGGCATGCGCCAGCGCGTCATGATCGCCATGGCGCTCGCCTGCCGGCCGTCGCTGCTTTTGGCCGACGAGCCCACGACCGCGCTCGACGTGAGCATCCAGGCCCAGATCCTCGAACTCATGCTGGAGCTCCGGCGCGAGCTCAACACCGCCATCGTCCTCATCACCCACGACCTCGGCGTGGTGGCCGAAGCGACCCAGCGCGTGGCGGTCATGTACACGGGCAAGATCATGGAGGAAGCCTCGACGGTCGAGCTCTTCGACCGGCCGCTGCACCCTTACACGCGCGGCCTGATGGCCTCCGTCCCGCGCGCCGAGGCTACGTTCGAAACCGAGGCGCTGGCCGAGATCAAGGGCGTCGTGCCGAGCGTCGCGGCGCTGCCCCCGGGCTGCCACTTCGAGCCGCGCTGTCCCGAGGCCGTCGACGCCTGCCGCGCCCAGGCGCCGCCGCTCGAGGAGGTCGGGCCGGGGCGGCGGGTGGCCTGCTGGAGGGTGACCCATGCCTGAGCTCCTGCGGGTGCGTCACCTGGTCAAGCACTTCCCGGTGCGCCGCGGGTTCCTGGGACGGCGCACGGCGACCGTGCACGCGGTCGACGACGTCTCCTTCACGATCGGCGCGAACGAGACGCTCGGGCTCGTGGGCGAGTCCGGCTGCGGCAAGAGCACGACCGGCTTCAGCGTCCTGCGCCTGATCGAGCCCACCTCGGGCGAGGTGCGCTTCCAGGGGGAGGACCTGCTGGCGCTCGACGTCGAGCGCCTGCGCGCCCGGCGCCGGCAGATGCAGATCGTCTTCCAGGACCCGTTCGGCTCGCTCAACCCGCGGCTCACCGTGGAGCGGGTGGTCGAGGAGCCGCTGCTGAACTACGAGCCGCTCGGCGCGGCCGAGCGCCGCGAGCGGGTCGAGGAGGCGCTCGACATGGTGGGGCTCCTGCCCGAGCACCGCACCCGCTTCCCGCACGAGTTCTCCGGCGGCCAGCGCCAGCGCATCTGCGTCGCGCGGGCGCTCGTGCTGCGGCCGAAGCTCGTCGTGGGCGACGAGCCGGTCTCGGCGCTGGACGTCTCGGTGCGCGCCCAGGTGCTGAACCTGATGGTGCGCCTGCAGCGCCGGCTGGAGCTCTCCTACCTCTTCATCTCGCACGATCTCGCGGTGATCCGCTACGTGAGCCACCGCGTCTGCGTCATGTACCTCGGGCAGATCGTCGAGACGGCCCCGGCCCGCGCCCTCTACGGGCGGCCCCTGCACCCGTACACGCGGGCGCTGCTCTCGGCGGTGCCCATCCCCGACCCGCGCCGCACGCGGCAGCGCATCCTGCTCACGGGCGACGTCCCCTCGCCGATGAACCCGCCCGCGGGCTGCCGCTTTCACCCGCGCTGCCCGGAGGCGATGCCCCGGTGCGCCGAGGACCCGCCGCTCACGCGCGCGGTCGCAACCGACCACCTGGTGCGGTGTCACCTGTACGCCGCCAGCCCGGCATGGACCCCCGAAGCACCGGCCCCCGTGACGGGTGCCGGCAACCCCTCACCCGAAGGAGGCAGAGCATGAAACGGATTGCAGCAGTCATTCTGGGACTCGCGCTGGCCGCGGCCCTGGCGGTCGCGCCCGCGGCGGCCAGGGACAAGGACACCCTGGTCGTCGTGCAGGAGGCCGAGCCGGTCGGGCTCGACATCATGCAGAGCTCGATCCAGACCACGATGAGCGTCGCCTACAACATCCACGACACCATCCTGAAGCCCACGGAGGAGGCGACCGTCAAGCCCGGCATGGTCGAGAAGTGGGAAAAGATCGACGACCTGACCTGGAAGTTCACGCTGGTCAAGGGCGCGACCTTCCACAACGGGGAGCCCATCACCTCCGCGGCCGTGAAGTTCTCGTTCGACCGCCTCATGAGCGACGCGCTCAAGAGCCCCCACAAGGGCAAGCTCACCATCTTCAAGGGGGTCGAGGTCCTGGACGACCAGACCTTCAAGATGTCGACCTCCCAGCCGTATGCCCCCGGCCTCTACATGCTGGCCCAGTACCTGTTCGTCGTGCCGCCCGCCTACGTCCAGAAGGTCGGCGACGCCGAGTACAACCTCAACCCGGTCGGCTCCGGGCCCTACAAGCTGGAGAAGTGGAACAAGGGCCAGGACATCGTCATGACGGCCTACGACAAGTATTACGGGCCCAAGCCGGCCTACAAGAAGCTCATATTCAAGGGCGTGCCCGAGGAGGCCTCGCGCATCGCTTCCCTGCTGACCGGCGAGGCGGACGTGATCAGCGGGGTGCCCGTGCACCAGCGCAAGAAGATCGTCGACTCCGGCAAGGCCTACCTGACCGACCAGATGGGCTCGATGAACTACCTCGGGCTCAACACCTACGAGAAGCCCTTCAGCGACGTGCGCGTGCGGCAGGCGGTCAACATGGCCGTCAACCGCCCGCTGATCAACAAGGCCCTCTTCAACGACAAGGCCATCCTGTGCGCCGGGCCCATCAGCCCGCGGACCTTCGGGGCGGATCCCGCGCTGAAGCCCTATCCCTACGACCCGGCCAAGGTCAAGCAGCTGCTGGCCGATGCCGGCTACCCGAACGGCTTCGAAACCCGGCTGGCCTTCGGCACCTACATGCCGCAGATCCAGGAGCAGGCCGAGGCGATCGCCGCCGATCTCGCCAAGGTGGGCATCAAGGTCACCCTCGAGCCCTACGAGCGCGCGGTGATGTGGGACCGGTACAAGAACAAGCAGCACCAGATGTTCATCTACTTCTGGGACGACGCGCCGGAGCCCGACCGCTACATGTACTCGCTCTTCCACTCGAAGAGCCGCGACTACTACTACAAGAACGAACAGGTCGACCAGCTGCTCGACAAGGGCCGGAGCACCATGGACCCGGCCGCCCGGGCCAAGGTCTACAACGAGATCGACCGGGTCCTGTTCCAGGACGCCCCGTGGGTCTACCTCTACGTGATCCCCGAGGTGTACGGTGTCGCCAACAGCGTCGACTACAAAGGGCTGCGCGACGGGTATCTGATCATGGACACCGCGAAGCCGAAAAAGTAAAGCAAGGGGAAGGGGTCGAGGGTTCAGGGTTCGGGGTTCAGGCAAAAAGAGAATGCGATCGAAGCCACCCGTTTTCCTGAACCCTGAACCCCGAACCCTGCGCACTTCATCCTGAACCCTGAACCCTTGGACCCTTTTCCGCTATGGGCCGTTATATTCTCAAGCGCCTCTGGCACACCGTCTACGTGGCCGTGGGCATTTCCATCATCAGCTTCTTCTTCATCCACCTCTCCGGGGACCCGGTGATGCTGATGCTGCCGCCGGACGCCACGAAGGCGGAGGTGGAGACCCTGCGCCAGCAGCTGGGCTTCAACGACCCGCTCTACGTGCAGTACGGCCGCTTTGCCGCCCGCGCGCTGCAGGGCGACCTCGGGGTGTCGCTCTACCACCGCGTCCCGGCCCTCACCCTGATCCTCGAGCGGTTGCCCGCGAGTCTCGAGCTGGCGGGCGCAGCCATGCTGATCGCGATCGTCGTGTCGGTGCCGCTGGGGGTCGTCTCCGCGGTCAAGCGCGGCTCGGTCTGGGATGTCGCCTCGATGCTCGGGGCGCTCTTCGGGCTGTCGATGCCGCACTTCTGGCTGGGGATCATGCTGATCCTGCTCTTCTCGGTCACCCTGGGGTGGCTGCCCACCTCCGGCCGGGGGTCCCTCGCCCATCTCATCATGCCCGCGATCGCCCTCGGCCTGAGCCTCATGGCGATGTTCGCGCGCCTGACGCGCTCGGTCATGCTCGAGGTCCTCAACCAGGACTACGTCCGCACCGCGCGCGCCAAGGGCCTCGCGGAGCGGCTCGTCATCGGCAAGCACGCCCTCAAGAACGCGCTGATCCCGCTGGTGACCGTCGCGGGCATGCAGTTCGGGTTCCTGATCGGCGGGACGGTCATCATCGAGACCGTCTTCGCCTGGCCCGGCGTCGGCCGCCTGGTGGTGCAGGCCATCTTCAGCCGGGACTACCCGCTCGTGCAGGCGGCCGTGCTGGTGCTGGCCGTCTTGTTCGTGCTGGTGAACCTGGCGGTCGACCTGGTCTACCTCTATCTCGATCCGCGCATCAGCTACCTGGAGGACACGTGAGCCGGGCGGCCGTCCAGACGGAACGATTCCGCGACCTGCGCGCCTCGCTGCGGCTGTGGGGCGAGACCCTCTCCGCGCTGCGCCGTTCCCCGGGCGCCGTGGCCGGGGGCGTCCTGCTCGTCGCGATCGTGCTGACCAGCCTCTCGTTTCAGTGGGTCTACCCCCGGGACCCGCTCGCCCAGGACCTGATGGCGCGCCTGACCCCGCCCGCCTGGCAGGAGGGCGGCAGCCTCGAGTACCCGCTGGGGACCGACAACCTCGGCCGGGACGTCCTGGTGCGCATCCTCTACGGCAGCCGCGTGAGCCTGCTGGTGGGCTTCGCCGCGGTGATGGTGGCCTGCGCCGCCGGCATCCTGCTCGGGCTCGTCAGCGGGTTCTACGGGGGGCGGGTGGACAGCCTGATCATGCGGGTCGCGGACGTCTTCATGGCCTACCCGTTCATGCTGCTCACCATCTCGGTGATCGCGGTCCTGGGCAACTCGATCCTGAACCTCATCCTGGTGCTCGGGCTGTCCGACTGGGTGACCTACGCGCGCACCATCCGCGGCAGCGTCCTCTCGCTCAAGGAGAAGGAGTTCGTGCTCGCCGCCCGCAGCGTCGGCACCCGCAACCGCGTCATCCTCATGCGGCATGTCTTCCCCAACGTGCTCTCCCCGATCCTGGTGCTGGCGACGGTGCGCGTCGCCAACATCATCATCTGGGAAAGCGGGCTGTCGTTTCTCGGCATGGGGGTCCCGCCGCCCATGCCGACCTGGGGACGTATGCTGGCCGAGGGGCGGGTCTACATCACGGACGCCTGGTGGCTCGTCACCCTGCCGGGGCTGGCCATCATGCTGACGATCCTGTCGATCAACCTGCTGGGGGACGGGCTGCGGGACGCCCTAGATCCCCGGCTGCGCAATTTGTGAGGGCGTGGACCCGTTAGCCCGTTAACCCGCCAGCCGGCTGGGTCCTTTCGTGCAGCAGGTTGCAACGGGCAGACGGGGGTCCGAGCGAAGACACGACCCCGGGCGGACGGGCCCGGGAGATAAGCGGAAGGAGCGGATGTGAAGGCACTGGTATTCGGCATGGGCCTGCAGGGCAAGGCCGTGGTGCACGACCTGGAGCAGAGCGACATCGTCACCGCGGTCACGGTGGCGGAGCTCGACGTCCGTCAGGCCGAGGGCTACGTCGCGCGCAAGGGCTACCGCAAGACGCGGGTCGTCGCGTTCGACGCCGGGCAGCCCGGGGCCGTGGGGCGGCTGGTCGGCGAGGCCCGTCCGGACGTGATCATCAGCATGCTGCCGCCCCCGTTCCAGCCGCTCCTGGCGCGGGCGGCCGTGGACGCGAGGGTGCCGTACGCGAGCTCGAGCTACACGGGGGCGCTGGCGGAGCTCGACGCCGCGGCCCGGGAGCGGGGGGTTACGCTCCTGCCCGAGATGGGCATGGACCCGGGGATCGACCTCGTCCTCGGCCGGCTCGCGGTGGACGAGCTCGACGTGGTGCACGGCATGCGCTCCTACGGTGCGGGCCTGCCGGAGCCCGCCTGCGCCCGCGACAACCCGATCGGCTACAAGATCACCTGGACGTTCGAGGGCGTGCTCAAGGCCTACATGCGGCCGGCGCGCCTGCTGAAGGACGGGCGCGAGGTGTCCGTTCCGTCCGGGCAGATCTTTCGCCCGGAGCACGGCCACACCTTCGAGGTGCCCGGGGTCGGGGTCATGGACGCCTACCCCAACGGCGACGCGCTGCATTACATCGAGCTCTTCGGCCTCGGCCCCGAACTGCGGGAGATGGGCCGATACGCGATGCGCTGGCCGGGCCATAACCGCTTCTGGGAGGCGATGGCGGACCTGGGCTTTCTGGACGAGGCGACTGCGCGGGTCGGCGCGGCCGAGGTCTCCCCGCGCCGGTTCGTCGTCGAGCACTTGACCCCCCGGCTGCAGTTCCGCGAGGGCGAGCGCGACATGGTGGTCATCCGGGTCGAGGCCTGGGGCCTCCGGGACGGCCGGCCGCGCCGCGTCACCTACGAGCTGATCGACTACCGCGATCTCACAACCGGGCTCTTCGCCATGAACCGCACGGTCGGGTTCACGACCAGCATCGCCGCGCAGATGATCCTCGCGGGGCGCATCACCCGGAAGGGTGTGCTCTCGCCGGTGCGCGACGTGCCCGCAGCCGAGGTGGTGCGCGAGCTCGAGCGGCGCGGCATGACCGTGCAGCGCAGGGTCGCGTGACACCGGACCGGTCGTACGCCACCCGGCCGCTGGCCGAGTACGCGCTGGGGGTCCGGCCCGGCGAGATCCCGGGGGCTACGGTCGAAACGGTGCAGCGCTGCGTCCTGGACGCGCTCGCCGCGGCCGCGGCCGGGGTCGGATCCGCGTCAGCGACCGCCGCGCGGCAGTGCGCCGAGCGGCTCGGGGCCGGCGGCGCGGCGACGATCTGGTTCGCCGGTGCCGTGCGGCATCCGGCCACCGCGGCCTTCGCCAACAGCGCGGCCGCGAGCGCCCTCGACCTGGACGACGGCCACCGCGCGGCCGGCGGCCACCCGGGCGCCGCGGTCATTCCGGCCGTCCTGGCGCTGACCCAGACGTCCGGTGCCGGGTGGCCGGACGCGCTCGCAGCGCTCGCGGTCGGTTACGAGGTGGGCGTGCGCATCGCCGCCGCCCGGGATTTCGCGAAGCTGGACACGCTGTCGACCGGCCGCTGGTGCGCCTACGGGGTCGCAGCCGCGGCCGCCCGGCTGCGCGGGCTCACGGTCGCGCAGACCGCCCAGGCCCTGGCGACGGCGGGCGTGTTGTCGCCGGGGCTCTCGGCCGCGGGTTACAGCCGGGTGATGGGCAACCACGCCAAGGAGGGCATCCCCTGGGCGACGCTGACCGGGGTGTGGGCCGCGGAGCTCGCGGCCGGCGGGTTCACCGGGCCGGTGGACATCCTCGACCACCCGGCCTACTACGATGCGCCCGCGATCACGGCCGGGCTGGGGCAGGGGTTCGCCGTCGACCGGGTCTACTTCAAGCCGTATGCCTGCTGTCGCTGGGCCCACGCGGCGCTCGACGCCCTGTGCGGGCTGATGCGGGCGCCGGGGCTGGCGGCCGGAGAACTCGCCGGAATCGAGGTGCACACGTTCGAGCGTGCGCTGCGCCTCAACAACGACCCGGACCCTCCGACCTTGGAGGCCGCCCAGTACAGCCTGCCCTTCTGCCTGGCCGCGGCGGCTGTCGCGGGGCCGGAGGCGCTGCTGCCGCTCACGCCTGCGCTGCTCGGCCGGGAGGATATCGTCGCAGTCGCCCGGCGGGTGTCGCTGCATATCGACCCCGGGCTGGACCGGGCCTTCCCGGGGCAGGCCGCCGCGCGGGTCGTGGTCCGGACCGCCTCCGGGAGGTTCGAGGCGCTCTGCCGGCACCCGCTGGGAGACGCGGACAACCCCATGCGCTGGGAAGACCTGGCCGGCAAGTTCCGCACCCTGACCCGCGGGCTCTTGCCGGCCGCGCGGGCGGATGCGATCATCGCGGCGGTGCAGCGGCTGCCGCAGGACGGGCTGCAACCGCTGATGCGCCTGCTGGAATAGAAGAAGCTCGTGGCTGACCAAAAAAATCGTGCTCCCGTTGACCCGTTTGCCCGTGGACCCGGAAACGATGGCGAGGCGAGCTCAACGGGCAACGGGCCAACGGGAACACCAAACACCAAACACCAAACACCAAACACCAAACACCCAATTATCAAGGAGTCCCATGAAATTCGGAGTCCGCAGCGAGGACAAGAGTCAGTGGGAGCGGCGCGTGCCGCTCGTTCCACAGGATGCCGCGGCCCTGCGGCTGGCCGGCGTCGATGTCGTCGTGCAGCAGAGCGCGCGGCGCGCGTTCACGGAAGAGGAGTTCCGGGCGGCCGGGGTCCCGGTCCAGGAAGACGTGGAAGACTGCGATGTCGTCGTGGGCATCAAGGAGATCCCGGCCGCCCGGCTTTCGGTCGGGAAAACCTATCTCTTCTTCCCGCATGTCATCAAGGGACAGCCCGCCAACATGCCCATGCTCAAGCGGCTGATGGAGCTGAAGGCCACGCTGATCGACTACGAGCGCATCGTGGACGAGCACAACCGGCGCCTGATCTTTTTCGGCCGCCATGCCGGCCTGGCCGGCATGATCAACACGCTCTGGGCGCTCGGCAAACGGCTCGAGAGCAGGGGCATCTCCTCGCCCTTCGCGCGGGTGAAGCAGGCCTTGAGCTATGCCGAACTCTCCGGGGCGCAGGAAGACCTGCAGCGGGTCGCGGCACGCATCGCGGAGGAAGGCGTCCCGGCGGAGATCCACCCGCTCGTGGTCGGGTTCACGGGGTACGGGAACGTGTCCGGCGGCGCGCAGGAGATCCTGGACATCCTGCCGACGCGATCGATCGCGCCGACGGAGGTGGCCGCGATTGCAGGCGACCGGACGGTGTCGTCGAACGTGGTTTACAAGGTGGTGCTGCGCGAGAGCGACCTGGTCGAGCCCCTGGAGGCCGGACGGCCCTTCGACCTCACCGACTACTACCGCTCCGGCAAGAGCGGTTACCGCAGCGTGTTCGGCCGCTATGCCGACCACCTGTCCCTGCTCGTGAACTGCATTTACTGGGACGAGCGCTACCCGCGGATCCTGACCCTGGAGGACTGCCGGCGCATGTGGTCCTGCGGCCGGTCCCCGCGCCTGGTCGTGGTGGGGGACATCAGCTGCGATGTGAACGGCTCGATTGAGTGCACCGTGAAGGCGACCGACCCCGGAAACCCCGTCTATGTCTACGAGCCAGCCACCGGCACGGCCCGGGATGGCTTCGAGGGGGATGGGCCGGTCGTCATGGCGGTCGACATCCTGCCCTCCGAGATCCCGCGGGAATCGTCGGTCGATTTCAGCCGGGTGCTGAACCCCCTGCTCGCGGATCTGAGCCGGGCCGACCTCGGGCGGACGTTCGCGGAACTGGCGCTGCCGCCGGCGCTGAAGCGCGCGGTGATCGTGCACCAGGGGGAGCTGACGCCGGACTACGAGTATCTACAGTCTCATCTGGAGGGATAGCCTCGCCATAAGGTGGGCTGGTGTTCCAACGGGTCAACAGGGTTCGGGGTTCAGGGTTCAGTAAGAATACTCGGCCCGGCATTTTGAGCGGGTAATGTCCAGCCACAGCCGTTTCGAAGCTCGGGATGGTGGGGCTTCACGACGCCGGGGTTCGATTCAAAGATAAAGGGGCACCGGTCGGGCATTACGCCCAGACCGGACCCCTCATCTTTTTTCCTGAACCCTGAACCCCGACCTCTGCAGTCCCCTTCTCTTACCTCTCGAAGTGCCGCAGCATCTCCTCGTACCAGTCGCTCTTCTCCTTGAGCTTGATCAGCATCCGCGCCTTCTCCAGCGCCGTGCCGGCCTGGTGCGCGAGGTGTTCCATCCACACGATGTAGTCGGCATCCGGCTGAAACTCGAAGGGGTAGTAAAACCGCAGGGCGCCGGCCACGTCGCCGCCGATGCGCACCGGCAGCCCGAGGATGGCCTTGACGCCCTCGGCCGCTGCCGCCTCCTTGTACTGGACGCGGGGGTCGCTCGCCGCGTCGGACACGATCACCGGGCGTCCCTCCTCGACCTCGCCCAGACTGACGCCCGCGAACATCGGGCCCTTGGAGCGGTACGATTCGCTCAACCCGATTCGGACCACGCTGCCGAGGGTCTTGGTTTTGGGGTCGAACAGCAGCAGCGCGCTGCCCCGCGCCCGTGCATAGCCCGCGACGGTCCGCAGCAGAGACTCGAGCGCGGACTTGTAATCCATCGACGGCATGGCCTGGATCTCGGCCGCGGCCGCCTTCATGGAGGCGAAGTAGAAGGCTTTTTTCAGCGCCAACCCGGCCTGGACGCCGAAGGCCTCGAGGGTCGCCATCTCCTCGGGCGTGAAATCCGGGGGTGCGGCGAAGTAGAGGCGCAGCGCCCCGAGCAGCAGGCTCCCGCCCGACAGGGGCAGCCCCACGATGCTGCGAACCCCCTCCCGGAGGGCCTCCTCCGGGTACTGGACCCGCGGATCGGTCGCCACGTCCCGCACCACCACCGGCGTGCGCCCGGCCGTCTCCCCCAGGCTGCGCGACGGGCTGAGCGCACCCTTGGACCGGTAGCCCTCGCTCAGCCCGAAGGCCGCGGAGACGACCAGCGTGTCCTCGTCCGGGGTGAACAGGATCAACCCGGCCCCCTTGGCCCGGAAGAGCAGCGCCGCATTCCGGACTACGGCCTCCTCGGTCGTCGCGAGGTCGAACGACCCGTGGACCTCGGACAGGGCATAATGGTACCGGTGGAAGAAATCGGGTGTCGGCATGGCAGTCTCCTTCCAGGCTTCGGTTCTAAATCTCAAGGCGCAGGGGCTTAAACCAAGCCCCGTGTTCAGCAGGAGGAAAGGCGGCGTCGCAGGCGGCGGCCGGACCGGCTATCCCGGGTCGGCATCCGGTTCCGTCAGCAGGGACTTGGCGTACATCAACCGGACATGTCGTACGTTCTCGTTCGGGCGGCAGTGTGACAGGGCGCGGGTGGTGCAGCCCGCCACGCAGGCGGGCGCGAGCCCCCGCGTCACGCGCTCGAAGCAGCCGTCGCACTTGACGACCTTCCCGCGTGGACTCGTCCCACTGGGGGACCTTCCAGGGGCAGGCCCCGACGCACGCACGGCAGCCCACGCAGAGCGAGCGGACCACGTGCACCAGGCCGTCCTCCGGGCGTTTGACCATGGCCCCGGTCGGGCACACCGCCACGCACCAGGGGGTCTCGCAGTGGAAGCAAGGCCGGAACGCGGCCGTCATGCGCGGGGCCGCGGCCTCAGCCGGCAGCGAGGCGGTCAACACCAGCGCGGGGCGCACGGCCGGCGGGGTCCGGGTTTTCACCTGGCACTGCACTTCGCAGGCCCCGCAGCCGATGCAGCGCAGCGGGTCGAGCTTGATCATGTAACGGCCCATACCTATCGATCTCGGTGCCGGACGGTCGCGGCCGAACGGCGGTTGAGGGTTGCGATGCGGGTTCAGTCCCTGGTCACCCGGACGGGTTCGTCCGGCTGCACCTGCCCCCCGCCGGAGCGGTCCCACTCGCCCAGTCCGACGGGGATGAGGGCGTCGGGGACAGGCCCCCGGCCGCAGGCCCGGGAATCGACCGGCAGCGTGCGGCCGAACCTTCGACCATGAAAACGGCTTCCGGGTGAATGTGCTCGGTCAGTTTCACCCGGATGCGTCCCGACCGGTCCCCGCGCCTGAACGGTGACGGTCTCCCCGGCCGCGATCCCCAGACCGGCCGCCGCGGTGGCGTTCATCCAGAGAACGTTTTCGGGCATGTGCCTGTGAAGCAAGCGGGTTGTTCACGGTCCGGCCGCCGCGTGCATCCCGCACCCGCCGATGGTCAGGCGGAAGGCGCCCACCGGCGGCGCGGCCTTGCGCGCATAGGGCGCGAGGCTGGGCAGCCCCTGGCGGCGCCAGCGCGAATTGACGAGCTCGATCTTGCCGGAGTCGGTCGGGAAGGTGACGCCCTCCCGCATGAGATCGTAGCGGGGCTGGCCGGTCAGCGCGGCGATGCCGCTGCGCTCGAAGTCCCGGGGCGCACCCCGTGCTCCTCGTCAGCTGGAAAGCGCCAGATATCCTCGGCGCGCGTGAAGGCGAGCTGCGGCAGCTCCAGACGCGCCGCCAGGCCGGAGACGATCTCCCAGTCCGCCCGCGTGTCGAAGCGGGGCTCGTGCGCAGCGCCGGCGCAGCAGGAAAGCCGGCTTCATCCCGTCCAGCTGCACCGACGATGCACTCCCGTTCGAGATAGGGGGTGAGCGGCAGGACCAGGTCGGCCTGCCAGGCGGTCTCGGACCAGGCCGAGGTAATGCGACAGGAAATCCAGGCCGGCGAAGAGCGTCCTTGACGCCTTTCCGGGTCGGGCAGATCCGTCAAGCGGGTCCTGCTGATAGGCGACGAGGCCTTGACCGGATAGGGCTCCCCGCTCTCGATGGCGGAAGGGCCGCATGCAGCAGCCCGGGCCCGCCCTCGAAGACGGGTACTTCGATCCTGCCCCGTCCGCCCGCTTCTCGTCGACCGGCGGGAAGAGGTCCGCCAGCGCTGCAGTCCCGCCTTCCCGACGTCCTCCGGCCGGCGCGGCGAGGAGCAGCCCCCCTTGGCGCCGATCGACCCGAGCAGGGCGTTGATGATGTAGGCCGTCCGGCAGACGAAGAAGCGAGTCCGTGTAGCGGGAGGTCATCCAGCCCGGATACCAGATAGACCTTCGGCGCGGCCTTGGCGAGGCCTCGGCGAGGGCCACGATGTCGGCGGCCGCATGCCGGTCTCGCGCCTCGGCGAACTCCGGCGTGAAGGCGGCTCGACCAGTGGTCGCAGCTCGTCCAGATCCTGGATCCACTTCCCGGCGATAGGCCGCATCGTAGAGCTTCCGCTGAGCAGCGTGTGGATCACAGCCAGGTTCAGGGCGTAGTCGGTCCCCGGCCGGATCAGGAAAAACCGGTCGGCCTTGGCGGCCGTGACCGTGGCCCGGATGTCGATGACCGTGAGCCTGCCGCCGTTCTCCAGCCCGTCCAGCAGGTCGTTGGCCTGTGGACGTCGACGGATTCGAACAGGTTCCGGCCCTGGAGGACCACCTCGCGGGCGTTCCTGAAGTCGGGCACCAAGCGTCGTCCGGTCAACCCGAAGAGCGAGAGCGCCGCGTGCTGCCGGTGTGAGCCGCGTGGAATGGAGTCGCGGGGTCGAAATAGTTGGGGGAGCCCAGGCCCGCACGAAGGCCTGCCGGAGATCGCTGAAGGGGCCGCCCGCGTCGGACCAGAGGATGCTGCGGCCGCCATGCGCCGCAGCGCACGGCCGCGATCTGCTCGGCGGCGTCGCAGAGCGCCTCGTCCCAGGAGATGCGCTGCCAGTCGGCCCTCGCCGCGGCCGCCCTTGCCGCAGCATGGGGAACTGCGGCCGTTCGTCGTCCTGCAGCAGGCGATCCCGGCCGCGCCGCGCGTGCACAGCGCGCCGCGGATCGACGGCTCTGACGGTTACCCTGGATGAACCGGCACCGGCCGTCTTCGACCTCGGCTTCAATCGGGCAGCGCACCGCGCACATGCCGCAGACGCTGTAGACGGTTCGAACTGACATCTCCTCCTCCAATCGGGACCCGCGCGTGCGCCGGGGTCCCGGGTCCGATTCCCCACTTTCCCGTACTAAGGGTGCGCGGGTCCACGGGCCAACAGGCAAACGGCTTAGTGCGCCATCAGCTGTTGCCGGCCGCCTCAGCCCAGCTGAACACCGGCGCCGGCACGGCGCCCAGGATGAGCAGCAGCGCGGCCAGCACCCCGCCCCACAGGCGCCCGCCGGCGCCGCGACCGCCAGGGACTCGCCCGTCGGGCTCGACCGTGTAGGCATGGCGGATGAGGTTCAGGTAATAGTAGATGGAGATGGCGGTGTTCAGCGGCGGCGACGACCACCAGCCAGTCGTAGCCCCGGTCCCAGGCCGCGCTCAGCAGGAAGAGCTTGCCCATGAACCCGGCGGTGGGCGGCAGCCCCACCAGGGCGAGGGCGGCCACGGCCAGCACGAAGGCCAGGACAGGGCGCGCGGCCGGTAAAGGCCGTCCAGATCGTTCAGCTTGAGGTTGCGGCCGTCGCGGACAGCCGGCAGATCACCCAGAAGCAGGTCAGATTCATGAGGACGTAGACCAGGCTGTAGAACCCGGCGGCCGCCAGCCCGCTGGCCGAGACCGCCACCAGCCCCACCATGACGTAGCCCGCGTGGGCGACGCTGGAGTAGCCCAGCATGCGCTTGATGTCCTGCTGGGTCAGCGCGGCGAGGTTGCCGAAGGTCATGGAGGCCGCGCCCAGGACCGCCAGGACGGTCGTGACCTGCAAGCCCGGGTTTCAGCATGGCCGCCAGCCGGATCAGGATCACGACCGCGCCCAGCTTGGGCAGGGTCGCGGCGTACGCGGCGGTCTCGTTGCTCGCGCCGTCGTAGACGTCCGGCGCCCAGAAGTGGAACGGGAAGAGGGCGAGCTTGTAGAAGAACCCCGCCATGAAGAGCGTGAGCCCGACGACCCCGAGCGGTGAGCCGGCCCAGGCTCCAGGACCGGGCGGCCAGCACGGCCACGTAGCTCGAGTGCTGGTCGGCCAGGATGTAGGCCAGGCCGAAGAGCGACGAGGGCCGTGGCCGCGGCCCCGAACAGGATGTACTTGATGCCCGCCTCGGCCGCGCGCGGGTCGCTTGCCGCGCATCGGGATCAGGGCGTAGAGGCTGTAGGAGGAGAGCTCGAGCGCGAGGTAGATGGTGATCAGCTCGACCGCGCTCGACAGGAGCATGAGCCCGAGCGCGCTCAGGGCGAGCAGCATGAAGTAGTCGGCGCGCTTGTCCGGCTCGAGCGTGGGCTGGGCGGAGCCGTTCAGGACGGCGATCGCGAACCCCAGCGCCACGGCGAACTTGAAGAACTGGGACAGCCCGTCCATCTGGTAGGCCTCGCCGAAGAGCAGGCCCTGGGCGCCCAGGCTGAAGGCGGCCGCGGCGCAGACACCGACCGCAGGCCGCGGCGGGCAGCCAGGCCGTGCGGGCAGGCGGCGGCACCGCAGTCGCCGGCCGGATTCGAGGCTCTGCAGGAACAGGGCGCCAGGATGATCGCAGTCTGGACGAGTCTCCGGCAGCAAGAGGGTCATGTCGATTCCACAACCATTCTCCTTCGGCGGCTCAGCGCGCGGCCGGCGTCGGCATCAGCGGCCGCCGTGCCGCGATCGTCTGCGGTCGGAGCGGCGGCATCGGCTCGGTCATGGCGGCGACCGCCGCCCGGCGCGTCGGAACTCGCCCAGGACCCGCGCCGAGCGTCGGATCCATGGCCCGCAGGGTCAGGCCCGGCGCGAGCCCGATGTAGACCACCAGCACCGCCAGGGGGGCGAAGTAGAGCCACTCCCGCGACGTTCAGGTCGCTTCCAGCGCCGCGGCCTCGGTGGGCGCGCCCCAGGCGAGCTTCTGTCCCAGGCGCAGCATGTAGGCGGCGCCCAGCATGACCCCGGGAATGATGGCCGCTCCGACCCAGGGGTTTGCGGCGAAGGCGCCGATCAGCACCAGCGCCTCGCCCACGAAGCTGTTCGTCCCGGGAAACCCGAGCGAGGACAGCGCGAACAGGCCGAAGAAGCCCATGTAGGCCGGCAGGTACTTGCCCAGCCCCAGGTTCTCGCCGATGTCGCGGCTGTGGCTGCGCTCGTAGATGCAGCCGACCAGCATGAACAGCGCGCCGGTGGTGATGCCGTGGTTGAGCATCACCATGAGCGCGCCCTGCAGGCCGCGCAGGCTGAAGAGGAAGATGCCCAGCGTCACGAAGCCCATGTGCGCGACCGACGAGTAGGCGATCAGCTTCTTCAGGTCGCGCTGGCCGAGGGCCACGAACCCGCCGTAGAGGATGGAGGCGACCGAGATGGCGATCATCATGGGCGCGAAGAGACGCTCGCCTCGGGGGTCAGCGGCAGGCAGAAGCGCAGGAAGCCGTAGGCCCCCATCTTGAGCAGGACGCAGGCCAGCAGGACGCTGCCGGCCGTGGGCGCCTCCACGTGCGCGGCCGGCAGCCAGGTGTGGAACGGGAACATCGGGCACCTTGATGGCAAAGGCGAAGGCCATGGCCAGGAAGATCCAGCACTGGAAGCCGTAGGGATAGCTCTTGGCCCATCAGCTCGGGGATCGAGAAGGTGCCGCCCGCGAGGTAGAGCGCGATCATGGCGACCAGCAGCAGCGTGCTGCCGGCCAGGGTGTAGAGGAAGAACTTGAGCGAGGCGTAGCGGCGTCCGGCCCGCCCCAGACGCCGATCAGCAGGAACATGGGGATCAGCATGGCTTCCCAGAAGATGTAGAACAGGACGAAGTCGAGCGCCACGAACACGCCGATGCAGGCCGAGGTCATGAGCATCAGGCAGACGTGGAACTCCTTGACGCGCCGGCTGATGTAGCGCCAGGAGCACAGCACGCACAGCGGCAGCAGCAGGACGGTCAGCAGCACCATCAGCAGGCTGATGCCGTCCATGCCCAGGTGGTAGTTCAGGCCCCACTGCGGAACCCAGGCGGCGTGCTCCTGCGAACTGGTAGCCGGCGACTGGACAGGTCGAAAGCAGAGCAGCGGCAGAGCGCACAGGACCAGCTCCGCCAGCCCCACCGCGAGGGCGAACACCCGCACGGTCCGGTCGCCGCGATGAGCGGGCAGGACCAGGCAGGCCGCCAGCGGGAAGAAGACCAGCACCGTCAATGTGGGCCAGATGACTCATGGATCAGATAGACTCCGATAGCACCCATCAGCGTCACGCCCGATCCGGCAGTAACCAGATCACGCGCGAAGAACGACCAGCCCGAGCACGACGGCCGCCGCGAGGTAGTCCTGCAGCTGCCCGGTCTGCGCGCCGGTCGCCGTGCGCCCGATGCCGGCGCACGCCGTCGCGCCGTGCCGTCCACCACGCCGTCGATGCGCGCTGCGGTCGAACCAGGCGCTGCCGCCGGCGATGCGCCATCAGGCCGCGCAGCCCGGCCCGGCGGTAGACCTCGGTCCACCAGCTTGTCGACCTGCTCGACGGGCCGTCGCGCCAGCGCGCAGGACCGCCCGGCCGACCATCCGGTAGAACCAGTCGAAGTCGAGGTTGATCCTGGCCTCGGGCGCCGAGCTTCTGCCGCAGCAGGTAGAAGCCCAGCCCGGTGAACCCGAGCAGCAGCAGCGACTGCAGCACGTGCTAGGCGGTGTACGGGACGTAGTCGACCGGGATAGGGCAGCATGTGGTAGAGGAAGTCGTGCTAGCACGCCGATGAAGAAGCAGAGGAACGCCGGCGATGGCCATGGCGCGTACATGTTCGCGCGGGATCGGCTTGCAGCGCCGATCCCCGGGTCGGGCTCTTGCCGAACCAGATGAAGTAGGGCAGCTTGATGCCGACCGAGCAGGAACGTGCCGACCGCGGCGAGCTCCAGCCGGAGGCGCGAGCCAGGTGTGGTGGGCCTCGGCCGCGCCGGTGACGATCATGGACTTGCTGACGAACCCGAGAAGAGCGGGAAGGCGGAGATGCGACAAGCCGCCGATCAGCGTAAAGACGAACGTCCAGGGCATCTGCTTGCACAGCCCGCCCAGCTCGCGTGAGCTTGGCCTTGCCGGTCATGTGCAGCACCGCGCCCGCGCCCATGAACAGCAGGCCCTTGTAAAGGATGTGGGCAAAGGCGTGGGCGCAGGCGCCGTTGATGGCCATGGCGGTGCCCAACCCGACGCCCGCCACCATGTAGCCGACCTGGCAGATGATGTGGTAGGCCAGCAGGCGCCGGCGTCGTTCTCGAGCATGGCGTAGACGACGCCGTAGAGGGCCATGATGACGCCCAGACGGCACCAGGATCTCAAGCCCGGCAAACCCGCGGCAGAGCGCGTAGACCGCGGTCTTGGTCGTGAAGGCGCACATGAAGACCGAGCCGGTGACGGTGGCCTCGGCGTAGGCGTCCGGCAGCCAGGCGTGCAGGGGGGGCACGGCCGCGTTGACGCAGAAGCCGAGCATGATGAGCGATGTCCTAGGGCCGGGCCGCAGCCGGGTCGACGGCGTCGAAGGCGAAGGTGCCGGTCGCCTGGTAGCGCAGCAGCAGCCCGCCGAGCAGGAGCAGCCCGCCCAGGATGTGGAAGAGGAAATAGCGGATGCCGGCGCGGGTGGAGGCCGGCGCGCGCCGCAGCCAGACCAGGAAGGTGGAGGCGACGCTCATCAGCTCCCAGAAGATGAAGAGGGTGACGTAGTCCGCCGGCGAAGGTGCAGCCGAACGCGCCGGCGATGTACATGCAGGCCGCCACGTGCTGCCAGCGGTCCTCGACGTGCAGCGCGTAGATGAAGCCGATCAGCGCCTGGATGGCGAACACGTGGGCGAAGACCGTCGAGAGCGCATCCACCCGCCCCATCTCGAGAGTCAGACCCCAGATAGTGGAGCGGATGTAGGACCCCGTGGTGCATGCCGAGCACGACCGCAATCGCCAGCGCGGCGGCGACCGGCGGCAGCCAGCGCGCGATGCGGCCGGGCAGCAGCCACACGATCGCGGCGCAGGCGACGAAGAAGATCGATGGATGAACGAACGGTCCACGGTTGAAACCTCAGGAACCAGGGTTCAGGGTTCGGGGTTCATAACTTCAGGAATCAGGGTTCAGCGTTCAGGGTTCAGTTTTAGGGACAACACCGGGTCCACATTTTCCATGCGTGGCACTGCTGAATTCGGATCAATGGCCTCCGCTCGGGGGAAATTCTGTTTCCTTCTGTTCCTGAACCCCGACCCCTGACCCCAGATCCCTTTTCTCGTAGTAATCTTCCGTCCTCCCCAGCACCGTGTGCGCCAGGCCCTTGGCCAGCCGCCCCAGCACCACGGCACCCACCAGCCCGAACATCGCCCAGAACCCGGGGTAGGCATCCAGGCCGAAATGCGGCTCGTGCGGGTGGATGAAGAGGTTCAGGCCCACCAGCAGCGCCAGGGCCGCGAACATGCCGTTGCGCAGGCGCTTGGCGAGCGGCGACAGCGGCGCGGAGGGGATGTCGGCGTGCGGATCCATGGTCGCTCAAAACCCTTTCAAGGCCTGGATGAACTGGACGAAGGTCTCGGGGTAGAGCCCGAGGAAGACGCTCACGGCGGCCGTGAAGCACAGCGGCACCACCATCGTGAGCGGCGCCTCGGTGTAGTGGTCGAGGTCGATCCCGGGGGCGGGGGCCTCGAAAAACGCCTTGTAGACCACGGGGGTAAAATAGGCCGCGTTCAAGATCGTGCTCGCCAGCAGTGCGGCCAGCAGCGCGTAGTGCCCCGTGCTGACCGCCCCGTTCACCATGTACCACTTGCTGACAAATCCGCAGACCGGGGGGACGCCGATCATCGAGAGCGAAGCGATCGCAAAGGCCCCGAACGTCCAGGGCATGCGTCGGCCCATCCCGGACATCATGCTGATCTTCTTCTGGTGGGTGGCGACGTAGATCGCCCCGGCCGTGAAAAAGAGCGTGATCTTGCTGAAGGCGTGGTGGGCGATGTGCGCGACCCCGCCGGTCACGGCGAGCGGGGTCAGCATCGAGACCCCCAGCACGACATAGGAAAGCTGGCTCACGGTGGAGTAGGCCAGCCGCGCCTTGAGGTCGTCCTTGGTCAGGGCGATGGCCGAGGCGAGCACGATGGTGAAGGCGGCGAACACGGCCGTGATCTCCCCCAGCCCGAGGTGGTCCATGAGGTTGACCCCGAAGGCGGACAGCAGGACCCGGCAGATCGAGAAGACGCCCGCCTTCACCACCGCCACCGCGTGCAGCAGGGCCGAGACCGGGGTGGGCGCCACCATGGCCGAGGGCAGCCAGTTGTGCAGCGGCATGATGGCCGCCTTGGCAAGCCCGGCCACATAGAGGACGTACGTGATCGTCACCAGCGTGGGGTTCGCGTCCGGCGGGAAGATCCCGCCGGCGATGTCCCCCAGGCGGAAGTCGAGCGTCCCGCAGAGCACGTAGGTCAGGATCATGGCCGGCAGCAGGAATAGCTTGGAGGTGCCCATGAGGTAGACCAGGTACTTGCGCGCCCCGTGGTAGGCCTCCTCGTCCTGGTGGTGCGCCACCAGCGGGTACGTGAAGACGGTGATGACCTCGTAGAACAGGTAGAGCGTGAAGACGTTGGCCGCGAGCGCGACTCCCACGGCCCCGAAGATCGCCACCGCGAAGCAGAAGTAGTAGCGCGTCTGGGCGTGCTCCTTGAGCGCGCGCATGTAGCCGACGTTGTAGGCGGTCGCGAGGATCCACAGGAACGACGCCACCAGGGCGAAAATCAGGCCGAGTCCGTCCGCCCCGAACTTGACCTCGATCCCCGGCAGGATCACGAAGAGCGGCAGCACCAGGACCTTCCCGTGCAGCACCGGCGGCACGAAGGTCAGCACGGTTCCGAAGGTGAGGGCCCCCGCGACGAAGGACACCGCTTCGCGCGCGTTGACGTTCGCGCGCAGCAGCCAGATCGCGAGCGGCGCCAGCCCCGTGAAGAGGATCGGCAAGATGAGCGTGGGGTGTTCGAGAACCATGTATGTTCTTTCTGCGCGGTACGGACCGATTCGGTTCCTTCAGCAGCCCGGAGCCAGGGTTCAGGGGTCAGGGAAGGGCAGCCATCCGTTCCTGAACCCTGAACTCTGAACCCTGCTCCCTTCTTTCATCCCTTCAGTTGCACCAGCCGGTCGCTGTCAGAGGTGCCGGAGCGCTTGACCGCCACCAGCACCATGGCGAGCACCAGCGTTGCCTCGGCTGCGGCCAGGCCCATCACGAGCAGCGTACCGAGCTGCCCCAGCTCGTCCGAGGCCGGAGTCAGGCGGGCGCTCGCCACCAGCGCGAGACCCGCGCCGTTGAGCATGAGCTCGACCGAGATGAGCATCCCGACCAGCGTGCGGCGGCTCGTCAGCCCGTACAGGCCGAAGGCCAGCAGCAGGAGGGCGGCCAGATGGAACAGCACCAGCGGGCTCATGCGGCTTTCCTCCGCTCGAAGCCGAGGACCACCGCCCCGGCCATGGCGGCCAGCAGCACCACCGAGATCAGCTCGAACCCGAGCACGTACGGCCCGGTGAGGAACTGCCCCAGCCGCTCGAGCGGCAGCTCCGGCTTCAAGGGCAGCGCCTGCGGCGACTTGAGCGCCACGGTCACCCCGAGGATCCCCGCCGGCAGCAGCCCGGCGAGCAGCGTGCATCCGGTGCGCGCGGCCGTCCGCGGGCTCGCGTCCTCCTCGCCGGCCTCGCCCTGCGGGTCGCGGGTGAGCATGATCGCGAAGAAGATCAGGACCGTCACCGCCCCGACGTAGATCAGGATCTGCATCAGCGCCATGAACGGGGCCGCCATGAGAAAGTACATGCCGGCCACTCCGAAGAGCGTCAGAATGAGCCCGAGCAGCGCGCGCACCAGGTTGCGGCAGCGCACGGCCAGGACGCCGCCCACGAGGATCAGCGCGAGGTAGAGGCCGTACGCGGTGAGCGCCAGTGCATCCAGCATTGCGGTTCCCCTCCTTTCAGGCCGCGACCGATTTTTCGGCCGAGCGGGTGCGCAGCCGCGCGAGCAGGTCGATGTCAAACGTGTCCCGCGTGGTGCCGACCAGGTAGATGTTTCTGGAAAAGCGGATGGCGTCCACCGGGCAGCTCTGGACGCACAGCCCGCAAAGGCTGCACAGGCTGTAACTCACCCGGTAGGCATCCAGCACGCGTTCGATGTTGGCCGGTGGAGGGACCTGGTGCGTCGAGAACGGCGACACCACGTCCGGGCCGAGCAGCAGGCCCGCCTCGGTCGGCCGGCGGTCGGGCTCCTCCCCCCTGGCGTGCATCCGCAGGCTGATACAGCGCGACGGGCAGACCTCGACGCATTTCCAGCACATGATGCAGCGCGGGGACTGCGGGTCGGCGTCGGACGGCACGAGCTCGATGTGGCCGCGGAAGCTCGCGACGTTGTCGACCTCCTGGCGCGGGTAGTGAACCGTCAGCCAGGGCTTCCACAGCTCGACCCCGGTGATCTTGAGGCCGACGACCAGGCTCCACAGGCTTTTGAGTGTTTTGAACAGACGTTTCATATGGGTCAGTGCACCAGTTTGACGATCAGGGCGGTCGCGGCCAGGTTGGCGAGCCCGAGCGGGATCAGCCACTTCCAGCAGATGTTCAGCAGCTGGTCGAAGCGCACGCGCGGGAACGTCCAGCGGAACCACATCAGCGCGAAGACGAGCGCGAACACCTTGCCCAGGAACCACCACGGCCCCGGGAAGAGGGGCCCGTCCCAGCCGCCCAGAAAGAGCGCGGTCGCGACGGCACAGACCACCACCATGTACGAGTACTCGGCCAGGAAGAAGATGCCGAAGCCCATGCCGGAGTACTCGGTGTGGAACCCGGCGGTCAGTTCGCTCTCGGCCTCAGGGAGGTCGAAGGGCGCGCGGTTGGTTTCGGCCACGGCCGCGATGAAGAAGATCAGGAATGCGAGCGGCTGCACCCAGACGTTCCACGAGAGCAGCCCCCGGGTCTGCGGGGCGGCGATGGCCGAGAGGTTGAGCGAGCCGGTCTGCAGCGCAATCGACAAGACCGCGAGCAGCAGCGGGATCTCGTAGGCGACCGACTGCGCGACCGCGCGCGCGGCGCCGATCAGGCTGTACTTGTTGTTCGATCCCCAGCCGGCCAGGCAGAGGGCGAGCGTGTTCAGCCCCGAGAAGGCCAGGACGAGCAGGAGGCCCAGGTTCACGTCCATGCCCGTGAGCAGGGGGCTGAACGGGATCGGCAGAAAGCAGACGACCACCGGCGCGAGCGCGACCAGCGGCGCCAGCCAGAACATCACCCGGTCCGCCCCCCGCGGGCAGACCAACTGCTTGCTGATCAGCTTGCCCGCATCGGCGAAGGGCTGCAGCAGGCCGTGCGGGCCGACCTCGTAGGGCCCGGGCCGCCGCTGGATGAACCCGGCCACCTTCCGCTCGGCGTAGAGGAGCACGAGGCCGTTCACGCCCAGGAAGGCCATGATGGCCGCGAGTGCGAGGACCATCTGGCCGAGCGGGTGGGCCAGCACTTCCGTCAACACGGCCGTCATCGGTCGATCTCCGGTATGACGAGGTCGAGGCTGCCCAGGATGGACACGGCGTCGGCCAGGAGCGTCCCCCGGGCCAACTCGGCAAAGACGCTCAGGTTGGAGAACCCGGGCGAGCGCAGCTTGACCCGGTAGGGTTTCGGCCCGCCGTCGCTCACGAGGTAGATGCCGATTTTGCCGCGCGCGCCCTCGACCGCGTGGTAGACCTCGCCGCGCGGCGGCAGGATGCGCTCGGGCAGGTCGGGTGCGACGTGCCCGCCCGCGGGCAGCTGGTCGAGCGCCTGCTCGATGATGCGCAGCGACTGGGCCATCTCCTCCATGCGCACCTCGTAGCGATCCATCGCGTCCCCGTTCCGGCCGACCGGGATGTCGAACTCGAATCGGTCATAGACCGAGTAGGGCTCAGCGCGGCGGACGTCGTAAGCGACCCCGGACCCGCGCAGGACCGGGCCGGTGGCGCCGTAGCCCCGCGCGGTCTCGGGCGTAAGGGCTCCGATGTCCTCGCAACGGCCGCGCAGGATGACGTTGTCGGTCACGAGATCGCGGTACATGGGCAGGCGCTTGCGGAAGTCCGCGACGAAGCGGCGGGTGTCCGTGACGAAACGCTCGTCGACGTCGCGCGCAACCCCACCGAAGCGAAAGTAACAGTAGGTCAGCCGCGACCCGGTCACCGTCTGCAGCAGGTCCATGATGCGTTCGCGGTCGGCGAAGGCGTAGACGATCGGGGTGAAGGCGCCCAGGTCGAGCAGGTACGCCCCCCACCACAGCAGGTGGGAGGAGATGCGGTTCAGCTCGCAGGTGACCACCCGAATGACCTCGGCCCGTTCCGGCACCCGGATGCCCATGAGCTTTTCCACCGCGCCCACGTAGCCCCAGTTCCAGGCGAGCGCGTGCAGGTAGTCGACGCGCCCCATGTTGGGCAGGTACTGCACGTAGGTCCGCACCTCGCCCATCTTTTCGTGCATGCGGTGGATGTAGCCCAGAACCGGTTCGGCCTTGCGGATGTACTCCCCGTCCAGCTCCACCACGATCCGCAGGACGCCGTGTGTCGCGGGGTGCTGCGGCCCCACGTTGAGGACGAGCGTGTCCCCGTTCTCACCGCCTTCGCGGATGAAGTGCCGGGTGTAGTAGTCCCCCGTCAGGCGGAGGTTGCCGGGATCCTGGGCCATGCGCTCAGCTTTCCTCCCCCGGGTCGGGCGGCTCCAACTCGTATTGCTCGAAGTACCTCTCCCCCAGCCGGTGCGCCAGGCTGCGGCGCGAGCAAACCGGGCAGACGTTGCGGTTGAAGTCGGGCACGCCGCTCTCGCCGGCGCGCTCCAGGACCTTCTTCAGATCGATCACCGGGCCGAAACGGGCGCCGCAGGCGCTGCAGCGGCGCAGCGGCACGCGCGCGGCTTCCTTGCCGCGCACGATCACCCGCCGCTCGCCGTCGACGTCTTCGATCTTGATCTTCTCGACCGGACAGATCTGGGCGCAGGCGCCGCAGCCGATGCAGGTGTCCGCCGGGCGCCCGAAGGAGGTGTCGACCTGGATTTCGACCCCGCGGCCGCAGAGGGCGAGCACGTTGCCGCCCACCTGCTCGCAGACCCGCGCGCAGAGGCCGCACATGATGCACTCCTTGGTCTCGGGCGCGAAGCGGTCGAGCCGGGCCCCGTAACGCTCCGCGAGCGCGCGCAGCGCCGAGCTGTCGGGGCAGCGGGCGTAGAGCAGCTCGATGATCAGCTTGCGGCCCTGGCGCACGAGCTCCGACTCGGTCTGGATCTCGGCGTCCCCGCGCAGCGGGTAGTTGCAGGCGGTCACGAGGCGGGTGCGGCCGCGTTCGGTGATCTCCACCGTGCACACGCGGCACATGGCCGCCGGTTCGAGGGCCGGCACGTGGCAGAGGGTCGGGATGAAGACGTCGTTCCGGCGGGCGACCTCCACGATGGTCTGTTCCGGCTCCGCCGTCACTTCCTTGCCGTTGATCAGGATTTTCATGCGCGTCGCTTCCTCGCGGCTACAGAATCCGGATGCTCTTGAACTTGCAGTTCTTGTAGCACTCCATGCACTTGATGCAGGCCTCCTGGTGGATCAGGTGGGCCATTTTCTTCTCCCCGGTGATCGCCCCGGCCGGGCAGCGCTTCAGGCAGAGCCCGCAGCCGGTGCAGGTCTCGGGGTCGATCTCGTAGTGGAACAGGGACCTGCAGATTCCGGCCGGGCACTTCTTGTCCCGGATGTGCGCCTCGTACTCCTCGCGGAAGTAGCGGATCGTGCTCATGACCGGGTTGGCGGCGGAGGTGCCGAGGCCGCAGAGCGAGAAGTTGTTGGTGAACGTGCCGATCTCATCCAGGTCCTGCAGGTCGGAGTCGCGGCCCTCGCCCTGGGTGATGCGGGTGAGGATTTCGAGCATGCGGATGAGGCCTTCGCGGCAGGGTGAGCACTGGCCGCAGGACTCCTCGACCAGGAAGTGGATGAAGTAGCGCGCCACCTCCACCATGCAGGTGTCCTCGTCCATCACGATCATGCCGCCGGAGCCCATCATCGAGCCGACCTCGGCCAGCGTCCCGAAGCCTACCTTGATGTCGATGAACTTCTTGGGAATGGGGATGCACCCGCCGGACGGGCCGCCGGTCTGCACGGCCTTGAGCTCCTTCTTGTTGGGGATGCCGCCGCCGATCCCGTAAACGATCTCGCGCAGGGAGATGCCCATCGGCACCTCGACCAGCCCGACGTTGTGCACGTTGCCGGTGAGCGCGAAGACCTTGGTCCCGGCCGAGCGCTCGGTGCCGTGCGAGGCGTACCACTCGCCGCCGTGCAGGATGATGTCGGGGACGTTGGCGTAGGTCTCGACGTTGTTCAGGTTGGACGGGCTGTCCCGGAAGCCGCGCTCGGTGGAGCGGATGTACTTCGCCCGCGGCCGGCCGACCTTGCCCTCCAGCGAGGACATGAGCGCGCTCGACTCGCCGCAGATGAAGGCCCCCGCGCCCGTGGAGATGCTCACGTGGAACGAGAACCCCGTCCCGAGGATGTTGTCGCCGAGCAGCCCCATGCCCTCCGCCTGGCGAATGGCTGCGATGAGGGTGCGCACCGCGAGCGGGTACTCCGCCCGGCAGTAGATGTAGCCCCGCTGCGAGCCGATCGCGTAGGCCGCAAGCGCCATACCCTCGAGCACCCGGTGCGGGTCGCCCTCCAGAAGCGAGCGGTCCATGAAGGCGCCCGGGTCGCCCTCGTCGGCGTTACAGATGACGTAGCGGGTCCCCTCCTGGCGCGCGCAGGACTGCCATTTGACGCCGGTCGGGAACCCGGCGCCGCCGCGGCCGCGCAGCTTGGAGGCGGTGACCTCGTCGATGACCTGCTTGGGGCTCAGTTCGGTCAGCGCCTTGGCGAGCGCGAGGTAGGCGCCGTGCGCCAGCGCGTCCTTGGTTTCGAACGGATCGATCTTGCCGATGTTCTTCAGCACGATGCGGGTCTGCTTGGAGTAGAACGGGATATCGCGGGAGTGCGGGATGAGGTCCTTCGATTCGGTCGACTTGTAGAGCAGCCGCTTGACCGGTTGGCCGCCGAGCAGGGTCTGGGTGACGATCTCGGGCACGTCGGCCGGGGTCACGCGCTGGTAGAAGAGGTCCTGCGGCTCGATGATCACGAGCGGGCCGCGCGAGCAGAAACCGTGGCAGCCCGTCTGTTTGATCCGGGGGAGGACCTGGCCGTCCCAGTCCGCCCCGGCCACGGCCGTGCGCAGCGCCTCGATCACCTCGACGCTGCCGGTCGCCTGGCAGCCGGTGCCGCAGCAGACGACGACGCGCGGGGAATCGGGGTCGGAGCTTGCCACGAGCGCCTTGCGGTACTCCTCCAGGTCGTGGGGGCTCGCGAGCCTCACGATCGGGATATTGTCGATGGTTGCGGAGGTGGACCCCATGCGCGGTCTCCCTTACTTCGGCACCGGATCGGACTCGGACTTCAGCCCGTCCAGGAACGTGTTGAGGGTGTTGATGTCGGCCTTGGGGTGGTACTTCTCGTCGATGACCACGACCGGCGCCACGGCGCAGGCCCCCACGCAGTTGACCGTCTCCACGGTCACGGCCTTGTCGGCGGTCGTCCCTCCGGGCTCGACGTCGAGGCGCTGGCAGATGTGCTCTACCATGCGGAAGCTGCCCTTGAGGTGGCAGGCCGTGCCGGTGCAGACGGCGACGATGTGCTTGCCCTTGGGCACCAGGCTGAACGAGGCATAGAAGGTGGCGACTTCGTAGATTTTGGTCAGCGGGACCTCGAGCACCTGCGCGAGGTAGCGCAGCGCCGGCTCCGGCAGGAAGTGGTAGTGGCGTTGGATGGCCTGCATCATCATGATCATGGCCTCGCGCATTCCACCGTAATCGCCGCGGATGATGCGGTCCAGCACCACGAAGTCCACCTCGGGCTCCTGGCAGCAGGTCGGTTGCGAGTCGGGCATCCCATCCTCCTTGTCACACGCGCCGGATCGCGGGGGGGTCATCGCGGCCCCGCTTGCGGCGGGTCGGCGATCTCGTTCACGCGCAGGCACTGCGTGGTGCACACCGCGACGCAGACCGGCGGCAGACCCTGGTCGAGGCGGTCCTTGCAGAGGTCACACTTGGTCGCCTTTTCGGTCTCGGCGTTCCACTGCACGGCGCCCCAGGGGCAGGCGATCATGCAGGCCTTGCACCCCACGCACAGGTCGGGCTCGACGTACACGATGCCGTCGGACTCGCGCTTCTTCATCGCGCCCGTCGGGCAGGCCGCGACGCAGGCCGCCTTCTCGCAATGGAAGCACCCCAGATAGACGAAGGCCTCCCGCGGCAGGCCGTGCACCACCCGCCGGCCGAGCATGAAGATCTGGCACAGGCGCGGGCCCTCCGGCAGGTGCTTGTTTTCCTTGCAGTAGATTTCGCAGCTCAGGCAGCCGATGCAGCGCTCCTGGTCCTGGACGACGTATCGCTTGCTCATTCTGGCTCCTTGTCGGCGGCGTCCACCATGCGGGAGAGCGGCAGCAGACCGTAGATCGACCGACGGTCCCGGCCCTTGAGTAGGGGGTGGACTCCCAGGTCCTCGGGGAGGAGCAGGGGTTTCAGATCCGGGTGGCCGGTGAACCGCACTCCGAAGAAGTCGAAGCACTCGCGCTCGTGCCAGTCGGCCCCCCGGTACACGGTCGCGATGGAGGGTGCCTGCGGGGCGTCGTGCGGGACGATCACGCGCAGAACCACCCGGGCGGCGGCCTCGAACCGGTCGAAGTGGTAGACCAGCATGATGCCTTCCGTCACGTCCACCCCGGCGATGTCTTCGAGGAAGTAGCCGGCGTCGCTCATCTGCCGGACGGCCGCCGGCAGGTCGCCCGCGGCGAGGGTGAGGTCCGCATGGCACCCGGTCGACCCAGGGTCCGGAGCCGATCGGCGCAGGGCGGGGATACCCTCGATCCCGGGCGGCCGCGCAGGGGGGCGGGTCATGGGCACCGGTCCTCCCGGGGCTCCGGCCACCAGCGGCGCCCGGTCAGCTTCTTCTGCAGCGCGAAGATCCCCTCCAGCAGCGCCTCGGGCCGCGGCGGGCATCCCGGCACGTAGACGTCGACCGGGATGATGGTGTCGACCCCCTCCACGATTCCGTACTGGCCTTCGAAGCAGAAGGGGCCGCCGGAGATGGCGCAGTTGCCGAGCGCCATGACCCACTTGGGGGCCGGCATCTGCTCGTAAAGACGAACGACCGCCGGGGCCATCTTTTTGGAAACCGTGCCGGCCACGATCAGCAGGTCGGACTGCCGCGGCGAGGGGCGGAAGGCCTCGGCGCCGAAGCGTGCGATGTCGAAGCGGGCCATGCCGACCGCCATCATCTCGATCGCGCAGCAGGCCAGCCCGAAGGTCATCGGCCAGAAGGACATGGACCGGCAGAGGTCCAGGATCTGCTGGACCGGCTTGATGTCGAGGATCGGGGGCTCGATCAGTCGCCCGGAGGGGTTCAGAAGGTCACTTTGCGCGGCCAAGCGAAAACTCCTTTGCGCCAGAAATAGACCACGGCGAGGGCAAGAATGCCGACGAAGAGCATGAGCTCCCAGAAGACGGCCCACCCCGGGCTGCCGGGGTACCAGGCTGCCACGGGGAACAGGTAGAGGACGTCCACGTCGAAGGCCAGGAAGATCAGGGCGTAGAAATAGTAGTTGATCCCGAACCGGACGCGGGCGGGTCCGTGCGGCGCCATGCCGCATTCATACGGGAGCCCGAGGTCGGGGGCCTTGCTCCTGGGGGCGAGCAGGGTGGCTGTGAGGAGGGGCACAGCGCCGAGCAGGGTGCCCGCGGCCAGGAATACGATGATCGCCAGGTTCAGCCAGTCGAACTGCATGGTCCGTCTCGTCGTCTGAGGTCCGTCTCGCCCGATCCCGGTGCGGGCGGGGTAGTGCAGTACAGATAAGGACATATGATGAATATCGTTTAGCGACTTAGATCTTCGTTCAGTATATTTGTCAAGACGTTTTTCTAAAAGCATACTTGTCTTGTCGTGTTGCAACCGGGGAGGTTAACAATGGACAACTAAATGAAATTGATGGAACAAATTTAAATTTAAGAGGAAATTGGCGACGGCTTGACTTTGCACAAGACGGCCGCCGAAACGGCAGGCGATATGAAAATTATCGTCAGGGAAACCAAAGAAATCCGTAGGGGGAGCAGTCTCGGCGATTCCGGCTTCCGGGTGTGCCCGGGCGCCTGGTCATGATGTCGACTGAAAGGAAGGATGCGGGCGCGAATCACACGGGTGGAGTGCCGGGTTGCGGGGGTGGGGTCCCATCCAGGAGGGCCCGGACGAGGTCGGCCAGGTCGTCCCTGAGGAAAGGCTTCATCACGAGCGCCCCGATGCCGAGCGCGCGGGCACGCTCGGAGTCGATGTGTTCGTTGTAGCCCGTGCACACGACCACCGGCAGCGCCGGCCGGATGCGCATCAGCTCCTGCGCCAGGCGGTCGCCGGTCATGCCCGGCATGGTCATGTCCGTGATCACGAGATCGAATTCCTGGGGGGCGGCACGGAAGCGCTCCAGGGCGTCCGCGGGGTCCCGGCTGGTCGTCACCCGGTAGCCAAAGGCCTCGAGCATGTGCCGGCCCAGGGCCTCGATCGAGGGCTCGTCGTCCACGAACAGGATGTGCTCGCTCCCGCGCGGGACGGTGCGCTCCGTGTCCGGCTGGGTCGGGGCGGCGGTGTTGACGAGCGGCAGCAGCACGTCGAAGGTCGTCCCCTCCCCGGGCCGGCTGGACACCCGGATGGCGCCCTTGTGCGCCTTGACCGCGCCGTGCACGACCGCCAGCCCCAGGCCGGTCCCCTTTGTCTTTTCCTTGGTCGTGAAGTAGGGGTCGAAAATGCGGTGCATGATGGCCGGGTCGATGCCGTGGCCGGTGTCGTGCACGCTGAGCTTCAGGCACGGGCCCGGCCCCATGGGCCGGAGCTCCGAGGCGTCGGATGCGTCGATGCAGACCTCCTTGAGGGTCACCTCCAGGACCCCGCCCTGCGGCATGGCCTGGTAGGCGTTTGCGCACAGGTTCATCACGATCTGGTGGATCTGGGTGGGATCCCCGAGCACCAGCCCCGGGTTGCCAACGGCGCGGCGCAGATGCGATCGTCGCCGGCAGCGTGGCGCGCAGGAGCTTGAGCGCCTCCTTGACGATCAGGTGGACGTCGACGGGCGCGAACTCGGATTCGGTCCGGCGGCTGAAGGTGAGGATCTGGCGCACCAGGTCGCGCGCGCGGAAGGATGCCCTGAGCACCTCGGTCATGTGGTCGCGGGCTTCGGCGTTCCCCTCGGAGACGATTTTCGCAAGCTCGGCGAATCCGATGATGGCGGCCAGGATGTTGTTGAAGTCGTGCGCGATCCCGCCGGCGAGCGTGCCGATGGCCTCCATCTTCTGTGCCTGGCGCAGGCGGTCTTCCAGGCGCAAGCGCTCATGCTCGGACTGTTTGCTCGCGGTGATGTCGAGCGCGGTGAAGGTCACGCCCTTGGACCAGTCGGCGGGGTCCAGGGGGGTCGAGCTCAGCAGGACATCGATGATGCCGCCTTTCTTCCCCTGCCAGCGGGTCTCGACCGACCCCGTACCTCGGGTTTGGATCTGGAGGTATTTTTCCCGGCCGACAAACTCGTACTCCTCGTCGCTGGGGTAGAGGATGCGTGCGCTGCGCCCCTCGAGCTCTTCGGCGGAATAGCCCAGCATGTCGCATATGCGCTCGTTGACCTGGCTGAGAGCGCGGTTGTGCACGACCCCGATCCCGATCGGGGCCACCCTGAAGATGCTTCGCAGGGAGGCTTCGCTCTCGCGCAGTGCGTCGGCCATCCGCTGGTGTTCGACGAACAGTCGCGCTTGGGAGATAGCGCCGCTGATCTGGGCCGCCACGCTCTCCGCCAGCGCGGTCTCCTTGAGCCCGTAGCTGCCGGCGGTGCGCGACGCGAGCACCAGGGCGCCGAAAACCCGCCCCTCCGTCACCAGCGGGGCCAGCAGCGTCGAGCGGATCCCGGCGCGCAGAAACGGAAGGTGCCCCGGGAAGCGGGCGCCGGCCTGCTCAACAGACAGATCGGGCACCACCATCCCCCGGCCGGATGCAATCATGGCCGACGTGGCCGACCCGGCCAACGGGAACCGGTCCCCGGCGCGCCGGCTCTCGACCGGGAACCCGAGGTCGTACTGGGTGGAGAGCATCTGCGTGTCGAAATCCACGAGATTGACGGCGATGCGGTCGAAGGTCAGGATCTTCTTCACCTCGGCCGCGAACTTGTCATAGACCTCTTCGATCTTCAGGGTGGAGGTGATGATGCGGCCGATTTCGGCCATGACCGCCTTTTCCCGGGCCAGGCGCTGGGCCTCGACCTCACTCTCCCTGAGCGAGGCTTCGGCCTGGGTGAGCTCGTGCAGGCGTTGGGCGTGGGCGATGGCGCCGCTGATCTGGGAGGCCACGCTCTCCGCCAACGCCGTCTCCTCGGGCCCGTAGCGGCCGGCGGTGCGGGACATGAGCACCAGGGCGCCGAAGGCCCGCCCCTCCGTCACCAGCGGGGTGAACAAGGTGGAGTGGTACCCGGCGCGGTAGGTGGGCTCGTGGCCAGGGAAGCGGTGCATGAGCCATTCGAGCGATTCCGGCTGCAGCAGCAGGCTGGCGCGGGTCCGGATCACGGCTTCCGTGGCGGTGCCCGCCAGCGGCAGGTCATCGCCCTGGTCGCGCTCCGGGACGCTGCCTCCGGTCACGTGGCGAATGACGAGCCGATCGGACGGAAGGTCTGCGATGTTGACCGAGATGCGATCGAAGGGCAGCACCCGCTTGACGGCCGTGGCGAAGTGCTCGTAGACCTCTTCGATCTTCTGGGTGGAGGTGATGATGCGGCCGATTTCGGCCATGACCGCTTCTTCAGCCGCCAGCCGCTTGGCTTCCTGCTCGCTGCGGTGGAGGGTGGCCTCCGTCTGGATGCGGTCGATGGCCGCACCCAGAATGTTGGCGACCGCGCGCAAGAAGTTCGTGTCCTGGTCGTCGAAGGTGCGGCGTCGGGTGCTGAGGGCGTTCAGGACACCGTAAGGTCGCCCGTGGCCTTGTATGACCACGTTGACGCCGCAGACGATACCTTGCGAGCGCATGAGGGGGTGGGGGGTGAAGCGGGTTTCGTGCGCGATGTCCGCCATGACGATGGGCTCGCCGCACAGCAGGGCGTACCCGGCCAGCGAGGCGGTGCCCGTCTCGAACCGGGTCCCGAGCATGACCTCTCTGTCCGGCAGGGTGGCGAGGACGACCAGCCGGTCCTCGGGCAGCAGCTCGAGCACTTCGCAGTACTCCACCTGCAGGATGCGGCCCGCCGAGCGCACGGCCTCCCGGAAGAGCGCGTCGGCCGGTCCTCCGGCAAGGGCCCTCTGCCCCAACTGCGCCACCACCTCCTGCTGGCGCGCCCGGTCCTGCAGTGCCTGCGCGAGCTGATCCATGCGCTGCCCACTCCCTATCGGAAGAGAAAATTTTATACAGGGTATCAGAAAACGGTCGGACATGAAAGGCGCAGCGGGACCACCACACTCTCGGAACGAGCGTCCCCAAAGCGGGCTAAAGCGGGACGGGGCCCGGCGCACGGGGCAGGGCGGTCACAAACCGAGATAGGCCCGGCGGATGTCGGCGTCGGCCATGAGATCGGCCGATAGGCCGGAGCGGGTCAGGCGGCCGCTTTCGAGGATGTAGGCGCGCGCGGAGAAGTTCAGCGCCTGCTCGACGTTCTGCTCGACGAGCAGGATGGTGATCTCCGCGCCGAGCGCGGAGAGGGTGCGGTAGATGGACTTGGTGATCATGGGGGCGAGCCCGAGCGAGAGCTCATCGACCAGCAGCAGCTTGGGCCGGCTCATGAGCGCGCGGCCGATGGCAAGCATCTGCTGCTCCCCGCCGGAGAGGGTCCCGGCGGGCTGGTCCCGCCGCTGACCGAGGATGGGGAAGAGTTCGGTGACGTGGGCGAGGGTTTCTTTCAGCCGGCCGCGGGCGTTCTTGGGGAAGGCCCCCATCTCGAGGTTTTCGCGGACGGACATGTCCTTGTACACGCGGCGGCCTTCGGGGACCAGGGCGATGCCGAAGCGCGGTCACCTGGTGCGGGCGCCTGCCGACGAGAGAGCACGCCGTCGAAGCGGATGTCGCCGGACGCCGGGGTCAGCGTCGCCGTGACGGCGGCCAGGAACGAGGACTTGCCGGCGCCGTTGCTGCCCAGGATGGCGACGCGTTCCCCCTGCTCGACCGACAGGCAGATGTCCCACAGCACCTGGGTTTCCCCGCGGAACAGATCGACATGCGACACTTCCAGCAACGCAGCCATGCTACTCTCCCAGATAGGCCTGGATGACCCGCGGGTCGTTCACCACTTCGGTCGGCGTCCCCGCCATGAGGACCCGGCCCTGGTCCAGCACGATCACCTGCTGGGCCGCCTGCATGATCGCGCCCATGACGTGTTCGATCCACAGGATCGTGAGCCCGGCCTCGTCGCGCAGGCGGCGGATGAAGTCCACGGCCTGACCGATCTCCTGCGTGTTGAGCCCGCCCAGGACCTCGTCCAGCATCAGCAGCTTGGGCTCGGTCGCCAGCGCGCGTGCGAGCTCCAGGCGTTTCTTCTGAATCACGTTCAGGTGTCGCGCCTCGGTCGCCGCGAGCGCGTCGAGGCCTGTCAGGCCGAGCTTCTCCCGGGCGAAGCTCTCGATGAACGTGCGCGGTTTCTGCGGGTGGCGGTTGATCGCGGCCACCATGACGTTCTCGAGGCAGGTCATGCCCGCGAAGGGGCGGGTGACCTGGAAGGTGCGGGCCATCCCCAGGCGGCAGATCGTGTAGGCCGGCAGGCCGGTCACGTCGGTGCCGTCGAACACGATGCGGCCGGAGGTCGGCTTGAAGGCCCCGGCCACGGTGTTGAAGAGGGTCGTCTTCCCCGCGCCGTTCGGGCCGATGAGGCCCACGACGGTCCCCGCTTCGACGGCGAAGTCGACGTCGGTCAGGGCGTGCACCCCGCCGAAGGACTTGCTGACGTGTTGACCTTCCAGTAGCGGCATCTCTCTTCTCGCGCGTGTGTAGGGTTCAGCTGCCCGTTAATGGGTCGCGGACCCGGCCCCCTGCGGCGGCGCTCCCTCGGCGGCTGGGACCGGCCGGCGCAGCTTACGCCAGAGGCCCAGGAGCCCGTTCGGAGCGAAGCGCGCGACCACCAGGGCCACCAGGCCGAACACCAGCACGTGGTATTCGCCGTAGCCGCGGATGTACTCCTCGAGGATGTTGAGGGCGAACGCCCCCAGGATCGGCCCGACCAGGGAGCCCATGCCGCCGATGACCGTCATGGCCAGCACCTTGAACTGCAGGTCGAGCGACGGGATCTCGGGGGTGATCAGCAGGAGGTAGTGCCCATAGAGCCCGCCAGCGAAGCCCGCCATGGCGCTGGCCACCGTGAAGGCCAGCACCCGCACGTGCAGCACCCGCACGCCCACGGACTTGGCGGCGAGTTCGTCGTTCTGCACGGCCCGGAAGTTCAGCCCGAGATTGGAGTGGATCATCCGGTAGATCACGGCGAGTACGGCCGCAGCGGCGGCGAGCATGATGTAGTAGTACCCGAGCTTGGAGTACTCGCCCATCAATCCGGGCACCTGCAGCCCCATGGTGCCGCGGGTCACGTCGTACTCGTTGACGATGACGATGTGCAGGATCTGCGAGAAGGCGAGGGTCGTGAGCGAGAGGTAGATCCCGCCCATCTTGAGGCAGAGCGCCCCCAGCGCCAGCCCGAGCACGGCCGCAAGCACGGTGCCGGCCGCGATCCCCACCCAGGGGTTTACCCCGGCCTTCACGGCCAGGATCCCGGAGGTGTAGGCCCCGATGCCGGCCATCGCCGCGTGGCCGAACGACACCTGCCCGGTGTAGCCGGCCAGCAGGTTCCAGCTGCAGGCCATCATCGTGTAGAAGAGGCTCACGATCAGCACGTGCTGGGGGTAGATCCCCAGCCCGAGCGGCAGGACGCACAGGCCTGCGAGCACCAGGGCAGCGATGAGTGCCGGTTTCTTCCCGGTCATGCGTTTCGTCCTTACATCCGGGTGCGGCCGAAAAGCCCCGCGGGGCGCACCAGCAGCACCAGGATGAGAATGATGAATCCGAAGACGTTCTTGTAGCCCGTGGAGATGAAGGCCGCGCCGATGTTTTCGACCAGCCCCAGGACCAGGCCGCCGACGACGCAGCCCCAGAGCGAGCCCATGCCGCCCAGGACCACCACGACGAAGGCCGTGAGCGCGACCGGGATCCCGGCCATGGGCGTGACCGGGAAGACCGGCGCCAGGATGACCCCGGCCGCGGCCGCCAGCGCGCAGCCCAGCCCGAAGCTCAGCATGTTGAGCCGCGTCGTGTCCACGCCGTTCAGCTCGGCCATCTCGCGGTCCTGGCTGGTGGCGCGGATGATGCGGCCGAACCAGGTCTTCTGGATGACGAGGAAAACGGCCGCGATTACGGCCGCCCCGGCCGCCAGGGCCGCCAGGCGCTGGTTGCCGTACATGAAGAGGCCGAAGATGTCGGTCGCCCCCTTGATCCACAGCGGCGGTTTGTTGGGGTAGGGCCCGAAGATCAGCAGGTACGCGTTCTGCAGGACGATCGAGAGGATGAACGTCAGGATGAGCGAGTACATGTCGTTGCCGTAGGTCGGCCGGATCAGGGGGTACTCGATCAGGATCCCGAGCAGGAACACCAGTGCGAGCGCGATGGCGAGCGACAGGTAGGGGTTCAGGCCGAGCGTTGAGGCGAAGAGGTAGCTGAAGTAGCCGGCCAGGATGTAGAGCTCCCCGTGGGCGAAGTTGACCACGTTCATGATCCCGACCACCAGCGAAACCCCGAGGGCCGCGAGCGCGTAGATGACGCCCATCACCAGCCCGTTCATGATCGAAATGGCGAGCACGCTACGCCCCATTTTTTTCGCGGCCTGGCGGCCGCGAAAGAAAATCTCGGAAGATGGGTTTAGAGGATTGACGTGGAACCAGTCGGCACACTGAGCTGGCGCCGCAAACGCGCGCTCGAATCGCTTCCGAAAAGCAAGAGCCGGGCGGGAGATGTCGTATCCTCCGCCCGGCTGCGTTCTTCTTGAAAAACCCTATTATAAAAATCCTCCGCCAGGAGGATTTTTACCGCATCAGCTTGCCGGTCGCGGCCTCAGGCGGGTAGAGCACCACCTGCTGCTTGCTCTGCCACTGGATGACCAGCATGGGCGGGTCCCACTGGTGGTACATGAGGTCCGCCCTTCTCCATGCCGAACTTGGCCATGCCGCGGGTCGTCTTGAGGTTGGTCTTCTCGAGCGCCTCGACCAGCTTGGCCGAGTCGGTGCTCTTGGCGCGGTTGATGGCGTCGGCGGCGATCAGGATGGCGTCGAACATCGAGCGCGACTTGTAGTCGGTCGGCGCCTTGCTGAAGGCCTTCACGTAGGCCTCGCGGAAAGTACTTGGCGAGATCGGTCAGCTCGACCTTCTCGTGCATCGAGGAGACGAAGCACTCGAGGTTGCCGTAGTCGCCGACGTTCTTCCAGTAGTCGGGCCACAGGCTGGGAGGCCCGGCGCCGTCGATGATGACGGCCTTGGGGCTGACTCCGGTCTCACCGGCCTGGGAGACGAAGTAGTGCAGGCCCACGCCGTAGATGTAGGCCAGGATCACGTCCGGCTTGTAGGCCTTGATCTTGGTCAGCTCGACGTAGTGGTCCTGGCTGTTGCGCTCGGTGATCATGGACTCGAACTGGACCCCGGCCTTGGCCATGGCGTTTTCGGTCAGCTTGCCGATGCCGATGCCCCAGTCCGTGTTCTCCGCGATGATGAAGGCTTTCTTGAACTTCTCGTGCTGCACCCACTTGGCGATGGTCTGCAGGACCACGCCCGAGTTGGAGGGGCCGGCGCGGAAGACGTAGGGGTAGCCCTTGGCGGTGATGTCGTCGGCCCAGGCCTCGGCCACGATGAAGGGGACCTTCAGGCGGTTGGCGACTTCGATCTCGGCCAGGGCGGAGGAGGACTGGCTCTCGCCCAGCACCATGACGACCTTGTCGCGGGTGACCAGCCGCTCGAACCCGGAGGCCGCCTTGTCCACGGCCGCCGTGTCTTCGAAAACGATCTCAAGCTTCTTGCCGAGAACCCCGCCCTTGGAGTTGACGTACTCCGTGGCAAGCTTGATGCCCTCGTCAAAGGCCTGGCCGGTGGCCGCGGCGGCCCCGGTGCGGGGTCCGACGACGCCGACCTTGATCGTGTCCTGAGCCCAGGCGCTGCCGCAGAGCAGCAGCACGGCGACCGCGATGGCGGTGATCCTCGACTTCATCTTCATGAGCAGCCTCCTTTGGTGGTGGGGTGCATGGCGCCGCCGATCGGCGGCGCCGGATTCCGTTCGATGGTGCCCGCGCGTGAAGGACGAATTTATGCCTCGATTCGGTCGCGGTGTCAATGGCGGTGGAGACCGCAAACCCCGGCACTCGAGGTGAAGATTTCTTTGGTGTGGGAAAGGCTTCCAGCCGCGATGATTGCAGCTGGAAAGCCGCTCCCACAGGGAGGATAAAATCGACGGGTTCAATGCCGTCCACGACGACGTCGGAATTGACTTGACCCCCGGCCGCCGCCTATAGTGTCGCCCAAAAAATCGAGCGAGGTGCCCACATGGAGAAGCTGATCATCACCGCCGCCGTCACCGGGTCGCTGCCCACCAAGAACGAAAACCCCGCACGTGCCGATCACGCCGGCCGAGATCGTGGAGGCCGGGGTGCGCTGCGAGCAGGCCGGGCGCTGCGGTCATCCACGTCCACGCCCGCAATCCGGCGGACGAGTCGGCCTCGACCGAGTGCAGGATCTTCGAGGAGATCTATCACGGGCTGAAGGCGCGCACGGACTTCATCATCCAGATCTCGACCGGCGGCCGGGCCGGCATGGCCTACGAGTCCCGCAGCGACCGGCTCGAGCTGCGAGCCCGAGATGGCGAGCCTGACCACCGGCTCGGTCAACTTCCCGGACGCGGTCTACGCCAACAGCCCCGAGCTCATCACGCGCCTGGCGACCGACATGCAGCGCCTCGGCATCAAGCCGGAGATGGAGATCTTCGACGTCTCCATGATCCGCAACGCGGTCGAGCTCGCGGAGAAGGGGCTGGCGGAGACGCCGCTGCACTTCGACTTCGTGATGGGGCTCAAGGGCGCCATCCCGGCCACGATCGAGAACCTCGTGCACCTCAAGAACAGCATCCCGGCCGGCGCCACCTGGACGGTCGCCGGGATCGGTCCGGCCCAGCTCGTGGTGAACACCCACGCCATCCTGATGGGCGGCCACGTGCGCATCGGGCTGGAGGACAACATCTACTACCGCAAGGGGGAGCCGGCGCCGAACGAGCGCTTCGTGGAGCGGATGGTGAGGCTGGCGGCCGAGTTCGGCCGGGCGGTGGCGACGCCGGACGAGGCCCGCCGCATCATGCACCTGAAACCGCGTTAGCCCCGGGCGGCCCGGACCGCTTTCAGCATGGACACCGCAGCGCCTTCATCCACCTACCGGATTCAACTCACCCCTTCCTTTGACCTTTATCGTGCGGCGCGGACGTGCGGCTATCTCAAGCAGTTAGGGATCAGCCACCTCTACCTTTCCCCGTGCCTGGCCGCAGCGAAAGGCAGCCCGCACGGGTACGATGTCGTGGACCCATCGCAGGTCAATCCGGAACTGGGCGGGCAGGAGGGCTTCGATGCCCTCTGTCGCGCGCTCCGCGAATCGGGCTTGGGGCTGGTGCTGGATATCGTCCCCAACCACATGGCCGTCGGCGCGCGCGCGAACCGGTGGTGGTGGGATGTGCTGGCCAATGGCCGTGCCAGCCGTTACGCCGGCTATTTTGATATCCGCTGGGATGTCCCGGATACGGAGTTGCGGAACAAGGTGCTGGTGCCGATCCTGGGCGCCGAGCTCGAATGCTGCCTGCAGGCTCGAGAGATTCAGCTGTGCCGCCGGGGCAACGAAGTCTTCGTCCGCTACTTCGATCACGAGCTCCCGGTGTCCGCTGCGTCTCTGATGGCGTTGCCGCACGCGGGGGGTGCAGCCGCGCGCGCTCCGTTTTCAACCCGCCGTGACGAACGTGGCCCGACCGGTGCTGCGGCGGCGGCCGGCGTTGGCCGCCCCGTCGGTGGAGAGGCCGCTGAAGCGGAGTCGGATGACTCCCTGAAGAGGATCAACTCCGAGCCGGGACTCCTGAGACGGTTTCTCGACCTGCAGCACTACCGATTGGCCTTTTGGCGACATGCCCACCGGGAGTTGAACTATCGTCGCTTTTTCGACATCCATCAGCTGGCCGGAATCCGTGTCGAGGAAGAAGAGGTGTTTACCGCCGTTCACGAGTTGATGTTGCGCTGGGTGCGGGAGGGGCGGGTAGACGGCCTGCGTATCGATCACCCGGACGGTCTGCGGGACCCCACCGCTTACCTGCAGCGGTTGCGCAAAGCAGCGCCAACGACTTGGATTGTGGTTGAGAAGATCCTCGCGCGGGGAGAAGCCCTCAACCCTGAATGGCCGGTTGAGGGAACCACCGGTTACGAATTTCTGAACCGCTTGAGCGGTCTATTCGTCGACCCGGACGGGCGAGGGCCGCTCACCGCCTTCTACCACGAATTCACCGGGCAAACGGCCGGCTACGAGGATGTCGTGCTGGCCAAGAAGATGCATGTCCTGACGCATCTGTTCGTCAGCGAAATGTCGCATCTCACGGATCTGCTGGAGGGCATTCACCGCCGGTGGGGCGGCCGGGCGGACCTGCGGCGCCAGCATCTGGAGCGGGCGTTGGCCGAGCTCATTGTCGGTTTTCCCGTTTATCGAACCTACATCCGTCCGGCGGACGGGCGGGTCGAGGATTCCGATCGCGTCGTCGTGCAAGGAGCGCTGACGGCCGCCGGTACCCGGTGCCCCGGCATCGATGCGGCTGTGTTTCAAACGATCGAGACGGTGTTGCTGTTGGAACGGGCCGGCGAGATGGAGAGCGACTTCGTTCTGCGGTTCCAGCAGTTGACGGGCCCGGTGATGGCCAAGGGGGTCGAAGACACGGTCTTCTACTGCTTCAACCGACTGCTGGCTCTCAACGAGGTCGGCGGGGATCCGGGGGGGTTCGGCACGCCCCCGGACGCGTTTCATGCCTTTTGCGCGCGGGTCCAGTCGGAGCGGCCGCGGACCCTTCTGGCCAGCGCCACCCACGATACCAAACGCGGAGAGGACACCCGCCTGAGAATCGGCCTGCTTTCGGAGATGCCGGAGCGCTGGGCGGAGGCGGTTTTGCGGTGGTCCCGGCTGAACGCGGGGTTTCGCTGCAACGGGTTTCCGGAAACGAACCTCGAGTACGCCCTGTACCAGACCCTGGCGGGCACCTGGCCTATCGGCATCGACCGGCTGGGGCCGTACATGCTGAAGGCGGCAAGGGAAGCCAAGGCGCATACGTCGTGGACGAATCCGGACTCGGTCTACGAGGGGGCGCTTCAGCGGTTTGTCGAAGGGGTATTGGGTCACGCCGCGTTCACGGCGGACCTGTCCGCCTTCCTGAACGCTATGGCCAAGCCGGCGATGATCACCTCTTTGGCGCAGACGCTCATCAAGTGCACCGCCCCGGGGATTCCGGATTTTTACCAGGGGGCCGATCTCTGGGACTTCAGCCTGGTCGACCCGGACAACCGCCGGCCCGTGGATTTCGATCGTCGCTTGCACGTGCTGGGCCGGCTTGCGTCCCTGTCCGTGGACGAAATTCTGGACCGAGGTCCCGACGGCATGGCTAAGCTTTACGTGATTCAACGCGCCTTGCACGCCAGAAGGCGCTACCCGGAGGCCTTCGGGCCGGAAGGTGTCTACCAGCCGCTTCAGGCCATGGGGTCCAAAGCCAGGCATGCGGTGGCCTACGTGCGGGGGGGGCGGTGTCTGACGGTGGCCCCGCGGTTGGTCGTCGGGCTGGGCGACGATTGGGGCGATACGTGGCTGGAGCTGCCGGCGGGGGTCTGGGCCAATGCGTTCACGGGCGAGCGCCGGGCGGGCGGGCGGCAGGCGGTGGGGGCATTGCTGGCGCGGTTTCCCGTCGGGCTGTGGGTTCGCGAGCGGGAAATCCCGTGAGGGCCGTAGCCGATACGCCCCGGCGGGCGCGAGCGAAAGCACCTGAAGCGAGGCGGCCGCGGATTCCGCTCCGACGCGCCTTCAAAGTCGGCCGAAGGCCTCGGTCAGATCGAGCAGGCGTTGTCGCGGCAAGGCGGCGAGCTGGCCGGGCGACATCCGCCACCGCCAGTTGCCTTCCCACCGGCCGGGGGTGTTGATGCGGGCCTCCGGTCCCAGGCCCAGCAGGTCTTGCACGGGGAGGATGCACATCCGGGCCGGCGACATCATGGCGAAGCGGATCATGTCCCAATGCAGCCCATCGACGGTGGGATCCCGGCCGAGGCTCAGCCCCAGCCGACGCTTTTCGAGAGCGGTGGCGTCGTTTTCGAACCAGCCGTTGACCGTGTTGTTGTCGTGCGTTCCTGTGAAGACCACGCAGTGTTCAGGGATGTTGTGGAGTGCGTGGACATTGGTGGCGGGCTCTTCCGAGAAGCCGAACATGAGCACCCTCATCCCCGGGAACCCGAACCGGTGCATGGCTTCGCGGACGTCGGTGGTGATGTCCCCCAAGTCCTCGGCGATCACCGGCAGGCACACGAAGCGGTGCCGCAGCTCGGTGAAGAAATCTTCCGCGGGGGCTTGCACCCACTGTCCGTTGACGGCAGTCGGTTCGCCCGCGGGAACCTCCCAGTAGGCGATCAACCCCCGGAAATGGTCGATCCGAACGTGGTCGAACAGGGCCAGGTTTCGGGCGAACCGTCGGATCCACCACTCATAGCGGGTTTGGCGGTGAGCGTCCCATCTGTAGACCGGGTGGCCCCAGAGCTGGCCGTCGGCGCTGAAATAATCCGGAGGAACGCCGGACACCGACACCGGGTTGCCGTTTTCGTCCAACTTGAACAGTAGCGGGTGAGCCCACACATCCGCGCTGTGGAACGGCACATAGATGGGCAAATCCCCGAAAATGCGGATCCCCTGTTCCCGGCAGTAGGTTTTCAGCCCGGCCCATTGGCGCGAAAAGAAATACTGGACGATCTTGTAATCCTCGAGCGCATCGCGAACGTCCGTCCGAAGTCGTGTGAGGGCTGCAGGGTTCCGCTGCTGAACTTCGCGTGGCCACCGGTTCCAGATCGTGTCGGGGAAGCGCGCATTCAGAGCGGCGAATAGGGCGTAGTCGTCCAGCCACGCCGCGTTCTCTGCGCAGAAGCGAGCGTAATCCTCCCCCGCCAAGCGTTGCCTGAAGCGCGCGCACGCCTTGTCCAGCAGGCGCTGTTTCACTCGAACGACCGCGGCATAGTCGATCCGGTCCGCGGGCAATTCGGGAGACGGGATATCGTCCTGATCCAGAAGCCCTTCGGCGACAAGCTGCTCCGGGCTGACCAGCAGGGGATTGCCGGCGAAGGCGGACAGGCCGTGGTAAGGTGAATACTGGTAGGCGGGAGTCACCGGGTTCAGGGGCAGGATCTGCCAGACCCGCTGTCCGGTGGAATGAAGATAGTCGGCAAACCGGTACGCATCCGGGCCCAGATCGCCGATCCCGAAGCGAGAAGGCAGGCAGGGGATGGGAAGCAGCACACCGCTGACACGTGGCAACATGACTCGGTCTCCAATTGGATTCGAGCAGGATTCAGGAGGGCCGGTCCCGCCTGAACAGGATCGGCTAATCCGTCCGGACGCCGAGCTTGTCTCCCAGGGACTTGAACAGCGTCGTCCACTGGACGGCTGTTTTGTATCTCCTTCTGGCCTTTTTCTGAAGCACCGGGAACACCTCGCGGAGAATCTGGAAGAAGATGTTTTGAACGATGCGCAGGTTGACTTCGAACGGGAAAAGCGGCAGGAGGCTCGCCAGAGCATCCAATTCCCGCAAGAGATCCAAATCGCTCGGCAGTTTGCCGAAGGCCTCGGCAATCCGCTCCATGCGGTTTCGGATGGTGAGTTCCAGCATGGGGCCTTCCAGAGCGACTCCATGCATTTTGGCTGCGTCCACGAGATTCTGAATACGGCCGAGGTTCAAGATGCTTTCTTCGAATTCGCGCTTTAGGGTTGCGTTCAGCACGTATTCGGCCGCGGCGGCCAGCGCCCGGGGTACCGGCACCGCGATGTCTTTCAGGAAGAGCAGCAGCGGGGCATTGTCTTCGTAGACTTGGCGGTACACTCCTTCGGTGTTCACCAGGGTTGACTCCAGGATGTTGGACAGAATGTGCCGCTGATCGTCGCGGAACAGATTCCGCATGGAATAGCACGGGGTCCCCAGAGATTGCTCAAGCGCTTGAAGGGCGGCCGGTAACTCTCCGCGGTTGAACGTGTCGAAAACCTCCTGGACGAAATGGGCCTCCGCTTCATCCGAGCCTTGACACGGCCTAAGGCACCCACTCACATTGTGGTCCCCCCAATGGATGGCGCCGAAACAAAACCGTTCAGCTTCCCAGGTGATGGTCGACGTGATGCGCACGCGCCCCATGGCCAGTTTGGTACGCCCGATCTGAGCGGATTTGAAAAATTCCTGAAAGGCGGAGTAGCAGTACAGGGACGTTTGTTCCGGGTACTCCCCGAAAAGAGAACGCATGGCGTAGTGAGCCCCCACGGCGGCCAAGTCCACCATGGCGGGTTTGGTGAATTTTTCGTATATGCGGCGCCCGTTGTCGTGTTCAGGAATGTTGCTTTTGGCCTTTTCGATCAACTCCATGAATCGGGGTTCCAGCGCGTCCCCCAGCATCCGGTTGGCGATCTGCAGGGCACGCCCCGCGTATTGGATCACCTGAACGGTTTCCATGCCCGAGATGTCGTCGAAGAACCAGCCGCAGCTGGTGTACATCAGCAGGGCATGGCGCTCAAGCTCGAGAAGCTGGAGGACGGACATCTTTTCGTCGGGCGTCAAGGCACGCTGCGTTCTTCCGGTTAGAAAGGCATCCACGACGGCAGGTGTCCGGTCGAGTATGACGCGGACATAGTCGTTGCGGGTCTGCCACGGGTCGAACCCCAGTTTCCCGCATTTTCTGCTCATACGCCGGAGCCAGGGAATCCCTGAGCCAATCGAGCGCCTCCCGCAGGGGCGTCCGCCAGCCCTGGTTCCCCCCGGGGTGTCGGCCGGCATTGCAGCCGCAGTCGGTCCACCAGCGCTCGACGCCGTGGGTACAACTCCACGAGCTCCTTTCGACGATCTCCACCTCCCACTGCGGGGGGTGGAGTTCCAGATATTCGCCGTACACAGTGATGCGGGCAAGTTTCTGGGCCTCGATGGTGCGAAGCGCAAACGTCAGGGCCATGTTGCCTCCGCGATGATGGTGCCCATAGCTTTCGCCATCGGTGGCGATGTGCACCAGCAGCGGACCGCTGCGGTCCGGGGCAACCGCCTCCAGAGTCGGTGGGCGAAGCGTTCCCCGTTGGACAGCAACCCCTCGAATGCCACCGCGTGCGATATGGCACCGTCGTAAAAGAACAAGGCGATGGTTCGCCCCGACGGCAAAGCGCCAGATAGGGTCGCGTGGGATCAATCTTGCCGCCGCCGACATCCTGCCACTCGCCGCCGTCGATCTGTTTTATCCGTTTGGCCTGGTGAGGCGCCAGGATCGTAAAAAGAATGCCGTGCTCGGCCAGGAGTGTCCAGCGTTTCCAGGTCCACGGCGGTCTCCGGCAGCCACATGCCTTCCGGCCGGCGCCGGAAGCGGTGCTCGAAGTCGCGCGATCCCCCAGAGGACCTGCGTGTGCTTGTCCCGCGGGTTGGCCAGCGGCAGGATCATGTGGTTGTAGGCTTGGGCGATGGCAGAGCCGTGCCCGGAGAAACGCTGCCTGCTTTCCCGGTCGGCGGCCAGAATGGCCTGATAGACCTGCGGGCTGCGTGGCGCTCCATCCAGGAAAGCAGCGTGGGGCCGAAATTGAAACTGATTCGGGCGTAGTTGTTCACGATGTCGCGGATCCGGCCGCTCCGTCGAGGATCCGCGAGGCGGCGTTCGGCGCATAGCACTCCGCCGTGATCCGCTCGTTCCAGTCGTGATACGGGTAGGCGGAGTCCTGCATCTCGACGGCTTCCAGCCAGGGATTTTCCCGCGGCGGCTGGTAGAAGTGCCCGTGAATGCAGAGAGAGCGTTCCATGAGTCCTTATCTCCGCGCTCCTTTCATAAGCAACAGCCGCAAACTCGTACCGCGGAACACCAGTCCGGACGTCACCCTGCCGGATTCATCTCCGGCAGGGAAGCCGGTCCCCGGCCCGTTCCAGGCGCTGTCGCGGAGTCGAGCGTCTTTCTTCCACCGACCCGTTCGGGAGCGCGGGTGCGACCGTGACGTCGTGCGGAGCTGAAAGTAAAAACATCAGCACACCTGGCTTTCGTCATCCGCGCTCCACCTGCGGACGAGCAGGATCCCTGCCGTCTTCCAGGCCTATCACCTCCATGTGGCTCTTTGTGAAATGCGGCAGAGGGCGGTGACGCGCGTCCGCAGGGCGATCAAGTTCGCGGTAGAATTCCCATGAGCGAGCCGTGCTGGTGTCCCGCTTCGCCGCAGGCCCCATTGATTCGAGAGCGCAGGAAGGTCTGTTCGTCCTGGGGGTCCGGACGCGTCATCCTGCCCATCCAAAGGCAGCGAACTCTTCCCTCCGCCTGGTCGCACTGCTTCGATCGAGGGCTCGTCGTCGATGGTTCACGAAATACTGGGAAACGGCGGCGTTTCGCCGTATTCCTCGCCCATGAACAGCAGCGGCATAAACGGAGAGAGCAGGACGACGCCTGCGGCAAGTTTGAGCTGCTTCGAACGGGACATTGAGGACAACCGATCGCCCTCCGGCCTGTTGCCCACCTGGTCGTGATTCTGGGAAAACACGACAAACTGGTGTGCCGGCTGTCGCGGGATGAGTTGCCGTGCCGGCGCTTTCGGAATGTCGGAATACTCTCCTGAATAGACAAAGCCCTCCCGGAAGGCCTTCGCAAGATGCTCGAACTTCCCGAAATCCCGGTAGTAGCCGCTGTCGTTCCCCGGTAAGCAACCCGTGCAGCGCATGGTGAAAGTCGTCGTTCCACTGGGCGTCGAGGCCGTATCCGCCGAGCTCTGGCGGATCGATGACCCGGATGTCGTTCAAGTCGCTCTCCGGAATAACGATAAACGCGGCGGCCCAGTTCCGCGGCGCAGGTGCACCTCCTCGCCCAGTTCCTCGCAGAAAATGGTTCGCGACTGAAATCGAATATGCCGTGGATCGCGTCCAGCCGCAGGGCGTCGACGTGGAAGTCCGTGACCCAGTGACAGAGCGTTCTCGACGAAAAACCGGCTCACGTCGTCGCTGTAAGGGCCGTCGAAGTTGATCGCATCACCCCATGGGGTTCTATAGCTGTCGGTAAAGTACGGACCGAATCCGCAAGATAGTTGCCCTCGGGTCCGAGGTGGTTGTAGACCACGTCGAGGACGACGGCGAGCCCCGCTCGGTGGCAGGCGTCCACCAGCCGTTTCAGCCCCGCCGGGCCGCCGTAGGAGTTCTGCACCGCAAAGGGATAAACGCCGTCATATCCCCAGTTACGTGCTCCGGGGAACTGGGCCACGGGCATGAGCTCCACTGCGGTGATCCCAAGCTCCTTGAGCGCGTCAAGAGCGGGATGATCCCCTCGAAGGTCCCCTCGGGAGTGAAGGTGCCCACATGGAGCTCGTAGAAGATGTAGCGCTCGAGGGGCAGCCCCCGCCATGCACCATCGGTCCAATCGAAGCGTGCATCCATCACTTGCGACGGGCCGTGCACCCCTCGGGGTTGAAACCGTGAGGCCGGGTCGGGACATTCCAGACGTGCGTCGAGCCGGTACCAATAAAGCGCACCCGGATCGACATCCTCTATGACGCCGCTGTGGTAGCCGTCCGGGGCCGGAGACAGGAGGCTCAATCGCTCCCGCGGGGTCAGGAGGTGCACGTGCACCGTTTCGGCCAAGGGCGCCCAGACTCTGAATCGGCAGCGTCCGTCGCCGAGAGGCACGGCTCCCAGCGCAGGTTCGTCCGCCGGGGCCCCGAGGGGGCGGCGTTGCGTTCGAAGCGGATCGAGCGACATGGGTATCTCCTCTGCCCCGGAGTCACGGCCCGCATCATGGGTTGAGCAGCTGCCGGATAGCGGACAGCGGGATCTCGGCCCATTGCGGCCGGTGCTGGATTTCATGCCCCAGTTCGCCCACGGCGCGCTCCAGCAGCAAGGTGTCCAGCAGAAGCTGAAGCTCCTCACGGCTTGCCGGAATCAGGCGGCTGCCGGACGTTTCCTGCAGGTAGCTCCTCAGGAATTGAGCACCGACCCAGCGACTCCAGAACTCCGCCCAGCCGCTCAGATGCCCCTCGTCGGGCCGGCCGTCGGCCCGGTTTTCCGCTGCAATCTCAATCCGGGCGGCGTGGGAGGCATAATGAAAGGACCGCAGCATTCCTGCCACATCCCAGAGCGCGCTGCGCTTGATGGGGCGCGCCGGAATCGGGTGGTCCGGATTGCCTTCAAAGCCGACGATGACAAAATCGCTGCCGGTGTAAAGCACGTGCCGGAGATGGTAATCCCCATGGCATCTGATCCGCACCGCGGTGATCTTGCTGTCGAGGAGCGTCTTGAAACGCGCCTGGACCGCGGCTTCCCGCCCCAGCACGTCGGCCGCCAGTTCGCGCGTATCCTCGAGCAGGCGGTTGAATCGCCAGCGCAGAAGGGGAAAGGACCTTCCGGCCAGCGTGCGCATGGATTGATACTGGCTGCGCTGGTAGAGTTTCGAGAAGGACTCCTGCCTGAATTCGGGCAGGTGCGTGATCGAGGCCAGGCAGGCATGCATCGCCGCCGTGCGCCGACCCAGCAAACCCGCCAGCTCGAGAAAATCGCCGATGAGCTCGCGGGCCTCCGGCGGCGGAGACAGGTCGAGCATCGCCGCCGGAGACCCGGGAGGCAACTCGGGTGGGGCTTCCCCGCCGTTCCGTGACCGGACTGATTCGAAGAACCTCCGCAGATGGGCCAGTGCGCAGTCCCATGCAGTCCCCCGATGGGTCACGTACCCTTGCAAAACGGCGATGGTCATGAGTCCGCCGGTATTGGTTTGCAGCTCCAGCGCGCCGGCCACGGGGGCACAGTGGGGGAACCCTTCTTCGGTCAGCTGACGGCCGACTTCAAGGCCCGGGTGGGTCCCGAGGGATAACCGTCGGATGAACCTGAGCGTCAAACGGTCGCCGAATTCGAGCATCGTGCTGTGCGGCTCGGCCGGTATGAGCCGGGCCGACGGAAAGGTCCCGCCTTTGGGCTGAAGCTTCCGGAAGGCCGGTGTGGTTGTTGCCCGGAGGTGCGAACGCCTCCCCGGGACGTGCCGTCTTTGAACAAACGCCTGCAACACCATGTCTCCGAAGGCCGGGTCCGCCGTCGCATCGGCGAGCAGGCCCGTCGTACGCCCCCCCTTGAATTTCAGGGTGGCCACTGCCTCGGAGGGATGATCGGTCAACAACCGCTCGGCCTCGGGGCCGTCGGCACATGTGAGGGGGACGGCGTAGAGCTCATCATCGCCGCTGAGATATTCCGCCTTGAGCAACACCAGGTACCATCGGCGCGACCCTTGGGTCAGCGCAAACACGTCGTGGATCGAGGTGCGCTTGAGGGGGCGATTGCGGCTGCCGAACCAGGGGCTGCGGGTGATAAAGGCGGAAAACGCTTCTTCAAGAACCGGCAGGGTCGCTTTGCCGGAGAAGAATTGCCGCCAATCCAGATCGACCTCGATCGCCGGCAGCACCGCGGATTCCGGCGCCTTGGAGACGGTCTCCACCGCGGCTTGACCGGGAGTCAGGTAAAACCAGAAAAAGCTGTGCGGGCCGATGGACAAGAAATACGGGGTCGACTGGACGACCGGAAAGGCCGTCTTGCCGAAAAGTTCTACGGGCACCAGGCCCTGGTAGGACGACAAGTCCAGCTCGGCGTACTGTACAAAGCGTGACAGGTTGGCGACCACCAGTATCCGTTCGTCCTGAAACCGGCGCACGAAGGCAAAGATGCGTGGGTTGTCCGGGCTGAGGACCTCGATGGTGCCCCGGCTGAAGGCTTTGAATTTGTTTCGCAGAGAGATCAGCCGTCGCATCCACCACAGAACGGAGTGGGGGTTGTTTTCCTGGACCTCGACGTTGGTGACCTCGCAGTGGTATTCGGGCGAAATGATCACCGGCAGAAACAGTTTCTGGGGGTCGGCCTGCGAGAAGCCCGCGTTCCGGTCGGTGCTCCATTGCATCGGCGTCCGCACCCCGTCCCGGTCGCCGAGGTAGACGTTGTCGCCCATGCCGATTTCATCGCCGTAATAGATGATCGGCGTGCCCGGAAGCGAAAACAGCAGGGCGTTGGGCAACTCCATCTGCGCCGGTGATTTCCGAGCAGCGGGAAGAGCCTGCGGCGGATTCCCAAGTTGATCCGCATGCGAGGATCCTGGGCATAGACGCGGTACATATAGTCGCGCTCTTCATCGGTGACCATCTCCAGCGTCAACTCGTCGTGGTTGCGAAGAAAGATGGCCCACTGGCAGGTTTCCGGTATGGCGGGGGTTTGTTGAAGGATGTCCCGGATGGGGAAGCTGTCTTCCATGTGAATGGCCATGAAAAGCCTGGGCATCAGCGGGAAGTGAAATGCCATGTGGCATTCGTCGCCCTCGCTGAAATAGGCCGCGGCATCTTCCGGCCATTGGTTGGCTTCGCCCAGCAGGATGCGGTCCTGGAATTGCCGTCGCCCGGGCCCTGAGCTCCTTAAGGAATTGCGTGCGTTTCGGGAAGGTTTTCGCAATTGGTCCCCTCCCGCTCGAACAGGTAAGGAATGGCGTCCAGGCGAAGCCCATCGACCCCCAACCCAAACCAGAAGTCGACGATATCGTGGATGGCCTTGCGGACTTTCGGGTTGTCGAAGTTCAGGTCCGGCTGGTGGGAATAAAAACGGTGCCAGAAATAGGCCTTGGCGACTGGGTCCCAGGTCCAGTTGGAGGATTCGAAGTCCTGGAAGATCACGCGCGCGTCTGTGAATCGTTGTGCCGTGTCGCTCCAGACATAGCAATCCCGCCAGGGGCTTCCCGCCTTGGCGCGGCGCGCGCGCTGGAACCAGGGATGCTGATCGGAGGTGTGGTTGAGAACCAGTTCGGTAATGACCCGCAAACCGCGCTGGTGCGCCTGCTTCAGAAAAAACCTGAAATCTTTCAGAGTGCCGTAACTCGGGTGAATGGCCTTGTAATTCGATATGTCGTAGCCGTCATCGCGCAGCGGGGAAGGGCAAAACGGCATCAACCAGATAGCCGACACGCCCAGACCCTGAAGGTAGTCGAGCTTCCGGCTGAGTCCGGTGAAGTCGCCGATACCGTCTCCGTTGCTGTCGAAGAAGCTTTTGACATGCAGTTGGTAAATGACGGCATCCTGGTACCAGAGCGAGCTCCCTCCGATGCCGATGGATGGAATAGCCGATGTGGCCATGCAGTTACCTCAGTCCGGCTTGACATCAGGTGTGCATGTGCGAGGGGAGGGACCTGCCTGAACCGTGGCGGTCTGATGTCAGGTGTGCGGCCAAGAAAACCAGCGCGGTTTAATCTGTGTCACTTTAAAGCACGCAGTCGTGCTTGGCAATCAGCGGGACTGCCGGTCGGATCGGTCCGAAAAACCGGTGAGGCTCTTGTCCGCCGAAAGATAATCGAAGAACACGTTGTGGCCTTCATCGCGTGCCTCAAGGTTAAGGACGGCAGGTTCGTCGACTTTACGGTTGGGTGACAGAGAAATGAAATTCTATAGCCATGCGGATGGGGGGGCAAAACCGGGGATGACACTGGCGGCACACCTCAAGAAGGCGCCGGTTTTATCCGCCTTCCAGCGGGGGGAAAAGCGTGACTTCGTCCCCGTTGTTCAGACGGGTTGCGGCGACCGCCCGGCGGCCGTTGATGAGGAGGACCGTCTGGGCCGCGGGCGGAATCCGCAGCGCGGTGAGCAGGTCGGCGACGCTGGCCCCCTCGGCCAGGGACAGCTCGGCGTTGCCCGTGCCGAGGGGGGCATAGTCGCGCAGGTCGGCGAAGGCGCGCACGGTCACCCGCATGGCTCAGCGCAGCCCCAGCTCGCGCAGCTTCTGCTCCGTGGGCACCCCTTCCGGGGTCCAGCCGCGCAGGCGGTAGTAGGGGACGAGCATTTCCTCGAGGTGGCAGACCATGCCCTTGGCCGGGCCTGACGGCATGGGCTCCCGGGTGATCCGCGGCGGGAGGGTGTCCTGCGCACGGCCGAAGCCGGCCGCCACCAGGAAGAGGCGCTCGGCGTTGAAGATGCGCTCGCCGACCCGCTCCACCTCCTCCGGGGTGAACCCCGCGCCGGTCGCGCCGTTCAGGAGCTCCGTGATCCCCACCGGTTTGACCATCAGGTTCTGCTCGACGAGATACCGCACGCTGAAAAAGACGCACAGCCCGGCCGCGTCGATCACCGCGAACAGGTCCTGCCACTTGACCACGACCGGCGGCTTGTCCTCCCAGGTGAGCGGATCGACCGCAATGGGCACGCCCAGCAGCTCGAAGTAGGCGGTATCGCCACGCATGTGCGAGCCGCCGATCGGCGAGGTCGCGTAATTGAGTCCCAATCCCTGCACGCCGCGGGGGTCGTAGCCGGCGAAGTCGAGCCCCTTGGACGTCATGGCGAGTTCGGGTCGGCCGTAGCGTGCCGCCAGGCGCAGGCTGCCCTCGGCGAGAACGTCACCGAACCCCTCGCGCAGGGCCGTCATCCGGGTCAGGGCCACGAGCGCCGGCCCATCCCCCCAGCGCAGCGGCATGCCGCTGTCGGCCTCCGTGAGGGCCCCCTTCTCGAAGAGTTCCATGGCGCACGCGATCGCGCAGCCCATGCTGATCGTGTCCAGCCCGAGTTCGTTGCAGAGGTAGTTGGCCTTGGTCAGCGCGGCAAGGTCGTCGACCCCGCAGTTGGATCCCAGGGCGTAGACGGTTTCGTACTCCGGGCCTTCCCCCTCGCCCTGGAAGGGGCCGTCCGGCACGCGCGTCACCCGACCGCAGGCGATCGGGCAGCTGAAGCAGGGCTTGGGGCGCACCAGGTATTTGCGGGTGAGTTCCTCGCCGCCGATGGCCTCCCAGCCCTCGAAGGTCCCCTGCTGGAAATTGCGCGTCGGGAAGACCCCGTGTGCTTGGGTGCCCACCGACGTGATGGCGGTCCCGTGGGTGCGCAGGGCGGGCGGGTTGTCCTTGGTCTTGGCCTTGAAGGCGTCGCGGTAGCGGGTGTTGGCCGCTTTGAAGGCTTCCGGGTCCGCCAGGCTCACGTCGCCATCGCCCTTGACCGCGACCGCCTTCAAATTTTTCGAGCCCATGACCGCGCCGACGCCGGCGCGGCCGGCCGCGCGGTCGCGATCGTTCATGATGGCGGCGAACAGCACGCGCCGCTCGCCCGCGGGGCCGATCACGGCGGTCTTGGCCTTGGGGTCGGTTTCGCGGCGCAGCAGTTCGTCGGCCTCCGGGACGCTCCGGCCCCACAGGTGCTCGGCCGGCCGCAGCTCGGCCGCGCCGTGGCCGATCCACAGGTAGACGGGGCGGGGCGAGGCCCCTTCGAGGATGATGGCGTCGTGACCGCTTTTCTTCAGCTCGGCCGGAAAATTCCCGCCGGAGTTGGAGCAGGTGATCGCACCGGTCAGGGGTGACTTGGTCGTCACCACGTAGCGGGCGCCGGTCGGGGCGGCGGTGCCCGTGAGCGGGCCGGCGGCCATGATGATCTTGTTCTCCGGGCCGAGCGGGTCGCAGGTCGGGTTCACCTCGCGCGTGAGGTAGTAGATGCCGAAGCCGCGCGCGCCGATGTAGTCGCGCGCCACCCGCGGGTCGAGCGGCTCGCTCGCAACCGTTCCCTTGCTCAGGTTCACTCTCAGGACCTTCCCGCACCAGCCGTGCATGGTTCCTCCTTATACGGGATCGCTCTGCGTGCCCTTCGATGGGCGTTGAATGCTGTCCAACGGCCGAATGAGAGCACCCGAGAGTGGTTTTGTCAAGCGGGTGGGGAGCGCCTGGTGTTCGACTCTCAACGCCCGGGTGTTCAGCCTCGCTCATCGCGGCTGGAAAGTCGCTCCCACAGGAAAATATCCACGGACCTGGAAAGGCGATGCCGGTGTGGCATATCGCATTTTTCCCCCTCCTCCTCGGGGGAGGGGCCGGGGGAGGGGGGGAGCCCAAGAGCTTGACCCGCGCGTGCGCGAGGTGCATGCTGCTATCCGGTGGGAGCGGCATCCGGCCGCGATTCTGAGTTCAGGAGGTCGCATGACGACGGGCGACTGGATTCCCTTCGGCGAAGGCCGGTACCGGGCCGAGCGCGTGTTCCTGGTGGGCGGCGGGGGACGGCTGGGCGCCGAAATCGAGGACGCCGTGATCGAAGTGACGGAGGACCGGGGCGGCGGCCGGCGTCTGCGCGGCCGCGGACGGGTGCGGGTCGACCTGCTGGTGGGTCTGCTCGAGGAGGCGGACGAGCCGGAGCTCTGGCTGGACCTGGGCGGGGAGTTCAAGTACCGCATGGCCGCCGAGGTTCAGGGCGGCAAGGTGTTCACCCCGGGGCTCAAGGCCTTCGTCCAGTTCCTGCCGCTGCGGCCCTGGGAGCCGGTCGGCGAGTCCGAATTCAATTCTCGAATGGCCGGCCTGCGCGCCCCGGGCGATCCTGGAAGTTGAACAGCGCCGCCTTGACGCGGTCGAACTCCTCGCGGGTGATCAGCTTTTTCTCGTACATCTGCGCGAGCGAGGCGAGCTCGCGCACCCGCTGGGTTTCGGGGTCTTCGAGCAGCGGCGTGGAGGGCGGCGGCAGCGCCTCCGGCCCGGGCGGCCCCGGCCGGGCGAACCGGACCGACGCGAGACCGCCCATGAAACTCACCTCCAGGCTGGCGCCGGCGGGTACCGAGACGCCCTTCAAGTCGCGCAGGACATTGCGTCCCTGGGCCTTCAGCCGGCGGTAGAAGACGTAGCCGCTGCCTCCGACGAGGGCCAGGCCTCCGAGCAGGATCCACAGCCAGTAGCGGGCGATGCCGCCGAAGAAGATGACGACTATCCCGATCAGGGCGACCAGCGCCAGGTGCAGCCCGAGGATCAGGTGCGCGAGCATGACGCCTCGGAAGAGTTCCGCGCCGGGTTTTTCCTGGGAGGTTGCCATTGGGTTCCGGTCCGCACCGAAAGGTTCAGGGCTTCATTATAGCGCAGTTCGGGGCGGGGTCAAAAGGTGGACACGTCCAGCAGCTTGAGCGCTTCCTGCCGGCGGAGCCGGCTGAGCGGGAAGACCGGCTCGGGCGGCGCGCCGCCCGAGCGCTGCGAGCGTCATGCGCGCCGCCTCTCTCAGTAGCCCCGCCGAGCGTCCACCACGTGCAGGGGCGCCTGCCCCGACCGCACGCGCCGATAGTTGTCGACGATCTGGGGCGCCACGTCCCGCGGGAAGGTCAAGCTGGCGACGTGGGGGGTGATCGTCACGCGGGGGTGGGCCCAGAAGGGGTGGCCGGCGGGCAGCGGCTCAGTGCGGAAGACGTCCAGGCAGGCGCCGGAGAGCCGGTCGGCCGCGAGCGCCTCCACGAGGTCTTCTTCCACCAGGTGCTCGCCGCGGGCGGCGTTGATCACGTAGGCTCCGGCCGGCAGCTGCGCGAGCGTGCGGCGGTTGAGGATGCCCTGAGTGGCTGCGGTCAGCGGCAACAGGCAGATCAGGATGTCGGACTGCGCCAGGAAGGTGTCGAGGGCCTCGTCCCCGACGAAGCCCTGCACGCCCTCGATCGACTTGGGGGTCCGGCTCCAGCCGGACACCCGGAACCCGAGCCCGCGCAGCCTGCAGGCGGCGTCCGCCCCCAGGTGCCCGAGGCCCATGACCCCGACCCGCACGTCCCCGGGGTGCCTGGGCGCGCGCGCTTTCCAGACCCCGGCGGCCTGGTCGTGGCGGTAGAGCGTGAACTGGCGGGTGTGGTTGAGGACTGCGGCGATCACGTACTCGCTCATGCCCCGGATCATGCCCGGGTCCACGATGCGGGTCACCGGGACGCCCGAGGGCAAGCCGGGGTCGCGCAGCACGTGGTCGACGCCGAAGCCGAGCGACGCGATGCATCTCAGATTGGGCAGCTTTGCCAGTTCCCCCATGGGGTGCTTCCAGCTCAGCGCCAGCAGGATGTCCTCGGGGGCCCCGACCTCGGGCCAGACCCGCAGGTCCAGGCCCGGGTCCTGCGCCCGCAGGTGCTTGAGCCAGGAATCGGGTTTGAGCTTGGGGGCGATGAAGAGCATGCTCATGCGGGGTCGTCTCCTAACAGCGGGTTGAGAAACCATGATGGATCCGGCAGGGGAAGGTTGCCTGTTTGGGTGCGGAGTCATAGCACGGCCGCACGCGTAAATCTACACGCTCACGGTCTGGCCGTGCTCCCAGGCCACCAACCGGTCTGAGAGGCCGGCGGCCGCCATTTCGGCCTGCATGTGGTGCGGCGGCAGGTGCACGGGTTCGTCGCCGAGATGGAAGGTCCCCCAGTGCATGATCATCAGCCGCTTGGCCCCTAAATCTCGGAATGCCGCGACGGTTTCCCGGGGGTCGATGTGGCTCTGGGCCATGAACCAGCGGGGTTCGTAGGCGCCCACGTTGAAGACCGCCAGGTCAATGTCGAACTCCCGGCCGATCTGGTCGAAGCCATCGAAGTAAGCCGTGTCCCCGGAGATGTAGACCGTGGGCCCGGAGGCGGTGCGCACGAGGAAGGAGCCCCACAGGCCCGTGTTGGGGCCCACCACGGGGTTGCGCATGCTCCAGTGGTTGCTCGGCAGGAAGGTGATCTCGCGCTCGCCGTCGCTGGTGCTCTCGTACCAGTCGAGGACGGTACGGTTGCGCAGCCCCACCTCGTCGAAGATCTCGTCGTAGCCGGGCGGGCAGACGACGTGCACATCCCGGGGCAGGCGCTGCAGGGAGGCGGTGTCCAGGTGGTCGTAGTGGCCGTGGGTGATCAGCACGTGCTCGGGCGGCGGCATGGCGGTGTGGTCGAGGTCGAACGGGGTGAAATCCTTCATGAACCAGAACGGGCTCGCGAAGACGGGGTCCACCAGCAGCCGGCTGCCCGCGTCGTGCAGCATCAGGCTGGCGTGCTTGAGAAAGGTGACCGACAGGCCGTCGGAGGCGGCCGTCCAGTCCACGGTCACGGGCTTGACCGGCTGGTCGGCCAGCTGCTCTGCGAACGCGTTGCGGTGGAAGAGCTTCCAGGACAGGACCTTCAGGAGGCGTCCCGAACGGTCGATCCCCAGCGGGTTGATGAACCGGCCGTCTCCGCCGTGGTGCTGCCGGCGGCGGGCGATCTCGCGCAGGCTGCGGCCGTTCAGCGGGCGGTAGTGCAGCGGCGGCGCGTCGGGCCGGCCCTCGACCGATGCGCGCGCGGCCGCCGGCAGGAGGCCCGCGGCGAGCGAAGCCTTCAGCAGGCTGAAGCACAGGTTCAGGAATCGGCGTCGGTGCATGCTGCGTCTTCGGTGATGGAGTCCTCCCGCGGCGCGTCGCCCGTGAGTGGTCCCATGATAATCACTCCCCTTTCAGAGCCAAGCACAACTTTATGGGACGTTCGTGCAGAACGTGCAATTGAAAGAGGTCTGCACGAACGTCCCCCCAACTGGGTGGGGCGGGGCCCCTACCACTCGGAGCTCAGCCTGCGGGAGACCTCGTTCCAGTCGGCGTTCAGCTTCGCGACCGCGTCGAGGCCGATGTCGAGGTGCTTGTCCATGTAGGTGGAGTAGATCTCTTCGGAAAGTTTCTTGTCCTTGATGCCGCGTCGCTGGAGGGGCATGTCCGAGACCAGCATGATCGAGCCGATCGGGACCTCGTAGCGGTAGGCCACGGTGAAGAGGGTGGCCAGCTCCATTTCGATCGCCAGGATGCGCCGTCGCCGGAGGTAGTCCACGAACTCCTCGTCGAACTCCCACAGCCGCCGATCCGTGGTGTAGCCGATGCCGCAGCGCGGTGTCAGCCCGAACTTGCGCACCGCGCCGATGCAATAGAGGTTCACCGACGACGCCGGGATGGCCGGGAACTCCGGCGGCATGTAGTGGCGGCTGGTGCCCTCGCCGCGGATGGCGGCCGTCGGCACCAGGTAATCCCCCGTGTCCAGGGTGTCGTCGATGCCGCCGCACATGCCGAGCATGATGACCGACTTCAGGTTGTCCAGGTAAGCGAGGCAGTTGATGACCAGGGCGGCCTGAGGCGAGCCGATGCCGAAGTCGATCATGGTGCAGTTGAGGTCCCGGGCGTTGACGATCCGGAAGTTGCCCTCGCGCAGCTGACCGCCGGTCTTCTCCTGGAAGCGCATCAGGTAGCGCTTGAAGTTGGTGATCAGGATGTGGTCGCAGAACTCCTCAAGCGGGCAGTTGGTGTAGCGCTCCAGCGTCTGGCGGATGTACTCGTGCTCCTTCAGGGTCATGCGGGCAGCCCTCCTTTCCGGGGTGCGATGGGGTGCGAGGCGTCAGATCGGTCTTCTCCAAGAGGTTGCCGAAGCGCGCCTACATCGGGTACTTGCGCGCCAGGCGTTCGAGGTCGGCCAGGTACTGCTTCTGGAAGGACAGGCCCTTCTGGACCCGCATGTCCTTGGCCGTGGACGCGATCAGCGGCCGGATGTCGACCCCGTTCGGGTTGAGCTTCTGGTCGTTGGCACGGTCCAGCACGAGGATGCAGTAGTACATCGTCAGCAGACGGGTGCGGGAATCCCGCCGCAGCAGGTAGCTGCGGCCGCCGAAGGTGTCCACGAGGTAGCTCGCGTAGGCGTACTGGGTCGCAAGCGAGGGCGGCCCTTGAGCCGGTCCGACGTCCCGCTGTACCACTGGTAGAACGCGCGCATGGTGGGTTCGAGGATCTCGGATTCGTGTTCGAGGACGTCGGCGACGATCTGCAGACGCTGCTTGCCGAGGACCCGGTAGAGGTACGAGACGTTTTTCAGCATCTCGAAAAGGGACTCGGTCTCGCCCGCCACCTTGGGCGGACTGGCGGATAGGGCGTCCACGGCTGCGAGGTACTGCGGGTACACCCCGCCCTCCAGCGGGTAGGCCCGGATGTAGTCGCGGCCGTCGAGGTAGCTGAAAAACGCCCGGATCCGGCGCTCCACTTCGTCGGGGCTTGCGGTCGTTTCCCGACCGGCCGGGGTCTCGCTGCGGCCGAAGACCTCGGCCGCCTTCTCCTCGGAGGGCGCGTCTTCCCGGGTCGCCTTGAGCTCCTGCTCCAGCTGGGTGACCTTGCGGGCGAGGTCCTCGGCGCGTTGCTTCAGGACTTCGGCCTCCTGCTTGCGGCCGGTTTCGACGCGGCCCTCGTTCCAGTCCCGCAGCACCATCCAGCCGACGACACCGACTACCGCGAGGACCAGCACGATCAAGACGGGCTGATAATTGCGTTCTTTTTTCATGGAACCCTCCCGCTCTGCGCGATTCCGGGTGAACGTTTCCCCCGCCTCACGGGCGAGGGGCTTCGGGGACGGCCTCTTCCGGCGGTTCCACGTGCACGATCACATCCACCACCTCCTCGATGCCGCCGATCAGCCGGGATTCGACCTCGCGGGCGATGGCGTGTCCCTCGCGCACCGAGATCGATCCGCGGACGACCACGTGCAGATCGGCGCACAGGCTCGTGCCGATGTAGCGGGTGCGGATTTCGTGTACCTGGATGACCCCGGGCACGCTGGCGGCGAGGTCGCGGATGTGGCGCCGCAGCTCCGCCGGGGCGCCGGCGTCGATGAGCTCCTTCAGGCCCGGCCAGGTGATCTTGAAGGCGCGTGCAGCATGAAGATGGAAACCACCACGGCGCCCAGGTGGTCGAGCACGGTCCAGGCCGGCAGCAGGATCGCGCCCGTGACGGCGATCACGACGGGGATCGAGCTGAACGCGTCCGAGCGGTAGTGCCAGGCGGTGGCCACCACGGCGACGCTCTTGATGCGCCGGCCGACCCGGACCGTGTACCGGTAGAGGATCTCCTTGCCGACGACCGACGCGAACGCGGCCGCGACGGCGATCCACTGGGGCGGGTCCGTGTGCGGCTCGCGCAGGGTCGTCACGGCCTGCCAGCCGATCCCGAACGCCGCACCGACGAGCGAGACGCCGATCAGCACCGCGGCGAGGGTTTCGATGCGGCCGTGCCCGAAGGGGTGGGTTTCGTCCGGAGGGCGGCTCCAGAACCGGGAGCCGGCATAGACCAGCACGACCGTGACCAGGTCCAGGAGTGCCTCGACCCCATCGGCGATCACGGCCTGGCTCTCGCCGTAAACGCCCGCCAGGACCTTGGCCACGGCCAGGACGAGGTTCACCGCGATCCCGATCCAGGTGACCTTCCGGATGAGCTGCTCCGGCAGGGAGTGGACGGGGGCGGTCAGGGCGCCGTTAGCTTGGAGGCCGGCCGTTCCATCCCGCTCGCGTGCGGTCGGTGGAGGTTCGGTGCATCGATCCGACTATAGCGAAGCGCGGGGGCCGCTTCGGCAATCGGATTTTTGAAAGATCACGGCGGGGTGCGCCGTTTCTTGACACCCCTCACCCGCTCTTCTATGGTAGTTTCCCGGCAACCGCCTATGCGACTTTCACCCGGCGGATACAGGGAGTCGACCCCCGGCATGCGCGTATCCCTCATCGTGGCCATGGCCCGCAACCGCGTGATCGGCCAACGCGGGACCATCCCGTGGAAGGTTCCGGCGAGCAGCGCATGTTCCGGCGCATCACCCTCGGGCATGCGGTGATCATGGGGCGCAAGACGCACGAAGACATCGGCCACCCGCTGCCGGGCAGGCTCAACATCGTTGTCGGCCCGCCGGTCCGGCTACCGGGCCGAGGGCTGTCTCCACGGCCGGCAGCCTGGCGGAGGCGCTGGCGCTCTGCCCGGCCGGGGAGACCGAGGCCTTCATCATCGGGGGCGGGCAGGTGTTCGCGGAGGGGCTGGCGCTCGCCGACCGGGTCTATCTGACCCAGATCTCGGTGGCGGTGGAAGGGGACACCTTCTTCCCGCAGGTCCCGGCCTCCGACTTCACGCTTCGCTCGAGCGAGTCGGTTGCCGGGCCGCAGCCCTACACCGTGTACATTTTCGACCGTATCCGGCCCGCGGGTGTGGCGACAGCCGCCGCGCGCCACCGGCTCCTGATCGGGCGCCGGCCGGACCGCAACCGAAGGGAGGCCATCACGAAGCACTTCGGCAGGACCGCGGACGGCAAGCTCGTCAACCAGATCCTGAAGGAGGAATAGCGGGCCGGGGTGGCTGGAGCAAACGTCTGTCAACCGGCTATGGTACGGGCGTTCGGTCAGCCGCAAAGAGGAGAAGGACACGAGAATGATCTACATCGGGAAATTTCTGCACACCACCAGCCAGCAGGAGCGGAAGGAGTCCGGCCGGCGGCACGGCGAGTTCAACCTCATCGTCTCCGCCGAGGACCAGAAGGACGCGCTGGCCAAATTCAAGGAGCGCATCACCGACATGCAGGCGTCCACGGACTTCTTCGAGGGTGCGTCCAATGTCTACCTCGAACATGTCCTGGAGATGAAGATGGTCCCCAAGACCCGGGCCGTTCTGTTCGATTTCCAGTCAGTGGCCGGCGACCCGGCCATGCCGATGATCAGCTGCCAGGCCCCCTCGGGCGACACCGACGGCTGCAAGATCGTCGACTGGCAGAAAAACCGGCCGGGCTTCGACGGCCACGCGGCCATTCCCTTTGTCAAATTCGGCAGCTCCGCGCGCTGACCTTTTGATCCATCCGAACGACACCGCCTCCGGGCCTGACGGCCCGGAGGCGGTGTCGTTTGCTGTCTGTGCGGTTGGGGTGTGAACGTGCGCCGCCGCAACCTTCCACCGCCCACCAAACACCCAAACACCAAAATACCCCAATACCCAAACGCTTCCTCAGCTGAACCCCATCAGCCGCCCACCCTGGTAGACCAGGAAGGCCATGGCCCAGGCGACGGTCGTGCTGTAGGCGATGCTGAAGAGCATCCAGCGAGTGGAGCCTGTCTCGCGGCGGATGGTCGTCATGGCTGCCAGACACGGAAGGTAGAGCAGCACAAAGACCATCATGGAAAGCGCCGAGAGCGGCGTCATCCCGGATTCGGCCAGAGTCCGTTCGAGCGCGTCCTTTTCATCATCTTCCCCGGTGGCGTACAGGACCCCCAGGGTGCTGACCACGATCTCCTTGGCCACGAATCCGGACAGCAGCGACACCGCACCGCGCCAGTCGATGCCGAGCGGGGCGAAGAGCGGTTCGATCAGCCGCCCCAGGCGACCCATGTAGGAGTTCTCGGTCTGCTCGGCCTTCTCCCGGCGATGCAGCGCGGATTCCGCAGCCTCTGCGTCGGAGGCGGCGTCCGGGGAGACGGCCCGGGGCGCCGCGTCGACTGCGGCTCCCGTTGCGGCGCTTCCGCCCGGCTGGTACACGTCGTCGTCTGGCAAAAACCCCGCGGTGTGCGGGAAAGCGGAGAGCGCCCAGATGACCACCGACCCGAGCAGGATGACCGTGCCCATCCGGCGCAGGAACATGCGGCTGCGGTCCCACATGTGGATCATCAGGCTCTTGGCCATGGGCATGCGGTAGGGCGGAAGCTCCATCACGAACGGGGCGTCGGCGCCGCGCAGCAGGGTCGACCGGAAGAGGCGACCGGTGAGGATCGAGAGCACGATCCCCAGCAGGTACAGGCCGAAGATCACCGTGCCGGCCTGGGGGCCGAAGAAGGCGCCCGCCAGGATGACGTAGACCGGCAGCTTGGCCGAGCACGACATGAACGGGGTGATGAGGATCGTGAGGATGCGGTCCTTCTCGCTTTCCAGCGTGCGTGTGGCCATGATGGCGGGCACATTGCACCCGAACCCCATGAGCATCGGGATGAAGGATTTCCCGTGCAGCCCGATCAGGTGCATGATCTTGTCCATCAGGAAGGCCGAACGCGCCATGTAGCCCGTGTCCTCGAAGAGCGCGATGCAGAAGAAGAGGATCAGGATGTTGGGCATGAACTTGATCACGCTGCCCACCCCCGCGATGACCCCGTCGAGCACCAGGCTGCGCAGGACGCCCTCCGGCAGCAGCGCCCCGGCCGCCCCGGCCACGAGCTCCACGCCGGTCTCGATCCACTTGACCGGGTATTCCCCGAGCGTGAAGGTCAACTGGAACATGGCCCAGATGAAGAAGATGAAGATCGGGGAAGCCGAAGACGCGGTGGGTGAGGACCAGATCGATGTTGCGCGAGATGTCCGCCCGCTGTCGGCTCGTGGTCGACTGCACCTCACGTGACGAGCCCGGCGATGAACCCGTAGCGCTCGTCGGTCATCACGATCTGCGGGTCATCGTCGAAGCGCGCCGCCAGCTGCTGGCGCAGGTTGCGGGCGGCCTGCAGGACATGCGTCCCGGTCTGCGGGGAGGCCGCCACCAGGCGCTCCTTCACGATCGGGTCGTCCTCGATCAGCTTGGCCGCCATCCAGCGCGCGGGGTAGGGGAGGACACCCGCCGTGCGCTCGGTGAGGAAGCGCTCCAGCCGGCCGATCGCCTCCTCGATGTCGCCGTTGTAGCGCACGTTGCGGTCGTGCGCGGGCTGCGCCGGGGATTCGGCCAGGCGGATGGCGGCCTCGATGAGCTCGTCCATGCCCTGGCTGCGGTTGCCGACCGTGAACACCACCGGGACGCCCAGCAGAACGGAGAGCTTACCGGCGTCGATTTTGGTCCCGTGCTTGCGCGCGAGGTCGGCCATGTTGAGCGCAAAGAGCACCTTGCACTCGAGCTCGCCGGATCTGAGTCGCGAGATAGAGGCTGCGCTCGAGGTTGGAGGCGTCGATGATGTCGACGACGACATCCGGCCGTTCGTCCAGGACGAAGTTGCGCGCGACGACCTCCTCGATCGAAAACGGCGTCAGGCTGTAGGTCCCCGGCAGATCGACGATCGTGAGATCGTAGCCGTCCCGGTGGATGTGGCCTTCCTTTTTTTCAACCGTCACCCCCGGCCAGTTCCCGACCTTCTGGCGGGTGCCGGTCAGGTTGTTGAAAATGGAGGTCTTGCCCGCGTTGGGGTTGCCGGCGAGCGCGATCGTGAGCCGCCGGGGCGGAGCGGTGGTGGGCGGGTTACCGGACATGGTCGACCAGGATCTGGGCGGCTTCCGCGACGCGCAGAGAAATGTGGGTGCCTTTGACGACCAGCTCCAGGGGGTCCTTCAGGGGTGCGTACTTCTCGACGTAAACCTCGGCTCCGCGCACGACGCCCATTTCGAGGATGCGCCGCCGCAGCAGAGAGCTGCCTCCGACCCGCACGACGCTCGCGTGTTGACCTGCCTTGAGCTCGCTCAGAACCATTGAAACCCCTGAATAGAGAACGCTTCCCGGCATGAGCGGGAATGGGCAGGTATAAGGCCAGCCGGAACGCTTGTCAAACCGGCCGGCGGAGCGCTCAAACGCTCTTCGGGAGGCTGCGCACCAGCTTCCCGAGGCGTGCGGAGACCCCGGCGGGGACCGGCTGCCGCGCGGTGTGCCGGCAGAGCGAAATGGTCCGCCGCAGCTCCTGCAGGCAGCAGTGGCAGCCGAGACACTCGGAGAGGTGCGCCTCGAACTCGTGGCGCTCGGGGGCGGCCATCTCGCCGTCAATGTAGTCCGAAAGGCGCTCGCAGAGCTCGCGGCAGCGGGCGTCGTCGCAGGTGCATGTCATGGCGTGAAATACTCCGTAAGCTTGTCCTTGAGGAACATCCGGCCGCGGTGCAGCCGAACCTTGACGTTGGCCGGTGTCAGGTTGAGGATGTGGGCCGTCTCTTCCGTGCTGAACTCCTCGACGTCGCGCAGGACGACCACGACCCGGTATTTTTCGGGCAGCGACCGGATGGCCCGGTTCATGGTCTCGAGCAATTCCCCGTTGAGGAGCTGCTCGAGCGGCATGCGCGCCCAGTCGGGGACTTCGCCGGTCGCATCCGCCTCCTCCTGCCGGTCGAGGTCCTCCAGCGACAGGTCCGGTTCGGGGGCGAACTTGGAGCGTCGGCGTTTCGTGATTGCGGTGTTGACCGCCACCCGGTAGAGCCAGTTCTTGAACTTGGTTTCGAAACGGAAGTCCGCGAGGGAACGGTAGACGTTCAGGAACGTTTCCTGGACGAGATCCTCCGCGTCGGAGTCGCTGCGGCACATCCGGCGCGCGAAGTTGTAAAGCTTCTGCTCGTAGCGCCGAACCAGGTCCGGGAACGCCTGCGGCTGTCCGGCGATCGCAGCCCGGATCAGCTCGGTGTCCGCATCGGCTACCGTCTTATGGGTCGGTGGGTTTTCGGTCGTCATCAGGTCTTGTCGCCCGACAAGAGGGGCGCATTCAGGTGGACACCCCGAGTTTGGGCAGCAGGTAGGCCTGCAGGAAGATCCACACGCCCACCACGATGATCAGGATCAAGAGTTCGGTCATGGTCGTTCCCTCTTGGAGATGGAGTTTACTCTAAACGCGCTTTATACAGCCGCAGGCTGTTGGTGACCACCGAGATGCTGCTGCCGGCCATGGCCAGCGCCGCCAGGATCGGGTGCAGCTGGCGCAGCATGTCCGGCAGGGTCTCGAACGGGTAGAGCGCCCCCGCGGCGACCGGGACCAGCAGGACGTTGTAGCCGAAGGCCCAGAACAGGTTCTGCGAAATGGTGCGCAGCGTGGCGCGGCTCAGCCGGATGGCGCGCGGCACCCCGGTCAGGCTGCCGCCCGCGAGAATGATGCCGGCGCTCTCGATCGCCACGTCCGTGCCGGTGCCGATGGCCAGCCCCACATCCGCCTGCGCGAGGGCCGGGGCGTCGTTGATGCCGTCGCCCACCATCCCGACCCGTTCACCGGCGGCCTGCAGTTCCTTGACCGTCGCGGCCTTGGCCTCTGGCGGCACTTCGGCCAGGACGCGGTCGATCCCAACCTGCGCGGCGATGTGGCGCGCCGTTTCGGGCGTGTCACCGGTCAGCATCATCACCTTCAGCCCCAGCGCCTGCATCTGCCGGACGGCTTCGGCCGAATCGGGCTTGAGCGCGTCGGAGACCGCCATCAGCCCGACGAGCTCACCGCCCGCCCCGACCGCGATCACTGTCTTGCCAGCTGCCTGGAGGCGGCGGACCTCGGCGCGCGCCGTCTCCGGGATGGCACCCAGCCGCTGTTCCACCCAGTCGGGTTTGCCTACGACCACCGGACGGCCGTCCACCCGGCCGTGGACTCCGCGGCCGCCGGCCGCCTGGAATTCCGCGAACGGCAGCAGAACGGCCGCCTCGGCCAGGGCCCGTCGCACGACCGCTTGTCCCAGCGGGTGTTCGGAGCCCCGTTCGAGCGAGGCGGCCAGCTGCAGCAGGTCCTGCGATCGGAGATGCCGCCCGGCGCGAGCGGCACGAGTCGGTGACCCGGGCTTGCCGCGGGTGATGGTGCCGGTCTTGTCCAGCACGATGGCGGTCACGCGGCTCGCGCGTCTCCAGCGCCTCGCTGCTCTTGAACAGGATGCCGTTTTCGGCGCCCTTGCCGGTGCCCACCATGATCGCCGTCGGCGTGGCCAGCCCGAGCGCGCACGGGCAGGCGATGACCAGCACCGCGACCAGGTGGATCATTGCGGCGACGAAATCGCCTGCCCACGGACCAGCCACAGCGCGAACGCCGCCAGCGGCGATGCGCGATCACGGCCGGCACGAAGACCGCGGCCACCCGGTCGGCCAGCGCCTGGATCGGCGCCTTGCTGCCCTGGGCCTCGCTCGACGAGGCGGATGATCTGCGCCAGGACCGTGTCGCGTCCCACGCGCGTGGCCTCGAAGACGAGGTGGCCCTGCTCCGTTGATGCTCGCGCCGATCACCGGGTCGCCCGGGCGCTTGTCGACCGGCAGCGTCTCGCCCGTCAGCATCGACTCGTCCACGGCCGATTCGCCCGTCCAGCACCACGCCGTCGACCGGGATACTTCTCGCCCGGCCGCACCGCGACACGGTCGCCGACCGCGCACCTGGGCGATCGGGATTTCCGCTTCGACGCCGTCCGCGCAGCACGCGGGCGGTCTTGGGCCGCAGGCCCATCAGCTTGCTTGATGGCCCCGCCGGTGCGGCCCTTGGCGCGGGCTTCCAGCATCTTGCCGAGCTTGATCAGGGTGATGATGACGGCCGAGGTTTCGAAGTAGACGTGGTGGCCGAGGCCGGGGGCGAGCAGTACGGCGAGCGAGTAGAGGTAGGCGACCGACGAACCCATCGCGACCAGCACGTCCATGTTGGCGCTGCGGTTGCGCAGGCTCTTAAAGGCGCCCAGATAAAACCCCATCCCGGTGTAGACCTGCACCGGGGTCGCGAGGACGAGGAAGAGCCAGTTCACCCAGGCCGCGTGGCTCCAGGCGCCGGTCAGCCCGAAGTCGCGCGCCATGCTGAGAGCGAACAGGGGCAGCGTGCAGGCAACCCCGACGAGGAACTGGCGCGTCTGGAGCGCGGTCTCCAGCCGGCGGGCGGCGGCCTCGGCGTCCTCCGCGTCAGCGGATTCGGCGGCGAGCGACGCGCCGAACCCGGCCCCGGCCACGGCCGCGATGAGCCCTTCGGGTGCGACGGCCCCGGGTACGAATTCGACCGTGGCGCTTTCGGCGGCGAAGTTGACCGCGGCCTGGACGACGCCGGGCACCTTCGTGTTCAGGGTGCGCTCGATCGTGGCCGCGCAGTTGGCGCAACTCATGCCGGTGATCCCCAGGTCCACCCGCTGGGTCGGGACGGCGTAGCCGGCTGCCTGGATGCGGCCGAGGATGTCGCGCAGGCCGACGGCTTTGGGGTCGAAGGTGACCGTGGCCTGGTCGCCGGCGAAGCTGACTGCGGCCGACTGGACGCCCGCGAGCGCTTTCAGCGTGCGTTCGACCGTGGCCGCGCAGCTGGCGCAGCTCATTCCGGTGACGGGAAGGTGGAGGGTTTGGGCGCTCATCGTGTGTCCGCCGGGCGGGGGCTCCCCCTTCATTGCGGGTTATCCCCGGCCGTCCGCGGGGGTGCGGGTGACGACGTGCCAGGGGTTGAGCAGGTCCTGCTTGTTGTAGGTCATCGGTTCGCCCGTGTCCCAGCGGACGAGGCGCGCGCCGGCGGCCTCGACGATCGCCTGCCCGGCCGCGGTGTCCCACTCCATGGTCGGCCCCAGCCGGGGGTAAACGTCCGCCGCGCCCTCGGCCACCAGGCAGTACTTGAGCGAGCTGCCGGCCGAGACGAACTCGACCGCCCCAAGCTCCCGGCGCTTCTCCTCGACGAAGGCATGCAGTTCGGGCGTCGCGTGCGAGCGGCTGCCGACGATGACGAAGGGGGTGTGGGCGGCCGTGTCCAGCGGCAGCCTCGCCGCGCGCGTTTTGAGCCGCGTCAAGACCTCGGCCGGGTCCCCGGCGGGGCCGGGGGCGCGCAGCGCCGCGATGGCCTCCGGGTCGTCCAGACGGAAGGCGCCCTCGTCGACGGCGCCGAAGTAGAGGCGGTTGGTGACGGGCACGAACACCACTCCCAGGCGCGGGCGTCCGTCCTCCACCAGGGCGATGTTGACCGTGAACTCGCCCAGGCGTTTGACGAACTCCTTGGTGCCGTCGAGCGGGTCGACCACCCACAGCCGCCGCCAGCGTCCGCGTTCGGCATAGGGGATGCTTTTGCCCTCCTCGCTCAGCACCGGGATCCCGGTGTCGGCGAGGCCGGCGGCGATGACGGCGTGCGAGCGCGTGTCCGCGAGCGTCAGCGGCGAGCGGTCCTCCTTATACTCGACGTGCATCTCGGCGCTGTAAACCTCGAGGATGGGGTCGCCCGCCTGTACGGCCGCCCGGAGGGCCGGGGCCAGGAGCGCTGCCAGGGAGCTCGTCGTCATGCGGCCGCCGGGAAATTGATCTCGTTCAGGGTCGCGCGGATCTCGGCCTCGGTGGCCGGCGCCTCCCACTGCACGTCGACGGTCTTGGACTGGGGGTTGCCCTCGACGCTGTGCACGCCGCGGATCCCCTCGAGCTCCTTGCGGATGGTCATGACGCAGTGCCCGCAGGAAATCTTGGGTACCATAAAGGTCTTGCGTTCCATGGTGTTCTCCTTTCACCTCGACACTCGATGCACGATACTCGATACTCGAAAAGGACAAGGATACGGCCTCATCGAGCATCGAGAATCGAGTATCGAGAATCTGTCATCTCCGCCCTCACTCCCCCGTCCCGCAGAACTTGCGGCTGAACGCGGCGTAGTCCTCCTCGCCGAACAGGTGGGCGAAGCGCTCTCCGTTGCGGCTGCGTTCCTTGTAGAGCTTGAGCGACTCCTGCAGGATTTCCAGCACCTGGTCCTCGCCGAAAATCCCGGGCAGCTCGCGACCCAGGCGCGGGTGTCGTCCCAGCCGGCCGCCCAGCTGCACGCGGTAGCCGCGCCAGCCCTCGGCGATGGTGCCGGTCGGGCAGGCCCGGATGCACTGCCCGCAGTTGATGCAGCTCTCGAGCGCGATACGCGGGCCCTTGCATTCGGCGTCCATGGCGATCGCCCGTTCGCGGCAGGTGTCCAGGCAGACCCCGCACTGCCGGCACTCGGCCGTCGTCAGCTCGGGCACGCAGACCCCGATGATGCCCATGTCCCGGATCTGCGGCTGCGAGCAGGCGTTCGGGCAGTCGGCCACGGCCAGCCGGAATTCGTGGTGGAACTTGAGGTCGCCCGCGACCCGCTCTTTCAGAAAACCGAGCAGGTCTTCCTTCTTCAGCACCCGCTCCAGGCGTTCGAGCAGTTGCTCGCTGACCACGGCGCGGTTCGGGCAGCCCGCGGCGCCGAAGCAGGTGTCGACCTGGTAGCCCTTGATCTCGGCGGACATGCCCGACAGGTAGCGGGCCTGGGTGGCCTTGACGTCGGCCGGCGTGATCCGGTTTTTTCCGGCTCCGTCGCCTCTTTCTCCATGCGGGCGCGAACGCGCTTGCGGACGAAAACGGAACTCTTGACCGCTGCCTTGGCTTCGGGGGACCATTCCATACCGTCACCTTTCGCGCGGTCCGCCCGGCGTGCCACCTCGCCCACCGCGTGCGGCAGCAGCCGCTCTCCGCGTAGAGCTGGAACGGGGCCCCGTCGCCGGCCAATCCTTCCAGCACGGCGTCAATGCCCCATCCGCCGGGGCCCGGCCGCCCGGGCGGCCAGCCCGCCGCAGGGCCGCCACCGGCTCCCAGGAACGGCGTCAGCAGCTGCGCGCAGCCGGCCGGCGATCGCGGGCTGCGCCCGCGCCATGCGTCCCACCCCCCACAGCACGCCCTCCTGCAGCGCGGGGTGGTCGATGAAATTTCCCTCCGGATGCGAGATATGACAGCAGGATGCAGCCGTATTCATCGCCAGCCGTTCGCTGCGCGCAAGCACTCGCCCATGGCTTCCGCGCAGCCCCAGCCGATCCCGCCGGACTCCTCGTTCAGGTTCCACATGAAGCGCCGCATGCACGACCCGTGCGGATTCCGTGTCCTCGTCGGCCAAGCCGGGCCGCCACCATCCCCATGGCGGTCACGGCGCGCCAGCGCACCAGCGGATCCCGGCTGCAAAAAAACCAAACAGCGGATTCACCGCCTGCTTCGGCGGAATCCGGGCGATGCGTTCGAGTGCCGCCCCGAACGGGTCGTCCGACAGCTCGGCTTCGAGAATCCGCTTCAGCGCGCGGCCGGCGAGACGGGCGTCGCTCATTTGTCTAAGCGGTCGACGATCTCGAAGCCGTTGAAGACGAACAGAACCGTTTTGCGCATGCGGGTCTTCCACTTCCAAGTTATTCATCTTCCCAGCGGATGCAATCTGCCGGGCAGTTCTTGATGGCCTCGTCGACCTCCTCCTTCGGGATAGTCCAGACAGGTCCGACCACCTCGACGAAGCCTGCCTGGTTCATGCGGAAAACCTGCGGGCAGACTCTCGCGCACACCTCGCAGCGGATGCAGTCGCTGAGTTCGACAACCGGTCGTTTCATCGGGTCTCCGCTTCGGCGGCGGCACGGCATCATCGGCCGTTCACCGCGCGGCCGATCTTCCGGCCGAATTCGTGGCAGGCGTCGAGGACCGGTTTTTCCGGCACGAACTGGACCTTGAGCCCGGGCTCGAGCCAGTTCGATCTTCATGTCCGTCAACTCGTTTTCGATCAGCTTCACGGCCTCCCCGCTCCACCCGTAGGAGCCGAAGGCGGCGCCGATCTTGTTCTGGGGCTTCAGCCCTCTCATGTAGCAGAGGAAGTCGGCCACCGTGGGGAACAGGCCGTTGTTCAGGGTGGGGAGCCCACGACCACGGCGCTTGGCGTCAAAGACCTCGGTCATCACTTCGCTGCGGTGGCAGGCGTCCGCAGGTTCATCGGCACTGCGTCGACGCCCTTCGCGCCATGATCCCGGCGGTAATCGGCCTCCGCCATCGTCTCGGTGCTGTGCCACATGGTATCGTAGATCACCACGGCCTTCTTCTCCGGCTCCTGGCGGCACCATTCGAGGTAGGCCTGTACGATCTTCGCCGGGTCTCGTGCGCCAGATGATGCCGTGATCCGGGCAGATCATGCGCAGCTCCAGCTTCATGTCCGCGACCTGGCGGATCAGCTTGTCGATGTGCGTCGCGTAGAGCAGCAGGATGTTGGCGAAGTACTTCCGGGCATGCGGCATGATCGCGTTCGCCGATCTCGTCGTCGAATCTCTCGGGCCCGGCGTAGTGCTGGCCGAAGCCGTCGCTCGAAAAGAGGATGCCGTCCTCCTGGATGTAGGTGAACATGCTGTCCGGCCAGTGGATCATGCGGGTTTCCAGGAAGTGCAGCGTGCGCCGCCCGAGCTTCAGCTCGTCGCCGGAGCCCACGGCCTTGTAGTTCCACTTCTGAGAGAAATGGCGCGCCGAGGTTCTTGGCGCCCATCTTTGAGCAATACAGCGGCTTGTCTTCGCCGACCCGGTGCATGCACCGGGCGAGGCTGCCGGAGTGGTCGAGTTCGGTGTGGTTGCTGATCACGCAGTCGATCTTCCGCGGGTCCACGATCCGCGGCGATGTTGTCGATCAACTGGTCGCCAAATTCTTTTTTGACCGAGTCGATCAGGGTGATCTTTTCGTCCACCACCAAGAACGCGTTGTAGGTCGTCCCCAGGTCGGTGGAGTAGCCGTGGAAGTCCCGGACGTTCCAGTCCTGGCACCCCGACGTTGAAGACCCCGGGTGCGATTTCAATCGGGTCCATTGTGTCACCTGCTTCGTTTGCGACATGATATCTCAGTCACGTAATCCCCTGCGCCGGCAACGCGGCCGCGGCGGGCTCATCGCACCGGTTAACGCAAAAGATGCCCTTTGCTTTCGGCGCCGCTGAAAGCAAGGGCATCCCGGGTGGAAATAAGGCTGGATCAGGCTTCTTTGGCGAAATCGGCTTTCCCGGCACCGCACACCGGGCACTCCCAGCTGTCCGGCAGCTTCTCGAAAGGCGGTGCCGGCGGCAATCCCGTTGTCGGGATCGCCCTGGGCGGGGTCGTACACGTAACCGCAGACTTGGCACACGTATCGCGCCATGCTGTCTCCTCCTTTGGGTGTTAGATGTTTCAAAATGTTGGCGGACGGCCGCTATCGGCCGGCAACTCGACTCGTCACGCGCCGCTCTCCGCCAGCACCGAGCCCGGTCCGGCCAGTGGCTTGAACATCTTTCTGCTGGCGCCGCACACCGGGCAATTCCAGTCCTCGGGCAGGTCCTTGAACGACGTCCCCTTCGGGATCTTGCCGCGCCGGTCGCCCCGGTCCGGGTCGTAGAAGTAGTCCGCAGTTCACGGTTTGGCACTGGAACATTTCTTCGGGTTCTCTCATCTCGTCCTCCCGGACTTCCTGCCCTGTATCACGGCATCAGGCCGTCGATCAACCGTCGTACGCGGGCCTCGATGTCGTCCCGCACCTGGCGCATGGCCTCGATCGACTTGCCCCGCCGGGTTCGGGGAGGTCCCAGTCCTCATGCGCGGCACCAGGCACCATCGGGCATGTTCCCCGCAGCCCATCGAAACGACCGCAGGTCGGCTCCGCCGCAGGCCAGCGCGGCTTCAATACTCTGCGGCGTGCGGAACGCGAGGTCGATTTTTTTTTCGGCCATGACGGCCACCATGTCGGCGTTGATTTCGGCGGCCGGGTGGCTTCCACCCGTGGCAACATCCAGCCGGTCCGCCGCCAGGTGCTGCGCAAAAGCGCCGGCCATCTGGCTGCGGCAGGCGTTTTCGCTGCACAGGAAGAGCACCCTTTTTCTGCCGCATAGGGGCCATGAGGGCTCTCGACCGCCTGGTCCACGTCGTCAGCCACCGTGGGGTGGCGCGCCATGTCTTTGGGCCCCTCGATCCCCCGGTAGACCAGGCTCGTCTCGAAGCGGGCGTCGATGGCATCAAAGAAGTATTTGGTGGTCAGCTGCATCCCGTCGAAGAGGGTCTTGCCGCGGGTCGCGCCGACCCTGAGCAGCACGCCCCGGCGCGTTGCTTTGAGAGGGTCGCTCAGCTTGAGGCGGTACTTGCGCGCCCAGAACACCTGGCAGCGGTCCACCGCGGCCTTGAGCTGGGCGGTCATGTTGTAGAAGAAGATCGGCGAGGCGAGGACGACCACCTCGGCCCGGCGCAGCAGGCCGTAGACCTCGGAGGCCATGTCGTCGCGGATGGGGCAGGTGCCCTTGGTCTCGCAGACCACGAATTCCTTGCAGGGTTCGATGTGGCGTTCGGTCACCCGAACCAGCCGGGTGACGGCCCCGCGCTCCTCGGCCGCTTTCAGAAAGGCCGACAGGAGGAACTGGGTGTTGCCCTTCTTGCGCGGGCTGCCCTGCAATCCGAGAATTACCATCGTGGCCGCCTCACCCCTTGACGTGGCATTTGGTACAGGTGACGGGACCCGCGGGCTGGCCGGCCGCCTGCTCGCTCTTTGTGGCACCTGCGTGCACAGCTCGTTCATGACCTGCTTCGGGGCAGCGTCCCCTGCTCCTTGAGATCCTCGATGGCGCCCGCCTTTGGGGGAAGAGCGCATGACAGGTGTTGCAGTCCGGAGTTCTGCTGGTGCCGGCGGTGCGGGAACGTGACATTTCCGGAGGTGCCCGCCGTTCGAGCACGATCTCCGGCCGCGCCCGTGTTCTGCGTCTGCGCCAAAGCGCGATCCAGGCCTGCCGGCCCCGATCAGCGCCGCGCAGCCAGGACCACGAGCGCCGGCGACGGCCGCTTGGCGTGCCTTCATCGAATTTTCCTTTCCAGGATCGGGCCGGCTCAGCGCGGGGTGATGCTCCTGCCCTCGCCGCTAAGCGTGCAGGCCGGAAGTCGATCGCCGCGCCGCATTTGCCGCACGGCGTGCGGGCGTTCGAATCGTCCGAAAATATCTCCTTCTCCGCGCCGCAGGCCTGGCAGGTGCAGGTGAAGGACTTCAGGCTCTTGAAATTGGCGTAGCCCGGGCAGTGCTGGGGGGTCGTGGGGGTCTGGCTCATGAGGCCTCCCGGCGCCCGTTGGGCCGCCTGCGCTTTCCGCCAGCTTCAGGGCGAGCTGCCGGCCGTAGTCCTGGGCCATCTGCAGCCCGCCGCCGAGCCGGCTCGACTTCAGCCGCAGGCAGTCGGGCACCATGTTCATTTTGAGAGCGTGCTGCATGGTCTGATAGATGCGATAGTTGGCTTCCCCACTCCAGCCGAACGCGCCGAAGGCCCCGCCCGCCTTGCCTTCCAGGCCGGCGGTCTCAGCCATGAAGAGGAAGGTTTTCATCGCCGGGAGCATCTCGCCGTGGTAGGTGGCCGAGCCGAACGCGCAGCCGTCGAACGCGGCGAGCTCGGCCGCGGTCTTCACCGACGTGACGTTGCGGACCTCGGCCCGGTGACCGGCCAGGCGCACCCCCTCGGCGATCAGCTCGGCGATCGCCAGGGTTTCGCCGGTCCGGCTGGCGTACGCGACCAGGATCGTGCCCATGCGGGGCCTCCTTGCGGCAAGCTCAGTTTTTCTTGCCGCCGATGCGCGGGTCGATGCGGTCGGCAGCGCAGTCCGGGGTGTAGCAGGTGTTGTCGACGAACTCGCACGTTCTTTGCAGGACGGGCACTGATTGGGATAGGCGTCCGCCTCGAACGTGTACCCGCAGTTGGAACACTTCCAGCTGGCCATATCACACCTCCGCTCGCCGGGGCCGGCGCCGGGCCGCCCCGGCCGTTGGGTTGAACTGGTCTGGCAGGGTGTTGAATATCCGGTATCGGGCCGTCAGCCAAGGAGCGCGGCCTTTTGGGCGGCGCAGCCTACCGTTAGAATATGTGAGCATGTCCAAACGCCGCGCAACGCCGGATCACGGACCGAGACGCCGCTTTTCAACCGTCGGCTATGCCTTCCAGAGGCCGTGCAGGTTGCAGTACTCGCGGGCTGTGACCGTGTCGGCCTTGATGCAGAAGACCGCCTCGGGCGCCTGACCGGGTTTGAGATACTGCCGGTACACCTTGCCGTCGGCGATCACCTCGACCCACTCGATCCAGTGCTTGTCCTCCATGGGGTGCGCGACGCTGCCGACCTTCACCTTGAACCCGTCGGCCGTCCTTTCCACCACCGGCACGTGTTTCTCTTTGGAGGCGTCCACGGTGTTTTCCTTGACCAGCTTCATGGCTGGCCGCAGCAGACGAGCTCGCCGCCGCCGGCGTGCATGACCTCGACGATGTTCCCGCAGATGTCGCATTTGTAAACTTGAAGTTGTTCGGTCATGTCGTCCTCCTTCAAGGTGATAGTGTTTGGTGTTTGGGTATTTGGGTGTTATGGACTGTTACCAATTCTCTCCCAGCAGCTCGAAGTGGGCCTGCGGGTGCAGCGCAGGCCGGGCAGAGCCGGGGCGCTCGCGGGCCCACGTGCAGGTAGCCGCAGTTGCGGCAGCGCCAGGTCACCGGCTGGCGTCGCGCTTGAAGACGCGGCCGGCCTCGATGTTCGCGGCCAGGTCGAGGTAGCGCTTCTCGTGCTGCTTCTCGGCGACCGAGATCGGCTCGAAAGGCCGCGGCCACGTCCTCGAAGCCCTCCTCCTCGGCGATCTTGGCGAAGCCCGGGTACATGGTCCGTGTGCTCGTGGTGCTCGCCGGCGGCGGCCGCCTTCAGGTTGTCCAGCGTCGCGCCGACGACGCCGGCCGGGAAGGTCGCACGTGATCTCGCACCTCGCCGCCCTCCAGGAACTTGAAGAAGCGCTTGGCGTGCTCCTTCTCCTGCTCGGCGGTCTCGATGAAGATGTCGGCGATCTGCACGAAGCCGTCCTTGCTGCGCCTGGCCGGCAAAGTACGTGTAGCGGTTGCGCGCCTGCGATTCGCCGGCAAACGCCGCCAGAAGGTTTTTCTCGGTGCGGGTCCCCTTGATCATTTCCCATGCAGAGTCCTCCGAATTCTCAGGATCAGTGGGCGGCGGTCAGCCATCGTCTTCGGGCCACCAGCCCTTGCGAACATGATTCAGGCGTTCGGCTTCGGCCAGCTTTTTCAGCTTGTAGGCCGAGTCCCGCAGGACACCCGAACAGGATCCCGCAGCCGTTGTCTTCCCGGTCGCCTTCGCCCTGGTCGGCCAGGCAGAGCATTTCGTCGGCGAGTTGCAAGGTCCTGCATGATGTGCAGATTGCACGGTTTCACGGCGCGTTCTCCCGGTGCGGTGGGCGATGAGGCCGGCAGACATGTGCCACAGCCTGCTTTTCGGGCGGCGCGATTCGCGGCGCGAATTCTGTGCCAGGAGAGAATCGGGCCGCTACGCAACGGGCTGTAACGGCGGCCGGGCCCGTGCGGCTGCCCTTGCGTCTGATACGTGCGCCGGACACCCGATACACCGGCACAGCGGCCGGATGCCGGCATGCGGAATATGCGAGGATCGATTAATGGCTGAATATCACGACGAAAATCATATTTCAAGACCGGTATCGGGTTCATTATGAAACACGCCTGTCTCGCCGGGCCGGCGAGAGGCCGCTGTCACCAGGCGATGGCGGCGGCGCACGTTGTCGAGCCAATCAGTGTGTTGCACTCGTGGGAGAGGTTTCAGCCTCATCGTCGCGGTGGAAAGCCGCTGCCGCCCGGCAAATGCCAGTTCCTGGAGGAACTGATGTCAGGACGGCTGGCGCCGGCCGGCGTTCGAGGATTTTGCCGCGCACACTGATCACGACCTCTTCCATGGGGATCCGGGAGCCGGCCAGCTTCGAGGCCCTTTTGCACGATGCGCGGCAGCGCCGCGCAGCAGGGGACCTCCATGACCACGGTCGTGATGCTGCGCATCCCGGACATGCCGCGCGATCTGCGCGAACTTTTCCACGTAGGCCTCGACGTTGTCGAGCTTGGGGCAGCCCATCATGACGCGCCTTGCCCTGCAGGAAATCGCGGTGCAGGGTCGGGAAGGCCACCGGTACGCAGTCCGCCAGCACGAGCAGGTCGGCCCCCTTGAGGAAGGGCGCGGTGGGCGGCACCAGCATGATCTGGATCGGCCAGTGGCTCAGGGCCGACTGGCCTGCCGCGGACGCCGGCGCGGACGCCGCGCGGGGCCGGTGCCGCGCCCGAAGCTCTGCAGCCGCGGGCGCGGGGCAGCCGCCGCGCCATGGGCAGCACCTGCTTGACCGGGGGCGTTTCGTTCTGCTGCTCGGGCGAGCCGCTCCTCGACCGCGTGCTCATCGAACTCGTCGGCCGTGCGTTCCTGGACGGTCAGCGCGCCGGTCGGGCATTCGCCCAGACAGGCGCCCAGGCCGTCGCAGTAGATGTCGGCGACCACGCGCGCCTTGCCGTCCACGATTTCGAGCGCGCCCTCGGCGCACGAGGGCACGCAGTTGCCGCAGCCGTTGCAGAGCTCTTCGTCGATATTGATGATCTTGCGTATGACTTTCATCGTGGGTCCTCGGAGCGGTTTGCACCACCCGCTCTATCGTTTTTGTGAAGCTATTCCTGTTCGGGACGGAGCATCTCGTGCGCCAGGCGACGCCCGGAGTCCGTCTGAAAGGCGTTCTCGCCGACGTCGAGCAGCCCGGCCGTCTCGCCGGTCTTGCGCCGCTCCTCGAGCTCGTCGAGCCGGTGGGCGTCGCGCAGCACGTTGACGTTCGGGGTCGTCCGCCGCCGGCGGGCGCTGCAGGCGGTCGAGCGCGTCGCAGACCTCCGCGATCAGCTCCGGCCGCGCCCCCAGGCGCTTGCAGGATCTCCCGCGCAGGCCCGCTCCCGTCCGCCTCGGCGGGCAGCTCGTGCAGGAACGCCGCGGGCAGGATTACGGCCAGCGGCCCCGCCTCCTCGCGGCCGATGCGCTCGGCGTGACGCGCGACCCGCCCGGAGTGGCCGATGCGTTTGAAGTCCTTGCCGAGGCGGCGCTTCATTTCGACCGCCACCCGGTCCTTCAGGAGCGCCTCGCGTTGGATGGCGGCCCCTCCGGCAGCGTGCCCAGGCACTGCTCCGCGAACGGGCAGTACGCGGCGCAACCGAAGTCCATCTGCGGGTTGACGAACCGGTGGCCGCAGCCGGGGCAGGTGCGCGCGGTGTCGTCCTTGAAGAACTCGACCGCCCGGCCGCAGCGCGGGCAACCGGCCTCGTAGATGGCGCCGGGTTTCCAGTACTGCAGGTCCTGGCCGGGGCATTTCATGGCAGCATCCTGGGGGCGCGGTCGGCCCCGCGGAGGCGGGGCCGGCCGGTTAAGGTGCAAGGTTATTTCAGAATGGCCTTCAGGTCCTCGTCCGGCGTCGTGATCGGCATGATGTTGAACTTCTCGACCAGGACGTTGAGCACGGTCGGCGTGACGAAGGCCGGCAGGCTCGGCCCGAGGCGGATGTTCTTGATGCCCAGGTGCAGCAGGGTCAGCAGGATCGCCACCGCCTTCTGCTCGTACCAGGAGAGGATCATCGACAGCGGCAGGTCGTTGACGCCGCAGTCGAAGGCCTCGGCCAGCGCCACGGCGATCTGGATCGCGGAGTAGGCGTCGTTGCACTGGCCGATGTCGAGCAGGCGCGGGATGCCGCCGATGTCGCCGAAGTCGAGCTTGTTGAAGCGGTACTTGCCGCAGGCCAGCGTCAGGATCGACGCAGTCCTTGGGCACCTGCCTCGGCGAACTCGGTGTAGTAGTTGCGGCCGGGCTTGGCGCCGTCGCAGCCGCCGACCAGGAAGAAGTGCGTGATCGCGCCGGCCTTCACCGCGTCGATCACCTTGCCGGCCACGCCCAGCACGGCGTTGTGGCCGAAGCCGACCAGTGATCGTCTTGTCCGGGCCGTCCGCGGTGAAGCCGGGCGGCGGCCAGGGCGGCCTCGATGACCGGCGTGAAGTCGCGGTCGGCGATGTGCGCGACGCCCGGCCAGCCGACCAGGCCCGCTGGTGAAGATGCGGTCCTTGTAGCTCGTCGTGCGGCTTCTGGATGCAGTTGGTGGTCATCAGGATCGCGCCGGGGAACTGCGTCGAACTCCTTGCGCCTGGTCCTGCCAGGCGCCGCCGTAGTTGCCGACGAGGTGCTTGTACTTCTTGAGGCCGGGATAGCCGTGGCCGGGCAGCATCTCGCCGTGGGTGTAGATATTGATGCCCTTGCCCTCGGTCTGCTTGAGCAGCTCCTCGAGGTCCTTCAGGTCGTGGCCGGAGACGAGGATCGCCTTGCCCTTGACCGGCGTCGACGCGGACCTGGGTCGGCACCGGATGGCCGTAGGTGCCGGTGTTGGCCGGCGTCGAGCAGCTCCATGACCTTGAGGTTGACCTCGCCGCACTTGCAGCGACCAGCCCGAGCAGCTCGTCGACGCCGTGGTCGGGTTCGAGCGTAGGAAGTCCAGCGCCTCGTGGAAGAAGGCGTAGACCGCGTCGTCCTCCTGGCCGAGGATCTGCGCATGGTCGGCGTAGGCGGCCACGCCTTTGAGGCCGTAGGTCACGAGCTCCTGCAGCGCCTGTGCGTCGGCGTCGGCGGCCGGGGCCTTCACGCCGAGCCCGCTCTGCCCTGGGCGACCAGGGCCTCCGCGTCGAACCGGCCGGGGCGAACGCGGCGGCGTCGTGGCCGAAGTCGGACTGGCCGCCGGCCGCTTCGACCTTCTGCTTTAGCCCGTCGCGCAGCTTGGCGCACCGTGGCGATCAGTTCCACGAAGCGTGCGGGGTCGAAGTCGACGTTGGTCAGGGTCGAGAAGATGGCCTCGAGAGTGAAGCGGTCCACCTCGTTGAGATCGACCTTGCGTTTGCGGGCCTCGCCGCTACAGCGAGAGCCCCTTGAGGCGCGTAGATCAGTAGATCCTGCAGGGCGGCCACTTCGGCCGTCTTGCCGCACACGCCGATCTTGGTGCAGCCTTCCCCCTTGGAGGTTTGTTCGCACTGGTAGCAGAACATGGTTCCGGTCTCCTTTCGGTTTTTGGGTGATGGTGTGGGCAAACGGAATTTCCCGACATCGTGGGTCGCATGGTACCCCGGGTCGGCGGCGGGCGCCTTGACCTACATCAAGAAGTCGAAATTTTTTGGATGGTCTGCGAGAATCGCCGGTGCATCCCAGCCTGGGCCGGTGAGGGTGACATTGCCATCAATCTAAGCCCTCCCCCTCGGCCTGTCCACTTTCAGGGTCTTGACGGAAGCACGAAATGTTGCCAGAAAGTCAGCATGGATAAAACGCCCCTGGAAGTGATGGCGCGCATTCCGCTCTTCAGCGGGCTGAGCCCGGCCCAGCTGGCGCAGTTCGGCGGCATTGCCGTCGAGCGGGGGTTCGGGAAGAACGAGTGGGTTTTCGCGGAAGGGGACGACGGGGACGGGTTCTACGTCGTCCTGAGCGGCACGGTCAAGGTCTTCAAGCTCTCCGCCGACGGCAAGGAGCACATCCTGCACATCTTCCCTCCCGGCCAGGTCTTCGGGGAGGTCCCGGTGTTCGCCGGCGAGCACTTCCCGGCCAACGCGCAGGCGGTCGTGCCGAGCCGGCTGCTTTTCTTCCCGCGCGCGGCCTTCGCGGCGCTGCTCGAGAAGCACCCGGCGCTTGCGCTCAAGCTCCTGGCGGACCTCTCGCTCAAGCTGCGCCAGTTTGCGACGCAGATCGAAAACCTCTCCCTCAAGGAGATCCCGGCCCGGCTCGCCACCTACCTGCTCTTCCTGGCCGAGAGCCAGGGCCGCCGCGACCAGGTGACGCTCGCCATTTCGAAGGGTCAGCTCGCAAGCCTGCTCGGCACCATCCCCGAGACCCTTTCGCGGATGTTCGCCAAGCTCTCCGGCCAGAACCTGATTGCAGTGGAGGGGCGCACGATCCGGCTGCTGGACGTGCCGGCGCTGCAGGAGTTGGCCGAGGCCGGCAAACCGGCTTGACAAGGCGGCCGGAGCAAACCTATATTCATTTGCTATGAATACCCGTCGGGCGAAAACCGTTCACCTTCTGCTCGCCGTTCTGCTTACCCTTGCGTGGGTGGCGCCGGCCTGTGCCGGCGGGGAGGGCTGCACCATGCCCTGCTGTAAGGCCAAGGCCAAGCCCGCTCCGGCCCACGCGACCATGCCCTGCTGCGCGCAGCCTGCCCAGACCGGCTGCGGCATGGACTCCGGTTGCACCTCCGCTAATTCCAAGACGCTTCAATCGGTTCTGCCGGATGTCCGTCCGTCCGGCGCTGCGATCGCCCTGGCGCCCGTCCCATCCGCCCCTGTTTTGCCGACCCATCTGCCGGTGGTCCCGCCGGCGAGGTCGGGGCCCCCGTTCGACACGCCGCTCTACCTGCTGACCCTCTCGCTGCTGATCTGATCGTCCCGCTGTCCCTGTCCGGTTGAAGCCCTGGCCGGCCCGGCACCCGGACCTTTGAGTCCGGATGGCCTCGGCCCCGTCTTCTCTGATCTGATCCGAGCAAGTTGGCATTTGCCGTGTGGGAGAGGCTTTCCAGCCGCGACGATCGAGGCTGAAAGCCTCTCCCACAAAAAATAGACGTCCTTGCCGATAAAGTGGCGGGCAAGCGTCATGGCCCGATAGACGCCAGAAAGGACTCATTCCATGTCTCAGAATGCTCCAGAACCCAGCGCCAAGCTTGCGGCCAAGAAGGCCGCCGTCCTCGGTACCCCATCTCGCAGCCGCAAACCGTTCCGGTGGCGGCGGCCGTCGTGATCGTCCTGCTGGCTGCGGGCGCCGCAGCGTATTTTTTCACCGGGACGAAAACCTCCCTGCCGGCCGCGGCCGGGGTGGCGGCCACCGGGGATCTCGTCACCATCCCCGCCGCGACGTTCGACGACGGGAAGGCGCACTACTTCGAGCACCGTCACGGCGACCTGACCATCCGTTACTTTGTGATCAAGAGCGCCGACGGCGTCATCCGCGCCGCCTTCGACGCGTGCGACGTGTGCTGGCCGGCCGGCAAGGGCTACGCCCAGGACGGGGACTACATGGTCTGCCGCAACTGCGGGCAGCGCTTCCACTCCACCAAAGTGAACGAGGTCAAGGGCGGGTGCAACCCGGCCCCACTCGAACGTCGCGTGGAGAACGGCAAGGTCCTTATCCGCGTGAGCGACCTGAACGAGGGCAAGGCTTACTTCGACTTCTCACGGAAGGGATGAGCCATGACGCTGAAACTGATCTCGCTGCGCAACCTCATGCGGCGCAAGGGCAAGGCGGCGTTCATCCTGGCGGGGCTGGTGGTCGGCGTCGCCACCGTGGTCGGCATCATCAGCTACATCGAGGCCACCACCCACGACATCGCGCACAAGCTCGAGCAGTACGGGGCGAACATCCTGATCGTGCCCCGCACCGAGAACCTCTCGCTCAGCTACGGCGGCCTGTCTATGGGCGGGGTCTCCTTCGAGCTCGAGGAAATCCGCGAAGCCGAGCTTGCGGCGATTGCGCGCATCCCCAACAGCCGCAACATCGCCGCCGTCGGCCCGATGGTGCTGGGGGTGGCCGCAGTCGACCAGCGGCGCATCCTCGTGGCCGGGGTCGACTTCAAGGCGGCCGGTATTCTCAAACCCTGGTGGCAGGTCGTCGGGGGATACCCGGGAGCGGACGGGATCCTGCTGGGGGCCGAAGCCGCGCGCGTCCTGAACGTGCGGGCGGGCGACCGCCTGCACGTCAACGGCCTGGACCTCACCGTATCGGGGGTGCTCGAGCCCACCGGCTCGCAGGACGACCAGCTCGGCTTCACCCAACTTGCCACGGCTCAGCAGGCGTTCCACAAGCCCGGCCGCATCTCAATGGCCGAGGTGGCGGCTCTGTGCAAGGACTGCCCGATCGACGACATGGTGCGCCAGATCGCCGAGGCGCTCCCGGGCGCCAAGGTCATGGCGATCCAGCAGGTGGTCAAGAGCCGCATGGAGATGCTGGCCCAGTTCACGCAGTTCTCCTACGGCATTTCCGCGGTCATCCTGTTCATCGGGGGGCTCGTGGTGCTGGTCACGATGATGGGCAGCGTCCGCGAGCGTACCGACGAGATCGGGATCTTCCGCGCGATCGGCTTCCGACGTTCCCACATCATGCGGATCGTCTTCCTGGAAGCGGCGATCGTGTCCGGCGCGGCCGGGGTCCTCGGTTACCTGATCGGGTTCGGCGGGGCCGCCGCGGCATTGGCGCTGGCCGCAGACGGCGGACACGGCCACGCCGTTCAGATGTCGTTCAGCCCGGAGCTGGCGGTGGGTGCGGTCGTGCTCGCGCTCGCTTTGGGGCTGGCAGCAAGCGCCTACCCGGCCGCGGTGGCTGCGCGCATGGATCCAAACGACGCCCTGCGAGCGCTCTGACAGGCGGTTGCAAACCGGCGTCTCAGTCCGTGATCCGGCGTTGCGCGGCTTTGGGAATACCTGCAAACACCGCAGGTATAACGACTGAAGCACTGGCGTGCTTCTTGTCTTTCGGCCTTCGGCCGAAATCCAAGCACTCGCTCACGCGAGTGCTCGTTAGGCGCTCACATACTCTAACGGTATGCTGCGCTGCCCAAAAACCGCGCGCCTTGGCTGACGGCCCGACACTTGGTTTTCAACACCCTGCGACGATAAAGGAGATTGACAAGCGTGAGCTACATTCTGGCCGAAGGGTTGACCAAACGATATGGGACGGGGGATTCGGCGGTTGACGCCGTTTCGGGCGTGAGCTTCCGGATCGCCCCCGGGGAGTTCGTGTCGATCATGGGGGAGTCGGGCGCGGGCAAGTCGACGCTGCTCGGGATCCTGGGCGCCATGAGCGCGCCGTCCGCGGGGAGGCTGACCGTGGACGGCATCGACGTTTACGGCCTGCGCGTCGAGCAGCAGGCGGATTTCCGGCGCGAGTATCTGGGGTTCGTCTTCCAGAGCTTTCACCTGGTGCCCTATCTCACGGTGGTCGAGAACGTGATGCTGCCGCTGACGGTCGCCCGGCTCGGCCCGCGCGAGAAGCGGGCCATGGCGATGGACGCCCTGGCGGAGGTGGGTCTGGCCGAGAAGGCCGACCGGCTGCCCGGCGAGATCTCGGGCGGCGAGAAGGAACGCGTCGCGGTGGCGCGGGCGATCGTCAACGCGCCGCCCGTGCTGCTGGCGGACGAGCCGACCGGCAATCTGGACACGCGCAACACCCGCGAGGTCATGCGCATGTTCCAGCGGCTGAACGACTCCGGGATGACTATCCTGATGGTGACCCACAGCGCTGAGTGCGCCGGGTACGCTCGGCGGGTGCTGCAGCTCTCGGACGGCCGGCTGGCCGCTGACCGGGAACAGGCGGCCGTCCAGCCCCTGCGCGCGGCGGTCGGTGCGAGGAGTTGACAGTTACCGGGCGCATGAACGCCGTGCCAGCAGATTGTTGAAAAACAAGTAACGTGCCGTCCGCCAAGGCGCGCGGCCTTTTGAGATGCGCAGCATACGAACCCGTGTGAGCAATCCCCAAGGCGCTGCTAAGCGCCGGATCACGGCCCATGACGCCGATTTTTTGTCAATCCGCTATGCCGGGTGCCGCATCCCCGCGGTCAACACCGGGCACGGGGAGCGGCGCACGACACGGTCGGTCGTCGACCCCATGAAGAGCGTCTTGACCACTCCGTAGCCTCGCACCCCCATGACGATCATGTCCATGTTCTGGGTCATGGCATAGGCGACCAGCTCCTCGTAAGGTCGGCCGCGCAGGATAGCCGTCTTGGGGGTGCACCAGTGGCGGGCCTCCTGCGGCACCAGGCCGTCCAGCTTCTCCTTGACGAGATCGAGGCGAACCATGTCCTGCGTCTGCTCCGCCGGTGTCAGGAAATCCGGGTAGGTCGGCGGTTCCATCACGTGGATGAGGTGCAGGTCGGCCTCGAACTCCTGGGCGAGGCTCAGCGCGTAGTGCAGCGCCAGGCCGCTGTCGGCCGAGAAGTCGCACCCGACCAGGATCTTCTTCAGCCGGACGCCTGCGCCGGGTTTGGCGATGAAGCCCTCCTCCGGGTCCTGCACGGCGAGCAGCGGGCAGGGCAGGATGCGCATCAGGCGCTGGGTGACCGAGCCCAGGATCAGGCGCTTCAGCCCTGAATGGCCTCGGGTGGAGGCGACCACGAGGTCGACCCCCTTCTCCTCGACGATCCGGGCGATCTCGGCCGCGGGCTGCCCCATCCCGATCAGCGGCTCCCAGCTCATCCCCTCCAGCCCCGGCATGCGCGCCAGCTGGGCCTCGGCCTCATCCTGGATGCGGCCCTGCTGCCCGGCCGGGTCGATCTGGAACTCGCCGTAGAGCGTCAGGGCGGACAGGTCGATGACGTGACACACGGTGAGCCTGGCCTCGAACTCGCGGGCGATCGCGACTCCGTAGGGGATGGTGCGGTTGGACAGCTCGGAGAAGTCGGTCGCACACAGGATGTTCTTGAATTGCACCCGCATTGTCGCCTCCTTTCAGTGACATGGTGGAGACCCGACGCACGGACCGAGCGGGGCCGTCGCCGTTACCCCTTGACCACCGCAACAGGAACCATACGCGCGACCGGCCGTGCGATGCCCGCCCCGTGCACCACCGCGACCACCCGGTCGACGTCCTTGTACGCGGCCGGTGCCTCTTCCGCCAGCCCCGCCATGCTGCCGGCCCGGATGCGGATGCCGCGGCCCTCGAGCTCGCGGCGCAGCCCGGGCCCCTGCACTGCGCGTTTGGCGTGGTGGCGACTCATGGTCCGGCCGGCGCCGTGGCAGGTGGACCCGAAGGTCTGGGTCATGGACCCTTCGGTACCGACGAGCACCCAGCTCGAGGTCCCCATGGAGCCGGGCACGAGGACCGGCTGCCCGATGTCGCGATAGACTCCGGGCACGGCGTCCGATCCCGGCCCGAAGGCGCGGGTCGCCCCCTTGCGGTGGACGCAGAGCTGCCGCGGAGTTCCGTCCACGACGTGGGTTTCGACCCGGGCCATGTTGTGGGCGATGTCGTAGACTTGGAAGAGCTCGGGCCGCTTCACCTTGCCGGCCAGCACCTGTTCGAAGCTGCGCCGGATGAGGGCGGCCAGGATCTGGCGGTTGGCGAAGGCGTAGTTGGCCGCACAGGTCATGGCGGAGAGGTAGGCGCGACCCTCGGGGCTGCTCAACGGTGCGCAGACCAGTTCCCGGTCCGGCAGGTCGATCCCGTAGGTTCTCACCGCCCGTTGGAACGCGCCGACGTAGTCGGTGCAGACCTGGTGCCCCAGCCCGCGCGAGCCGCAGTGGATCTGCGCAACGACCTGACCTTCGAAGAGGCCGAAGCGCCGGGCGACGGCCTCGTCCAGCACCCGGTCGACCCGGTCCACCTCGATGAAGTGGTTGCC
>CAWBSC010000017.1:0-93355 GCA_963791285.1 uncultured delta proteobacterium
ATGTATTGCTCAGCCTTGGCGGATTGTCAATGGAGTACTTCCAAATGAACACCTTACAGAATGATAATGCACGGGTGGATGTGTTTGTGGTGTCAGATACTTTCCATATTCATGATATCCCCTGCTGCGTTGTCTACGATATTCCAGGTATGCTTAAGACCGAAGGTTTAGAAAAAAGACGTTGTGGAGTAAAATTCATATCGACTTCAGAACATCAGCAACTGAAAATCGAAGAATTTTTATCAAAGTATATAGTCAACGGCGATACGTCGGATGGAAAGTCTATCCTTTGAAAAAAGTGTGGATTCGGTGCGCATGAACGCCCTTAGGCCCGGCACTGGTCCTCGCGGATGTGGTGCGTCCAAGTCCCCCCGCTGGGGGTCAGGGCTCGACTGTGATCGCCAATTCCGCTTCGCTGAAGCCGAAGAGGTTTTCGGCAGATAGAACCACCGCGAACACGCCCGCAGTCGTGGGTGTTCCCGAAATGATCCCACTCGACGGGTCGAGGGCCAGGCCGGCGGGCAAACCCGCCGCGCTGTAATCTGTCACCGAGTTCAGCGCCACGATTTGATAGGAGAACGGGTGTCCGGCCGTCCCCGCGGCCTGGTTGGAGCTGGTGATCAGTGGAACCTGAACCTGCTGTCGCTGTTGCAGATACGCTTGGACCCTCAGCCTGGCGTTGTTGCGGACATTCAACCAAAAGAGGGTGAAGTCGAAAGTGTGGTAGACTAGGGGACCCATCGGGGCACTCTGGGTATAGAGATCCGGACGCAGCGGTACCGGGCTGACAACCAAGTAGCCGTTCACGTTCTGGGCGCCCACCACACCCTGATAAAGCCCGGTGAAATTGTTACCCGGGAGCCCCAATGGCACCGAGCCGAGATTCAGCGCCGGGTCCGCGGCTTCAGTCGACGTGGTCCAGGTAAGAGGGTTGACGTTATACGTCACCTCGTTGACCGGAAAGACCCACCGCTGCGTTTGCCCGTCCCAGTACACATCGTCTGCGTTCCATCCCGCAATGTCGTTGAAGCCTTCACCAAACGTCTGCCACACGTTGATACACCCGATCTGGTCCGGTGCGGTACACGGCGGAATACCGGGCAGGTCGTTTGCAAACCACGTGTAGGGCGTGGGCTGCCCCGGTGTCCACGCGGCCACAAACAGGTCCTGGACAGGCAGCCCGTGCACCTCCTCCATGATGAGGCGTCTTGAGTGGTCGGTTCCCTGGCTGTGAGAGGCGATAATGAAGGGACGGCCATTGTTGTAATGTTCCAGGTAATAAAGAAAGGCATCTCTCACATCCTCATAGGCAAACGTCAAGGCGTACTGGAAGTCGGGGGTATCGCCGCCATGGTACATGTAAAGCGCCATCTGCCGATACTTCGGGGCGTAGATCCTGCCCACGGCATTGAATGGCGAGACCTGCTCGCGCATGACAAGCTCGGATATCAAGTTGTATTGTTCGCTGGTGCAGTTGAGTATGTCCGTGCTCTCACAGGTTGTGGGGTGGATGTAAAAGACATCCACCGGGGCGGTTGCTTCGAGACTGCTCAGTCCTGATTGATGCGGCGTTTCTGTGGCGGCGCTTGCCATGTCGGGCAGGGCCAGCCACGACTCCTGCAAGCTGTAGTCGATCCTGTCACTGCCCCCACCGCCGCCACCTGAACAACCGCTGCACATAAGCGCTGCGAACGACATGATGAGCAGCAACGTTCCGTTCATGCACCGCTCTTTTCCGCCATTGCCATCCGCCATACGTTATCTCCGATCGTGAAAGCAACGCTCTGTTCGCGTTGAAAACTCGGTTGATCTGAACTTCGCCAATGAGCTGACGCAAACACCGGCTATGGATTCGGGAAGTTAGCGACCCTGACGGCAGCATTCTCCCGGATGTTGAAGTAGTAAAACGGATAATCGAAGGTGTGGTAGACCCCTCGGGGGAACGCCGAACTCGGAGGCGGCCCCGGGGAGTATACGTTCACATCGAGATTGCTGCAGATCACCACGCCTTTGGCTATGTCGACTTGAGCATTCGCATACGGCAGCGGGATGCACACCGGATCCCCGTTTGTATCTCTCACCACGTACCCTTCCTGATTGAGTTGTATGGACCCCAGGTTTTCAGAAGCAGGTGCCGGTGTTTCATCCGTGGTCCACGTAAGCGGGTTGATGGCGATACCTATGCCGTCGGTCGACAGGACGGGGTTGATGCCGTCCACCGTGGTGTATTCCGTGTTGTACGAAACGATCACCCCCGTATCGTCCGGGCCGGTCGCGAATTTCAAGTGCGGGTTGTCTGCAAGGTACTCGGGGGTGATCGAATAGCCGATGACGTATGCAACAATCATCCTGCTGTACACGTCCGGATTGTCTGCCATGTATTCCGCCAGCAGGTTGCTCAGCACGTTCGAGCCCTGCGAATGTCCGGCCAGGATAAACGGACGTCCGTTGTTGAAGTGTTTGATGTAGTAGTCGAAGGCCGCAATTCCATCCATCGTCGGTATGCCCGCTATCACTTCCTCTCGATCGACCGGCGACAGGTTGTCTTGCCGATAGTAAGGCGCATATATGTTCCCCACGAGTTCGAATGCGGTTGCCTGCCGATCGAATGCTGCAGGGGCCGCGGCCAACATGGACGGGTTATCGATTTCACAGACATGCGGATTGGTCTGGTCGGCGATTTGCCAGACGGTGGGGTAAAAGTAAAAGACATCGACATCTTTGACCGGAACCGGCAGCGACAACCAATGCGCTGCTATGGAGTAATCAGTCGCCGTGGGTCCGGAATTCGAATGATGATCTCCGCATGCTGAAAAAGCTAAGGTTACGAATATCAAAATTCCCAATGCCACGATGTTTTTTGTGATCATTTCCCATTTCCTCTAATACTTGCCGATTCAACTTCCGGGCGCACTCGTTTCACCAGGTGCCGGCCGCATAGCGCCCGCACCCGCCTGGGCAGGTATAATCAAGAGACGTGCCAATAAGGCAATTTCACTTTATTGACTGATATCTCACAGGAAATTTATGGCGGGCGGCTCTGGGGAGCTGAATGCCGGGGGCGCTTTCGCCACATCGGGGCGCGGCAAGTGGGGTAAGGCAATGGATTAATGAAACAAGAACCCCATGTGGCGATTCGGTTACATTATGGTGTGGTTGCATTCCGCCGGGAAGGTGCCGATGGGCGCTGAGAACTGATGAGGTCAGCTTAATAGGGGATCGGCGATGCAGACTCAGTCACACCAATTTCGGATCTGGATCATCAAGCATTCTACCGCTATGCGACGCCGCGGACACCGAGGAGTTTGGGCGAAGGTTTCACCCGAAAGGTGTGCGGCTCAGCCGGGATGATCGCTCTCTTGGCTCACTGCGAAACCTTGTAGTAGTGGCTAACCAACTGTGACCATTTTTCGCTTTGCATGAATCGCAACAAGGCCCGATTGACCAGTTTGCGGTGCGGGCTTTTGTCCTGAAGCGCAATGCTGACGAAATACTCGTCGTAGACGTGAGGCAGGATCTGGGCCTGTTTGGCAAACTCGCGCTTGACGGTATATTTGAGCAGGTGCTCGTCTTGGACGAACGCGTCGATCTTTTTAGCGGCCAGATCCGCAAGCCCGTCATGGATGGTGCCGAAACCAACCGTGGCAATGCCGTTTTTGGATAAGAAGGACTGCCCCTCAGACCCGGCTACCACCCCGACCCGTGCATTGTAGAGATCGTCAAACCCGCGAACCTTCCCCTTTAGCTCACCGACGGTTAGAGAGGTGGTGATCGTGGCCGTAAAGCACGATAGGAAGACAAGCGAAAAGACGATCCAGACCAGCCCGACGGCCCTGCCTGCAAGAGTGCGGGGTGCCTTGTCCCCATAGCCAACGGTTGCCATGGTCACTATCGCCCACCAGATGCCATGGCCGATTCCCTGAATCGGTTTCCCGCCAAACATTTCGGCATTGGGTTTTCGCTCGCAGACCCACACGAGTCCCCCGGCCAAAAGGGAAACAACGAACATGAACGTCATTGCCTTAAGCATCTGAATGGAAAACATGCCTTGGAAAATTCGAAGCCATGTGAATTCATGCCCCTGGCCCGGAACTGCAATTGATAAACCGCTCTTGAAATAGGACTGGCTAAAATCCATCCTCGGCTCAAACCGCTCCCGCACCGGAAGGCAGGGTATGACATCAATTTGTTTGGATTCAATCGCCGAAAGAAGGAGCTGAAGGTTTGCGAACTCCAAAAACTCATATTTGTAGCCGACATCATCGGCTACCGCTTTCCAAAGCTCGACGCTAAAGCCGTTCCACTGGCCTGCCGTGGTCTTCATCGCAAGCGGGGGGACCGAAATAACGCCTACCGTCAGCGCCTGAGTGCCGGTATCGATTTGGGCATTAACAGGGCAAGGGTTTATGAATGATATCAGAAGAAATAATAGGGCGATTGCAGCCAGAAGAAAATGCGATCGATTTGTTTGCATAGAACCGATTTTATCGTCCGGCCACAAAAAAGTCTAATTTTACAAGGGGGGGGATGGGCGCGAGCGGTGCAATATGGGAACTCGGCTCAGCCCTTTCCGGATTCGATGTGTTCGGGTTGGCTCGGCCATTTCCGCCGCAGTCGACCGGACCGATATTACGCGCGGCCCAGGCTATTTTTTGGCGGGCGGCTTGTACGGCGGGTACTTCTTGGCCCTTGCGACCTCGTTGAACATGGGGATGTTTGCGTACATGAGCGCGCCGGTCCTCGTATCGTTGGTCAAGAGCACCCGGGTGTTGCCGATGGTCCAGCTCGTGGCGACATCCGTGACGGCGGTCGGTTTGCCATGCTTCTTTATCAGGGCTGCCTTGAGCGTCTCGTAGGATTCCTTGCTCGAATCGAACGCCGCCGTCCCCAGGTAAAACTTGGAGCTGTTGAAGGCGAACGAGGACCAGCGAAGCTTTACCCCTTCGATCACGGCGGGCTTGCCTTTGAAGACCGTCTCGGTGGAGAGCTTGTCCTCGGGACTGATGGCGCCGTCGGTGCAGAGGTTCACCTTCCTGCAGTCGGCCGGGGACTGGGACCATTTCAGGTTGAGAAAGCCGCCCGGGTCCGATGCCGCAAAGAGCGGAGCCGCCCACAGGGCCGCAAGCAGAACGACAGAGGGTGTGATTACCGTCCGCATATCTTCCACCATCCTTTTGATCCTTCTTAGCTTCGGCCTACTTCCCCCCGCCGCCCGAGTTGTGAACCAGGTAGGCGGTTTTCCCGTCGAAGACATAGAAATCGTGGTCCCGCTCGACTTCGAGGTTTGCAACCGCGGCATCGATCTCGACCGCGCGGATGGAAGCAATCGGCTTCAGCCCCTCGGTCGTCTGGACGAGCTCTCCCTGTCGCAGGTCCGAGGTGCGCACCCAGCCGCGTTCCGTCATGAACCGGTGAAGCGCCGTCACCCTAAGCGTTTCGTTGATGATGAAATAATGGTTCTCCCGCGTCGCATGGGACTGCACCACGGTTGCGGAGGACATGCGTCCGCCGGTCTCGTCCCAGGTGGTGACCGCATCGCCAGCTCTGATGAGGCCGATCGCCAGCGGGCCGTTGGTCGTCAGAACCAGAGTGTCGGGAGTAAAGCACCCGCCGGTGGGGGACTGGCCTTTCGACGGCGTCAGGTACCCCTCCAGGTGCGCCCGGTCGGCCTTGAGCTTCGATGCCTTGTCGTTCAAGGCGCTCATCCTGGTGCGGATCTCGGTTAGACGATCGGTTGCGCAGGCGACATTCTGAGTGTGCATGGAAATCATCATGCCGGGGTCGACGTAGATTTCGCCGTCGGAGATCCCCTGCGGCAACCGCGGACCGCCGCGGGCCGCGACCAGCGCGGTGAGGGACTCGTTGCGCTGCTTTTCAGCCGTTGTCTCCTCGGCCTGGAGCTGACTGGCTTCTGCAGATACCGAGACGAGCTCCGCGTTTAGGGCATTGATCTGGGCCTGCACCGGACTCACCGGCGCCCCTGCAGACGGGCTTGCAGACGTGCCGGAGGTGGATGTGAGACACGAGGCCGTGGCAAGGGCCAGCGCAATCGCAAGGCATGCAGCAAGGAAACCTTTCATCTCCATCCTCCCACAAGTGATTCGAACGGGTCGGCTCACAATTTCCGCGCCGGATCTGTGCCCCGCCGCCTATGCCCCTTTCCTATCGGCGGCCGGCCGCCATGAAGAGCCGGCCGCGTGGAGATCTCCTGAATATATTGGCAGTCGAAGCGCTCCACTTTAACAGAGTGTTGAAAAACGGCGTCTCGGCCCGCGATCCGGCGTTGCGCGTCCCTTGGCCATGCTCACATACTGCCGTGTATCCAGTTTAGGTGACGTTCGTTACGAAAATACAAAAATAACCGTTTAGGCGGCCTCTGAATGCAGTCGACCTTCGCCGCGGCGTGGCGCCGCATCGCGGCGCTAAAAGCAATCTCTTGATGGGATCTCAGCGAACAACGGGCAGGTTTTCCCGCTCCCAGCCGGCGATGCCCGGGCGCAGGTTGTAGACGCGCTGAAAGCCGCGGTCGATCAGGATCTTGGCCGCGACCGTGCTGCGGTTGCCGGTGGCGCAGTAGATCAGGACCGGGCGCTGCGCGTGCCCGGCAATCTCCGCCCATCGCGCCTGCAGCTGCTGCAGCGGGAGCAGCACGGAGCCGGGGATGCGGCCGCGGGCGTACTCGCCGGGCGTGCGCACGTCCAGGATGAGCGGGTCGACCGCCCGCATGAGGGCGGCGGCCTCGGCCGGGGTGACCTCGCGGTATGCGGCCTCGCGGAAGTCGACGACGGCGATGGTCCCGCCGGCCGCGCCCATCGTGAAAGCGTAGTCGCCGGTGGTCTCCATCTTCACGTAGGGCGGCCCGCCGGGCGCCGGCTGCCATTCGACGGAGAGCGCGGGGATCGAAAGCGGCGGCTGCGGCCCGGGCTCGGTCGAGCGGAAGCGGACGTAATCGCCTCGGTAGACGGTGAGATGCTGGGCCTGCAGACCAGCGGCGACCTCCACCTCGCGCACGCCGTCCACCAGTTGCCCGGAGACCGCCGACTGCGGGCCCCCGTCCGCGGACAGCGCGGCCCCGGCCGTCACCAACCAGATCAGGAGCGCCCCGGCGGCGGCAAGCGTCGCCCTCTGTGTGGAGCAGGCCTTCATGACCGGCCGGCCGCCTTCTTGTAAAGGGGCGAGATGTCCCGCAGGGTGGTGACGACGCGCTTCAGCGCGGCCAGGAAGCGGGCGACGTCCCCCTCGGTGTTGTCGACCCCGAACGAGATCAGGAGCGTCCCCTGGGCGTCGGCGTGGCTTAAGCCCAGCGACAGCAGCACGTGAGAAGCCCGCAGCGAGCCGGTGGCGCAGGCCGAACGCGTCGACACCCCGAAGCCCTCGTCGTCCAGCATGAGCATGACGCTTTCGCCCTCGACGTACCGAATCGATGCCGAGACCAGGTGCGGCAGGCTGTGCACGGGGTGGGTGTTGATGATGACCTCGTCGACGAGCGCCGGCAGCTCGGCCAGGAACTTGTCCTTCAGGCGCTTGAGGTGGTCGTATCGCCGCTGGAGATCGCGGGCGACGACTTCCGCTGCGCGGCCCAGGCCGATGATGCCGATCAGGTTCTCGGTGCCCGCGCGCTTGTTGTTCTCCTGGACCCCGCCGTCCAAGAGCGGGAAGACCTTGGCCCCGCGGCGGATGTACAGGCCCCCCACCCCGGTCGGACCGCCGAAGGTGTTGGAGCCGAAGCTCACCAGGTCGGCCCCGACGCGCTTCACGTCGAAGGGCACGATCCCGACCGAGTCTACCGCGTCCGTGTGCATCAGGATCTTGCGCTCCCGCGCGATGACGGCGATCTCCTCGATCGGCTGGATGGTCCCGGTCTCGTTGTTGCTGTGCATGACCGAAATGAGCACGGTCTGCGGGGTGAGTGCCTCGGCGACGTCGCGCGGGTTGACGCGCCCCTTGTCGTCGACCGAGAGCGAGGTCACGGTGAAGCCGTCGGGCTTCAGCCGCCGCAGGCTGCGGATGACGGCGTTGTGCTCGACGTTGGTGGTGACGATATGCCGGCCCTTGTCCGCGTTGGCGATGGCCGCGCCCTTGACGGCGTGGTTGACGGACTCGGTGCCTCCGGAGGTGAAAACGATTTCCTTCGGGCTGTCGGCGTTGAGCAGCTGCGCGACCCGCTCGCGGGCGGCCTCGAGCGCGGCGGCCGCCTCCTCCCCGCGCCGGTGCTGGCTCGAGGGGTTGTGGTAGTCGCGCTGGATCGCCTCGATCATCGTCGCCTTGACCTCGGCCAGCAGCGGCGTGGAGGAAATGTGGTCGAGATTGGTGTAGCTCATGTCGGATGTCCCCCCTCGCGGCTCAGTGCGCTTCCTTCAGATCGTGCTGGCAGGCCTCGCAGAAGCTCACCCCTTCCGCGATCTCCACGTCGCAGTACGGGCAGTAGCACGAGTCGCCGTGCGAGTGCTCGTGCTCGTCCTTGCGCTTGGGCTCCGGACGCGCGATGCCGGCCTTGCGGTCCTCGTAGTCCTTGATCGCGATCTGCAGGGCGTCCGCCCCGAGGTTCGAGCAATGCAGCTTGTTCTTGGGCAGCCCTTCCAGCGCTTCGGCCACGTCCCGGTTGGTGATGCGCTTGGCCTCCGCGATGGGCCGGCCCTTGGCCAGCTCGGTCAGCATGCTCGATACGGCGATGGCCGACCCGCACCCGAACGTCTGGAACTTGATGTCCTCGATGCGGTCGTCCCGGACCCGGAGGTAGATGGTCATCATGTCCCCGCAGAGCGGGTTGCCGATCTCGCCGACCCCGTCGGCGTCCTCGATCGTGCCCACGTTGCGCGGATTGCGGAAATGGTCCATCACGACCTTGTTGTACATCATGCGGATGTCTCCTCTCTGTGCGAAAATCGCCCCCGGCCGTCGGCGGAACCCATCTCTCCCGTCCTGCCGACCGACGCCGGCTCGCGATGGAGTCTAATAAATCACCGCGGCGGTTTAGTAAAGCCTCACAGCCCGCCGTCTTGGGGCCCTCGCCCGGTTTGACTTCTTCAGCGCTTGCGCTTAAACCGAGTACCGGGTCGGCGCTCCCGGCCCGAGATCGGCCCTGGGTTCGGGCCGCACAGGGACCCGGGAAGGGCGCGATGAAACTCAGCGGACGACTCAAACTCACGCTTCTGGCCGGGGCGCTCGCGCTCTTCTTCCTGGCCGTGCTCGTGGGGGTGCTGCCGAGCGTCCTGGTCAACCGCCCCGAGACCCGCGAGCTGATCCGCCGGCACGCCGCTGCGGCGCTGGGCGGGGAGGTCGATTTCGGCGCCCTGCGGCTGTCCCTGCTTCCGCGCGTCAGCGCAACCGTCGACTCGCCCCGCGCGTCCACCGCGACCGGCATCCGGCTCAGCGCGGAGGAAGTCTCCGTCAGCCTGCAGTTTTGGCCGCTGCTGCACGGCCGCATTCAGCCCGACGCCGTGACCGTCCAGGCCCCCGTCGCACGCATCCCGATCGCGCCCGTGCCGGCGGGCGCGGGGCCGGCGGCGCCGCCCGACCCGCGGCAGCTGCTTGCCGCGGCCGCGGAAGCGCTCCGGCAGCTACCCGAAGCGCGGCTCGCGATGACGCGCGGGCGGGTGGAGCTCGCCGCCGCAGACGGTCAAGCCTTCCATCTCCGCGAGCTGGCCCTGACGCTCGCCCGCCGCGGGGGCGAGATCGAGCTCGCCGCCGAGGCCCGCTCCGACACGTTTCGACGGGTCGCGGCGAGCGCCCGCCTGCAGGCAGAGTCGTTCACCGGCACCGCCCGCCTGAGCGTGGAGGGGCTTCGACCCCGAGCGGCCCTACGCGTTCTTTTTCCCCGGCCGGCCGTTCCAGCTCCTGGACACGGAAGGCGACCTCGAGGTCGACATCGAGCTGGACGGCCCACGGAGGCTCACGTCGCGGGCCACCGGGAGCTTCCCGCGCCTGAGCGCCGGCTGGAAGGACGGCGCCTCGACCCTTGCGGTCACGCGCTGGACCGGACAGCTCGAGCTGAGCGAAACGCGCATGGCGCTGCGCATCCCGGAGTTCGTCGCCACGACCCCGCAGGTGTCGCTCGCGCTGGGGTGGGTGGTCGACGCGGACCGGCACCCCCGGATCGAGCTCACCCTGGAGGGCGGCGGCGACGCCGAGGGCGCGCGCGCGGCGGCGCTGCCTTTCCTGGTCGACATCGAGGAGGCGGTGCTCGTGTGCGACATCGTGCGGGCGGCCAGGTCCCGCACATCCGCGTCGCGCTGACCGGCGACACGGTCGACGACCTGACCCGCCTGGCGAGCCTGTCCATCGAGGGGCGGATAGAGGACGGCCGGATCGACCTGCCCTTCATCCGCTTCGATGCGGAAGGGGTTGCGGGCGAGTTCCGCATCCGGGACGGGTTTCTCGAAGCCGAGGGCATCCGGGCCCACCGCGACGGGCTGAGCGGCGAGAACGGCCGCCTGCGCCTGGGGCTCTCGCCGCAGGATCAGCCCCTGAGCCTGGACATCGCGCTGCAGGCCGAGCTCGCGGTGCTGCCGGACCTCCTGGGCCGGATGATCGACGATCCCGAGTTTCAGCGCGAGCTGAAGCGCGTCCAGTCCATCGAGGGCCGCGCCGCCGGCCGCCTGCGCCTGGGCGGACGGGTCCCGAATGTGACGGTCGAGGTGGAGGCCGGGCAGATCGACGCCCGGGCCCGTCACGCGGCTGTCCCCTACCCGCTCGCTTTCCAGGGCGGGCGGATCACCTACACCCGCGAGGCGATCACCCTGGAGGGAGTGGACGTGAGCGTCGGCCGCTCACGGCTCTCCCGCCAAGACGCCGTCATCGGTCTGACCGGGGCCCGGCTGCTGCGCGCCGCCTCGCCGCAGGCCGCGATCGACCTGGGCGAGGCCTATGCCTGGATGGAGACGGTCCGGCCGCTGGCCGGCCTGCGCGGGCTCGCGGGCACCTGTCAGATGACCGACTGGCGGGTCGACGGCCCGCTCGATGCTCCGGAAGCCTGGAGCGTCACGGCGGCAGGCGGCCTTTCCTCGGTCGTCGTCACCGCCGACGCACTGCCCTCCCCCGTGCAGGTCCCGTCGGGGGCCTTCGCGTGGCAGGGGCAACGCCTGCGCCTGAGCGATCTCTCCCCGACCTGGGGGCTGTCCGCCGTTTCCGGGCTGAGCGTCGACCTCGACTGGTCGGGCCCCCCGCGGGTGGCCCTTCAGGCCGCGCGCGCTGCGCTGTCGGTCGAGGACGTCCTGCCGGCCCTGCTGACCGCGGTCCCGGCGCTGCGGGCCCAGATCGAGCCGCTGCTGCCGCTGGCGGGAACGGTCGGGCTGCAGACGATCCGCGCCGAGCTCCGCATTCCGGCCGCGGGCCCTCAGGTGACCTCCGCGGACGCCGTGATCGCGAACGCCTCCGTGTCCTCGACGCACCTCGGCGACCCCCTCGTGTTGCGGTCCGGTACGGTGACGCTCGACGGGCCGCGCATGGCGGTCGACGGCGTCGACGCCGCCTTCGGCCGCTCCGAGTTGCGCGGGTTCGCGCTCGCGACCGCCGAGGACGGCGGCTTCGACGTCCGGGCAGACGCGGCCGAGGTCGACTGCGGGGCCGTGTACGCGGCCGTCGCCGGACTGCCGGCGGCCGAGAGCCTGCGGCGGGATGTCTCGGGCGTGAGCGGCACCCTGCGCCTGTCCGGGTTCGCGCTGAGCGCGCCGACGCCGGCGCGTCCGCGTTGGACGGCGAAAGCCGAGGGCGAGCTCCGCGACCTCACCGTCAGCTCGGCCCTCCTGGATGAACCGCTCCGCGTCGCCTCCGCCCGCCTGCACGCCTCCGAGACCGAGGCATCCGACCCGCGGCCCGGCGCCGTGGTGCGCATGGACCCCGCGCGCGTGCGCTCCGGCCATAACGACGTACAGCTGGGGGGCACGCTCACGCTCTCCGACGGGCAAGCGCTCCTCGACCTGGACGTGGCGGCCGAGTCCCTGGATTGGGACGAGATCACCCGGGCGGCCGACCGCATCGCAACCCACCGCCCCGGCGAGAAGCGGCCGACCGCGATGAAGGGGCGCGTGCGGCTGCGCGCGGAGCAGTTCGCGTTCGGCCGCTTCCGCTTCGCCCCGCTGAGGGCGACCGCAGATCTCGGCGGCTCAGGCACCTCGGTGCTGATCGACCTGGCGCGCCTCTGCGGCATGGATTTCATCGGCCGGGTCGGCCTCCAGGGTTCGCAGCTGGACGTCTACCTCGTCCCGGTGGTGGACGGCGTGAGCCTGGACCGGACCATGCCCTGCCTGACCAACGAGTCGAGCATCGCCGGCGGCACGTTCAACCTGAACGGCGAACTGTACGCCTCCGGCGCCCCCGGCACCGTCCTCGAGGCGCTCAAGGGCTGGCTCGTCGTCACGGCCGAAAACGGTGTCATCCGCCGCTCGCTTTTCTTCGCCCGCATCCTGTCGCTGCTCAACCTTACGGAGATCTACCGCGGGCGGCTCCCCGACCTGAGCACCCAGGGCATCGAGTTCCAGCGCGCGTCCGCCCGGGCCGAGGTCAAGGACGGGAAGCTCCTGATCCCCGAGTGGTCGCTCCAGGGGCGGACCCTCTGGATGGGGGCCCGCGGCGAGATCGACCTCGCGACCCAGAAGATCGACTTCACCGTCATGGTCTCCCCCTTCAGAACCGTCGACCGGATCATCAACGCGATCCCGGGAGTGCGCTGGATCCTCGGCGGCCGCCTGGTCGCGATCCCCATGCGCGCCACCGGCGACCTGGACGACCCGCGCATCGTCCCCCTGTCCCCGGCGGCCGTGGGCACCAGCATCCTGGAGATGATGAAGCGCACCCTCATGCTGCCCATCCAGATCATCCAGCCGCTCGTACCCGGCATGGAGGAGCAGGAGACCACCACCATCACCCGCTGATCGCCCCCGCGGCCGGCTTGACAACGCGGCTTTCGACCCAACCCTTTCACTACAACGGTGCACCGATGCGACGGCAGCGGGCATCTCGCCCGCCGCCGGTCGTCGCGGTGAACGACCACCATAAGGAGGTCACATGGCGTACACGTGTAAAACCTGCGGCGCGATAGCCGATCACCCCGGCCACCTGTGCAGCCCCTGCGCGGACAAAGCCAAGTGCAGTTTCTGCGGCACCCCCGCTGCCGACCCGCGGCACGTCTGCAAGGACAAGCTCGCGGCGATGAAATTTGTCTGCGAGGGGTGCGGGCGCACCGCCACGCAGTCGAATCACCTCTGCAAGCCCAGCCCCATCGCCTGAACCCTTACCGGGCGGCCGCCCCGGTCGCCCGTTCCCCGACTCAACGGTCACGCATGCCTTCGGAACCCGAGCTTTCGTTCGAACAGGGCCCTATCCGGCCGCCCAACGAGGCGCAGAGCCTGCTCGTACGGCTGACGCGCAACTGCCCCTGGAACCAGTGTCTCTTCTGCCCGGTCTACAAGCAGCGCAAGTTTTCGCTGCGCCCGGTCGAGGAGATCACGCGCGACATCGAGACCGCGCGGCGCGTGGCCGACGAGATCGCGGCGGTGTCGCGCGAGATGGGGCACGGCGGGGCGGTCACCGACGCGGTGGTCAGCCGCGTGCTGGGCGAGGGGTCGCGGTCGGCCGCCTACCGCAGCGTGGCGCTTTGGATGTACTACGGGACCGGGGCCTGCTTCCTGCAAGACGCGGACAATCTGGTCATGCGGACCGGCGACCTGGTCGCGGTGCTCCACTTCCTGCGGCGGACCTTCCCCGAGATCCGGCGGGTGACGACCTATGCGCGCTCCCGCACGGTGGTGCGCAAGTCGGCCGAGGCGCTCGGCCGCATCCGCGAGGCCGGGCTCGACCGGGTCCACATCGGCCTGGAGACCGGCTGCGACGAGCTGCTGCGCTTCATGCGCAAGGGCGTGAGCGCGGCCCAGCACGTGGACGCCGGGCGCCGCCTGCTGGCGGCCGGGGTCGAGGTCTCCGAGTACGTCATGCCGGGCCTGGGCGGGCAAGGGATGTGGCGGGAGCACGCCGTCGAGACCGCTCGCGTGCTGAACGCGATCAACCCGCACTTCATCCGATTGAGGAGCCTGCGCGTGCCCGCGCGCGTCCCGCTGCACGCGAAGCTCGCCGACGGGTCCTTCCGGATGCAGACCGACGACGAGCTCGCGGCTGAGCTGCAGCTCTTCATCGAGTCCCTGGAGGGCATCACCAGCACGGTCGCGAGCGACCACATCATGAACCTGCTCGAAGACGTCGGCGGGAAGCTGCCCGAGGACAAGGGGCGGATGCTGGCGGCGATCCGGGCCTACCAGGAGCTGCCGGAGGAGGACCGCCTGGTCTACCGGGTGGGCCGCCGGGGCGGGGTGTTCCGCTCGGTCGACGACCTGGAGCGCGACCCCGCCGCCTGCCGGCGGATCCGGGGCCTGATCGAGGAGGTAAGCCGGAGGGAAGGGCCGGAGGGGGTGGAGCGGTTCATTACCGAAATGGTGGATCAGTACATCTGAAAATCGTTCAGCGGTTTACGGGTCGACGGTCTTCGGTGCTTGAAACAACGGGACCCAGGGGACCTAAGGTACCAAGTAACGAAGCGTGCCGCCCCGTATCCGGCACCCGTATCCGTTTCACTCGACCCCTCGACCCCTTGCCCCCTTGACCCCTTGCGCGGAGTCGCCCTATCACCCTCACCCGGCGGGCCAGCTCCTGGATCTCCGCGATCCCCAGCCAGCGCCCCGCCAGCAGCATCAGCCCGACGAAGAGCGCGCCCACGCCCGCGCAGACGGCGAGGCTGCCGGCGAGGGTCTCCGGGCTCACCCCGGCCGAGATCAGCCGGCGGGCGCCTGCGAGACAGGGCACCAGCGCCAGCGCGAGCAGGCCCATCTTGAAGTAGTGGCGCAGGACCTGCGTCTGACCCGCGTTGCCGCTGCGGCGGCTCCAGAGGGCGAAGAGCGCCCCGGCCTGCAGCACCCCCGACACGGACACCGCGAGGGCGACCCCGCGAGCCCCCAGCCAGGCGATCCCCGCGGGGTAGAGCGGCAGGCTCAGCACCACCGCGAGCGTACCGAAGACCGCCGGGAAGAGGGTGTCGCGCAGGGCAAAATATCCCCGCACCACGACGGTGTAGGCCGCGAACGCGAACGCGCCCGCCAGGAACCACACGAGCACGTCCGCGGTTTCGCCCGCGGCTGCGGCGTCGAAGCGCCCGTGCTGGAAGAGCACCCGCACCACCTCGGGGCTGAGCACCATGAGCAGCGCCGAGCACGGGATGACCAGCGCCAGGTAACGCAGCGTCCCGTTGATCAGCCGGTTCAGCTCGCCCAGCTCGCCGGCGGCCGCCAGGCGCGCCATGCTCGGGAAGGAGGCCGTGCCCACCGCCTGCCCGAACACCCCCACCAGGATCAGCATCACGCGCAGGCTGAAGTTCAGGACCGCGATGCTCCCGGCCGGCAGATAGGACCCGAAGAAGCGGAACAGGAACTCGGTCGAGAAGGTCATGGTCAGGCCGAGCATCAACGGCAGCGTCAGGCGCACGTAAGCGCCCACGTCCGGGTGCCTCCAGTCCCAGCCGACCCGCAGGCGCATGCCGACCCGGCGCGCCCCCAGCCACTGGATGGCGAAGTTGCCGACCGCCGCGCCGCCGAGCACCCCCCAAGCGAAGCCCTCCACCCCCGCCCAGGGGAAGAGCAGCACGCCCGCCAGGATGATCCCCAGGTTGTAGACCAGCGGCGCCAGCGCCGGCACCAAGAAGCGGTCCCGGGCGAACTGGACCGCCATGAGCAGCCCCCCGGCGTAGAAAAACACCTGGGCCGGGAGGATGATGCGGGTCATGCGCACCGCGGCCGCGAGTGTCGCGGGGTCCTCCAAGCCGGGGGCGGCAACCCGCACGAGCTGCGGGGCCAGGACGACCCCGATCGCGACCAGCACGGACAGCAGCGCCCCGAAGATGCACAGGATGCTGCCGAACACGTGCCAGGCCTCGTCCTCCGCGCCCTGCACCAGGTGCCGGATGAAGAGCGGGATGAACGTCACCGAGAGGAAACCGGTGGCCACCGCGTGGTTCAGGATCTCGGGCAGGATGAAGGCGACCTGGTAGGCGTCCACCGCCCCGCCCGCCCCCGCCAGGTGGGCGATCGCCATTTCGCGCAGCAGGCCGAAGACGCGGCTCAGGAACACCGAGGCCATCATGAGGAGCGCGGCGGCGCCGATGCGACGGAAGGAGGCGGCAGGCATAGGTGTGGCGTGTAGCGGAAAACCGACGCGAACACAAGTTCGGCCAGTGATATCAACCCTCAGATTTCAAATCTCAAAACCCCGGTGCATTCCTTGACTTCGCATACCCGATTCCCTATAACTCGATAGGATTACCCAACCCCTCGCGATCGTATGTTGACATGGACCACGCCACGCGACTCCCTCAACGCATAACGGCCCTGCTGGTGTATGGGCGCCTGCCGCTCGTCTTCGGCGGGATGCTCTGCGCGGTGGACGTGATGTGGAACCGGGACCCCGTGGTCTACACGATCGGGGTCGTCCTGCTCTTCGTGTCCATGACGTTCGACCTGGTGGACGGGTGGTTCGCCGCGCGCTTCTACCCCCACCCCCAGATGGCCCAGATGGCGGACCGCATCCTGGACAAGCTGATCTACTCGATCATCTTCCCCCTGGTGGCGGTCGGCTGCATGTGGCGGCTGCACTACGTCGTCTTGGACCCGAAGCGGACCGAACTGCTGCACGCGGTGCTGGTGCTGTTCCTGGCCGTCACCGTCCTGGTGCGCGACAACTTCGCCCACTTCATGCGCGCGGTGGCGCTGCGGGCCGACCAGGAGCTCGAATACCGCGAGTTCACGCGCGTGCGGACCATCGTGGCCGCACCGGTCGGCGCGCTGCTCTACGCCTACGTGTTCTACATCCCCAACGGCCCCCCCTCCCTGACCTACCAGTGGCTCAGCCAGCTCGGGGAGGCGCCGCTCGGGACCCTGTTTTTCATCGAGATCCTCTTTTTCATCATCAATTTCGCCTCGATCGCCGGCTACATCCGCAAGTACGGCCAGCTCTGCCTGAACGAGCTCTGCCTCGGCAACGAGCGCCTGCGGCGCCGGATCCTGGCGTTTTTTCCGAACGCCCTCACGGTCATGAACGCCATGATGGGGCTGCTGGCCGTGTTCTTCGCCTATCAGGACCGCCTGCGGGAGGCCTCCCTGTTCCTGGTCGGGGCGGCTCTCTTCGACAAGCTGGACGGCGCGGTCGCCCGGCGGCTGGGGCTGACCGAACCCCTGCCGGAGGACGAGGGGCGGCCCAAGGCCCTGAGCGTCGGGGGGCTGCTGGACGACATCTCCGACGCGGTCAGCTTCTGCATTGCGCCGGCCTGGATGTTCTACTTCCTGGTCTCGGACATGGGGGACCCGCTCGTCCAGTCGCTGCCCTACACCTGGGCGGCGGCGGCATACGCGATCGGCGGGATCCTGCGACTGGTCTACTTCACGCTCGACAAGCACCCGATCCCCGGGTTTTTCAAAGGCATGCCGACCCCGGCGGCGGCCCTGCTGGTGGTGGGACCGATGATCGTCCTGAACCGCGCGGTCCTCCAGGACTCCCCGCTCCAGGCCTTCTGGGGGGCGGTGTGCTTCGCCTTCATGATCGCCACCCCCGTCCTGATGAACCTCTACCGCGTGCGCTACCTGCACCTGGGCCGGTTCATGAGCCGCCACCCCTGGTTCGGGCGCGGGGCGATCCTGATGCTGGTGTCGGCCTTCACGCCCTATTACGGCTACATCTTCCTGTTCTTCATGCTCCTGTACGCCATCTCCCCGCTGGTGACCTCGCGCATAGACCCCAACGACGCGGCGCGCGAGACGCGCACCAAGACCGCCGGCGCGCACCGTTGACCGCTTCTGAATCTCGGGCAGGCGACATGGACACACTGAGATCGATAGGAGTGTGCCTCGGAGCGTCGACCATCACCCTGGTGCAGGTCGAGCGGGACCGGTGCGACCCGCAATCGCGCGCCCGGATCGTCGGCCGCGCGCTGCACACCCATGAGGGCGACCCCAAGCGCACCCTGCAGCGAGCGCTGGCGGAGACCGACCTCGCCTCCATCGACCGCATCGCAGCCACCGGCCGCAGGTTCCGGCAGTTCGTCGACCTGACATCGATCTCCGAGCCGGAGGCCGTCGAGCGGGCGTATGCCTTCCTGAAGCCCCCGGGAGTGGACTGCCCTGCCGTGGTCTCGGCCGGCGGGGAGACCTTCATGGTCTACGTCCTGGACCGCGCGGGCCGCATCGCCAACGTCTCGACCGGCAACAAGTGCGCCTCGGGCACCGGGGAGTTCTTCCTGCAGCAGCTGCGGCGCATGAACGTGAGCTTCGAGGACGCCGCGCGCTTCGCCGCCGTCGAGACCCCCCACCCCGTTTCCGGCCGGTGCTCCGTGTTCTGCAAATCCGACTGCACGCACGCCACCAACACGGGGATCCCCCGGGCGCGGGTCACGGCCGGGCTGTGCCGGATGATGGCCGACAAGATCCTCGAACTGCTCAAGCGGGTCGAGCGCCGCGACGTCATGGTCGTGGGCGGGACGCGCGCAAAACGCGATGATGATCGAGTACCTGCGCCGGGAGGTGCCCGGGCTGATCGTGCCGGATGAGGCCCCGTGCTTCGAGGCGCTGGGCGCGGCACTGTGGGCGCTGGCCCACGAGACGACGCCGTTCCCGGGCTTCGAGCGCCTGTTCGTGGAGGGGGCGGCCGCGTTCGAGCGCCTGCCGCCCCTGCGGGACTTCATGGCGCAGGTGGATTTCAAGACGATGCAGCGCGGACGGATCCAGCCCGGCGACGCGTGCGTCCTCGGCCTGGACGTGGGCTCGACCACGACCAAGGCGGTGTTGCTGCGACGCTCCGACCGGGCGCTGCTGGCCTCCGAGTACCTGCGCACCAACGGCGACCCGGTCGGTGCCGCACGCGGCAGTGCTACCGCTCGCTGCTCGCGCAGCTGCGCCGGGAGGCGGAGCCGGGCAGCATCCACATCGTCGGCCTGGGCGTGACCGGGTCCGGCCGGAAGATCGCGGGTCTGCACGCCCTGACCGACGGCGTCATCAACGAGATCATCGCCCACGCCACCGCCGCCGTCCACTTCGACCCCGAGGTCGACACGATCTTCGAAATCGGCGGCCAGGACGCCAAGTACACCTACCTCACCAACTGCGTGCCCTCCGACTACGCCATGAACGAGGCCTGCTCGGCCGGAACCGGGCTCCTTCCTCGAGGAGAGCGGCCTACGAGACGCTGGGCGTGCGCATGGAGGAGATCGCGGAGGCGGCGCTGCGGGGCGACCGGCCGCCCAACTTCAACGACCAGTGCGCGGCCTTCATCGCGTCGGACATCAAGAACGCGATCCACGAGGGCGTCGGCCGCGAGGACATCGTGGCCGGGCTGGTCTACTCGATCTGCATGAACTACTCCAACCGCGTCAAAGGCAACCGTCCGGTGGGCGAGAAGGTCTTCATGCAGGGCGGCGTCTGCTACAACCGCGCCGTGCCGCTGGCCATGGCGGCCCTCGTCGGCAAACCGATCGTCGTCCCGCCGGAGCCCGGCCTGATGGGCGCCTTCGGCGTCGCGCTTGAAGTGCACACCCGCATCGACAAGGGCCTGCTGGCGGAAGGGGCGTTCGACCTCGGCGCCCTGGCCGGGCGGGAGGTGGCCCACGGCAAGTCGTTCACCTGCAAGGGGGCGGAGGAGAAATGCGACCGCCGCTGCCCGATTTCCGTCGTGGAGATCGACGGGCGGAAGTACCCCTTCGGCGGCGCCTGCAACCGCTTCGACAACCTGCGCCACGACGTCCGCCACGACATCGCGGCGCTCGACCTGGTGCGCCTGCGCCAGAAGCTCGTCTATGAGGCCTACGGGGTGCCGCCGGGCGACCGGGGCGGCCGAGGGCCGGGTCGGGCTGAACCGCAGCCTGCTGGTCAACACGTTCTACCCGCTCTATTCCAATTTCTTCAGCCGGATCGGGTTCGACCCGGTTCTGCCGGACACCCCCTCCCGGGAGGGGATCGATCAGCGCGGGGCGCCCTTCTGCTACCCGGTCGAGCTCGCGCACGGCTTTTTCGACACGCTGCTCAACTCCGACCCGCCCCCGGACGTCATCTTCCTCCCGCACCTCAAGGCGGTCCCCAACCAGGACCCCGCCACGAGCGCCCAGGCCCAGGTCTGCCCCCTGGTTCAGGGGGAGTCCTACTACCTGCGCACCGCGTTCCGGGAGCGCCTCGGGCGGCTGGCCGAGAAAGGAACACGCCTGCTGACCCCGCTGCTGAACCTGTCCGCCGGCCTCGAGGCGGCCGAGGCGCCGCTGGTCGCAGCGGCCTCGCAGATGGGGGTGCCCCGGCACCGCGCACGCGAGGCCTTCGCCTTCGCGCTGCGGCGGCAGCTCGACTGCCAGGCGGAGATGAAGGCGGCCGGCCGTCGGGCGCTGGCCGACCTCGAGGCCGACCCGGAGCGCTTCGGGGTAATCATCCTGTCGCGGCCCTACAACGGGTTTGCCGAAGAGGCTCACATGGGCATCCCGCACAAGTTCGCCTCGCGCGGGGTCACCGCGATCCCCATGGACTTCCTGGAGCTGGACGCGGTGCGGTCCAAGCGCCACATGTACTGGGGCATGGGCAAGCTCCTCATGAAGGCCGCGCGGGTGGTGCAGGCGCACCCGCAGCTCTTCGGGACGTACATCACCAACTTCTCCTGCGGACCGGACTCGTTCGTGATCGGCTATTTCAGGGACATCATGGGGCGCAAGCCTTCGCTCACCCTGGAGCTCGACAGCCACACCGCCGACGCCGGGCTCGAGACGCGCGTGGAGGCCTTCCTCGACATCGTCCGGGCCTACCGGCGCCTGACGTCCAGGCGCCGCCCCCCAGCCGCCCCGCCGGGCTTCCGGCCCATGCGCGTGGTCCGAGACGGCCGCGAGGCGCGGGTCACGACCTCGTCGGGCGAGAACCTGCCCATGACCGACCCGCGCGTGACCGTGCTCATCCCCTCCATGGGGCGGCTCGGCACGGAGGCGCTGGTGGCCATTCTCAAGGGGTACGGCCTGAACGCGCAAGCCGGCCGCGAAAACGACGAGGCCATCCTGAAGATGGGCCGCGCCAACACCTCCTGCAAGGAATGCCTGCCCCTCATCCTGACCACCGGCACGCTGCTGAATTATCTCCGCAACGGCCGGCGCCCGGACGAGGTGGTGGTCTACTTCATGCCCACGGGCTCCGGCCCCTGCCGCTTCGGCCAGTACGCCATTTTCATGGAGGATCTGATCCGCCGCCTGCGGATCCCGGACGTGGCCTTCATGGCGCTGTCCTCGGACAACTCCTACGTCGGCATGGACAAGGCGTTCGAGCGGCACGCGTGGTGGGCCGTGGTGGTGTCCGACACGATGGAGGATATCCGCTCCATGCTCATGGCCGCCGCGGCGGACCCGCAGGCGGCCATGGCCGTGTTCGAGGAGGAGTGGCGCCGGATCACGGCCGTGATGGAGGAAGGCCGCTACGGCCGGCTGACCGCGCAGCTGGCCCGCTGCGCCGAGCGGCTGAAGGGGATCGCGCTGCGCCGCCCGCCGGGCGAGGTGCCCACCGTCAGCCTGACCGGCGAGATCTTCGTGCGCCGTGACGCCCTCTCCCGGCAGTACCTGACCGAGCGCCTGGCCGAGAAGGGGTTCGCGACCCTCTGCGCGCCCGTGGCCGAATGGGTGCACTACTGCACCTGGATCGTGACGCACGGGTGCAACCGGGACATGGTCGACGCCCGCAAGCGCTTCCGGCTGAGGCTGCGCAACTTCTTCCAGGGGCGTTACGAGCGCCGGATCAAGTCCATCCTGGCCGGCTCCGGCCTGGTGAAGGCCGGCGGTCTGGACGTGGCCGCGATCGTCGCGAACGCCCGACCGCACCTGTCCGCCGACCTGACCGGGGAGGCGGTGCTGACAGTGGGCGGCTCGCTGACCGAGGTCCTGCGGCACACCTGCGGCGTCATCGCGATCGGACCGTTCGGCTGCATGCCGAACCGCATCGCGGAGGCGATCCTGTCCGAAACCATGACCGCCCGCGACACGCTCGCCACCGACCCGGCCGACACGACGCTACGCGCGGTGCTGACCGACGTCGAGGACCTGCCGTTCCTGGCGATCGAGACCGACGGCTCGCCGTTCCCGCAGCTGATCACCGCCAAACTGGAAGCCTTCCTGCTGCGCGCCGGACGCATCCACGAGCGGATGCGGGCCGCGGGCGCCGCCGGGGAGTGACGGAGGCCCATGCCGCAGTCCCCCGAGTCCATCCGCCTGCCCCAGCCGCGCTTCACCGGACCGGTGTCGCTCGAGCAGGTGCTGCTCGCGCGACGGTCGATCCGCAACATCGCCCGCGACCCGCTGACGGTCGATGAGCTGACCCAGCTCCTGTGGGCCGCCCAGGGGGTCACCCGGGCCCAGGGCTTCCGCACCGCTCCCTCGGCCGGCGCGCTCTTCCCCCTCGAGCTCCACCTGGTGGCGGGCAGCGTGACCGGGCTGCGCACAGGCCTTTACCGCTACCGGCCGCTGGAGCACGCGCTCTGCGCCACCGCGACGCAGGACCTGCGGGCCGAGCTTTGCCGCGCGGCCCTCTCCCAGCGGCCGATCGAACGCGCCCCGGCGGTGTTCCTGTTCACGGCGGTCTACGGCCGTTCGACCGCGATCTACGGCAGCCGCGGCAGACGCTACGCGGACATGGAGGCCGGGCACGCGGCCCAGAACCTCTGCCTGCAGGCGACCGCGCTGGACCTGAAGGCGGTCGTCGTGGGGGCGTTCAGCGACGACGACGTGCGGCGCATTGCGGCCCTGCCCCCGGATGAGGAGCCGCTTTACCTCGTACCGGTGGGAAGGTAACAAATGGGGCAAGGGTTCGGGGTTCAGGGTTCAGGGAAAAACGTGAAAGCGGAAGGCGCTCGCGGTCTACCTTCTTTTTCCTGAACTCTGAACCCTGACCCCTGACCCCTTCCTGGCACCCCTGTGGAGACTGCCGTTTAATGCACGCCGACCGGAAAGCCGTCTGGGGCTGGGCCCTCTACGACTGGGCCAACTCGACCTTCGCCACGACCGTGATGGCGGGGTTTTTCCCGGTCTTCTTCAAGCAGTACTGGAGCCACGGCGCGGACGTCAACCTGAGCACCGCCCAACTCGCGCTCGGCAACTCGCTGGCCGGCATCGCCATGGCGCTGCTGGCGCCGATCCTGGGCGCCGTCGCCGACCGCTCCGCCGTCACCAAGCGTCTGCTCCTGCTCTTCGCCTACCTCGGGGTCCTGGCGACCGCGGCGCTGTACTGGGTCGACCGCGGCTGCTGGCAGTGGGCCATCGCGCTATACGCCCTGGGGGTCGTCGGCTTCTCGGGCGCCAACGTCTTCTACGACGCCCTCCTGCCCTCGGTCGCGCCCGCGGAGCGCCTGGACACCGTCTCGAGCCTGGGCTACGCGCTCGGCTACCTCGGCGGTGGGCTGCTCTTCCTGGTCAACGTCGCCATGACCACCCGCCCCGAGTGGTTCGGCATCGCGGACAGCGCGGCCGCGGTGCGCCTGTCCTTCGTCTCGGTGGCGGTCTGGTGGGGCGCCTTCACCCTGTTCACGCTCGCCTGGGTGCCGGAACCCGGGATCGGCCAGGGGCGCCCGGGGGTGTTCCGCGCGCTCGCGGACGGGGTCCGCGAGCTGCGAGGGACCTTCGCCCGGCTGCGCAGCTACCGGCCGGCCTTCGTCTTCCTGGCCGCCTACTGGTGCTACATCGACGGGGTGGACACCATCATCCGCATGGCGGTCGACTACGGCCTGTCGCTCGGGTTCCCCTCCTCGGACCTGATCACGGCGCTGCTGATCATGCAGTTCGTCGGCTTCCCGGCCGCGATCGCCTTCGGCCGAATCGGGCAGCGCCTGGGGCCGCGGCGTTCGATTTACATCGGGATCGCGGTCTACATGGGGGTGACGGTCTGGGGCACGGTGATGTCCGACCGGATGGAGTTCTACGTCATGGCCGTCGTGATCGGGCTGGTGCAGGGCGGGGTCCAGGCGCTCAGCCGCTCCTACTACGCGCGGCTGATCCCGCCGGACAAGCCGGCCGAGTTCTTCGGCTTCTACAACATGCTGGGCAAGTTCGCGTCGGTGGTCGGGCCGGCGCTCATGGGGGGTGTCGGGCTGCTCGTGCGCGGGGTGCTGATGCCGGATGCGCCCACGGCCGAGCAGCTGACCCGGGTCGGCCAGACCGCCGCACGCTGGGGGATCGCCTCAATCCTGGTCCTCTTCGTCGCCGGCGCGGTCCTGCTCTACTTCGTCAAAGACCCCCCGCGCCTCGAATCAGGTGCTGCAGCTCCGCCGCGTGGTTGCTGAAGATCCAGTCCACCCCGCGGCCGACCTCGCGGTAGAGCGCGTTTGCCGACCGGATGTAGCCCGTCCCCACCGCCTGTCCCGCCCGGTGGTGGCGGTGGACCCGGCGGCTGCCCGTGAGCGCGTAGTGGCCGGCAACCCCGCCCCAGCCTCGACGCAGGGCCTCCCGGCTGAGCGCGCGCAGGTTCAGGCCGGCCACCGCAACGCAGGCCGCCGCCGGGGCGAAGGTCGCCTGGTCCAGCATCTCCGGCACGAGCGACAGGAGGTGGTAGTCGCGCACCGGTGTGAGCCCGGCAAAGAGCTCTCCCAGGATCCGGTTGCGGCGGCCGGGATCGGGGAGGGGCTCCGCCTTGAGCTCGACCATCAGGTGGGCCCTGCCCCCGCAGCGAGCCAGCACCTCGGCCAGGGTCGGCACCGGCGGGCAGAGCCGCTTCAGCTCCGCGGCCTCGGTCCGGCCGATCGCCACGTCGAGGCCGAACACGCGCACCAGGTCGGGGTCGTGCACCACCACCGGGACGCCATCGCGCGTCCAGCGCAGGTCGAGCTCGATCCCCCACGCCCCGCAGGCGAGCGCGGCCTCGAAGGCCGGCAGCGTGTTCTCCGGCCGGCCGGGGCCGTGAGACCCGCGGTGCGCGACCACCCGGCAGTTCCTGAGCCGCGCGGGGTCCGGGCGCGGCCGGGGCAGCCACGCGAACAGCCGGTCGATCAGCGGAAGCAGGATGGGTTCGAGACGGTCGACCAGGCGCATGCGAGTTCCAGTCAGGAGGAGAATCGGCCATTCTCCGTCATGCCGGCGGAAGCCGGCATCCAGAATTTACACCCCTTGAATAAAATCGAAAACCGGCACGGGTGAATGGAAGATACCGGCTGTTCGGCTGTGCGCTCTCACCTCATGGCCTCCCGGCAGGCCGCCGCCAGCTGCAGCGCCTGGGGCTGGTCCGGGCAGCACTCGACCGACGCCAGCGCTTCCTTGAACCGGCCCAGGTGCATGAGGCTCACCGCCAGACCCATGCGCAGGTGTTCGTCTGCGGGGAAATGCGACGCGCCCGCGGCCAGGAGGTCCGCGGAATCCTGGTAGCGGCCGGCCTTCTGCCCGAGGATGCCGAGGCCGAGAAAGGCCCGCGCGTCGGGATGGTAGCCAAGCGCGCGGCGGTAGAGTCCTTCCGCCAGGCTCGGCGGGTCCGGTATGGTCTCGACGGCCGCGTAGTCGCCCTGGTCGAACGTCATGGCCAGGCGCGAAAAGAAGTCGGCGTGCAGGGCGCGGAACTCCGGGTCGTCGACCGGGTCGAGGGCCGCGACCACGTCCGGCAGGCCGCGGTAGAACGCCTCCCGCAGCATGCGGCCGTACTCGAGGACCTGCTCCGCGGAAAGCGCCGGGTCGGTCTCGAAGTACATGATGTCCTCGACGCGCCGCAGCCAGATGTCGTCGTTCACCTTCAACCGCCGCTTCATGTCGGCGTAAAGGGCGGTGCCGGGGAAGAGGTCCAGGATGTAGAAGACGGCCGCGAGCGGCCGGATGGCGCGCATCAGCTCGATGGTCTCCCGGATCGTTGCACGGCTCTCGCCCGGGCACCCGTAGATGAAATACGCCCGCGCCAGGATGCCGTAGCGCTGGGTCAGCTCGAAGGCGCGGCGCACGTCGCCCTCGCGGATCCGCTTGTTCAACCGCCGGCGGATCGCCGCCGACCCGCTCTCGACCCCGTAGCTGATCTGGATACAGCCCGCGCGGCGCATCCAGGCGAGCACCTCCTCGTCCACCGCGTCCACGCGCGAGATCGCCGCCCAGGCGATGTCCAGGCCGCGGCCAACGATGTCCTTGCAGGCCTCGATCACGCGTCCCCGGTCGAGGGTGAAGGTGTCGTCGCTCACGTGTACGAAGCGCCGGCCGCGCGCGCGCAGGCACGCCATCTGCTCAACGAAGTAGGCGGCCGAGTGCGAGCGGACCCGGCGGCCCCAGAAGGCGGGCGAACCGCAGAAGGTGCAGTTGGAAACGCAGCCGCGGGTCAGCGCCAGGTGAGCCAGGTCGACGTGCCGCGCCGGCATGGGCAGTGCGTCCAGCTCGCGCACGGGCCGCGGGGCGGCCGTGCGGGCCGGTCGGCCGTCGCGGCGCAGCGCCAGGCCCGGGAGCGAGGTCGCCGCCGCGGCGTCCCCGCGCTCCAGGCACTCGACCAGCGCCGGGAAGCTCTCCTCGCCCTCGCCCAGGACGACGTAGTCGATTTCCGGGAAGTTCGCGAGCAGGTGCTCCCACAGGTGGGTCGCCCCCACCCCGCCGAAAACGGTCGTGACGGCCGGGTCTACCTGTTTGGCGACCCGCGCCAGCTCGATCCCGCCCCAGCGGTTCGCGTGCAGAATGGAAAATCCGATCACCCGCGGGCGCCGGGCGCGCAGCTCGCCCGCCCAGCTCTCCGGGGAGGTATCGCGCTCGTGCCGGTTGAGGGTGTCCACGGCATGACCGCGCGCCTGCAGTGCGGCCGCCACGTAGTGGATCCCGATCGGAGGGTGACGGATGTCCTCCGGGTCGAGGCGGGGGTCCAAAAAGGGCGGGTAGACGAGCAGGATCTTCACGGGGTCTAAATAGCGGCGGCGGGCGGGGATGTAAAGCGCCTGCGATTGACAGCGCTGGCAGAATTTGCGATGACGGCGCCGCTTGTCCACGGCCGGCCGAGGGGGAAAATTTCCGGATGACGAAGGCCTACCACTTCACGACGATCGTCCTCGACCTCGAGACCGCGCTGCTGCAGCCCGCGGCCCGCGCGCGCAGGACGCCCCGGCTGCGGCCCGGCGCGGCCGCGGCCTGCCGCCAGGCGCTGGCCGACGGGCTCGCCCTCGCGGTCTACAGTCGGGCGAGTGCGCGCGCCGCGCGTATGCGCCTGGCGCGGGAGATCCGCCCGGGCGGCCTGCGGCCCGCGTTCGTCATCGCGCCGACCCGGCCGGGAGGCCATGGCAACCCGTTTGTCGCGGCCGCGCGGGCGACCGCGTTCCGGCCCTCCCTCTCTCTGGTCGTTTCCGCCGATCCGGCGGTGCTGCGCCTGGCCGGCGCGGCCGGCGCGGCCACCCTGCTGCTCGGCGCCCGGGCTGCGGAAGCGGCCGAGACCGACTTCGCGATCGAGCACCTGCGCGGCCTGAGCGCGATCGTCCGGATGGGGCTCCCGCTGCCGGCCGGCAAACTCCCCAACGACCTCCTGCGGGCGCTGCTGTCCGGCTTCCGTTTCGAGGACCCGTCGCTCCTGATCGACCCGGCCGTGGGCGAGGACATCGCCGCCGTGGACGTCTCCGCCGAGGAGGTCCTGGTGCTGAAGTCCGACCCCATTACCTTTGCCACCGACGCGATCGGCCGCTACGCCGTCCTGGTCAACGCGAACGACATCGCCACCTCCGGTGCGACCCCGCGCTGGCTGCTGACGACGCTGCTCTTCCCGGTCGGCAGCACGCCCGCGCGCATCGCGAGCGTGGTGCACGACCTCGAGTCATTCTGCCGCGCCTGCGGCGTCACGCTCTGCGGGGGGCACACCGAGATCACGGACGCGGTCTCACGCCCGGTCGTCGCCGGGATGATGGCGGGCACGGTCACGCGCCGGCGGCTGATCGACAAACGCGCGATGCGGCCGGGCGACCACCTGCTGATGACCAAGGCGGCCGGGGTCGAGGGCACGGCCATCATCGCACGCGAGCTCGCCGCCCGGCTGCGACGCCTGGGCATGAGCGCCGCCGAGATTTGCCGCTGCCGGGATTTCCTCGACCGGGTCAGCATCATCCCCGAGGCACGCCGCGCCGCCGCGACGCCGGGCACGACCGCCATGCACGATATCACGGAGGGCGGGGTCGCGACGGCCGTGGATGAACTCGGTGCGGCCGGCGGCTGCCGCCTGCGCGTGCACGTCGACCGCATCCCGGTCTATCCCGAGACGCGCCGCGTCTGCCGCCTGCTGGGCATCGACCCGTTGGGGCTGATCGGCTCGGGGGGGCTCCTGATCGGTTGCCGGCCCGGCTCCGCGCGCCGGCTGCAGCAACGCCTGGAGGCGGACGGCATCGAGGTCACCCGCATCGGGGAGGTGACGGGGAGGGGGACAGGGGTGGAGGCGCTGCGCAACGGCCGGGCGGCCCGCTGGCCGCGATTCGCGGTCGACGAGATCGCCCGCCTGTTCTCCAGCCGGTGAGCCGGCTACTTGGCCGTGATCCCGCGGTAGAACACGTCGAAGGCGAGGGCCAGGGTGTCCTTGAGATGGTCCTTGCCGTCGTTGACCATCTTCTTGCTGGTCATCCACAGGATGACCCCGGAGAAGAGCGACCAGAAGGTGTCCGCCAGCGCGATCGGGTGGCGGTCGATGAGGATTCCCTTGGCGACTCCGTCTTTGAAGATCTGCACGATCGACCCCATGGACTTGCCGGTGAGGTCCTTGATTTCGTCGAGCAGCTGCGGGGTCAGGTTCTTCAGGGTGTCGCTCGACTGCAGGTGAAACATGTTGATGATGATGAGCGGGTCGAACTCGTACACGTCGTACATGGCGTCCATGAGGGCCTTCAGCTTTTCGTCCGGCCCGGCGGCCTTCATGGCGTTGACGTGCTCGATCCGGAGCAGCAGGTACTGCAGGATTCTCAGCGAAAGCGAGGCGTAGAGCTCTTCCTTGTTCTTGAAATAGAGGTACAGGGTCCCGGGGCTCAGCTCGGCCTCCTGGGCGATGTCCTCCATGGTGGCCTTGTTGAAGCCCTTTTCGGAAAATACCCGCTTGGCGGCGACCATGATCTGCTGCCGGCGGCGCTCTTTTTCGCGCTCTTTGCGTTCCTGAATCCCCATATAAATCTCCTGAACAATATTTAAAAAACGAACAAACTATTAGTAAGTGTCCCGGATTTAGTCAAGATAATTATTATGGAGGCAGTATGAGTTCTGCGGAAAATGCTGTGCGTGCCTTGAGCCCGAGTGCACGCAAGGTCCAGGAGGTGCTGGATGCGGTGGGAATGCCCGAGCGGGTGATCGAAATGCAGCGCACCACGCGCAGCGCGGCCGACGCCGCTGCAGCCGTAGGCTGCACGGTCGGTCAGATCGTCAAGTCCCTGGTTTTCAAGGGGGCAACCAGCGGGCGCGCGGTTCTGGTGCTCACCAGCGGGGCCAACCGCGTGGATGAGTCCCTTCTCGCACGGGCGCTCGCGGAACCGATCGCCAAGGCCGACGCCGATTTCGTCCGCCGGGCGAGCGGTTTTGCCATCGGCGGAGTGCCGCCGGTCGGCCACAGCGAACCCATGGTCGTATTCATCGACGAGGATCTCTGCGACCACGCGACCCTATGGGCGGCGGCCGGGACTCCCCAGGCCGTCTTCCGCCTGACGCCGCAGGAGCTCCGTACCATTACGAAGGGTTGCGTCATTCGCGTGAAATCCTGATGACGCGAATGATGAACACGTACCGGGCCGTCAGCCAAGGCGCGCGGCCTTTCGACAAGCGCAGCACACCCCCCGTGTGTGAGCATTGGCGAAAGGTCGCGCAACGCCGGATCACGGCCCGGGACGACGTTCAGCATCAGCCGATGGCGGGCAGCACCAGGTCCCTGCGCGCGTTCACCTTCTGGAGCGTCACCTGGACGAGGTCCTCGGGCTTGAGGTCGAGGTAGCCGCTGATCGGCAGGTCGCACTCGAACATGTAATCGGTGAGCAGGATCTGGTAGCTCGCGCGCCGGCGTAGGAGGACGATCGCCTCCTCCTTCTGGCCGACGCGCTGCTCGAGGTACTTGAGCAGCCAGTAGCGCTGACGACCGGCCTGCAGCCGCCCCACGCTGGCCATGGGCGTCTCGAGCGCCGCGAGGATGCCGTCGATCTCCTCGGCCGTGTACGGGTCCTCGAGCTCGAAGATCGCCCGCACCTGGCGCTGGGTGACCAGGTCGAAGTACTTCCGGATGGGCGAGGTGGCCGTCACGTAGGCGTTCAGCCCCAGGCCCGAGTGCGCCTCGGGGGCGTGGCCGAGGGCAAACCGGCTGAGCAGGCGCCGCTGCATCCAGTGCTGGAAGAGCGTGCCCTCCTCGCCGCGGTAGAGCCGGTCCCGCGGGGCCGGCTGGGAGCGGAAGATCGCAGGCACCCCGTGCTCGGCCAGCAGGCGCGCCATGAGCCAGTTGGCCATGATCATGATCTCGGCCACCAGCATGCGCCCCGGGCTCTCGCGGTTCACGCGGTTCAGATTGATCTCCCCGGTTTCACCGAGCCAGATGTTGATCTCGGGCACCGAGATGTGCACCGCGCCGCCCGCGAGGCGGACATCCCGGAATTTGCGTGCGATGTCCCGCAGACGAATCACGTTCGGGTCCTGGTCCGCCGAAAGGTTCACGTCGAAATAGGTCAACTGGCGGCGCACCCGAACGACGCTCGGGACGATGCGGCACCCGGTGATGTCCAACTCGGGGGAGAGATCGACCAAGGTGCTGATGGCCGGCCGGGTTTCGCCCGCCCTCAGGCTGCAGAGCCCCTCGGCCAGGACGGCCGGCAGCATGGGGATTTTCTGGTCGGCCATGTAGATCGAACTGCCACGGGTACGCGCCTCCAGGTCCACCGCTCCGTCCTTGCGGACGTAGTGGGCGACATCCGCGATGTGAATGCCCAGCCGGAACCCGCTGGGAGACACCTCGAGGCTCAGCGCGTCGTCGAAGTCCAGGGTGGACTGCCCGTCGATGGTGAACAGGTTGAGGCCGGTGAGGTCCACCCGCCGGGTGTCGGCCGCGACCGGCGGCGCCGCCCCGACCATCTCCCCCGCGGCCTGTTGCGCCTCGGCCGAAAACTCTACCGGCGCGCGCAGGCGCAGCAGCTCGATGTTCTCGTGCTCGCGAAAGACCCCGATCCGGCAGAGGATCGGAAACAAATCCTCCTCCCCGTCCAGCCCCGCGCGCTCGAGCACGCCGCGGGCGATGCTGTCGTCGGGGCTCTCTTTTCCGAAAAGGTAGCAGGCTTTGAGGACGTCCAGCAGCTCGGCGACCCCGCTGTCCTGGGGCTCGGCCAGGGCCCCGGGCGCACGGGCCATGAACCGCCGCAGCCAGTCGCCCCCCTTCTCGATGATGCGCTGCCGCCGGACCTCCTCCTCGCGGTGAGCGATGAGGCGTTCGACCTGCTCTTCGGTGTTGGGGAAGAACCGGCCGGGGTTGAACTTGAAGTAGAGGCGGTCGTCGAAAAGCGCCCGCAGCACGGCCGACTGGTGGTCGCCGTTCGGGGCATCGGGAAAGCAGAAGGCGGTCATGGTCTCCAGGTCGACCCACTGCTGCTCGGAGTTCAGGACCTCCCAGAGATCGCGGATCGTGACCTGGTCGATCAGGGCCTTGCGCTTGCCGGCGACTTCCTTCAACGCATCCACGATCCGCAGGCGGCTCAGCGACAAGTCCATCCGGCTGCGGTCCCGGTGCAGCAGCCGGCTGACGTTCAGGTTGACTTCGCGGTTGTTCTCCGTGAGCAGCCGCAAGCGCTGGCTGCGGATCTCCACAACGACCGCGCACAGAATGCGCTCACGATCGATATATTCAACAATATTCCCAAGTTCCATCATCCTTTAGGATAACAACCTGAGGTGTCAAAGTCAACGACGGATGCCGCGCCCCTTCGGGCGCGGCATTGCCGGGGTAGGGCCGGTGTGTTATCCGTGTAAAGCGGGGTATGACGCCCGGCGTCACGTTATCCGCCAGTAAGTTTTGTTTTTTGTGGGAGAGGCTTCCAGCCTCGATCGTCGCGGCTGGGAAGCCGCTCCCACAGGGGAAATGCCAACTTTCTTGGACGCGAGCCACGGTGCTCGGCGCCACGTGATCGGCAAAGAGGTCTGTTCTTAACCCGAAACTCGTAACGTGTAACTTTTTCCCAATGTCCCCTCTGGCGCTCGTCAAGCCCTACTTTATCGAAGGCCGGTTCAAAATCGCGATCGGGCTCCTCAGCCTCATCGTCGTCGACGTGCTGCAGCTGATCATCCCGCGCGTGATGAAATGGGCGGTCGACGACCTGGCCGGCCAGCAGGCCGACTCCGGCCGCCTGCTGCACTACGGCGGGGCGATCTGCCTCATCGCCGTCCTGATCGGGGCCTTCCGCTACGTCTGGCGCATCTTCCTGCTCGGGACCTCGCGGCGGGTGGAGCAGGGGCTGCGCGACCACCTCTTCGCCCACCTCCAGACCCTGTCTGCCGGCTATTTCGATCGCACCCGCACCGGCGACCTGATGGCCCACGCGACCAACGACATCCAGCAGATCCGCATGGCGGCCGGGATGGGCCTGGTGGCCCTCAACGACGCGCTGGTCATGGGGGCCGCGGCGATCGCCTTCATGATGGTCATCGACCTGCGGCTGACTGCGCTCGCCCTGATCCCGATGCCGCTGATCGCCGTGGGGGCCCGCACCTTCAGCCGCCGGATGCACCGCCGCTACCAGGCCGTGCAGGCCTCGGTCAGCGAGGTGACCGAGGTCGTGCGCGAGCGCCTGGCGGGAATCCGCCTGACCCAGGCGCACGAGCGCCAGGCAGCCGAGTCCAAGCGGGTGGAGGCTGCCTCGCGCGCCAACGTGGCCGAAAACCTGAAGCTGGTGCGCGTCACCGGCGCCTTCTTCCCCATGATGCTCCTGCTGACCAATCTCAGCATGGCGATCGTGCTCTTTTACGGCGGCCGCATGACCGTTCTCTTCACCATCACGCCCGGGGATTTCGTGGCCTTCATCAGCTACCTGGGGCTCCTGACCTGGCCGATGATGGCGCTCGGCTGGGTCACCAACCTGATCCAGCGCGGCCGGGCCTCGCTCGAGCGGGTCCACGCCATTCTGGAACGCCGGGCCGACATCCGCGACGCGGCGGACGCCGAACCGCTGGAGCGCCCGGCCGGGGAACTCCGCTTCGATGACGTCGGCTTCGCTTACGGGAGCGGCGCCGGTTCTCCGCAGGCGCTGCGCGGGATCGATCTCGTCGTCCCGGCGGGGTCGTCGCTCGGCATCGTGGGTCCGCCGGGCTGCGGCAAGTCGACTCTGCTCAACCTGATCCCCCGCCTGTACGACCCCTGCCGCGGCCGGGTATGCCTGGACGGACGCCCGATCGACCACCTGAGGCTGGCGGACCTGCGGCGGGCGATCGCCTTCATGCCCCAGGATGCCTTCCTATTCGCCGGCACGATCCGGGAAAACATCGGCTTCGGGGACCCGGAGGTCTCCGACGAGCGCCTGGCCGCCGCCGCGGAGGCGGCCGCGCTGCTGGAGACCGTCCGCTCTTTCCCGCACGGTTTCGACACGGTGACGGGCGAGCGCGGCGTGATGCTGTCGGGCGGGCAGAAGCAGCGCGTGGCGCTGGCGCGCTGCCTCCTGGCGAAGTCCCCGGTGGTGATCCTGGACGACCCCATCAGCCAGGTCGATTTCGACACCGGCGCGCACATCACCCGCACGATCCGCTCCCTGGCCGGACGCCGCACGCTCGTGATCGCTTCGCACCGGCTCTCGGCACTGAGCTTCGCGGACCGGATCATCGTGATGGCCGACGGCCGGGTGGCCGCCGCCGGCACCCATGAGGAGCTGATGCGAACGAGCGCCTACTACGCCCGCACCTACCGGCTGCAGGAGATCGAGGAGGGCGCGCATGCCGCCTGAGATCGACTACTTCGAGGAAGTACGGCTCGGGAAGGCCTACGACGTCAGGCTGCTGCGCCGCCTGGCGCCCTTCGGGAGGCCGCACCTCCGGTCGCTGCTGTGGTCGATCGGGCTGGTGGTGCTGATCACGCTCCTCGAGCTCTCCCTGCCGGTCCTGACCCAGCAGGCGGTCGACCGCTACATCGTGCCCGCGGCCGACCGGCCCCGGGCCGAGGCCCGGGGGGACGCCTCCGGCCGCCGCCTGCGGATCGACCTCGCCGACCCGGCCGCGGCGGACGTCCTCAGCCGCCACCCGGGCCTGGCCGAGATCGACGGCGAGACCGCGCGCGCGTCCTACCCGGCCCTGGCCGCCCTCCCCCGGACGAGCTCGCCCGGCTGCGCGGCCGCGACATCGCCGGTCTCGCGCTCCTGACCGCGATTTTCGTCGCCCTCGTGCTCTGCGACTTCGCGCTCAACTTCGCCCAGTCCGTGATCATGGAAATCACCGGCCAGCGCATCATGCACGACCTGCGCATGCGCGTCTTCGACCACATCCAGGGCCTCGCCCTCGAGTACTTCACCCGCAACCCGGTCGGGCGGCTGGTCACCCGGGTGACGAGCGATGTGCAAAACATGTACGAACTCTTCACCTCGTTCGTCTCGTTCGTCTTCAAGGACCTGGTCCTGCTGGCCGGGATCGCGGGCGTGATGCTGGCGCTGAACTGGAAGCTCGCGCTGGTCACCTTCAGCATCCTGCCGGTCGTGGTCTTCGGCTCCGTCCGCTTCGCCCGGCGCGCCCGGGCCATCTTCCGCATCCTGCGGGTGCAGACGGCCGAGATCAACACCCGCTTCGCCGAGACCATCGGCGGCATGCGCGTGCTCCAGCTCTTCGGCCGCGAGGGCCGGAACCTCGACCGCTTCGCCCGGCTGAACCGCGAAAACTACGTCGCCGGCATGGAGCAGATCCGGGTGCTGGCCGTCTTCATGCCGATGGTCGAAGTCCTGGCGGCCGTGGCCGTCGCCCTCATCGTCTGGTACGGGGGCGGGGAGGTGCTCGGCGGCTCCCTCACGCTCGGCGCGCTGGTGGCCTTCATCGCCTACATCCGGATGTTCTTCCGGCCGCTGCGGGACCTGGCCGAGAAGTACAACATCCTCCAGAACGCCATGGCCTCGGCCGAGCGCATCTTCCTCGTCCTGGACACCGCCAACCCCATGCCGCAGCCGGCCCCGCGGCCGGGGGACCCTCCGCTCGGGCCCGTCGCGGAGCTCAGGTTCGAACACGTCGACTTCGGCTACCTGCCGGGGGAACGCGTGTTGAAGGACGTGAGCTTCGCAGTCCGTCGGGGGGAAACCGTGGCCGTCGTGGGGCCGACCGGGGCGGGCAAGACCTCGCTCGTCAACCTCGTCCCCCGGCTCTACGATCCGACCGGCGGCCGGGTGCTGATCAACGGCCGGGACCTGCGCACCATCCCGGCCGCCGAGTTCCGCGGCCGCATGGCGCTGGTCATGCAGGACGCCTTCCTGTTCTCGGGCACCATCCGCGAGAACATTTTCCAGGGCGTCGCAGGCCCGGCCCGCGCCGACGAAGACGCGGTCGTGGCCGCCTCCAACCTCGACCGGCTGATCGCGCGGCTGCCCGCGGGCCTCGACACCCCGCTCGGCGAGGGCGGGGGCTCGATCTCCACCGGCGAGCGCCAGCTGATCGCCATCGCCCGGGCCTTCGCCCGCGACCCCGAGCTCATCCTGTTCGACGAGGCCACCTCGGCCATCGACTCCCAGACCGAGCGCTGGATCCAGGAGGCGCTGGCGCGGCTGATGCAGCGGCGCACCGCCCTCGTCATCGCCCACCGGCTGTCCACCGTGCGCAACGCCGACCGCATCCTGGTCCTGAACCGGGGGCGCGTCGTCGAGTCCGGCAGCCACGCCCAACTCATGGAGCTGGGCGGTTTTTACTATCGGCTCCACCAGCTCCAGCCCGCCCCGGCCGGGCCCGCCGTGTAACAATTTTCTTGATAATGGCCGGGCCGGGTGGTATACGGCTCTCTCCCAGCAAGCACCCGAAAAACTTAGATTCACCGAGAGTTCCGACCGCACCCCGCACCCGGGGCCGACGGAATTTTTTGCCGATTTTCGCGCCGACACCCAACCCACCACACGAGGAGGACCGAACCCATGGCGTACGATGCGACCAAGATGGCAGACTGGCAGATTTCCGAAGCTGCCGAGAAAAAGATGCCCACCCCCGAGCAGTGGCAGCGAGAAGCTGGGTCTGCAGAAGGAGGAAATGCTCCCCATGGGCCGGCTGGCGAAGCTCGACTTCCTGAAGATCATCGACCGCCTGAAGGACAAGCCGGACGGCAAGTACATCGAGGTCACCGCCATCACCCCCACGCCGCTGGGCGAGGGCAAGAGCACCACCTCCGTGGGCCTGATGGAAGGCCTGGGCAAGCGCGGCAAGAACGTCGGCGGGTGCGCTCCGCCAGCCCTCCGGCGGCCCGACCATGAACATCAAGGGCACGGCGGCCGGCGGCGGCAACGCCCTGCTCATCCCCATGACCGAGTTCTCCCTGGGCCTGACCGGCGACATCAACGACATCATGAACGCCCACAACCTGGCCATGGTCGCCCTGACCGCCCGCATGCAGCACGAGCGCAACTACAACGACGAGCAGCTTGCAGCGCCTCACCAAGATGCGCCGCCTCGACATCGACCCCACCCGCGTCGAGATGGGCTGGATCATCGACTTCTGCGCCCAGGCCTGCGCAACATCGTCATCGGCATCGGCGGCCGCACGGACGGGTACACTGATGCAGTCCAAGTTCGGCATCGCGGTCAGCTCCGAGCTGATGGCCATCCTGTCCATCGTCAAGGACCTGGCGGACCTGCAAGAAGCGCATCGACGAGATCACCGTCGCCTACGACAAGAGCGGCAAGCCGGTCACCACCGGCGACCTCGAAGTCGGCGGCGCCATGACCGCCTTCATGCGCAACACCATCAACCCGACCCTCATGAGCACCGCCGAGTACCAGCCCTGCATGGTGCACGCCGGACCCTTCGCCAACATCGCCGTCGGCCAGTCCTCGATCATCGCCGACCGCATCGGCCTCAAGATGTTCGACTACCACGTCACCGAGAGCGGCTTCGCCGCCGACATCGGCTTCGAGAAGTTCTGGAACGTGAAGTGCCGCTACAGCGGCCTCAAGCCCAACGTCTCGGTGCTGACCACCACCATCCGCGCCCTCAAGATGCACGGCGGCGGTCCCAAGGTCGTCGCCGGGCATAGCCGCTGCCCGAAGAGTACACCAAGGAGAACCTCGCCCTGCTGGAGAAGGGCTGCGCCAACATGGTCCACCATATCAACATCATCCGCAAGTCCGGCATCAACCCGGTGGTCTGCATCAACCGCTTCCACACCGACACCGAGGCCGAGATCGCGCTGGTCAAGAAGGCGGCCGAAGCGGCCGGCGCGCGCTGCGCCGAGTCCGAGCACTGGCTGAAGGGCGGCGAAGGCGCCCTCGAGCTGGCCGACGCCGTCATCGACGCCTGCAACGAAGAGAACGAATTCAAGTTCCTCTATCCGCTCGAAATGAAGCTGCGCGAGCGCGTGGAGCTGATCGCCAAGGAAGTCTACGGCGCCGACGGCGTCTCCTGGACTCCGGAGGCCGAGGCCAAGGCCAAGATGCTCGAGGCCGATCCCAAGTACGACGACTACGCCACCATGATGGTGAAGACCCACCTGAGCCTGACCCACGACCCGACGCTGAAGGGCGTGCCCAAGGGCTGGACGCTGCCCATCCGCGACGTCCTGATCTACTCCGGCGCCAAGTTCCTCTGCCCCTGCGCCGGGACGATCAGCCTGATGCCCGGCACGGGCTCCAACCCGGCCTTCCGCCGCATCGACGTCGACGTGAAGACCGGGGAGGTGTCGGGGCTGTTCTAAAAGAAAGTTTTAGGTGTTGAGTTTTAAGTGTTAAGCAGGGGAAAGTGCAAAGGGGCCCGGCCGAATCGGCCGGGCCCTCTTCTTTTCTTCTTTCTTCGAGTTCAGGTTTAAGCGTAAACGTGATAATCAGCGCCATTCCGATTACTTAAAACTTAACACTGAACACTTAAAACCGTTTCTTATGCGCATTCTGCTGATCAATCCCTTCTACCCCATCTCCGAAACGCCCTCCCCGCCGCTCGGCCTGGCCTATCTCGGGGCGGCGCTGGAGGCGGCCGGGATGGTGGTCCGCGTGCTGGACCTGGTGGTCCGGCCGTACTCCGAGGAGATGCTGGCGGGGGTGCTCGCGAAGTTTCGCCCCCGGATCGTCGGGGCGACCGCGGTCACGATGACGGTCGACGCGGCGCTCGCCGTGCTCGCGGACGCCAAGCGCCTGCGGCCCGAAACGCTCACGGTCGTCGGCGGTCCGCACGTCACGTTCTGCGCCGAGGAGACGCTCGCGGCCTGCCCGGCTCTGGACGTCGTGGCCATCGGCGAGGGGGAGGATACCGTGGTCGACCTCGGCCGGGCCGTGGCGGCGGGCGCCGGGTTGGCCGGGGTCCGCGGGATCGCCTACCGCGAGGGGGGCGGCGTGCGCCTCACGACGCGGCGGCGGCGCATCCGCGATCTCGACCGGCTGCCCCTGCCCGCCCGGCACCTGCTCCCGCTCGGCCGCTACCGCGCCCTCGGGATGCCGATCAGCATGATCACCTCGCGCGGGTGCCCCCACCGCTGCATCTTCTGCGTCGGCCGCCGGATGGTGGGCGCCCGGCTGCGCCTGCGCAGCCCGGACCGCGTGGTGGACGAGCTGGCCGCACTCGCAGCTCTCGGGTTCCACCAGGTCAACATTGTCGACGACCTGTTCACCGCGGACGCCGGGCGGTGCGCAGCCGTGTGCGACGAGATCCTGCGCCGCGGGCTGGCGGCGCGCTGGACCGCCTTCGCGCGCGTGGACACGGTCGACCGCGAGCTGCTCCGCCGCATGCGGGCGGCCGGCTGCACGGCCGTAAGCTTCGGGATCGAGTCGGGGAACCCCGGCATCCTCCGGACCGTCCGCAAGGGGATCACCCTGGCGCAGGTCGAGGCGGCCGTACGCATGTGCGCGGACGCAGGCGTGACGGCGCTCGCCTCCTTCATCCTGGGGCTGCCGGGCGAGACGCCGGAAACCATCGACGAGACCGCCGCCTTCGCCCGACGGCTGGAGGCGCTGGGGCTGATCTACGGCTTCCACCTGCTGGCGCCGTTCCCCGGGACCCGGGTGCGCGAGCGCAGCCGCGAGTACGGCCTGCGCGTCCTGACCGACGACTGGCGCGCCTACCACGCCAACCGTGCGGTCACCGAAACCGCGACGGTCGGCCGCGACACGCTCGACCGCATCGCGGTCGACTGGGAGGACCGCTTCACCCGTTACCTCGGGGACATCCGGGAGCGCATGGGGCAGGGCAAGGCCACGGCCGAGGAGGCTCACCAGCTGACCAATCTCGAACGGATCGTGCTGGTGTACGACCTCATGATGGCTCGCACGATCGAGCGCGTGGGCGCCTGGTACGGGCCGCGGGGGGAGGCGCTGGATGAGCTCGTTCGACGCGTGCAGCACGAGTTTCCGGCGAAAGCCGCAACGGCAGCCGACGCGCTCACGACGGCCGCCGGCCGGGGGGACTGCTGTGCGGGAGGATGGCGGCGTCGGGTGCGGTGGCGCTGGCAGGATTCGCTCGACGTGCCGGTTCCAACAGCCGCGGCGGCATCCGGTTAGGAAAGGATATCGCTGAACTTCTCCATCTCGCGCACGGTCCGCTCGCAGATCGCTTCCAGCCGGGCCGAGGTGAGCTCCAGCCGCTCCGCGACCTCCGGCGCCGGCTCGAGGGCGTGGCCGGGCGCGGGGGAGCCCTTGGTGATGCGCCGCCCCACGACGTTGGCCGCGTGCACGACGTCGCTCAGGACGCAGTGCACCTCGCAATGATCCGGATCGTGATGCCAGAGGACGGCGTTGACGAGCTCCGCCGGCAGCGACCAGTTGCGGAGGATCCGGGCGCCGACGTCGGCGTGGTTGGTCCCAAGCACGATGTACTCGGCCACCTCGAAGGTGATGCCCTTGGCGACCATGTCCCGGATGCGGTCCAGGTCCTGGTGGACGAAATTCCCCAGCGCGAGCTTGCCGATATCGTGCAGCAGCGCCGCCGTGAACACCTCGTCGGCATTCTCGATGCCGAGCTCCCGCACGAGAAGGTCGGAGGCGACCGAGACGGCGACCGAATGCCGCCACAGCCCCCCGCGGGGCAGGTCGTAGCCGGGGACCGGGGTCTTCATGAGGGCGCTCATGCACATCGTCATCACCAGCTGCAGCAGACGCTTCCAGCCGAGCAGCATGATGGCCTGACGCACGGAGCTGACATGGGACGGAAGGCCGAAATAGGCCGAGTTGGTCAGCTTGAGAATGTTCGCGGTCAGCCCCGGGTCGTATTTCAGGATGTCTTCGATCTGGGCCGTGCCGGCCTCCGGGTCCTGCAGCAGCGGCAGCAGGCGGGCGGCCGTCGCCGGCATGCCCGGGAAGGATCGGACCTGCTGCATGATGCGCCTGACGTGGGCTTCGTCCAACTCGGCCTCCTCAGTTGCGCGGGGCACCGCGTATAGAGGGATATCGGCCGTTCCGGCGGCAACCTTGAGGTTCCAGGGCCGAGAGCGGCACGGTTGGTTCACGGGTGGGCGGGGTGCTGGCGAGGCAGCCTGGTCGCGTTGAACCTGGAACCCGAAACCCGTGGACGTCGCGACAGCAGGAGGAGGCCATGCGAATACTATCGGGGGTGATTCTGGCAACCTGCGTTCTGCTCGCGGGCTGCGCCGACAAGCGCCCGGTGCTCTACCCCAACGCCCGGCTGAAACAGGTCGGCGCGGACGCCGCGCAGCGCGACGTGGACGAGTGCCTGCGCCTGGCCCGCGAGGGCGGTGCGGACGACGACCGGGGCGCGGAGGTGGCCAAGAGCACGGCCGGCGGGGCCGCGGTCGGCGGAGCGGTCGGGGCCGCAACCGGGGCGGTACTGGGGAACCTGGGCGCGGGGCCGCGGCCGGCGCGGCCGGCGGGGCGGCCGGCGGCCTGGTACACGGGGCGTTCACCTCATCCAACCCGGACCCGGTGTTCAAGGGTTGGGTCGACCGATGCTTGCGCGAGAAAGGCTACGAGCCGATCGGCTGGAAGTGAGGGGAGCAGGGGGATTGGTAGTATTGGGTGTTTGGGTGTTTGGTATTTGGTGACGGGCACAGACCTTGATGATAGACTACCAACACTCCCAAGTCAATCTGGCATGTCTCCTGTGGGAGCGGCTTTCCAGCCGCGACGATCAAGGCTGAAAGCCTCTCCCACAAAAAAGCAAACTTGCTGGCTGATAACGTGACGCCGGGCGTCATGCCCCGCTAAACACCCAAATACCCAAACACCCGAATACCCGAATACCCAATCGTCGAATTCAATCTCCGAGGGAGATTCCGAGGTCCCGCGCGGTCTGGACGGTGTCCCCGTCCAGGGGCACGGTCTTCATGCGCCGGATGCCGGCCTCGAGCGGCACGTACTTCACCACGGGCGGGTCGAGCGCCACCATGACGCCGCTGCGGCCCTCGGCGAGCGCCCGCACGGCCGCGGCGCCGAAACGCAGCGAGATGAGCCGGTCGTGCGAGGTCGGCCCCCCGCCGCGCAGCAGGTGCCCCAGCACCACGACCCGCGACTCCTTGCCCGTCAGCGCCTCGATCTCCGCGCTCACCTTCTGGCCCACCCCGCCCAGCCGTTCGACCGTCCCGACCGACCGGGCCTGCGCCAGGGTGCGTCCCCCGCCCACCGGGGCCGCCCCTTCGGCAGCCACGACGATCGAGAAGAACCGCCCCTTGCGCTCCCGCTCGGCGATTTTTTCGGCCACCCGGCGGATGTCGTACGGGATCTCGGGGATCAGGATCACGTCCGCCGACGCGGCCACCCCGGAGTGGAGCGCGATCCAGCCGGCGTAACGCCCCATGACCTCGACCACCAGGACGCGGCGGTGGGACTCGGCCGTGGAGTGCAGGCGGTCGATGCATTCGGTGGCGAAGTTCACGGCGGTGTCGAACCCGAAGGTGACGACTGTCCGGTCGAGGTCGTTGTCGATCGTCTTGGGCACCCCCACGACGGGCAGGCCCTTCTGCGACAGGACGTGGGCGATGGCGAGCGACCCGTCGCCGCCGATCGAGATCAGCGCGTCCAGCCCTTCGCGCCGCAGCAGATCGACCAGCTCCCCGGAGCGGTCCTTCTCCGTGACGCGCCCGTCCGGCCCGGCGACCGGGTAGCGCAGCGGGTTGCCGCGGTTGGTCGTGCCGAGAATCGTACCGCCCAGGTGCGTGATCCCGCGCACGGCGCTGCGGTCGAGCGTGACCAGCCCGCCGCTGGGGTAATCCGCCGGGGCCAGCAGGCCATTGTAGCCGTCGCGGATGCCGACGCACTCCCAGCCGCGGTTCAGGGCCGACAGCACGATCGCCCGGATGACGGCGTTCAGCCCCGGCGCGTCCCCTCCCCCCGTCGAAACGGCCATCCGTCGCATCGCCATGCCGTCTCCCTCCTGCACCTGTTTTGAGTTGAACCGCGGACGCCTTCGGTCTAGCGTCCACCGCAAAAATTACCGCCCGTCGCCGGATCGCCAACCGGCCAATCCGACGCCTCGAGGACCTGCCATGCCGAAGCTGCGGACCCTTCCCCTGTTGTGGCTGCTTCTTCTCGCCGGCCTGACCGCCGCCGGCTGCGTGAAGGTCGGGCCGGATTTCGTGCGCCCGCCCGCCGACGTGCGCAGCGGCTGGCTGGAGGAGGACAGCAGGCCGCATCCGCGACCGCTGCCCGTCGACGACCGCCTGTGGTGGACGGCCTTCCGCGACCCGGTCCTCGACCGCCTCGTTGAGACGGCCACGACGCAGAACATCCCGCTGCGCGTGGCCGGCGCCCGGGTGTTCGAGGCGCGGGCGCGCCTGGGGATCGCCGTCGGCGAGCAGTACCCGCAGCTCCAGCAGGCCGTGGGAGAGGCCGCCTACGTCCGCGGCAGCGAACGCGCGCCGTCCGCGCCGCAGCGCTCCTCCGGGGTCGACTTCGACTACCGGCAGGTCCAGGTGGGCGCATCCGCCGCCTGGGAGCTGCGATTTCTGGGGCCGGTTCCGGCGCGCGGTCGAGTCCGAGGACGCGGGCTTCCTCGGCTCCATCGCCGCCTACGACAGCGCGCTGGTGAGCCTCGCGGCCGACGTGGCGCGCGTCTACGTGCTGATCCGCACCATCGAAGAGCGACTGCGCATCGCCCGCGACAACGTCGAGATCCAGCGGGAAAGCCTGCGCATCGCCGAGGCCCGCTTCCGGGGCGGGGCCACCAGCGAGCGCGACGTGCAGCAGGCGCTCACCCAACTGAGCGCTACCGAGGCCACGATCCCCCAGCTCGTTGCCTGCCTGCGGCAGGCCAGGCAACGCCCTCTGCACCCTGCTCGGCCTGCCGCCGCGCAACCTGGACGCGCCTCCTCGGGGCCGCCTCCGCCATCCCGCAGGCGCCGCTCGAGGTCGCGGTCGGCATCCCGGCGGACCTGCTGCGCCGCCGGCCGGACATCCGAGCTGGCCGAGCTCCAGGCCGCGGCGCAGTGCGCCCAGATCGGGGTCGCCAAGGCCGGACCTCTACCCCGCCTTCAGCCTGAACGGGACCTTCGGGTTCCTCGCGAGCGACGTGGGCCACTTCAGCCTGGCCGACGTCGCCTCGTGGAACAGCCGCACCGGCTCGTTCGGTCCGGCCTTCACCTGGAACCTGCTCAACTACGGCCAGATCACCAACCAGCGTGCGCGTCCAGGACGCCCAGTTCCAGGAGCTGATCTTCGGCTACCAGGACACGGTGCTGCGCGCGCAGCAGGAGGTCGAGGACGGGCTCCCGTCTTCCTGCAATCCCAGCAGCGCCTCGTCAGCCTGGAGGCGGCGGCCGCGGCGGCCAAGCGCTCGGCCGACCTCGCGCTGATCCAGTACCGCGAAGGCGCGACCGACTACACCACCGTGCTGACCGCTCAGGCCGCCCTGCTGCAGCAGCAGGACAGCCTGGCCAACGCGCAGGGCGACGTCCCCCAGGGGCTGATCGCGGTCTACCGCGCGCTCGGCGGCGGCTGGGAGGTGCGCGAGGGTCGGGGCTTCCTGCCGGCCGACATCACCGCCGCCATGGGCGAGCGCACCGACTGGGGCGGGCTGCTCGCGCCGGACGCGACCCGGCCCCGGACCGAACGCCAGCTCCTGACTCCCGACTGGTAGGAGGACTCCCGACATGACCCGCCGCCTGCTCCGCTTTACCCCCGCCATGGCGCTGCTGGCCGCCGCCCTCGCTTCCGCGACCGGCTGCGACCGCAAGGAGAACACCTTCGTCCCGCCACCGCCCCCGCCGGTCACGGTCAGCCGCCCGGCCCAGCAGCCGGTGACCGACTACCTCTACCTGACCGGCAACACCCAGGCCGTGGACCAGGTCCAGCTGGACGCGCGGGTCGAAGGGTTTCTGACCAGCATCCATTTCAAGGACGGGGACTACGTTAAAAAGGGCGACCTGCTCTTCCTGATCGAGCAGGGCACGTACAAGGCCAAGGTGCAGCAGGCCGAAGGCCAGCTGGCCGCCGCCCAGGCCCAGCTGCTGCGCGCCGGCCAGGAGTACGACCGCCAGTTGGCGCTTTTGAAGCAGAACGCCACCGCCAAGTCCGAGGTCGAGAAATGGAAGGCCGAGCGCGACGCGGCCGAGGCCAACATCGCGGAAGCCCGGGCCGGCCTCGACCTCGCCCGGATCAACCTCGGCTACACCCGGGTGACCGCGCCCTTCGAAGGCCGCATGGACCGCCACCTGGTGACCCCCGGCAACCTCGTGGGTGCCGGCAAACCCACGGCGCTCGCCCTCATCACATGCATGGACCCGATCTACGCCTATTTCAACCTGAACGAACGCGATCTCGTCCGCCTCATGGAGGAGACTCGCAATTCGGGGCAGGCGAATTACAGAGAAACGTTTCCGCCCGTCTTCGCGGGCATCGAGGGCGGGGAGGGCTTCCTTTATGAAGGGCGGCTCGATTTCGTCTCCACCGGCCTGGACCCGGGCACGGGCACCATCCTGCTGCGCGCGGTGTACGCCAACTCCCGGAGCGCCTCCGGCGTTCCCATTCTGGTGCCCGGCATGTTCGTGCGCCTGCGCATCCCGATGGCCGTGCGTGAGAAGGCCCTGCTGATATCGGAGCGCGCGCTGGGGGTCGACCAGGGCGGCCACTACCTGCTCGTGGTCAACGACAAGAACATCGTCGAGCAGCGCCCGGTGAAAACCGGCGCCCTCGTCGGACGGGATGCGGGTGATCGAAGAGGGCCTCAAGGCCGAGGACTGGGTCGTCGTGAGCGGCTCCAGCGCGCGCGGCCCGGCGCCAAGGTCACACCGGTCAAGGATCGCACGGCGCCCGCCGCGGCCGCCCACCAAGCAGCCATAGCGGAGGCCCGGCATGATCTCGCGCTTCTTCATCGAACGGCCCGGTCCTCGCGAACGTCATCGCGATCGTGATCATCGTCCTGGGCGGCGTGGCGATGCTGCAACTGCCCGTCGCCCAGTATCCGCAGATCACGCCGCCCACGGTCAGGTCACCGCCACCTATCCCGGGGCCAGCGCCCAGGTCGTGGCCGACACCGTCGCGCTGCCGATCGAGCAGCAGGTCAACGGCGTCGAGAACATGCTCTACATGCAGTCCACCTGCGCGAGCGACGGCCCTACACGCTCACCGTCACCTTCAAGGTCGGCACCGACCTGGATATCGCCCAGGTGCTGGTCCAGAACCGCGTGCCGACCGCCATGCCCCAGTTGCCGCGTCGCGTGCAGCAGCAGGGCGTCGTCACCAAGAAGAAGTCCACCGCCATCCTGCTGTTCATCACCCTCGACCTCCCCCGACGGCCGCTACGACAGCCTGTTCCTGAGCAACTACGCCACGATCAACCTGCGCGACAAGCTGGCCCGGCTGCCGGGCGTCGGCGACGTGACCGTCTTCGGCGTCGGCCAATACAGCATGCGGGTCTGGCTGGACCCCGAGATGCTCAAGGCCCGCGGCCTGACCCGAGCGACGTCGTCAACGCCATCCAGGAGCAGAACGTCCAGGTGCCGGCCGGCCAGGTCGGCATGCCGCCGACGCCGCCGGGGCAGAATTTCCAGTTCACGGTCAACGTCGCCGGCCGCGCTGACCGACGTCGAGGAGTTCGAGAACATCATCGTCAAGATCGCGACCGGCCAGGGCGGCCAGATCACCCGCGTCAAGGACGTCGCCCGGGTCGAGCTGGGCGCCCAGACCTACAGCCAGTTCTTCAACATCGACGGCCAGCCCGCGCGCGGGCATCGCCATCTACCAGCTGCCCGGCGCCAACGCGCTGCGACATGGCCGACGAGGTCGCGCGAGGCCATGGACCGAGCTCAGCAAGAGCTTCCCCCAGGGCCTGAGCTACGCCATCCCCTTCGACACCACCGACTTCGTGCGCGCGTCGATCAACGAGGTCTACAAGACACTCTACGAAGCCGGCGTGCTGGTGCTGCTGGTCATCATGGTCTTCCTCCAGGACTGGCGCGCGACGCTCGTCCCGGCGACGACCGTGCCGGTGACCATCATCGGCGCCTTCGCCGCCATGGCGGCTGGGCTTCACCATCAACCTGCTGACGCTCTTCGCCCTCGTGCTGGCCATCGGCATCGTCGTGGACGACGCCATCGTGATCGTCGAAGGCGCGGCGCACGCACATCGAGACGCGGCACTGCCGCCCAAGGAGGCCACCATCAAGGCCATGGGCGAGCTGATCGGCCCGGTCATCGGCATCACGCTGGTGCTGATGGCCGTCTTCCTGCCGGCGGCCTTCCTGCCCGGCATCACCGGCCAGCTCTACCGCCAGTTCGCGCTCGATGATCGCGGCGACGGCCGTCATCAGCGCCGTCAACGCGCTGACGCTCAAGCCGGCGCAGTGCGCCCAGTCTGGCTGCAGACCCCAGACCGGCCAGCACAACGCGTTCTTCCGCGGCTTCAACTCCGTCTACGAACGGCTCGAAGGCTGGCTACGCCGGCGTCGTCGGCATGGTCGTCCGGCACAGCGGCGTCATGATGGTCGCTGTTCGTCGCGCTCATGCCGTGACCTTCTGGGGCTTCGTCTCGCTCCCGACCGGCTTCATCCCGACCGAGGACCAGGGCTATGTGATCGTCGGCATCCAGCTGCCCGACGCGCGCCTCGCTCGAGCGCACCGGCGAGGTCGTGGACGAGGTCGAGACAGATTCTGCACGAGACCCCGGGGATTGCCGCATCGTGATCACCATCGGCGGCATCTCGCTGCTCGACAACAGCGCTCAGCCTGCCCAACGCGCGCGCATGGTCTACGTGATCTACAAGGACTTCGAAGGAGCGCGTCAAGGCCGGGCAGACCCAGCGACGATCCTGGGCGAGGCTGCGCCGCAGGCTCGCCGCCGTCCAGGAGGCGATCGTGTTCGCGTTGTCCCGCCGGCCATCCAGGGCCTGGGCGTCTCGGGCGGCTTCCAGATGAAGCTCCAGCTCGAGCGGCGCGGGCTTCGACTTCGCCAAGCTCAGCCAGATGACCGGCGAGATGGTGCGCGACGGCAACACCCAGTCCGGCCTCGCCGGCCTGACCACGCTCTTTCCGCGCCGGGCTACCCGCAGATCTACGTCGACAGTGGACCGCTCAAGGCCGAAGACGTCGACGTCCCGGTCGGCAGCGTCTTCAACACGCTGCAGACCTACCTCGGCTCCACTACGTCAACCACTTCAACAAGTTCGGCCACACCTACAAGGTCTACGTCCAGGCCGACAGCCGCTACCGGCTCGAGCCCGACGACATCCGCCAGCTCTACGTGCGCAACACAGAAGGGCCAGATGGTCCCGCTCGGGCACCCTGGCCGACGTCAAGCTTCAGACCGCGGCCCGCGATGATCACGCTCTACAACCTCTTCCCCGCCGCCACCATCAACGGCATGGCCGCGCCGGGCTACAGCTCGGGCCAGGCGCTCGAGATCATGGAAGCACATGGCCGAGCCAGAAGCTGCCCGCGACATGGGATACGAGTGGACGGCGCATGTCCTACCAGGAAAAGCTCGTGGGCAACCAGGCGATCTACATCTTCGCGCTGGCCTCCTCATGGTCTACCTCGTCCTGGCCGCCCAGTACGAGAGCTGGACCACCCGGCGGCCGTCATCCTGGTCGTGCCGCTGGCCCTGCTGGGCACCGTGCTGGCGCTGATCGCGCGGCACTGCGACAACAACATCTACACCCAGATCGGCCTCGTGCTGCTCATCGCGCTCGCCGCCAAGAACGCGATCCTCATCGTCGAGTATGGCCGCGAGCTGCTGGCCGACGGCATGGCCGATCATGGAGGCCGCGGTCGAGGCCGCCCAGCTGCGGTTCCGGCCGATCCTCATGACCTCGTTCGCCTTCATCCTCGGTGTCGTGCCGCTGGTCCTCGCCAAGGGCGCCGGCGCCGCCAGCCGCCAGGCGCTCGGCACCGCCGTCTTCGGCGGCATGCTCGCCTCGACCCTGATCGCGATTCTCTTCGTCCCGGTGTACTATGTGCTGATGGTGCGGCTGAGCCGCTGGATCGGAGGGCGGAAGAAAGCGGCGGCCCGTCCCGCGGAGGCGACGGCAGCGACCAAGGAGGCGTGAAGGCCAACAGCAGCTCGAAGAGACACGAACGCCGGGGGCACGGTGACCCGCGCCCCCGGCGTTCTGTTTGCAGCGGGCCATGACGCCCGGCGTCACGTTATCGGCCAGGAAGCTTTTTGGGGGACAAAGCCTTCAGCCTCGATCGTCGCGGCTGGAAAGCCGCTCCCACAGGGGAAATGCTAAGTTACTTGAAAGCAGGGGGTTGAAAAACCGGTAGCGGGCCGTCAGCCCAGGCGCGCAAGCCGGGCGGAGCGAGGCGTAATCCCCGTACGCCGCAGCGACCGCACGGCGCCGCGCAACGCCGGATCACGGCCACAGCCCAAATGCCGGCCATCGAGACCACGTCGCAAAACCTTTCGGACGTAAATCGGGCCGTCAGCCAAGGCGCGCAAGCCGGGCGGAGCGAGGCGTACTCCCCGTACGCCGCAGCGACCGCACGGCGCCGCGCAACGCCGGATCACGGCCCGCTACGCCGTTTTTTTAGCGGAGGTCCTTGGGCTGCCCCGTGCTGGTCAGCACGCTCCCCCACACCCACCCGTCCGGGTCGACCTTCTTGCGCTTCGAAACCGCCAGCGGGATGGGCACGTGGGTGAACGTGCTCATCCAGAACCCCACGACCATGTTCGTGCGGCCGGCCATGCCGGCGTGCACCGCGTTCTGGCCCAGGAGCAGGCAGAAGGCCGAGTCGTAGGCGTTGGCCGGCACGCTCGCGGATCGTGTAGCTGGGGTCGATGTACTTGAGGGTCGCATCCATGCCGGTGCTCTTGAAATGCCCGACAATGCTGTCGCGCAGGAAAGTCCCGATGTCCTTGAAGCGCAGGTTCCCGGACGCGTCGCGCTCCCCGGTCGCCCCCACCAGGTCCTGCCCCGCCCCTTCGGCCACCACGATGACCGCGTGGCCGCGGCTCTCGAGCCGCGAGCGCAGCAGGCCGAGCAGCCGGTCCATGCCGAACGGGATCTCGGGGATGAGGCAGAAGTTGACGTCCGAGCGCGCCAGCGAGGCGAAGACCGCGATGAACCCGGATTCGCGCCCCATGAGCTTGACGAGCCCGATGCCGTTGCGGGCCCCCTTGGCCTCGGTGTGCGCCGCGTCGATCGCCTTGACCGCTTCGGATACCGCCGTCTCGAACCCGAACGAGCGTTCCACGAACGAGATGTCGTTGTCGATCGTCTTGGGGATGCCGACCACGCCGATCTTCAGGCCCCGCCTCTGGATCTCCTCGGCAGATCTCCTGCGCCCCGCGCAACGTCCCGTCGCCGCCGACGGCGAAGAGCAGGCCGATGTTCATGCGGTCGAGCGTGTCCACGATCTCCCCGGTGTCCTGGTTCCCGCGCGAGGAGCCCAGGATGGTGCCGCCGTATTCGTGGATGCGGCTGACGGCCGACGGGTTCAGCTCGACCGGGGTGTGGCCGTAGCGGTAGGTGAGGCCCTCGTAGCCGTAGGGGAACCCGAAGACGTTGCGCACCCCGTAGTTGTGGTGCAGGCTGAGCACGACTGCGCGGATCACGTCGTTGAGCCCCGGGCAGAGGCCGCCGCAGGTGACGATGCCGCACTTGAGCTTGGAGGGGTCGAAGTAGATCTGCGAGCGCGGCCCGGCCTTCTCGAAGGCCGGCACCGCCCCGGTCGCCTCGAATGCCTGGCGCAGCAGCACCGGGTTGGACTGGAGCACGACCTGGTCGCCGTCCTCCACGAAGTGCACGCCCTTGATGGAGGAGGCGATGCGGCAGGCCCCGAGTCGCTGGACTTCCAGTTGTTGCAGGTCGGCGTTCATGCGCTGGCCTTTCCCGGTTGGAAGAGAGTCGTGCCCTCGCCCCGCAGGTCCCGGACGGCCTGGCGCACGCGCGCGGCCATGGCGGCCTCGGCCGCCGTGAGGTAGGTGCGCGGGTCGTAGGCCTTCTTGCTGCCGACCTCGCCGTCCACCTTGAGGACCCCGTCGTAGTTCTTGAGCATGTGGTCGGCGATCGGGCGGGTGAAGGCGTACTGGGTGTCGGTGTCGATGTTCATCTTGACCACCCCGTAGTCGACCGCCTCGCGGATCTCCTCCACCGTGGAGCCCGACCCGCCGTGGAAGACGAGCGCAAAACGCGCGGCTGCGCCGTGCGCCTTCACCACCGCGTCCTGGCAGTCCTTCAGGATCGAGGGTTTGAGCTTCACCTGCCCGGGCTTATAGACCCCGTGGACGTTGCCGAAGGTGGCCGCCAGCAGGTAGCGCGCCCCCGGAACGGCGCGGAACCGCCGCGCGACCTCGAGCGTGTCCTCGGGGGTGGTGAAGAGCTTGGCCGAGGCCTGGGCCTTGACCCCGTCCTCCTCTCCGCCCACGACCCCGGTCTCGATCTCGAGGATGATCCCGCTGCGGTGGCAGCGCTCGAGCAGCTTCACGGCGATGTCGAGGTTTTCCGCGAGCGGCAGCGCGCTGCCGTCGAACATGTGGCTGTTGAAGAGGTTCGGGCGGCCGGCCGCGCGGCGGCGCTCGGTTTCCTCGACCAGCGGCAGGACGAACTGCTCCAGCTTGTCCGCCTGGCAGTGGTCGGTGTGCAACGCGACGTAGACCGGGTAGCGGTCGGCGACGCGGTGCACATAGTCGGCGATCGCGGCCGCGCCGAGCGCCATGTCTTTCACCGTGGACCCGGAGGCGAACTGGCCGCCGCCGGTCGACACCTGGATGATCCCGTCGCTGCGGGATTCCGCCAGGCCGCGCAGCACCGCGCTCGCAGTGCCCATGGAGGTGACATTGAACCCGGGGTAGGCGAATTTCCCGCGCGCCGCGCGGTCGATCATCTCGCAGTAGACGGCATAGTCTGCAACCGGCATGGTCGGGCTCCTCTCGTGGGGAAAAAAGATGCCGCAGGCCCGATGTCCGGGCCTCGCGGTCGGTAAATCATTCTATCACAGGGAGATAGGGGCGGCAAATGATGGGGGGATAAAGGGTAAAAGAAGCAGGGTTCAGGGTTCAGGGTTCAGGGAAACGGACAAAGCCCATGTTGGGGTTTTGACTTTCCTGGGTCCTGAACCCCGAACCCCTGTACCTTCATCTTGAACCCCGAACCCTTGTACCTGCATCTTGAACCCCGAAGCCCGGGACTCGTCGTCCGGCGTTTTAGCGGGGCCGGTACCGCTCGGGCAGGTTCGCCGTCGCGCCCCAGTCCGCGGGCAGCTTCTGGCCCGGCGCTTCCTTCAGCTTGTCCTTCACTTTTTTCAGGCCGGGTCGCGCGAATTTCGGGTGGCCCTCCTTCAGCGTGCGGCCGTTGATGATGGCCTCGCTGCGCAGGCGCTTGCCGACCGTGCGCTCCAGCTGCCGCCCCAGCCACAGCACGCGGTCCACGTCGTAGCCGTGCGCGATGCCCATCTCGTCGATCTGGACCAGCATGTCCTCGATGCAGGCGAGGCCGACATAGCGCGGGTCCTCGTAGTAGTAGTCCCCGGTGCCCGGCACCGGGCAGTCATCCATGAAATTGGCCGGCTGCCCGCCCAGCCCGCCGAGGGTGCCCTCGAACTGCGTGATCCCCGCCTGGAGCGCCGCCAGGATCGAGGCCGCGGCCACGCGCTTGGTCTCGTGGAAGTGGGCGAGGTGCAGCGAGGTGTCCGGAATCTCGTCCAGGATCATCGAAAAGTAGCGATAGACCTGCGGGGCCGAGGCACTGCCGTCGTGGTCCGCGTGCTCGATGTCGGCCGCGCCGATCTCGAGCCAGCGCTTCGTGAACTCGACCGCATCCTTCATGTCGGTCGCCCCGGCGATGGGGCTGCCCCAGATGGTGCTGACCGTGCCGCACATCTTCATGCCCGCGTCGTTGCACTTCCGGATCGCGCGCTCGCACTCTTTCCAGTACTGCGGCAGCGAGCAGCCCGAATTGGCGAAGTGGTGCTCCTCTTCGGTCGAGACCATCATCAGCAGGCGGTCCGGCCCGACGCCTTTCCGGCGCAGTTCGATCGCCCGGTCGACCGCGGCCTCCCGGATGGTCACGGCCGTGATGCAGACCTCGTCGATGTTCACGCCCCGCTTGGCGCAGCGCTGCCGGAACCGGTCGCTGCGCAGGTTGGCCAGCACCTGCTCCGCGTCCGCGAACTGCGGCATGAGGAAGGGGTTCCCGAGGTTGGTGACCTCGATGTGTTTGCAGCCGGCCAGGATCATCTCTTCGGAGTAGAACATCTTGGCGCGGGTGGAGATGAACTTCTCGAGATGCTGAAAGCCGTCCCGCACGGTGATGTCGCCGATCGCGACCTTGCGCGGCATGCGGGGGAAGATCTTCCAGTAGTCGTACTCGGTCATGATTTTTTGCCCCCTTTCGGTTGATGGTGGCGCGAATGAAATGTTGCAATGCCTCGCCCGAAGCCGCTGAGGACCGGGGGCAAAACATCATATCAGAGGGGCTGACCCCTGAACCCTGACCCCCGAGCCCTGATTCCTGGCCCTGGACCCCTTGAACCCTTCATTTCCCCTTGTACACCGGCTTGCGTTTCTCCCTGAAGGCCGTCAGGCCCTCCAGGCGGTCTTCGGTGGGAATGGTCACCCAGTACGCTGCGGACTCGATCGCCAGCCCCGTCGCGAGGTCGGTTTCCAGGCCGTGGTTGATGGCGTACTTGGCCTGCTCGATCGCGATCGGCCCGGTCTCGCAGATCATGGCCGCCATGCGCCGGCACTCGTCCATCAGCGCCTCGGGCGGGACGACCCGGTTCACCAGCCCGATCTGCAGCGCCTCGGCCGACTCGACCCGCCGGCCCGTGAAGATCAGCTCCTTGGCTTTGCCGCGGCCGATCAGGCGCGGCAGGCGCTGGGTGCCGCCCGCCCCCGGGATGATGGCCAGGCGGGTTTCGGTCAGGCCGAGGGTCGCGGCCGTGGAGGCGATGCGGATGTCGCAGGCCAGCGCCAACTCGGTCCCGCCGCCCAGAGCAACGCCGTTCACCGCGGCGATCACGGGCATGCCCAACTGCTCGATGGCGGTGAAGAGGTTGCGGATGGTGAAGATGAACTCCTTCACCTTCTCGGGCGGCAGCCCGGCCCGCTCCTTCAGGTCCGCGCCGGAGCAGAAGGCCTTCTCACCGGCGCCCGTGATCACGATGACCCGGACGTCGCGGCGGTGCCGCACCTGGTCGACCTGATCGCGCAGCCGGTGCAGCAGTTCGAAATTGAGGGAGTTCATGACCTCGGGCCGGTTGAGGGTCAGGGTGAGGATGCCCTCTTCCTCCCGGCTCAACAACACTTCGGCGCTCATCCGTTCCTCCTCTCGCAGTGGGGTGCACTCCGGGCACATCGGCGCGGGAGCGGCCCCGCCGCAGCGCCGGCCCGCACCGGGATGCCGCGGGGATTCCGTCTTTCGCCGTCGTTGACGCTGGTGTGTGAGCGCCCGGGGGAGAGAGGTCGAAGCGGGGCAGAATTATGAGCGAGCGCTCAGTCGTGGTTTTTAATCCATATAGAAACCTGCTGTCAACCCCTTATTCGGGCCGCCGGACAACGTCCTAAGGGTTCAACGTGGGGGCCAGGGGTCAGCGATTCAGGGTTCAGGAAAAAGAAGGTAGACCGTGAGCGCTTTCCAATTTCGGGTTTTCCCTGACCCCTGAACCCCGAACCCTGTTTGCACCTCTTCCTGCGAGGTGGATTTCGATCCTCTGCTGGTGTATGGGAGCCTGCATGACGGATCTCAGCAACAAGCCTTCCCGGCTCTTCTGGGGGTGGGTGGTCGTCGCCGGCGGGTTCGTGCTCATGGCCGTGAGCTACGGCGCACGCTATTCCTTCGGCGTCTTCGTCCAGCCGCTCACGGTCGAAAACGGGTGGTCCCGCTCGGTCGTCTCGATCACCGCCTCGATCAACCTGCTGGCCTACGCCCTGGGCGGCGTCCTGTCCGGGAGGCTGCTCGACCGGGTCGCGCCCCGGTGGGTCGCGACCGCCGGCGCCGTGGTCGGCGCGGCGGGCTTCCTGCTGTGTGCAGTATGTCACGAGCCCGCTCGGCCTCTACCTGGCCTACGGGGTCCTCTACGGGTTCGGCTCCTCGTGGACGGGCACGGTGGTCGTGAACTCCTCGGTCGGGAAATGGTTCGTCGCGCGGCGCGGCCTTGCGATCGGCATCGCCAGCATGGGGACGAGCTTCGGCACGATCACGATCACCCCGCTGACGGCCTGGCTGATCGAGCGCTATTCCGTGCAGGCGGGCTTCCTCGCCATGGGCGGACTGCTGCTCGTGCTCGGGACCCTGATCGCGCAGATCATGCTCGGCCGGACCGTGCCCGAAGCCTACGGGCTGCGGCCCGACGGGAACACCCCGCCGACCCCGCGGCCAAGGCCCGCGTCCCGGGCCGTCGCGTCCGAACCCCTCCCGGCCGGACGCGGCATCCGGGGCGATTCGCGCTTCTGGCTGCTCGTCGCCTGCCACGGGACGGCCGTCATGGCCGCCATGATGGCCTTCGTGCACCAGGTCCCCTACGCGATCGGCAACGGCATCGAGCGGTTTGCGGCCGCAGCCTCCTTGAGCGTCATGGGCGTCTCCGGACTGATCGGCCAGTTCTTCTTCGGCTGGGTCAGCGACCGGATCGGCGACCCCAAGTACTCGGCCGTCCTGGGGTACCTCGTCATGGCGGCCGGGACGGTCCTGCTGCTCCTGAGCCGCACGGCGGAGTCCCTCTACGCCTACGCCGCGGTGTTCGGCTTCGGCTACGGCTGCCTCGGCCCCCTGCTGCCGATCATCGCGGCCGACCGCTTCGGCCGGCTGAACATCGGCGCCGTCTTCGGGCTGCTGACGTTTTTCGTGGTAGGGGTCGGGGGCGCGGTCGGCCCGCTTCTCGGAGGGCGTCGTCTACGACCTCACGGGCTCGTACCGGGTGGCCTGGCTCATGAACCTCGCCCTGCTGGTGGTCTCCGCGATCGGGATCGCCACGCTCAAACGCACGCCCGCCCCGGCCGCCTGACCGGCTTGACAAGCCTCGCCGCCGCGTGTAAACATGCCGCTGTCGAATGAGCGCTCGCTCGGCGAACCCGCGCGGCGCCATCCCGGCGCAACCCCTCATGCGAGCCACCGTCGGCCATGACCCGTCCGCAGAACCGCACCGCCGTGATCCCCACCCTGGTCAAAGACCCCGAGCTGGTCGACCGGCGCCGGCGACAGATCGCGGACGCGGCCATGCGGCTCTTCATCCGCAACGGCTTCCACAAGACCACCACGCGCCAGATCGCGCGCGCGGCCGAGATCTCGATCGGCTCCCTCTACGAGTACTTCAACTGCAAAGAGGACATCCTCTACGTGGTGTGCGACTTCATCCACTCGGAGATGGAGCGGGGGGTGGCGCGCGCCATGCGGGAGGCGTCCGGGGGCCGCGACGCCCTGGCCATGGTCATCCGCGCGTATTTCATGGTCTGCCACCGCATGAGCGACTTCATCCTGCTGATCTACCAGGAGACCCGCTCGCTCCCGCCGCAGTGGCGCAAGCGGGTGCTCGAGAACGAGCTGCGGATCACCGGGCTGCTCGTGGGGGTGCTCGCACGGCTGTCCGCCGCGGGGGAGCTGCCGCACCTGGAAGAGCGCTCGCTCGAGATCACGGCCCACAACATCGTGGTCATGGGCCAGATGTGGACCTTCCGGCGCTGGTTCCTGGCCAAGCACTACGGCATCGAGGATTACATCGCGCTGCAGACCGAGGCCATCCTGCGCATGTGCACGGGCGGCCGCTGATCGGAGCCTGATCGACCCATCCCCTCCGGCCGCGGCCGGAGGCCGTTGCCCCTACAAGGAGGCGTTATGAGTGCGTCGGTCGAGATCTACAAACCCCGGAACCCGGTGCGGATCGTGACCGCCACCTCGCTCTTCGACGGGCACGACGCCGCCATCAACATCATGCGCCGCATCATCCAGGACACCGGGGTCGAGGTGATCCACCTCGGGCACAACCGCTCCGTGCAGGAGATCGTGGACGCGGCGGTCGAGGAGGACGTGCAGGGGGTCGCCGTGTCGAGCTACCAGGGCGGCCACATCGAGTTCTTCAAGTACCTCGTCGACCTGCTGCGCGAGCGCGGCGCCGCGCACGTCAAGGTGTTCGGCGGCGGCGGCGGGGTGATCGTGCCCGCGGAGATCGAGGAGCTCGAGGCGCTACGGCGTGACCAAGATCTACTCGCCCGAGGACGGCGCGCGGCTGGGCCTGCAGGGCATGATCAACCTGCTCGTGCAGACGCTCGACTTCCCGACGGTCGGCGACGGCGAGCTCCCGCTGGAGGACCTCACGCCGGACAACAAGCGCCTGGTGGCGAACCTGCATCTCCGCGGCCGAGTCGGCCAAGGTCCGCGAGAACGGCCACCTCGCGCGCCTGCGGGCGGAGTTCCGGGCGCAGATCGGCCGCCGCACCGTGCCGGTCATCGGGATCACCGGGACCGGCGGGGCCGGCAAATCCTCGCTGACCGACGAGCTGATCGTGCGCATCCTGCACGACCTGCCGGAGGTGCGCGTCGCGGTGCTCAGCTGCGACCCCTCCCGCCGCAAGACCGGCGGGGCGCTGCTCGGGGACCGCATCCGCATGAACGCGATCGGCACCCCGCGGGTCTACATGCGCTCGCTCGCCACCCGCGGGTCCGCAAGCGAGGTGCCCGAGGCGCTGCCCGACGCCATCCTGGCGCGTGCAAGGCGGCCGGCTTCGACCTGGTCATCATCGAAACCGCCGGCATCGGCCAGGGCGACTCGAGCATCGTGGACCTCGTGGACGTGTCCCTCTACGTCATGACCAGCGAGTACGGCGCGGCCTCCCAGCTCGAGAAGATCGACATGCTCGACTTCGCCGACCTCGCCGTGATCAACAAGTTCGAGAAGCGCGGCAGCGACGACGCCGTGCAGCACGTGCGCAAGCAGGTCCAGCGCAACCGCAAGGCCTTCGGCCAGAGCCCCGACGAGATGCCGGTCTTCGGCACCATCGCCTCCAAGTTCAACGACGACGGCGTGACCGCGCTCTACCACGCCCTGATGGACGCCGTCGCGGCCAAGACCGGGGTGCGCTTCGAGACGCGGCTGCCGCGCCCCGCCGGCCGGACCTCCTCCTCGAAGACCATCATCATCCCGCCCGAGCGGGTCCGCTACCTGAGCGAGATCGCCGACACGGTGCGCGACTACCACCGGCAGACCCGGCCGCCAGATGGACGCGCTGCGCCGCGCCTGGCACCTCGAGGAGGCGGCCCAGATCGCGTCGGCGGACGACCCGTCGGAGACCGCCGCGCGCCTGCGCGCCGAGGCGCGCCGGGCGGCCGAAGCCCTCGACCCGGACACGCGCCGGGCCCTCGCGGAGTGGCAGCGGCACCAGGACACCTACGCGCCGGGACGAGCTCGTCTACACGGTCCGCGACCGCGAGATCCGCGCTGCCGCTCGACGACCGAGTCCCTCGCCCACACCCGCATCCCCAAGATCGTCCTGCCGCGCTTCGAGGACCCGGCCGAGATCTACCGCTGGATGCGCGAGGAAAACGTCCCCGGGCGCTTCCCCTTCACCGCCGGCGTCTTCCCCCTCAAGCGCGCGGACGAGGACCCCACGCGCATGTTCGCCGGCGAGGGCGACCCGGCCCGCACCAACCGGCGCTTCAGGCTGCTCTCCGCCGACTACCGAGGCCAAGCGGCTGTCCACGGCCTTCGACTCGGTGACCCTCTACGGCTTCGACCCGGACATCCGGCCCGACATCTACGGCAAGGTCGGCACCTCCGGCGTCAGCGTCTGCACCCTGGACGACGTCAAGATGCTCTACGGCGGCTTCGAGCTCTGCGCGCCCAACACCTCCGTCTCCATGACGATCAACGGCCCGGCGCCCATCATGCTGGCCATGTTCCTCAACGCCGCCATCGACCAGCAGGTGGACGAAGTTCGCGGCCGATGACGGGCCGCGACGCCGGACGAGGCCGAGCACGAGAAGATCCGCGCCCAGGTGCTGTCCAACGTGCGCGGCACGGTCCAGGCCGACATCCTCAAGGAGGACCAGGGCCAGAACACCTGCATCTTCTCGATCGACTTCGCGCTGAAGATGATGGGCGACATCCAGCAGTATCTTCATCCAGAACCACGTGCGGAACTTCTACTCGGTCTCGATCTCCGGCTACCACATCGCCGAGGCCGGGCGCGAACCCGATCACCCAGCTGGCGTTCACGCTGGCCAACGGCTTCACCTACGTCGAGTACTACCTCTCGCGCGGCATGCCGATCGACAGCTTCGCGCCCGAACCTCTCCTTCTTCTTCTCCAACGGCATGGACCCCGAGTACACGGTCATCGGCCGGGTGGCGCGGCGCATCTGGGCGATCGCCATGCGCGACAAATACGGCGGCTCGGCGCGCGCCCAGCAGCTCAAGTACCACATCCAGACCTCCGGCCGCTCGCTGCACAGCCAGGAGATCCAGTTCAACGACATCCGCACCACCCTCCAGGCGCTCTGCGCCATCTACGACAACTGCAACAGCCTGCACACCAACGCCTTCGACGAGGCGATCACCACCCCGAGCGCGGAGTCGGTGCGCCGGGCGCTGGCGATCCAGCTCATCATCAACCGCGAGTGGGGCCTGGCCCAGAACGAGAACATGAACCAGGGCAGCTTCATCGTCGAGGAGCTGACCGACCTGGTCGAGGAGGCGGTGCTGGCCGAGTTCGACCGCATCACCGAGCGCGGCGGGGTGCTGGGCGCGATGGAGACGCGGCTACCAGCGCGGCAAGATCCAGGAGGAGTCGCATCTACTACGAGGAGCTGAAGCACAGCGGCGGACTGCCGATCGTCGGCGTCAACACCTTCCGCGACCCGCACGCCGCCGAGCACCGCCTGACCGACACGTCGAGCTCGCGCGGGCCACCGAGGAGGAGAAGCAGTCCCAGCTGCGGCGCCTGGCCGAATTCAAGCAGCGCCACGCGGCCGAGTCGCCGGCCGCGCTGCGGCGGCTGCAGGAGACGGCCCTCGGCGGCGGCAACGTCTTCGCCGAGCTGATGCGCACGGTGCGCGTCGTGCAGCCTGGGCCAGATCACCGAGGCCCTCTACGAGGTGGGCGGCCAGTACCGGAGGAACATGTAGTGCAGAAGCCGCCGCAGGCGGCTTCTGATAAACTTGTTTTTCGCCGACGGCGAAAAACAGAGGAGATAGCGTCATGAGAGAGGCGGTCATCGTCGGCGCCGTGCGCACGGCGCTCGGGGGATTCAACGGGACGCTTGCGCCCGTCGCCGCGACCCAGCTCGGAGGCATCGTCATCACGGCCGCGCTGGAGCGCGCCGGGGTCCCGAAGGAGGCGGTCGACGAGGTCATCATGGGCCAGGTGCTGCCCTGCGGCAGCGGCCAGAACCCGGCCAAGCAGGCCGCGATCCAGGCGGGGATGCCCTGGGAGGTCGCAGGCCCTCACGGTCAACAAGGTCTGCGGCTCCGGGCTCAAGGCCGTGATGCTCGCCGCCCAGGCGATCCAGGTCGGCGACGCCGACGTGGTGGTGGCGGGCGGCATGGAGAACATGAGCACGGCCCCCTACTACCTCGAGAAGGCGCGCTTCGGCTACCGCCTGGGCGACCGGGTCGATCCAGCGACCACATGGTCCACGACGGCCTGTGGGACATCGTCAACGACTTCCACATGGGCATCTCCAACGACCTGTGCTCGCGCAAGATACGGGATCAGCCGCGAGGACCAGGACCGCTACGCGGCCGAGTCCTACCAGCCGCGCCGTCGCGGCGATCCGGGCGGGCCATTCGCGCCGAGATCGTGCCGGTGCACGGTCCCGCAGCGCAAGGGCGATCCGATGGTCTTCAGCCAGGACGAGTGCCCGCGGCGAGACCGGCTACGAGGCGCTGGCCAAGATGGCGCCCGGCCTTCAAGAAGGAGGGCGTCGACCACGGCCGGCAACGCCTCGGTCATCAGCGACGGGGCCGCGGCGGTCGTCGTCATGGCCGCGGAGAAGGCGCGAGGCGACTCGGCTGCGAGGTCGCTGGCGCCATCGGCGCCCAGGCCATCGGCCGGGCTCGACATGAAGTACGTGCTGGTGGCCCCCATCCTGGCCATCCCCAAGGTGCTCGAAAAAGAAGGCGTCGGCATCGGCACGTGGACCTCTTCGAGATCAACGAGGCCTTCAGCGGCTCGACGGTCGCGGTCGCTGCGCGAGCTCGGCCTCGACCCGGCGAAGGTCAACGTCAACGGCGGCAGCTGTCGCGCTCGGGCACCCGATCGGCGCGAGCGGCTGCCGCGTGCTGGTCACCCTGCTCCACGAGATGATGGCGGGACCGGCAAGACAACCGGGCTGGCCTCGCTCTGCCTGGGCGGCGGCGAAGCGGTGGCGCTGGTCGTGAAGCGATAAGATGGTTCAGATTGGGGTCAGAGTCGACTGCAGCACGAGTTCTGATCGACGTGTCGACCGAGCTGAACTACAGCTTGAGCAGGAGGATGAAGATGGAGATCAAAACTTGGCGTCATCGGCGCCGGCCAGATGGGCAACGGCATCGCCCAGGTGGCGGCCACCAGCGGGCTCACGGTCATCATGAACGACGTGCAGCAGGAGTTCGTCGACAAGGGCCTGAAGACCATCGCCAGGAACCTGGCCCGCAACGTCGAGAAGGGCAAGATGACCGCCGCGGAGAAGGACGCTCTCCTGGGGCGGATCCACGGCAGCACAGCCTCAAGGACATGGCCGCGGCGGACGTCGTGGTCGAGGCGGCCACCGAGAAGCAGGAGCATCAAGTTCCAGATCTTCCGCGAGCTCGACCGATCTGCAAGCCGGAGGCGATCCTGGCCACCAACACCTCCTCCATCCCCATCGGCCGGATCGCCGCCCAGACCCGAGCGGCCCGGACAAGGTCATCGGCATGCACTTCATGAACCCGGTGCCGGTGATGAAGCTGGTCGAGATCATCCGCGGGCTGGCGACCTCGCGAGGAGACGTTCACGATCACCTGGGATCTCGCCCTCAAGCCTTCGGCAAGACGCCGGCCAAGGCCAACGACTACCCCGGCTTCATCGCCAACCGCATCCTGCATGCCGATGATCAACGAGGCCGTCTACTGCCTCTACCACGGCGTCGGGACCCGCGAGGACATCGACACGGTCATGAAGCTGGGCATGAACCACCCGATGGGCCCGCTGGCGCTGGCCGACCTCATCGGCCTGGACACCTGCCTGGCCATCATGGAGACCCTCTACGACGGCTTCGGGATTCCAAGTACCGCCCCTGCCCGCTGCTGCGCAAGTACGTCGAGGCGGGCTGGCTCGGTCGCAAGAGCGGCCGCGGATTTTACGACTACCGGTAAGACTCGCGGGAGACGGGGAGACGCCATGCCAGCCAAGACGGTCAAAAAGGATCCGATCGGCAAGAAGATCAAACGGGTGCGGGACGCCAAGGGCATTCCGCTGGAGCGCATCGCCAACGAGACCGGGTTCTCGGTCGCCTACCTGCGCGACGTCGAGGCGGGCAAGGCCACGCCGCCGGTGGGCGCCATCCTGCAGCTCGCCCGCGCGCTCGAGATCGACTCCGCCTCGCTGCTGAAGGAGACGGAGTCCACGATGGAAAAGCGCATCCGGGCCCACACGCAGCGCACCGAGAACTACGCCTACACCACCCTCACCCCCGGGGCCGAGAACAAGCACCTGAAGGCCTTCCGGGTGGTCATCGATGCCCAGCAGGAGCACCACGGGGTCGGCTACCACCACGAAGGCGAAGAGTTCGACTACGTGCTCGCGGGGAAGGTGCAGGTGACGGTGGGCGACCACGTGAACACGCTTTCCGCGGGCGACTCGCTGCACTTCAACTCCGGGATCCCGCACCAGCTGCGCAGCATCAGCGACGAGCGGGCGGAGCTGATCGTGGTGATCTATTCCCCATAGGCCAAGGAGGCCCGCATGACCTTTCGGCTGACCGAAGAGCAGCTCATGATCCAGTCCATGGTGCGGGATCTCGCACGCGAGGAGTTCGCGCCCCGCGCCATGGAGCTCGACCACAAGAAGGAGTTCCCGGCCGCCAACCTCAAGAAGCTGGCCGAGCTCGGCCTGATGGGCATGATGGTGCCCCCGGACTACAACGGCTCGGGCGCCGACGCGGTCAGCTATGTGCTCGCGCTCTCGGAGGTGGCCTACGCCTGCGCCGCGACCGCGGTCGTCATGTCCGTGCACAACTCGATCGTGTGCGAAAGCCTGAACACCTACGGCACTGCGGCTCAGAAGGAGCGCTTCCTCAAGCGCCTCGCGGCGGGCGAAATCATCGGGGCCTTCGCCCTGACCGAGCCGAACGCCGGCTCCGACCCCCTCCGGCAGACGACGAAGGCGGTACGCCAGGGCGACGGCTATGTCCTCACCGGCCGCAAGCGCTTCATCACCTCGGGCCGCAACGGCGGGCTGATCATCGTCACCGCCAAGACCGACGAGGCCAAGGGCCACCGCGGGATCAGCGCCTTTCTGGTCGAACAGGGAACGCCGGGGCTGACGCACGGGCCGCTCGAGGACAAGATGGGCCTGCGCGCCTCGGACACCTGCGACCTCATCCTGGAGGACTGCCGGATCCCCGCCGACCACCTGCTGGGCAAGGAGGGCGACGGCTTTTTGATCGCGATGACGGCGCTCGACTGCGGTCGGATCGGGATCGCGGCCCAGTCGGTCGGGGTCGCGCAGGCGGCGCTCGACGCGGCCGTGCGCTACGTGCAGGAACGCGAGCAGTTCGGCCAGAAGATCGCCAAGTTCCAGGGCATCCGCTGGATGATCGCCGACATGGCCGTCGAGATCGAGGCCGCGCGTCTGCTGATGCTCTCGGCGGCGCAGATGAAGGACAACGGGGAGAACTACACGCTGCAGGCCTCGATCGCCAAGCTCTACGCCTCCGAGATGGTCAACCGCGTCACGGCCCACGCGGTCCAGCTGCACGGGGGCTACGGCTTCACGCGCGAGTACCCGGTCGAGCGCTACTACCGCGACGCGCGCGTGTTCACCATCTACGAGGGGACCTCGGAGATCCAGCGGGTGGTGATTTCCAACCAGCTGCTGAAAGACCGCAGGACGCCCTAATCTGACAGGCGGAGGGGACGTGTCATGGTTCGGATGGAAATTTCGCTGTTTCTGAAGAATGTCCCCGGGGAGCTCGGGCGGCTGTCGGCGCTCTTGGGCGAGAACGGGATCAACATCGACGCGCTGACGATCCAGGACGCCTCGGCCTACGTGCAGCAGCTGTTCCAGGCGCGCGGGAAATCGCTGCAGCGCATCGCCTCGGCGGCGAGTTACAACTCGATCCGCAAGGACTCGGCCGAGTTCGCGCTCATCCGCATCCTGGTCAAGGACACGGACCGGGCCGTGAGCCTGCTCTCCGAGCACGACTACATCTTCGACGTCATGCCCGTGATCGCGCTCCAGCTGCAGAACCGGCCCGGCGAGCTCGCGGCCGTCACGCGCAAGTTCGGCGAGGAGGGCATCAACATCAACTACGTCTACGGGTCGGTGTCCGGTCCCGACGCCACGTGCCTCTTCGTCTTCTGCCCCGAGGACATCGAGCTGGCCGCGAAAATCTTCAAGTGAGCGCGCCGCCGGGGCGGGTATCCACGCCCCGGCCCGCTCCCCCTTCCCCCGGTCCGCGATGGTGTGCCGGTCAACCTGACGCGCCGCCGTGGGCGTCCCTGATCTTCTTCCGGTCGGGCGTGCCGTCGGACGCAAGCGGCATGGCGGCGACGAACTCGACGTGGCGCGGTTTTTTGAAGGAGGCGATCCGGCCGCCGACGAAGGCGATGAGGTCGGCCGCCGCCAGCTGCCGGCCCGGCCTGAGCTGGCAGACGGCCTTGACGGCTTCCTTCCACCGGGGGTCGGGGACGCCGAAGACGACCGCGCGTTCCACGTCCGGGTGCTGCAGGATGGCCTTCTCGACTTCGGCCGGATAGACGTTCTCGCCGCCCGGCTTGATGAGCTCCTTGTCGGGCTTGCGGCCGGCGTAGAAGAGGTAGCCGTCGGCGTCGAAGCGCCCCAGGTCGCCGGTGTGGTGCCAGCCGCCGCGGAAGGTCCGGGCGGTGTCCTCGGGCAGATCCCAGTAGCCGGCGAACACGAGCGGTCCCCGGACCACGATCTCGCCGACCGCACCCGGCGCCACCGGCCGGTCGTCCTCGTCCACCAGCGCCACCCGGGCGAACGGCACCGGGCGGCCGGCCGACCCGGGCCGGTCTTCGTAGCGGCCGAAGGTAGCGATAGCCGCGGTCTCGGTCTGGCCGTACATGCAGTAGAACGTCCCGCCCGTCAGCTTCCGGTAGCGTTCGATCACCTCGGGGCGCTCCAGCCCGATCACCCGCTGCAGCGAGCCAAGCTGCCGGCCACCGCGCAGGTGCTGGTCCAGGATGCTCTCCAGGATCGGCGCGAAGTCGAACAGGACCGTCACCCGGTGGCGCTCGATCAGTTCGGCGGCCGCGGCCGCATCGAACTTGCCCATGTTCACGTTGAGCGCGCCGGCGCAGAAGCTCTGCACGGCCATGAACAAGCCGCCCACGTGAAAGAGCGGCAGGAGGTTGAGGTGCACGTCCGCGGGGGTCATCTGCAGCAGGAGGTTCAGCTGCAGTCCGGCGCAGACGAGGTTGCGGTGGGTCACGAGCGCCCCGCGCGGCCGGCCGGCGACGGCGGCCGTGTGGATGATGGTCCACCCGTCGTCCCCGGCCGCGTCCACCGGCGTACACGCGGCGCCGGTCTCCAGCAGAGCGTCGAAGCGCTCGAACTCCCCGCCCGGCGGCTTGAGATCGAAGCAGGCCTCGACCGAGGGCAGCCGCCCCCGATGCGCGCGGATCCCGGTCTGATGCTCGGCGTCGGCGAAGATCAGCCGCGGACGGCCGTCGGCCAGGTTGAAGGCCGCCTCCTCGGGCGACAGGCGCCAGTTGACCGGCAGGACGATGGCGCCGCAGGCCGCCGCGGCCCCGTAGAGCAGGAAGAACTCGAGGCTGTTCTTGCCGAGCACGCCGACCCGGTCGCCCTTGCGCACCCCGCGCCGCTGCAGGCCGGCCGCCAGCCGGTCCACCCGCTCGGCGACCTCGGCGAAGGTGAGCGCGCGGCCGTCGTCCGCCTCGATCCAGGCCGGGCGGCCCCCGAAGGCGGCCGCGTTGCGGCGGATCAGGTCGTGCAGCGTGATGTCGCGCAGGCCCATGCCTTCTCCCCTCTCCGACCGATCACTTGACGCTCGTGACCGGGCAGGGTGCCTTCAGGATGATGTACTGGGCGGTCGACCCCATGAAGAGCTTGCGGGTCCTGGACTTCTTCTCGATGCCGATGAACACGTGGTCGATGGCGTTCTCCTCGACGAAGCGCACCACGTCCTCCCCGGGGGAGAGCCCGCGGGCCAGGCTCTGGACCTCGCAGCCGACCCCCTGGTCCTGCAGGAAACGCCGGGCCCAGCTCAGTTCGTACTCGGCCTTGCCCACCTCGTCGGCCGTTTCGCCGCTCCCGCCCTCCATGGAGGTCATCACGACCACGACCGCACCGGTGGCCCGGGCGATGTGCCCGGCCCGCTCGAGGGCCGCCTTGGACTCCCGCGACCCGGTGTACGCGACCAGAAATTTCATCGATTCCCCTCACATCCAGCGTTTACGGCGCTTATAGGATTTGACTTCCTTGAACGATTTGCGGCCCCCGCCGCGGGTGATCCCCATGTAGAACTCTTTCACGTCCGGGTTCTGCTTGAGCTCAGCCGCCTGGCCCTCCATCACGACCTTGCCCGACTCCATGATGTAGGCGTATTGCGAGATCTCGAGCGCGACCCTGGCGTTCTGCTCGACCACCAGGATGGTGGTCTTCAGCTCCCGGTTGATGTCCCGGATGCGGTCGAAGATCTCCATCACCAAGAGCGGCGCCAGCCCGAGCGAGGGCTCGTCCAGCATCAGCATGCGCGGGGCCGCCATCAGCGCCCGGGCGATGGCGATCATCTGCTGCTCGCCGCCCGAGCAGTACCCGGCCAGCCGGTTCGTCACGCGCGACAGGCGCGGGAAGTGCTCGTACATGAGCTTCATGTCCCGCCGCACGCCGGCCGCGCCGTCCTTGCGGGTGATGGACCCGGAGCGGATGTTCTCGTCGACGGTCAGGTGCTTGAACACCCGCCGCCCCTCCGGGACCATGACCGCCCCGTGACGCACGACCTCGGTGCCGAGCCGGTTGGTGATGTCGATCCCGCGGAACCGGATGTGCCCGGCCTTGACGAACCCGTTTTCCGGCTTGAGCAACCCGCTGATCGCGCGGAGCGTGGTGGTCTTGCCCGCCCCGTTGGTCCCCAGCAGCGAGACGATGCTGCCCTCGGCGACCGAGAGGCTCACCCCCCGCAGCACCTGGATGATGTCGTGGTAGACGACCTCGATGTTGTTGACCTCTAGGAGAGACGTGGACGCAGCTTCCATAATCGCAACTCTCGGGCGCTCGCGCGGTCGCGGACCGACCGCCTGTGGGTGCCGGCGGGCGGCCCGGGGGGCCGCCCGCTCGGCCGGCTCATTTGCTGAACAGCTTCTTGTAGGACTCGGGCAGGAACGGGGTCCCGACCGAGCGGAAGGCTCCGCCTTTCACGACGTAGAGCTGGAGCGTGTCGACGCCTTCGCGGTCCGTCTTGGAATAGGTCACCGGTCCCACGGTCGTGAACGGCGTGTAGGCGCCCGGGCCGTTCATGGCGAGCAGCTCCTCGTACAAGGTCTGCTTGGTGATCGGCTTGCCCTTGGCCTTGGCCCGCCGCATGAGCTCGACCGCCACCTGGGTCACCATCATGCCGTTGGTGTAGTTGTGCGAGTTGGCCGTCTTGTCGTCGCGGCCGTATTTCTTGGCGATCGCGAGCTGCTGTTCTGCCAGGTCCTTGTGCTCCGAGGTGAGCTTGTACGAGGTCGTCCAGAAGAACCCTTCGGCCGCCGCCCCGGCGAGATCGATCAGGTCGTTGCCGCCCGTGTAGTGCGCGCCCAGGAAGGTCAGCTTGCCGGGCTCGCCGAACTGCTTGGCGATGACGCCCAGGCGCTGCGCGTCGTTCAAAAGGGTCGCCACCGGCGACTGGACCGTCTGGCACATGACGTACTGCACGCCCTTGCTGAGCAGGCGCTGCAGCATGGCCGTGTTGTCCAGGTCCTGGCCGTGCTCGACCACCTCGACGATCTCCATTTTCAGCTCCGCACCGAGGGCCTTCTTGAGATCGTCCACGGGCCCGCGGCCGAAGGCCGAGGGGTGGACGAACATCGCGACCTTGGGCACGCCGCCGCCCTTGTGGTTCTTGATCAGGTACTCGGCCAGCGCGAAGCACTGCCCCGAGTAGGAGGTGATCGGCAGGAAGATGTAGGTCGAGTCCTCGAGGTTCCCGCGGTGGAACGAGGCGGGCAGGGTCGGCATCTTCTCCTCGTCGAAGTCCCGCTTCAGCCCGAGGGTGCTGCCCGTGGAGTAGTTCAGATAGATCACGATGCCCTGCCCCAGGAACTCCTCGAAGTTGCGCTTGGTGACGTCGGTCTTGTACTGGTCGTCCCGGATGATCATCTCGACCTGGTCGTCGCCGAGGATCTTCTGGTCGTTGGCGTACTTGGCGTAGTCCTCCATGCCCTTCGCGTAGGGGGCACCGGCGTCCGAGGTCGGCCCGGTGATTGCGAGCGACGACGCGATTTTGTACGTGGCGGCCTGGACGTCCGCGGCGAGCGCGAATGCCAGCACGGCCATCGTGACGAGAACCCACTGACCCTTTTTCATGGTTGCCCTCCTTGGTGTTGTGGTGGAGCGTGACGGATCGGCCGGCGCGCGCGCGTCAGTACCGGAACGGCCACAGCTTGAGATAGGATCGGGCGATGCGCCACCAGTTCGCAATGCCCCTCGGTTCGAACATCAGGAACAGCACGATCACGGTCCCGAACGCCAGCGGCTTGAGCGCGGTTGCCAGGTTCTTGGCGCCGGCGAGCAGGACCCCGGCGTACTTCGAGAGATCCTCGACCCCCAGGTCGAGCAGCATGATCGCCACCGGGCCGAAGAAGGACCCGATGAGGGTCCCCAGCCCGCCGACGATCGCCATCGCCAGGTAGGTGATCGAGTGGTGCAGCGTGAACGACTCGAACCCCACCCCGCGGTAGACGTAGGCGTGCAGCGCGCCGGCCACGCCGGCGAAGAACCCGGCCAGCGCGAAGGCGTAGACTTTGGTCAGCCCCGGGTGCATGCCCATCGCGTCCGCCGCCCGGTCGTTGTCGCGCACGGCGACGAGGCAACGGCCGTAGCGGGTGCGCAGCAGGTTGCGCACGGCGTAGCCGCACAGGATCACCACCACCAGCATGACGTAGTACCAGAAGAGGTAGTGGCCGTCGCGCGAGACCGTGCCGGTGAACCAGCGCACGCGGCCGACGAAAATGGTCTGCCCCTGGTTGAAGAAGCTCATGAAGTTGATGACCCACTGGAAGATCATCTGGAATGAAAGCGTCGCGATCGCCAGATACAGGTGCTTCAGCCGCATGGCCGGCAGCCCCACGAAGGCCCCGACCGCCGCACCCACCCCGCCTGCCACCAGCAGCATCAGCGGCCAGGCGTGCGTGATCAGGGGGTGCGAGTCCCCCAGCACCCGACACGCGGAGGCGATCGTGTAAGCGCCGACCCCCACGAAGGCGGCATGGCCGATCGAGATCAGGCCGGCGAAGCCCGTCAGCAGGTTCAGACCGAGGACCGCGATCGCCGCAATGAGGATGTTGTCGACGACCAGCATGGTCTTGTTGCCGGGGTCGAACGCGAGCGGCCACGCGAAGAGGACGAGCAGGAAGGCGACGTGGACCGTGCGGTCCAGGTGGGTCTGAAAGATCCGTTGCTCATCCCGGTATGAGGTGAAGTAGTTGCCGGTCGCCAGCCACCGATTGACTGCCATCGTTCACACCCGTTCGATTTCGTGGATTCCGAACAGCCCGTGCGGTTTGAAGAGCAGGATGACCAGGAGAATGATGTACGGCAGCAGGTTGGCCGTGCCCGACAGGCCCCAGTGCCCGTCGAGGTAGCCCGAGGCGAACTGCTGGATGAGGCCCATGATGACCCCGGCCACGACGGCCCCGAAGATGGAGTCCAGGCCGCCCAGGATCACGACCGGGAAGACGGTGATCCCGAAGGCGTGCAGGGTCTCGAAGTTCAGGCCCGTGATGTTGCCGATGATCGCGCCGGCCGCGGCCGCGCTGAAACCGGCCGCCGCCCACGCCAGGCCGAACACGCGCGGGATGGAGATCCCGATCGCCATCGACGCCATCTGGTCGTCGGAGACGGCGCGCATGGAGATGCCGAGGGTCGATTTCTTGAAGAACCAGGAGAAGCCCCCGATCAGCAGCGCCGTGATGATCACCCCCACCATCTGGGTCCAGGAGATCGACACGCCGCCGGCCTGGATCGGGCTCGTGGGCAGGAACTCGGGAAACGAGAAATTGTACGTACCGAAGGGCGTCAGGTAGATGAGGCCGTCCAGTATCGACATCAGCCCGATGGTCACCATGATGACCGAGATGATCGGCTCGCCGATCAGCCGCCGCAGGAAGATGCGCTCGACGCTCATCGCGATGAAGAAGAGCGCGATCATGCTGAGGAAGAAGGCGATCGCGATCGGCAGCCCCACCCAGACCGCCAGGGCGTAGGTGATGAAAGCGCCCGAGGCGATCAGCTGCCCGTGGGCGATGTTGAGCACCCGGCTCGACTTGTAGATCAGCACGAAGCCGAGCGCGGACAGGGCGTAGATCGAGCCCACCACGACGCCGCTGACCACCAGCTGGAAGAAATAGCTCATGCCGCCTCGCTCATGGTGTGGAACCGGATGTCGGTCTGCACCGTGGCCGTCTGGCCGTCCTGGTATTGGTAGAAGGCCTCCACGCGCCGCTCGCCGACCGACACGTCGTAGAGCGCGTCGTAGAGGTTGCCGAACTTCTCGCGGATGAACTTGCGGCGGATCTTGCCGGTCTTGGTGAGCTCGCCGTCGTCCACGTCGAGCAGCTTGTAGAGGAGGGCGAACCGGCGGATGCGGAAGTGCGGCTTCTCGACCGTGCGGTTGAAGCCGGCGACCTCCCCGCGGATCAGCTCGGCCACCTCGGGCTTGGAGGCGAGGTCCATGTAGGTCGTGAAGGAGATGCCCCGGTCCTCGGCCCACTTGCCGACCACGATCGGGTCGATGTTGATCAGGGCCGCGATGAAGTCCTCCCGGTCCCCGAACACCACCGCCTCCTTGACGTAGGGGCTGAACTTGAGCTTGTTCTCGAGGAACATCGGGCTGAACATCTCCTCCTGGCGCGTGTGCATCACGTCCGAGAGGCGGTCGATCACGATCAGGTGCCCGCTCGCGTCGATCAGGCCGGCGTCGCCGGAGTGCAGCCACCCGTCCTCGAGCAGCTCGGCCGTCTGCTCCGGCATCTTGTAGTAGCCCGCGGTGACGGAGGGCGAGCGCGAGAGGATCTCGCCCTTTTCGGAGATGCGGCACTCGGTTGCGGGCAGCGGGACCCCGACCGTGTCCGGCCGCACGTCCCCGTCGCGGTGCATGTAGGCGATGCCGGTGATCTCGGTCTGGCCGTAAATCTGCTTCAGGTTGACGCCGAGCGCCTGGTAGAAGGTGAAGAGGTCCGGACCGAGCGCGGCCCCGCCGGTGTAGGCCCGGCGCAGGCGCAGCATCCCGATCTGGTTGATGAGCGGCCGGAAGACCAGCGCGCGCCCGAGCCAGGACTTCACGCGCAGACCGAGCGGCATCGGCCGGCCCGACATGCGGTAGGCCGCCGCCTGCGCGCCGACCTTCATGAAATACGCGTACAGCGCCCGGTTCAGCCGGTAGGAGTCGTCGATCTTCAGCCAGATCTGCGAGCGCAGCGTCTCGTAGATGCGCGGGGCGCCGAACATGAAGTGCGGGCCGATCTCGCAGAGGTCCTCCATGGCGGTCTCGACCGACTCCGGGAAATTGATCGTCACCCCGGTCGCGAGCGCCACCCCGAAGGAGTTCATCTGCTCGCCGATCCACGCGAAGGGCAGGAACGAGACGTATTCGTCCCCCTCCTGCAGCGGGTCGACCTTGGAGAGCTGGACCCCCATGTTGATGTAGTTGCGGTGGGTCATCATGGCGCCCTTGGGCAGCCCGGTCGTGCCCGAGGTGAGGCAGAAGTGGCAGACGGCGTCGGGCCGCCCGCGGTCGATGAGGCGGTCGAAGCGCCCGGGGTCGGCGGCGACCGCCCGCTCGCCCAGCGCGAGCAGCTCGTCCAGGAACATGAACCAGTCGTCCGACCGGTAGGCGCGCATCCCGCGCGGGTCCTCGTAGAACACCCGGCGCACCTTGGGAATGCGGTCGCGTACCTCGATTAGCTTGTCCACCTGCTCCTGGTCGTCGCAGAAGACGTAGCGCACGTCCATGTAGTCGAGGATGGCGGCGATCTCGCCCGGGAGGCTCGACTGGTAGATCCCGGCCGACACCCCGCCGGCCGCCTGCGCCCCCACGGCCACCACGAGCATCTCGGGGATGTTGTCGCTGATGACGGCGAGCGTGTCCCCCGGCGCGAGCCCCGCCTGCTCCAGGCCGAGGGCCGCGCGGCGGACCTGCTCGTAGTAGTGTGCCCAGGTCGTGTTGTTCCAGCGGCCGAACTCCTTCTCGCGCAGTGCGACCCCCTCCGGCGAGCGCTGCACACGCCAGCGCAGTAGCTGCGGGATGGTCATGTCGCGCAAGGCATCACGGTCGTCCATGGCGTGTCACTCTTCCCCGATGTAAGCCTCGATGACCCGCCGGTCCTTGGCGACCTCGGCGGGATTGCCGGCCCCGATCATCTGGCCGAAGTCCAGGACGTAGACCTGGTCCGAGATGTCCATCACCACTCCCAGGTCGTGCTCGACCAGCACGACCGTGGTCCCGCGCTCCTTCTGGATGTCCAGGATGAAGCGCACCATGTCCTCCTTCTCCTCCACGTTCATCCCGGCCATGGGCTCGTCGAGCAGCAACAGCTTCGGGCCGAGAGTCAGCGCCCGCGCCATCTCCACGCGCTTCTGGATGCCGTAGGCGAGGCTGCCCACGGTCCGCTTGCGGTAGGGCTCGAGCTCCATGAAGTCGATCACCTCCTCGACGTTCTTGCGGTTGGCCGCTTCCACGCGCGCCGCGCGGCCGAAGAAGACGACCGCATGCAGGACGGAGTAGTTCAGGTACTGGTGGCGTGCCAGCATCAGGTTGTCGAGTACGGTCAGGCCGCGGAAGAGCTCGATGTTCTGGAACGCCCGCGCGATCCCCATGCAGGACACCTGGTGCGGGGAGGCATGCGTCAGCCGCCGGTCGCCGAAATGAATCTCGCCGCGGGTGGGGTGGTAGAAGCCGGAGATGCAGTTCAGCATGCTCGTCTTACCGGCGCCGTTGGGCCCGATGATGGAGGTGATCAGCCCGGGTTCGATGGTCATGCTGACGTCGGTGAGCGCGTTGAGCCCGCCGAAGGAAAGCGTGATATCGTCCACTTTCAAAGTGTCGGATCGAGGTGCCGCCTGGCCGTCCGGGATTGCGCTTTCCGGGCGGGATTGGACCGCCGCTGAAGGTGCCGTCTTTTTCATGGCGCTCCCAACAGAATATGAATTCAATTCATTTGATGCATAAACTTTTATGCGGTGTTTCTCGTTTAGTCAACAAGTTTTTTTGGAAAATTTCCGACAAGTAAACGCAACCCCGGGGGGCGTCGCCGAGCCGAAGCGTCGACTGTAAAGCACGGGCCTTCGGCCTTGCGGAAGCGGGCCGGATTTGAAGGGTTCATGCACCCGAAGGGATGCGGTCAGACCGAGGGGGCGGGATCGGCGGAAACGACCCATTTTTTAGGGGACAGGGTGCCCTGCGAGGCGGGGTCGACCTCCGCCCCGGGGCGAGAGTTCATCGGCCCACGGCCGAAGATTCAGACGCCTCAGGAGTGCCCCTCGAAGCCGATCTCGACCCTGCCGCCGTGCACGATGACCGGCACGCGGCGCTGGTCGCCGGAGTGCTTGAGCATCTCCGGCAGGCGGGAACCCTCACGGAGCACGTCCACATAATCGACCGCAACCCCCTTGCGCCTGTAGGCTGCACGAGCCGCCCGGGTGTGGGGTCAGGCGTCCTTGCCGAAGATCAGAACCTTGTCTGCCATGCGCCCCTCCTGAGTGCGGCCGAGCGGCCGGATGCGGCAAAACCGGTGCGGATTGCGCGTGGAGGTTACGCACTACCAGCGGTTTCCGCGCTTGTCAATGCAGGCCGATTGGGCTATAGTCGGCCTGCTATTTAGGCGGAAAAACAACCAAAAGGCTCGGAATGCACGCTTCCTCCGACCCGGTTTCGCGCGATGTCGTCGTGGTGAACGAATTCGGGCTGCACGCGCGTTCGGCCGCCCGTATCGCGCGCCTGGCTAAAAACGCCCGCGCGGGGATCTGGGTGTGGCGGGGGACTGAAAGAGCGGACGCGACCAGCGTCCTCGAACTTCTGGGCATCGCTTGCGAGAAAGGCACCACGATCACCCTGGCGGTCGACGACCCCGGCGACACCCCCGTGCTGGAGGACCTGGTTCGGCTGGTGGAGAACGGTTTCGGGGAATGACCCCCGGAAAGGCGAAGGACAGAAGCGGGCCGCATGAAAAAGAGCAGCAAGGCTGAAATCGTCCTGAAAGGCCTGGGCGCCGCCCCGGGCATCTGCATCGGGAAGGCCTATGTCGTGGACCGCAACGGGGTGGAAATCATCAGCCGCTACGCCATCCCCGAGAAAGCCCTCAAGACCGAGGTCAAGCGCTTCAAGTCCGCCGTGCAGCACGCCAAGACCGCGCTGCGCGCCGTCATCGACAACAGCCCGCCCGAGCTGTACAAGGCCACCATCCTGGAAACCCACATCGCGCTGCTGAACGACAAGCTCCTCTACAACCGCACGATCGAGTGCATCGAAAAGGAGCGCGTCAACGCCGAGTGGGCGCTCAAGTCCGTGGTCGCCCAGATCAGGGCCGCCTTCATGGAGATGCCCGACACTTACCTGCGCGAGCGGGCCTCGGACATCGTGCACGTGTCCGACCTGGTCATGCGCAATCTCCTCGGCGCCCAGGTTCAGAGCATCGGAACGATTGACCGGCGCGTGATTCTGGTGGCCCGCGACCTCTCCGCGGCCGACACGTCCCAGATCAACCTGGAGCGGGTCAAGGGGTTCATCACCGACCTGGGCGGCAAGACCTCGCACACGGGCATCATCGCCCAGACGCTGGAAATCCCGGCCGTGGTGGGCCTCGAGGTGGCCACCCGGACGATCCAGAACGAAGACCTGCTGATCCTGGACGGCGTCAAGGGGGTCGTCATCGTCCACCCGGCCGAGGCCACGCTGCAGGAATACGAGGAGCAGCGCTCGAACTTCGAACGCGACCGGGCGGTCGCGGCGCGCGAGAGCGCGCTCAAGACCGAGACGACCGACCGGCACCGCTTCGACATCATGGCCAACATCGAGCTGCCGGAGGAAGTGGTCGCGGCCGTCAACTACGGAGCGGACGGCATCGGGCTCTACCGCACCGAGTTCCAGTACCTCAGCCGGGACACCTTCCCTTCCGAAAATCGAGCTCTACGAGAAGTACCGGGACGTGGTCGAGGTCATGTCCCCCCGCTCGGTGACGATCCGCACGCTGGACATCAACGGCGACAAGGCGGTCCGCGGGACGACCGACTACGCCGAGCCCAACCCGGCCCTGGGCCTGCGCGCGATCCGCTACTGCCTGAAGCGCCCGGATGTTTTCCGCACGCAGCTGCGGGCCATCCTGCGCGCGGCCGTCCACGGGAACGTGCGCCTCATGTTTCCCATGATCGCCGCCTGCTTCGAGCTCGAGCTCGCCCGGCGCTGCCTGGACGAAGCGGCCGAGTCGCTGGAGCGCGATGGGCTGCCGTACAAGCGCGACATCCCGGTCGGGATCATGATCGAGGTCCCCTCCGCCGTGATCATGGCCGACGTGCTCGCCAAGGAGGTCGACTTCTTCAGCATCGGCACCAACGACCTCATCCAATACAGGCTCGCCATCGACCGCGGCAACAAGCAGGTCGCCCACATGTACCAGCCATTGGACCCGGCGATCATCCGCATGATCCACCTGACGAGCAAGGCGGCGCGCGCCAACCGCATCCCCGTGCACATGTGCGGCGAGATGGCCGGCCGCCCCCTGCACGCCCCGCTGCTGCTCGGCATGGGCCTGAACGAGCTCAGCATGCACCCGCAGGCGATCCCGCTGGTCAAGCGCATGATCCGCTCGATCAGCCTGGCCGACACCCGCGAGCTGGTCAAGAAGGTCCTGAGCCACAAAACGGCGCGGGACACCTTCCTGCTGCTGCGCGAGGTTTACGGCGATCAAATCGCCACCACCCGCACCGAGATCGGGAACTGATGGCCCCCATGGAGAATGCCCCGATCAAAATCGTGGCGGAAAACCGCAAGGCGCGCCACGACTACATGATCCTCGACCAGTTCGAGGCCGGGATGGTGCTGACGGGCACCGAGGTCCAGTCCATGCGGCTGGGCAAGGTCAACCTGAAAGACTCCTACGCCAGGGTCAAGAACGGCGAAGTCTTCCTCTACCAGATGCACATCGGCCCCTACCCCTTCGCCCACTTCAACAACCACGAGCCTCTGCGCACGCGCAAACTCCTGCTGCACCGGCGCGAGATCAACCGTCTGTTCGTCAAGGTCAACGAGCAGGGACACACGCTCGTGCCCCTGCGGGTCTATTTCAAGAAGGGCAAGGCCAAGGTCGTGATCGCCGTCGCCAAGGGCAAGCGCGAGTACGACAAGCGCGAGAGCATCCGCAAGCGCGAGCACGACCGCGAGATGGACCGCGCCCGCAAGCGCGCCTGATCCCCGGCCGCGCCTGAGTTCCAGCGGCCGGCAGCTTGACAGAGGTCCCGATATCCCTTAAGTTCCCCACAGTTCTTTAATATAACCCGATTCAGAGGTTATTCCTGCCTGGCCCCGCTGCGGGGCGTCGAATTGGGGGCGATACGGTTTCGACGAGGACAATGAAATTCAAGCTGCGTGTCGAGCGTCCTGTCGGCTCGTAAATCCTGATGGGGCTAAACATAATCGCAGACGATTATGCGTACGCCGTAGCTGCCTAGCGCAGCTACCGTCCTGCCGGGTTTCCTCCTGCAAACTCGGTAAAGGGCGTCGACTAGCGGGATAGCTGTTCCGGTGCGCCTGCGGCCGGATTGGCGAAAATTAGTGGGCTGGCCGATTGTGCATCCCGCCTGGAGGAGTCACATGAGGCGAGATTCAAATTCCAGGATACACATGTAGATGCTTGAGTGGAATGTTTTCGGACGCGGGTTCGACTCCCGCCGCCTCCACCATTTTTATTCTTTTATTTCAGATACTTGTACATTTGCATCCTCAGAGGGTGGTAGAAGGGTGGTAGAATTCCACGCTTCCTCCAGCCGCTCACCATCGTCCGGCGCGGGCACGAGCCGGTAATAATGGTCCACAATCAAGCGCGTCGTGGTGTGCCCGACCTGCTTCTGGATGAAACTCATGCGCTCGTTCTTATCCAGGGCGTTGGTGATGTAGGACGCTCTTGTGTCTTTGGCGCTGAAGCGCCCAAGCTTTCGCGCGATCTCGGCTTTAAGGATTCGGTGGCCTGGCAGGGATTCATTAAATAGCGCCGCCAGGGCATCGAGGTTCTGCACCTGCTCCGGCGAGAAGGCCGGCTTTGCGTCCAGAACGTAGCGCCAGGCATCGTTCGCCTTCCACCAAAGACGCAATCGGAGGTAGAACTTTTTGTCCTTCGCCAAGGTAGATCCTGCCAGAGAATCCTGAATTTCTCTTGCCGATGGAGCCATGACTGGGGCTTTCCTTTGCCGCGTCGAAGCCCATGTCTACCTTCACCGCCTCCTCGACCCAGAACAGCCCGCGCACACGGGACATTTCACCAGCGCCGGATGATCTGGAAGCATCTTGGCTTCACGCTTTCCATCGGTCTAGATCATTGCGCCGATAGTATTTCCCGAAACCGTGTGCTCTTCGACCACATTCGCCTTGCAGTGTGGGCACTCGCGCACAATCAGCACAGGGATAATAGGCCACTGCGGCCGAACAGAGGACAAATCCGATTAAACAAGCCATAGCCAAGGTGATTTGCGTCTTCATAGTGTCGCTCCTTTTCTTGCCAGGCATTATTGGGCTGGCGGTTTGGGGTTGGAATGCGCCCTTTTCAGGGCGCGGGAAAGTGAATCCTCTTTGAGAAAGTGGTTTGCAGGCTAAAAGGGTGGTAGGCTCCCCGATGGAAATTATGGAACTACTGATGGCTGCTACTGGAGGACAACTGAGGTGGACCCTGCCAAAATCGAATCGGTTGTTTGCGAAAACGTCTTTGAGAAATGCAATTCCCGAGAGTGCAAGAGCCCGCGGTAAGCCATGCATAGGATTGAAATGTCTGCAGCTCATGCTTCCCGCCGGCGAGCCATTGCTCTTCTGCTGCTGACGGCGCTGCTCTGGAGCACCAGCGGCTTGTTCGTCAAGCTCCTGCACTGGCATCCGCTTTCCATCTTCAGCGCCCGTGGCATCGTCGCCAGCGTGGTGTTCCTGATTTGGCTGCGGCGGGTTCCCCTCCGGATCACCCCCTATCTGGTCGCTGGTGCTGCCGGCTACATGGGCGCCCAGTTCCTTTTCATTTTTTCAACCCGCCTGACCACGGCCGCTAACGCCATCTTTCTTCAGTACACCGCACCCATCTATGTTTTGATCTTCGGGTTCTGGTTTTTGGGCGAACGGCCCCGTCGGATCGATTGGATCACGATGGTCGTCATCTTTGCCGGGATGATGCTATTCTTCGGGGAGGACCTGACCTTTGATGGGTTTTACGGAAATCTGGCAGCAATTTTAGGCGGTGTGGCCCTGGCGGCAATGATAGTTTCCACTCGCGCCCAGAAGGACAGCCACCCGGCTCAAATCTTCCTCATCGGCAGTTGTCTTGGCGGGCTGATCGGTCTGCCATCGGTGCTCCAGGAAACATGGAGCCTGACGGACGTCGCCATCATTGCCTATCTGGGGATTTTCCAAACCGGCCTGGCCTCCGCACTCTATTCCATCGCCATCCGACAAGTTCCGGCGCTCGAATCCAATTTGATTCTGATGCTGGAGCCTGTTCTTAACCCGCTCTGGGTATTCCTTGTAATTGGCGAGTCTCCTGCCCCTCTCGCCTTGTTGGGCGGCGCCGTCGTGCTTGGTGCGATAGCTACGCGGGCCATCGTCGGGGCAAGGCGCACCGCCGCCTGAGGCGCAGGTGCAACCCTTTAACGCGTCGTGGCAGAATGGAGGACGATTGGAATGGATAGAGCCCGAATCGAATCGATAATCCGCGAGAACGGCTATGACGATTTCAAATGGATTTCAGGGAAGGATGTGGTGGTGTCTCAGTGGCCGAGGTTCAAGTGCATGTATGGCTGCTCCAGCTACGGGAAGAAGGGCTCATGTCCTCCATCGGTGCCTTCGGTCGCGGAATGCCGTGAATTTTTCAGCGAGTATGAGCACATCGCGGTCATCCACTTTCAGAAAAAGCTCAACAAGCCTGAAGACCGGAAAGGGTTTAGCCAGAAAACCAACGCCAAGTTGTTGAAGCTCGAAAGGGCAGTGTTTCTGGCCGGCCATCAGAAGGCGTTTCTGTTGTTCATGGACGAGTGCCGGATGTGTGAAGAGTGCCCTGGCACACGAGCCGAATGCAAGAATCTACAACTCTCCCGGCCATGTCCTGAAGGCTTAGGAGTGGATGTCTTTGCTACTGTCCGAAAGTTAGGATTCCCGATAGAGGTGTTAACGGATTATCGGCAAGCGATGAACCGGTATTCGTTTCTGATGGTTGAATGAGGACGGAGCAATACAACGTCATAGGTAGCAGTGGGTTGAGATGCCAGTGGTTGTGCCAGCGGTTGTGCCACCTTGTGATACCCCAAGCCGTTATTCTCTTCAGCTTACTTGCTTACTATCTGCCTTAAAGGGAGCAAGTCCCGGCTCTCAGCATTTTGCCTATAAAAATAAGGTTGTCGTCCTATAGACAACACAACACGGTTAAATTAGATAAGGCTAATCGAAATTATGTTTCGACATCACTTTTTCTAAACAATTAGCATCGATATCGGGCAAGTTTCATTTCATCCGGACCTAAAGCGCAATTTCATCATGAGTAGGGGTCCGGTTCTCTCCTCTCCTGGAGTTCCTTCATTTCGACATCACCTTCGAATTCTTTGGACAAACCCAAAAGAATGGAGGTGTGAGAATGAGGACTCGACGACTTAAGGTCCCCGCATTTAAGCCCCTGGAGGAGTAGCTTATCCTTTAGGGGCATTTTTGTTTCCCGTGCAAGGCGATAGCTACACCCCTACCATTATTGCCATTGGACGCAGGAGGTGTCTATGTCTACAAGAAACCAGATTAATTGCTATTCGATGATGCTGGCGATCGCTGCTTTAATTTTTTGCTATTCTACCTATGCGGTTGCTGAGAGCATGAACTACAAATTTAACGCTCAACTAATACGAACTGATATGGCATCTTCTGACGATGTAGACGGACATACGGTGTATCTGATTATCGAGAACATCATTTTTGCAAATGGCGAGAATGCAACTATTAACGACGTGGCTACAAGTGCGCATATCCAAGGGACTGGCCCGTTTATGCAAACCGTATCTCTAAATTTTGTGGACGGCTCAACCATTATCATAAAGAGACAAGGAACGATAAGAGCAACAACTGAAGGGACAGGGGCTTTGTGCAATTGGACAAGTGAAATTCTCAACGGATCTGGTCGATTCGAAGGGATAAAGGGGAATCAAATAGGCAGAGCCACCTCTCTCAAAATTCATAAGGGTGATCTGGAAGAAGAGATGCAAGGCGAGGGAACTATCACCTATACCCTTCCGCCAAAGTGATTATATGGGTCAATAACTAAGAGATGGAAGTTAACGGAGGTGAATAATGAAGAAATGTCTATTGACTTCCGTGATGAGTTTGTTCTTGGCTATTACCTGGGCGGGAACAGCTTTGGCTCAAACCCAGAAAGAAATAACATTTTCTGGTACCCATTATTGGTCCGCGACGCCGAAAATCTTCCAACTCGATCCAGAGCGAGTAATCAGCCAAACAGATCTCATGGGAGTGAGAGTTAACGACAGTGGGGATGGGCCTTTCCACGCGGTATCGACCAACATCGCAGGAATTACATACATGAGCAAGGGGGAGTTCCGATACAGAGGGCTTGAGATTTGGGCAGATAAGGATGGTGATAAAGTGGTCTGGGAGCTAACGGATTTGGGAACAGGACCCGCAGCCGCAGCCAACGGTAAAGCCAAAATAATCGAGGGAACGGGTAAGTACACCGGCTGGCAAGGTACAATGGAATATACCCTGCAGTTTCCAAAGGGATTTCCTGAAAGTACTCGTCGTGGGGTCTGCCGGGAGGTTGTGAAGATTACAACCAAATAGATTCGCCCTGCGCCTTGCTTTCCGGAAAATCAGAGAGAGAGGAGGACGTCATGTCTACGCTGAAATGGATAGCGATGGTGGTTCTTGTTTCCCTGATGGCACAACCCTGCCTCGCAGCTGATCCCACACCAATTGTTGGGATTTGGAAGCTCGTATCATTCGAGCGAGAGTATCAGGCCGGTGCCGAGCGCGAATACCCGATGGGCAAGGCCCCGACGGGCTACATTCTCTTCCTGCCCGAGGGGCGCATGACGGTAGTGATTACAGGTGAGGGGCGCACAGCTCCAACCACGGACCAGGATCGCGCGGGTCTTTACAACACCCTTGTCGCTTACACGGGCCGATACCGCGTCGACGGCGACAAGTGGATTACAACGTTGGACGTCTCTGCGAACCCTGCATGGGTTGGAACCGAACAAACCCGATCTTTCCGGATTGACGGAAACCGACTCCAAGAGATGACTGCGTGGGCGGCTCGACCGGACAACCGGATGGCAAGAGCCCTCATAACGTACGAACGAGCGAAATAGCTGGCGAAGAAAAAAGCGGATGATTGGAAAGCGGCTCCCAAGAGGGTTCTTCAGTGAAAGGCAGGTGAACCATGAGAAGAAGGATCACCATAGGGACAATTTGTTTTGTGGTTCTCTTCGCTTGGGCAGGGTTGATTTTCGCACAGACTGCAAAGCCAGCAGCTATGAAAACCATCAAACTGCCAAACGGGGATGAGGTCTGTGATCTGACAGGCGAATGGGCTGCGCTGATTGATAACTACGGGGATTGGGCAGAGTTTGGAAGCTATCGAAATATAATAAAAATGACCTTAGTGGGCGATTCGTTCAGAGGCATTCGGTTGTTGGACAACGGACCTGGAGAACCTCCGAATTCAATTGTTGTAGAAATTAACTCTGAAAAAATTGGTTTCAAACAGGTCTTTATTTCAGAGGGCGCGGGGCCATGTCAATGCAACGGTAAACTTAGTGAAGATGGCAATAAAATAGTCCTTGACCTTAAAAATAAAGTGAAGCTGACAATGACCAGAAAATGAGATTTTTGGCAGTATTTTAGGAGGCTTCAGGTTTGATCATTTGGAGGGAAGCGGCATACCCAATGATAGAAATGCAGGTAAGCCATGAAAAGAAAAACCACCATATGGGCGATTTGTTTTGTGGCTCTCATCGTTTGGACTGGCTTGGCTTTCGGCCAGACTGCTACGCCGGCGGCGATGAAAACTGTCAAACTGCCAAACGGGGATGAAATCTGTGATCTGACAGGAGAATGGAATGCTCAGATTGAGAACTATGGAGAATGGGCACAGTATGGAAGCTATCCAAACGTTTTTAAAATTGCGCTTGAAGGCAGCACCTTTATCGGAACCAGGTTGCAGGACAATGGACCTGGCAGACGAGTAGGGAGTTTGGTCTTTGCATGCGGAATAGATAAAAGCGGTTTTATAAATGTGTTTATTATCACGGGTTGGGGACCATTTCCATGCAAGGGACAAATCAGTGAGGATAGAAACAAGATATTGCTTGATCTTGAAAATAAGGCGAAGCTAACAATGACAAGAAAATGAGATTTTAAGCCAGGGCTGAAAGAGTATGCAAATTTGAAACGGTACGGAAAGGCGGGATGCCGATTAGACGGCAAATTATTTACCTGATTAAAATTTCATAAAGAAAGCACAAATATCAGAGCCATCAAACGATAGGAGGATAAAGGGAACTGGTCAAAGCTGCATGACTATAACAGGGACATACGAACTAAAGAAATAGGTGATCGGTAATAAGGGGGGGACCAAATTCAAACAAGAACATCGTTCAATCGAATTAGTGTCAGAGGAAGCGGACATCTCCTTGATCGTCCACGACGCTCTTCCGGAGCGGAAGCTCGACTTCATGCTAGCCGGCCCGCCCTGCGGGAAAAGCTGGAAGAAGGGCCGCGAGGCGATCGGCGGCAAGTAGCCGCTAAAAGTCGCGGCCCTGGATGTACTGCTGCACCGGCACTTGTTCGATGCGATCGGGGAACGCCTTCTGCCAGACTTCAGCCGTCCGGTTCCACACAGTGGCGTGGGTGTTGGGGTCCTGGATGTCGCGGATGACGGTCTGGTCGAGGAGGTAGTTGTGGAAGCCCTGCTGGGTGCGGTCGCGGTCGACCTGGCCCTTTTCCCAGTCGCGGTGCTGCTGATCGTACATCTGCTGGGTGGCGCGGGCTTGGGCCAGAGCGTTCTCGCCGGTTTGCCGAATGCCCGCAGAGATGGCCTGACTGCGGGCGATGAGGGCGCGCTGCTGATCGTCCCAGGACTTCTTCATCGAGGCGAGAACCGGAGCGACCTCGGCGTTGGCGCGTTGGCGGACCAGGGCTTCATCCCATTCGAAGGTGCTGAGGATGGCGACCGCGGTGGCGCGCTGGCGGTCGGCGACGGAGACCGGCAGAGAGTAGAGCGAGGCCGAAAAGTGATAGATGCCGGTGGCGGGGTCAAGGCCACAGGCGCAAAGCGTCTCGCCCAGTTCCCTGGGGCCGCTGCCCGGCGGGTTGATGTGCAGCGTGGCGCGCACACAGCGCGCGCCCTGGGTAGCCGGCAAGGCTTCGGCGCTATCCACCTGCACCTCGCCCGGATTGAATTTCATCGTGCCGGAGATGCGCAGGTAGAGGTCGCGGAAGTTGTCGCACGAAGTCGGCGTTGAAGGGGACCATGACGATATTGGCGGGGAGCGGCCCGCGGTAGTACTGGCGAGCGCGCTGATAGCCGGGGCTGGTCGGGTCCTGGGCACTGTTCGCAGCGTTGCAAACGATTTTCTCGCCGCTTGGGCCGGCGACAAAAATGCTGCCCCCGTGACTTTCCTGGGTAATGTTCCAGCCGTCGGGCAAGCTAATCGAAGCGGTCCTGTCGGGCAGCATTACTCTACGCATTGGAGGGACCGGGCCGGAAGGGGCGGTCGCGGCGGGAGCGGCGGGCCCAGTCGAAGGGCCGTTGACGCTGGCGAGTCCGGCCGGGTGCCAGACCTCATAGACCTTGGTGAGCATGGGGTTGATGCTATTGCCGAAACGGTCGGCGCGATCGGTGAGCAGGGCAGCCTCGACCTGGTTGGGACCGTTCTGCGCGACGATGATCAGACCCGCCACCTCGACATTGCCCGCCTGGCGGTTCATCAGGGTGAAGAAGATGCCGACTGAATCGGTGTCACGAAAGCGAAAGGCGTTGCCGACGTTGGGCCTGTCGCCGTGGCTGCGATGGATGAAGCGTAGCAGCGAGAGCATGGCGTCGCCCTGGGTGGTGGCGCCGGCCACAGGTCCGTAGGTGATTCTGGCGCCCCCGGGCACGTCAATGGTGATTGGGTCGGCGGCGCGCGCCTGGTGTCCACAAATCAGAAGGCCGCCGAGCAAAACTGAAGCAGCCAGAACCCGACCGTAAGCCCGCATGGGTTGTACCTCGCCATTCGCTGCCGTGGTAGACTGCGATCCCGTGGACCAGCGAACCAGTGAAATTGCTCCACTGTCGCACACGCTTCCCGCGGGGCGGAGACACTCCCCTCTATTATGTTAAGAAGCGCGGCGGAAAGCAAGCACTAGCGAAACGAAGAAACGGGTATGAAAACCAGAAGAAGGGAGACTAAAAAAGACTTTGGGGAAGAAAACGGAACAAGGAAAAGAGCAGGTTCAAACCGCCGCCGCCTCAACCATTTTTATTGTCTTATTGCAATATGCTATCAACTAAAATCGCGCTCTCTCGTACAGAAGGCCTAAATACATGAGAGTTAAGGCCGCCGTCCTCGGCGGCCTTACCGGAGTCGCGTGCAGGTCATTGTTCTGTATCCTCAACAAGAACCAGCCGCACCACATCGGTGATGACGCTTGCCTTGTGCCGGTTCTCTTCTCCCATGGGAATCGCCAAACCATCTCCTTTCGAGAACCGTACGACCTGCCCGTCGAAATCCACATCCATCTCTCCGTCGAGAACATAGCCCAAGTGTCCCTTCCGGTGGCCGCCGACCGCGCGGCCGCGTGCGTGCAGCCCGACACCGGCGAGCTTTGCAGCTTTTGCACCTTTGACCTCCCTCTTTTTTGAGTCCCTATATTCTCCCTCCCGGGGAATAAAAACGACGAACTACGCTGCGTGCCCGAAATTTGGCTTGACACCTGCCATTGAAGTGCTAAAACTGACTGAACAGTCAGTCAAAAAGCCGGGGCATGTGGCCGATGTCAAAGAAAAACGAAATCCTCCACGCCGCCATGCAACTCTTTGCGGTCAAAGGTTATGAAAAATCGTCGATGGCCGAGGTTGCGGCCATGACCGGCACCACCGGCAGCAATATTTTTTACCATTACCGGACCAAGGAGGACATCCTGCTGGCCATCCTCCGGAAAGTCAAAGACGAGCTGCTCGACGCCTTCAAAGCCGAGACAGGGTGCCGGGAATATGAGACCGGAATGGGGCTGCTTGAAGGGCTTGCGGCTGCTTACCTCAACTTGTCCAGCACCCACCGCGACTGGTTCATGCTGCTGCACCACCGCTTCCCATATGAAATGGCGGCCGTGAACCCGACCTGCCGAGAGCACCTGGAGGCGATTCACGCCTGCATCATCGATCTCTTAGAACAGGCGATCCGCAGGGGTCAATCCGATGGTTCGATCGTGAACACGTCGCCCCAAAAGGCCGCGATGATCGTGTATGCCATGGTGGACGGTGTCGTCCGCTACAACACCTATAACCTTTACGAGGCCGGCGCCCTGTACGGAGAGCTGATGGACTCGTGCCGGAGAATGCTTCAAGCGAATCATTGCCCCTTATAGGAGCGCAAGATGATCCAGAAAGTGTTCCCTTTCCTCGGCTGGTTCAAAGGTTATACGACGGCGTGCATGCGCAGCGATATGATCGCCGGCTTCACAGTCGCCCTGGTGCTGATCCCGCAGTCCATGGCGTATGCCCAGTTAGCCGGGCTGCCGCCCTACTACGGTCTCTACGCAGCATTCTTACCTCCAATGACGGCCGCCCTGTTCGGTTCCAGCCGCCAATTGGCGACAGGGCCGGTGGCGGTCGTGTCGCTGATGACGTTCGCCTCGCTGGCGCCGATCGCGACGGCCGGCAGTGAACGGTACATCGGGCTGGCCATCGTCATGGCCTTGATGGTCGGCGTCATCCAACTGGGATTGGGCATTTTGCGTCTGGGCCTGGTAGTCAACTTCCTGTCGCATCCGGTCGTGAACGGGTTCACGAACGCAGCCGCCATAATCATTGCGACCTCACAGCTTTCAAAGATTTTCGGTGTCAACGTTGATACGGCCGAGCACCACTACGACACGATCATCGCGGTGGTTAAAGCCGCATGGCATTACACCCACTGGCCCACATTCTTCCTGGGGATGTTGGCTTTTGCCATAATGTATGGCCTGAAACGAGTAACACCGCGAATACCCAACGTGTTAGTAGCTGTGGCGGTTACCACCGTCATTTCATGGGCCATCGGTTATCAAAACAACATCGACGTATCCCTGAACGCGATAGAGAATCCTGAAGTTAAAAAACTGGTAACCGACTTCAATGCCTGTCTCTCCGAAAACGCGGCACTCGGTAAGGACTTGACCGAGGTAAACCGCAGAATGTCCGAGCTCCAGTCTTCGGGCAATGCGATCGCGCTATTGGATGCGAAGCGGGACGCAGACGCAATCGGGCTGAAAATGGAAGAACAAGCTGAACATGCGCACCAGTATCGTGAGCGGTTACGCGAGGTGATCATGGCAGGCGTCCGCCAACCGGACGGATCCTCCCGCTACCATGCGGTGGCGGAGGTCGACCGCAAGGGGGCGGACGGGCCGCGCTGGCGATTCCAGGTCGGCGGCAGCCCGATCAACCTCGACCGGGTCAAGTTGAGCGGCGGCGGCGAGGTGATCGGCGCCGTGCCCAAGGGGCTGCCGACCTTCGGGCTGCCGGCGCTGGACTTGGCCACTCTGGCGCACATTTTTCCGTATGCCGCCATTATTTCCTTCCTGGGCTTCATGGAAGCCATTTCCATCGCGAAGGCCATGGCCGCAAAGACCGGCCAACGGCTCGACCCCAATCAGGAACTGATCGGGCAAGGGCTTGCGAACCTGCTGGGGGCCATAGGCAAAAGCTATCCTATTTCAGGGTCCTTCTCCCGGTCGGCCGTGAATCTCCAGGGCGGCGCGATGACCGGATTTTCAAGCGTCTTTACGAGCGTAGCGGTCTTAATTATGCTTCTGTTCCTCACCCCGCTGCTTTATCACCTACCCCAGTCCGTCCTTGCGGCTGTGATCATGATGGCCGTCACCGGCCTGCTGAACGTATCCGGCTTCGTGCACGCATGGAAAGCGCAACGGGTCGACGGCATCATTGCGGTGATCTCGTTTATCTGCACGCTGATCTTTGCGCCGCATCTTGACAAAGGGATCATGGTCGGCGTGGGCCTGTCGCTGATCGTGTTCCTCTACAAGGTCATGCGCCCCACCGTCACCGTCCTGGCCCGCACCGAGGATGCCGCGCTGCGGTGTGCCGTCACGCATGGCCTCAAAGAGTGCGAACAGATCGCGCTCATCCGCTTCGACGCGCCGCTCTTCTTCGCCAATGCGAGCTATTTGGAAGACCAGGTCTCAGAACGGATGAGGGCCAAGAAGAACCTGAAGCACATCGTCGTCGTGGCCGGCGGCATCAACGACATCGATGCCTCGGGGGAGGAGACGTTGTCGCTGTTGGTGGATCGAATCCGGAGCGCCGGCGTCGACGTCTCGCTCTGCGGTGTCAATGAGAAGGTCATGAAGGTGCTCAAACGGACGCATCTGGACGCGAAAATCGGAGCGGACCATCTGTATCCGACGGTCGAACAGGCTGTCGATGCCATCCACCCGTTGACGCACCAGGGTGCTTCGGAAACGGATTGCCCGTTGCGAACGGTTTGCTATCTGCCACAGACTGACAAGCGGAATGAGGGGGTCGGCTATGCCTACAATTAGCATTTTCAGCAGTAGCTTTTGCAAGGCGGAAGATGTGGTCGGGAGACTCACCCGCGAAACCGAGTGCCGTCTGCTCAACGACAAAGACTTGGTCGCCGCGGCGGCCGTTCGTTCCGGGTTCGCAAGCGCAAAGATCGCACGCGTATTCACGGGTAAACCGTCGGTCTTCAACACGTTCACGCACGAGTGGGAACGGTCGCTCGCGTACCTTAAGCTATGCCTCGCAGAAATGCTGGTAAAGGACAAGTTGATGGTCAGCGGGTTTGCGGTCCACCTGATCCCTAAATCGATCAGCCACATTTTGCGTGTGGGCCTCGTAGCCGACCTCAAATACCGCACTGCCGCGGCCGCCAAAACCGGGGCCAAGGACCCAGCCCGGGTTATTCGACAGCAGGACGAGGAAGCGAGCGCCTGGGCTCACTCCGCCAGTGGTATCGCTGACCCGTGGGCGCCCGCGCTTTACGATATCCTGATCCCAATGGATAAGACGACACCGGAAGACGCCTGCGCTCTGGTCCTCAAGCACTATCAGCAGAAAATACTGCAGCCTACTTCAGCATCTCAATTGGCAGTTGCTGATTTTGTGCTGGCCTCGAAAGTGGAAGAGAAACTGGCCTGTGAGGGCCACAACGTACAGGTCGAAGCGGAAAACGGCATGGTGGTTCTAACGATCAATAAGCATGTCTTGATGCTCAGCAGACTCGAAGAGGACCTGAAGTCCATCGCTTCGCGAGTGGACGGTGTGCAGTCGGTGACCACAAAGGTCGGGAAGGGCTATTATCAGACGGACATTTACCGCAAGGCGAATTTCGAACTGCCCTCCAAGGTACTTCTGGTAGACGACGAACGCGAGTTCGTGCAGACCCTCTCGGAACGGTTGTTGATGCGCGACATGGGCTCGGCCGTCGCGTACGACGGCGAGTCGGCCTTGTCCATGATCAATGAGGACGAGCCCGATGTGATGATCCTGGATCTCAAGATGCCCGGTATCGATGGGATCGAGGTACTGCGGCGGGTGAAGCAGACTCGGCCCGAAATCGAGGTCATCATCCTCACCGGCCACGGGTCGCAGGCGGACCGCAAGACCTGCCTGGAACTCGGGGCATTCGCCTATCTCCAGAAGCCGGTCGACATCGACCTGCTCACGGAGACGCTGAAAAAGGCCAAGGAAAAGATGCGGCAGAACGGGTCGCACTGAAGCCGGCACCAACGGGGAGCCCATGACACTCTGGTCCATGCTCAAACCCGGCTTCTGGGATCACGAAGACCTCGCGGCCGGACCCCAAAAACACCTGTTCAACTTCCGCCGGATGTGGAAGGCGGCCGTCGTGCTCACGGCGGCGGTCGCCCTGGTGCCGCTCATCCTGATGGCCGTCATCGACTACAACGCCAACCAGAACGCGATCGAGTCTGAAATCCGCTACCAGACCGGCCGCCTGGTGTCCAACACCCGCCGCAGCGTGACTTTTTTTCTGTCCGAACGAAAATCAGCGCTCAACTTCATCGACAAGGACAACTCCTACTCGATGCTCAGCGACCCGGGGCGCCTCGGCGCGCTCCTGGAGAACCTGAAGCGCGGATTTGGAGGGTTCAGCGACCTGGGCGTCATCGATCGCACCGGCGTACAGCATACCTACGTCGGTCCTTACCCCTTGGCCGGCGCAAAATACAGCGATCAGGAGTGGTTCCAGGACCTGATGAGCAGCGGCGCTCACATCAGCGATGTCTTCATGGGGTTCCGGCAGAAGCCGCATCTGGTCATTGCCGTGAAGCACGAGCTTCCGGACGGCGGGTTTTACATCCTGCGCGCCTCGATCGATACTGAGCAGTTCAACCACCTGCTGGCCGAAATGGAAGTCAGCGGGAACGGGGACATTTTCCTGGTGAACCGGTCGGGCGTGCTTCAAACCCCGTCGCGGATGTTCGGGCCGCCGCTGCAGAAGATCCCGGTCGACATCCCGGAGTACTCGGACAAAACGCAGGTGATCCAGACCGAGCTTTACGGCGCATCGATGGTTCTCGGGTATGCGTTCATCCAGGACACGCCCTTCATCCTGATGGCGGCCAAGAGCAAGAACAGGCTCATGGAGCCGTGGAACGACACCCGCCGCCAGCTGATCTTCTTCCTTGCCCTGAGCGTCACGTTGATCGTTGTCGTCGTGATAGGGGTTTCGACCTATCTCGTCAACCAGGTCTACTCGGCGGACCATAAGCGGGTGATGGCCCTGCACCACGTGGAGTACGCCAACAAAATGGCGTCGCTCGGGCGATTGTCGGCCGGAGTGGCCCACGAGATCAACAACCCGCTTGCCATCATCAACGAAAAGGCCGGCCTGATCAAGGACCTGACCGCCATGGGAATCGAGGTGAGCAATCCACGGGTGACGGGCCTCGTCGACTCCATCCTCCACTCGGTCGACCGCTGCGCCCAAGTCACTAAGCGGCTTCTCAGCTTTGCGCGACAAAGTCATGACGGGTTGCAACAGAAGTTGAAGCTCGATGAGATCGCGAGGGAAGTTCTGGGGTTTATCGGCCGGTCCGCTGAACTGCAGGGCGTTTCGGTATCCATCGAGTCGAATGCAAACGTTCCGGAGATCGAAAGCGACCGGGGGAAGTTGCAAGAGATCTTCCTCAATCTCGTGAACAACTCGCTCGCAGCTATGTCCGGTGGCGGGCGGATCGAGATCCGCATTCAAAATTCGACGGACGGGAATGTTTTGGTCAAAGTCACTGATACCGGGTGCGGCATACCGGCCGCCGATCTCAGACGGATTTTCGAACCCTTTTTTTCCACAAAAACGGGCAAAGGCGGTACAGGACTGGGCCTTTCGATCACCTATGGACTCGTCCAGGAACTGGGCGGGAGCATCGAGGTGGACAGCACCGTCGGCAAGGGCACGGAATTCACTGTTTTTCTACCCGTTCGGATGCCGGTACTCAAGGCAGGTCAATATGAATGTACTGTTGGTCGATGATGAAATCGAACTGGTCACGACCCTGGCGGAACGCCTGGGGCTGCGAGGCATTCATGCCCGCTGGGCGGCTGATGCCGACACGGCTTTACGCCTGGTGAAAGAAGAGCCGTTTGACATTGCGGTGCTCGACATGAAGCTCCCGAAAATAGACGGGCTCGAGCTCAAGCGCCGACTGCAGGAGATCCGGCCGGAGTTGAAGTTCATTTTCGTGACCGGCCATGGTTCGAATGCGGCGTATGAAACAGCCTCTTCCGAAGTCGGATCTGGGTACTACCTGGCCAAGCCGCTGGACATCGAACGGTTGATCTTAAAAATGAAAGAAGTATTGCAGAGGTAGGATATACATGGAAGCAAACGATCCATGCGGAACTCGCTTGTTTGGTCGGCTGACGACGTCGGTTGCCCACGACATCCGCAACGTGCTGGCCGTTATCAACGAAAATGCAGGGTTGCTGGAGGATACTTGCCGCCTTGCAGAGAAAGGCAGGCCGCTGGACCTGCAACGTACGCTGCGCATTGCCGTCGACCTCAAGCAGCAGGTCCGCAGAGGAGACCTAATAACGCGCGGGTTGAGCAAATTGTCGCACAGCGTCGATGCGGGCGGCATCACGATGGACGCCGGCGAATGGGTGGAGACGTTCTTCACCTTGGCAGGCCGGATGACCTTCGCCAAGGGGATTTCCCTGCACATCGCCGAGGGTAATGCCGGGGGGTTGATTCAGTCGGGGTTCGACCTACTCCGGCTCATGTGGGCCTGCCTGGACATGGCAATCAGCGCGGTCGGGCCCCACAAACGGATTGAGCTCTCTTTCTCCGAGAATGCAGACACGGTCTGTTTCCGATTCGCAGGGTTGGATGCCTTAGGGCCCGACCTCGATGTCAGCGGGGGCTTACCCGCAGACGAGCACATAGACCTGAGCCGGTCGATCCAAGCCACAATCACCATTCACCCCGAAGAAAAAGAAATCCGGCTCATGGTCCCGAATCACGGAGATACGTGAACGCATTTAACTGATTGTTTGAAAGGGTGAAACAGATGGAAAAGGTCCTTCTGGTAGACGACGATCAGGCCTTCTTGGCTATACTTTCCGAACGGATGCGCAACCGCGGGATGTCTGTGACGTCTGTATCCTCGGCCACGGCTGCGCTGCAAATGCTTGAGCAGGATACGTATGATGCGGTCCTGTTGGATCTTATGATGCCTGAGATGGGAGGAATCGAGGCTTTGCAGCATATGATATCTCTACGGCCAGAGCTCCAGGTGATCTTTCTGACCGGCCACCCATCTGTGTCGATAGGAGTCGAAGCCATGAAGTTGGGCGCAGTGGACTTCATCCCCAAGCCGGTGGACATCTCAGAATTGATAGAAAAGATAAAACAGGCCAAAGTCAGCCGTGGAATTCTGGTCGAGAAGCAGGCGCAGGCGAGGGGTCGATCCAGCCCTTCTCGCGCGAAACCGAGCTGATCAGGTCAGAAATCCGGCCGGGCTGAGCTATCCGATGTTGTGAAACGGGTTGATGTGGTTCTGCTCCCCCTTGTCCGACAGATCATTGACGAGAACCTCTTTGACCCCCTCTACGCTTTCTGCCAGCCGCTTGAGCTCTTTCATGGTTCCGATGGACGGTACTCCCGCGATGATGACGGACACGATACCGTCATTGGCGCGGACGTCTAGTTTCGGGATGACCGTTACCAAAGAGCTGCGCACCTTGGCCGCGAGGGCCAGGTCATTCAGGATCTTCTCCGAAGACCGTGTCGTCTGAAAACAGGGTTTCCGGACGGTTTCGCGCAGGATGTCCACCGCATCGTCGACCGTGAGCGTCCCGATGTGCACGACCAAGTCGTACAAGCTGGGGTCCCAGGTATCCACGCCATACACCTGCAGCCCCCACTTCCGGCGCTCTTCGTCATCCTTCTTCAGGATGTAGCGCGCTTCCGCCTCCGAGATGCTTTCACGCTTCATTTCTTCCCGAACCCGCATTTCGATGTCGGCAATGATCCGGACCTTGAGCACATGCGGGACACTTTGAAGGAAGTAGTGGCCGGCCAACCCGTGATAGACCACGCTGTCCGCCAAGACCCGGTTCAGCAACGCGGAGCGCAGGTAACTGAGATAGCGCTCCTTCCCGTTGGTGAAGCGCTCCAGAACGGTCGGGGCGTCGTGCAGCGCCCTGACCAGCTTGATCTCCGTTATGTTGAACTCGTTCGAAGCCTCGAGCAGGATATCTCTGGATATGCACTCGTATCCCAATGCTTGAGCCAGTTTCTCAGCCACCTCTTTACCCTTGCTGTAAGAACCCCGTGAGATCGTGACAATCGACATAACGAAATTTCCCATTTCCTTGATTCGAATTTTGGCTAAATCAAAAATATGCCCTAAAACACATAATGCAACATAGGTGGGATTAGAACCCATCTCAAAAATAGCAGATCACGGCCGCAGGCAAGGCGCCGGTCGCCGAGACCGCGCAGCATACATTACAGTATGTGAGCAGGTTGAGGCGGCCGGCAACGCCGCATGCGGCCGTCAGATGCATTTTTGAGATGGGTTCTATATAGA
>CAWBSC010000018.1:0-59138 GCA_963791285.1 uncultured delta proteobacterium
GGACGGTCGCGGTCGGCCGCGGGGTCGCTGGCACCCTCCTGGCGGAAAAGGGCGACCTGCTGCCGCTCAAGGGCGCCCGCGGGGAGTACGTGAGCTTCGAGGTGGCGCGGGTGTTCTCGTCCGAATCCGAGCTGGTCTCCGCCGACCTGATCGTGATGCACCCGGAGGCCCTGCGCGAGCCTCTTCGGTATGCCCGCGGGGCATTCCAGCGACTCACCCTCAAGGTGAGCAACCCGAAGGAACTGCCGATCATCGCGGACAAGATCGCCGCCTGTTCCCCGACACCCGCCCGATCCTCCGGAACGAGATCCTGCGGACCTACGACCGTCTTCGACTGGCGCGGCGGCATGCTGCTCGTGATCTTCGCGGCGCGGTGCCTCGCCTTCATCATCTTCGCCTGGGACAAGGCCACCGGCCTGCCGCCGAGGAGAGCAGCGAGATCGGCATCCTAAAGCCGTCGGCTGGGAGACCTCCGATGTCCTCGCTGATGAAGTTCTGGGAAGGGATCGTCATCTCCCTGACCTCCTTCCTGGTCGGGATCTCCTGGCCTACGTCCATGTCTTCTTTTCCTCGGCCACGCTCTTTGAACCGGTCCTCAAGGGCTGGTCGGTGCTCTACCCGCGTTCAGCCTGGTGCCGCTTCGTCGACGCCTACCAGATCGCTAACGCTCTTCTTCCTGACGTGGTCCCCTATACGGTCGCGACCATCATCCCGTCCTGGCGGGCGGCCACGATCGACCCCGACGCGGTGATGCGGCAGTGACAGGCGAGCGCATGAATGATCGAACTCGAGTCACATCACCAAGATCTTCAACAGCGGGCGGCCGAACGAGTTCACGGCGCTCGACGACGTGACCTGCTCGTCGAGCCGTCAAGGTCACCGTGTTCAAGGGACCGAGCGGCTCGGGCAAGACCACGCTGCTCGGCATGATCGGCTGCATGGCGCGGCCGACCGCCGGCCGCGATCTGCGTCGACCGGCAGGAGATCACCAGCCTGCCGGAGCGGTTCCTGACCGAGATCCGCCGCAAGACCTTCGGTTTCATCTTCCAGCAGTTCAACCTGATCAAGGGGATCACCGTCCTGGAAAACGTCATGCTGCCCGCCTACCCGACCGGCGAGAGCCACGCGCCGCCTCCGCCAGCGGGCCCTGGAGCTGCTCGGAGCTTCGGCCTGTCCGGCAAGGCCGATCCAGGTCGAGTGGCTTTCCGGCGGCGAGGCCCAGCGGGTGGCCATCGCCCGGGCGCTGATCAACAACCCGTCCGTCATCATCGCCGACGAGCCGACCGCCCACCTCGACACCAAGCTGTCCAGGGAGTTCATGGAGATCATGGACGATCTGAAGGACGAGGGGAAGACGATCCTGATCGCCAGCCACGACCCGCTCGTCTATGATTCGGCCCTGGTCGACCGCGTGGTCGAGATGCGGGACGGACGGATCACCGACGGGGCGCGCCGCATGATCCTCCATCCCGGCCATCCTGGCGCTGCTCGATCGGCTCCTTGCTCGTGCTCGATGTCGCTCTATGCCGCCTGTTACGGGGTGCAGATCCTCCGCGGCTGGGACCTCAGAGCGGCAGCGAGCTGCAGCTGCTGCTGGAGAGGCGGACCTACCTCATCTCCACCCTCATGAGCTACGTCCTGGTCTTCGAGCTCTGTCCCTCTTCCTCTTCATCTATACGGCCGACGACCTGCACCGCCTCTTCGTCGGCGCCATGTGCGCGGCCGGCACCCTGAACGTCAATGCCTACGGCTATCCGGCCCTGCTGCTGAAGGTGGTGAACTTCCTGCTGGCCGGGCGTGTGGCTGATCCTCAACCATGCCGACAACCGGGCGGCTACGACTACCCGCTCATCCGGCGCAAGTACACGCTGCTCCTGGTGATCCTCCCCCTCGTGGCCGCCGAGGTCTACTACCAGGCGGTCTATTTCCTGAACCTCAAGGCCGACATCATCACCTCCTGCTGCGGCAGCCTCTTCAGCGCGGACGAGAGCCGGGGTCGGCGCGGGCCTGGCCGGCCTGCCGGTCGGCCCGACCGCCGCGGCATTCGCCGCGGTGCTCGCCGCAGCGCTGCTCTCCGGCGTGGCCGGCCTGTGGACCCGCCGGTGGACCCGGCTGCTGGCCGTGAGCGGGACGCTCGCGCTGCCGGTTTCGGTGGCGGCGCTCATCTCGTTCATCGCACTCTATTTCTACGAGCTGCCGACGCACCACTGCCCCTTCTGCATCCTGCAGCGGGAGTACGGATACATCGGCTACCTGATCTACGCCACCCTGCTCGGCGGCGGGATCGCCGCCGCGGGGTCGTGGGTGCTGATCCCGCACGCCCAAGTCCCCAGTCTGCAGCGCGAACTCCCCCGCATCCAGCGCCGCCTGGCGGTCGCGACCGCCATCGCCTACGGGCTGTTTGCGCTCGTCGTTGGGGCCCGGATCTGGTTTTCCGAGCTGTCGCTGGTCGGGCAGTGAGGGGAGATCGATGCAATTAAAACATAGCGCCCGTGCGGTTTGGATTGCCCTGTTGTTCCTGCTCGCGGGAGGGGGTCCGGTTTGCGAAGCGGCCGATTACCGCGTGCGGAAAAGCGTGGAGGGGCTCACGTTCGAGATCGCCATCAACCGCAACCCGCCTGTCCTGGGGAAGAACGAGATCCGGGTCGAGATCCGAAACCCCGAGGGGAAGCCCGTGTCGGGCGCCGAGGTCACGGTGAATTACTACATGCCCCCGATGCCCAGGATGCCGCCCATGAACTACACCGTCACGGCCGCACCGGACGGGGCCGCGTACCGCGCCGTCATGGACCTGATCATGAGCGGCCCCTGGAACATCATCGTGCGCGCCAACCCCGGCGGCAAATGGGTGCGCGTGAGCTTCCCGATTGATGTCAGGTGATTTCCATTCCAATCCATCCTCGTCCCTTTCTCGGATAGACAGCCCGGATTTAGTTCCTAAAAAGTAGGCAGACGCAAAGCGCAGGGTGCCGGCAGCCGCGCAAACGCCTGGCGTAATGTTTGCAGGCGATGCTGGGCCGTGCTATTATTGGTTTACGCCGGGCCGGTCCGGATTAACTTCGAGACTGACAGTCAAGCTGCTGCCTATGCCACCGAAAAGAATCCTGCTGGTCGAAGATCACAAGCTGCTCCGCGAAGGCCTCAAGGCCATGCTGGCTGCCGAGGGGGAATTTCAACTCGCAGGGGAAGCTACGAATGGGCACGAAGCCATTATTCAATTCAAGCGTATCAAGCCCGACTTGGTTCTGCTCGATCTGAGCATGCCGCAGCTGGACGGCTTCTCCGTCCTGCGCGCCATCAAGGGCAGCCACCCGGAAGCCCGGGTCCTGGTGCTCACGGTCCACGAATCCGACCAGTATGTTCACGAGGCCTTCCGGGCCGGGGCGGACGGGTACTGCCTGAAGGATTCCGGCCGTGAGGAGCTGCTGATGGCGATGCGCTCCACTTTAGAGGGGAAGATGTACATCAGCCCGGGAGTGGCCAAGTCGGTGTTGAGCGGCTATCTCACCGGGCGCAAGCAGATCCGGGAAAAGAGCTCCTGGGAGTCGCTGACTCCCCGTGAAAAAGAGATCCTCAAGCTGATCGCCGAAAGCTACCAAAACAAAGAAATCGCCCAGATCCTCGGGATCAGTGTGAAAACGGTGGAAAAGCACCGGGGCAATCTGATCGAGAAGCTGAACCTGCACAGCAGCACCGCCCTGACGGCGTATGCCTACGAGCACGGGTTGATCAACCGGCGCTCGTAACGCCTGTTTCCTCCCACTGTCCGGCCCGGGGCCGCCGGCGGCGAGTGTGCATCCCCCGGGCTACTGCCCGAGTGCGCTGCGGATCGCCTCCGCCAGCTCACGCGCCATGAGGGGTTTCATCAGCAGCGCCTTGATCCCGGCCGCATGCGCCTGCTGCGGGTTGATCTGATCGCTGAAGCCGGTGCAGATGATCACCGGGATGTCCGGCCGCAGCTCCATCATCCGGCCGGCAATCTTCAGGCCGGTCATCTGCGGCATGGTCATGTCCGTGAGCACGAGGTCAAAGGCGTGCGGGGCGGCTTGAAAGGCCGCGAGGGCGTCCAGCGGGTTGGTCGTCGCTTCGACCGTATACCCCAGCAGGCTCAGGATCTGCCGGTCGGTGTCGAGCAGCGCGGCCTCGTCGTCGACCAGAAGGATCCGTCCGCTACCGGTCGGAAGCGGCTCCGCGTGGCGTGTGCCGGCCTCCTCTGCGTAGCCCTCGGCACACGGCAGGAAGACCTCGAACGTCGTCCCTTTGCCCGGTTCGCTGGAGACCGTGATGGCCCCGTTGTGGGCCGCCACGATGCCGTGCACCACCGCGAGCCCGAGGCCGGTCCCCTTGCCCTTTTCCTTGGTCGTGAAGTAGGGCTCGAATATCCGCTGGATCATGGCCGGGTCGATGCCGTGCCCCGTGTCGCCCACCGTTAACCGCACATACCTCCCCGGCTTCAGATCCCCGTCGAAGCCCACGTCCGATGCGCCCAACTCCACATCGGCCATCTTGATCTGCAGGATGCCGCCTTCCCGTTCCATGGCGTGGGCGGCGTTGGTGCAGAGATTCATCAGGACCTGCTGCATCTGCGTCGGGTCGGCGACGATGGCGCCCGATGCCGACTCAATGTAATGCTGCAGCTGGATGGTCGCGGGCAGCGACGCCCGCATGAACTCGACCGTCTCCTTGACGATGGATTTGAGATTGAGCAGGATCTTCTCCTGCCGGGTGTGCCGGCTGAACGCCAGGATCTGCTTGACCAGGTCCCTGGCCCGCTGGGACGCCCCCATGATGTTGGCCAGCGTGTCCCGCGACGAGTCCCGGGCGGCGTCGGTCAGCTCCAGCATTTCCGCCCCGCCGATGATCACGCCCAGGATGTTGTTGAAATCGTGCGCGATCCCGCCCGCCAGCGTTCCAACGCCTCCATCTTCTGCGCCTGCCGCAGCTGGGCTTCGAGCTTCTCCTTCTCCTGGGCGTTCCGGACCCTCTCCGTGATGTCCTGGACCACCGAGAGCATGTGACGGGGGACCCCCTCCGGGCTGCGCACGAGCCGCACGGTTACATCCCCCCAGACCACGCTTCCGTCTCTTCGGAAGTAGCGCTTCTGAAATTGGGCTTGCCCCGTTTTGCCGTCGACCAGGTCCCGGCACCACCGAGCGCGTATGGCGGTCCTCGGGGTGGGTGACGTCCAGCACGCTTCGGCCGACCAGCTCGCGTTCCGGGTAGCCGAGGAATCGGCAGAACGCCTCGTTGCAGCGCAGGTACCGGTAGTCCAGGTCCGACATCGTCTGACCGACCGGCGAGAGATCGAAGGTGCCCCGGAAGAGCTCCTCGTTTTCCCGCAGGGCGGACTCGGCGGCTTTGCGGGAAGTGACGTCGCGCCAGACCGCCAGCAGCGCCGGGGAGCCCTGATACTGGATCGGCACGGCGGAGGATTCGATGTGGGTCGGCCGGCCGCCGGGCCCGATCAGTTCGAATTCGGCCGGGGGGAGGGGGGTGCCGTCGCGGAGGCATTTCCGGTAGCGCTCCTGGCCGAGACGAACATACCTGGGGTGGGTGAAATCCCAGACCAGGCGGCCGTGCAGGGCATCGACGTCGTCCGCGCCGACCATGGCCAATCCGCTGCGGTTGGTGAACACGAACCGCTCGTCGACGAAGATCGAGATGGCGTCCGGGACGAGGTCGACCACCTGCCGGTAGCGCTCCTCGCTTTCCTTCAGGGCGGCTTCCGCCGCGATCCGCTTGCTGATGTCGCGTGTGATGGAGACGATGTGCCGGACCCCATTCAAGGAGAGCACCCTGGCCGACATGAGGGCGGTGGTGAGGCTGCCGTCCTTGCGCCTGAACTGCGCCTGCAGGTTGTCGCACACCCCGGTGGCATTCAGCCTCTCGACGAGCCGCCGGCGGTCGCCAGGATCGTGCCAGATGTTGATCTCTATGGACGTCCGGCCGAGCACTTCTTCCCGGCGCCAGCCGGTCAGGGCCGTGAACCCCTGGTTTACCTCCACGTACAGCCCGTCCTCCAGGCGGTTGATGTTGACCGAGTCGGGGCTGGCGTCGAAGGTCAGGCGGAAACGCTCTTCGCTCTCGCGGATCGCCTGGTCCGCGGCCTTGCGCGCGGTGATGTCCGTGAACATCCCGAACGAGCCCGTGAACCGGTTTTCCGCATCCAGGATCGGGACGGCCGAAACGAGGGTCCACACCGGGGTCCCGTCCTTGTGCAGCATGCGCCTTTCGTAGCTGGAGCGCTCACCCTTCCGGCGCACCTCCATTTCGGCGCCATGGTCCGCCAGCTCCCCGGGGAAGATGAAGTCGACCGCCGGACGGCCGATCAGCTCGTCGATCGTGGTCCCCAGCATCGCGGCCAAGCGTCGGTTGGCGAACGTCACCCGCTGGTCGGTGTCGAGCGCCCATATCCCCTCGTAGGCGTTTTCGGCGAAGCGCCTGAACCGCTCCTCGCTCTCCCGCAGGGCGTTTTCGACCCTATCGCGCTCGCTGATCTCGGAGCGCAGGTGCGTCGCCTCCCGGCGGACGGCCCAGGCCGAGCTCAGGAACACCACCAGGAAGGCGGTCAACACGGCGGAGCAGGCGCCGCCGACCAGGACGGCGGTGCGGGCGCGCGCAAACGGTCGCTCGACCGCCGCCGCCGGGGCGATGATGAGCGCGTTCCACCCGCTCGTCCCGACCGGCGCCCAGGCCTGATAGTCCGCCTCGGCCGCGCGGAAGCCACCGGGTGCCGGCTCAAATTTCTCCGGCAGCGGCTGCCCTTCCATCAGGGGCGACTCGGGGGTGGCGGCGATCACGGCGCGGTCGCTGCCGATCACGGCGGCTGACCAGGGCTGCTCCAACTTGTGCTTGGCGAGGATATCCCGAAAGAACCGCGGGTCGACCGGAACGGCGATGGTGTATGCCATGCGGCCCCCGGGGGCGACCGGCACCCGCAAACCGACATAGTCGCTTACGAGGTTCCCGACCGACGGTTTGCCGGTCGACCACACGCGCGCCAGGGATTCCGGGTCGCGCAAGGGAGTGATCGGTCCGCCGGGCGGGGAGCGCAGGTTCATGAGCGGCCGGTGCTCGTCGGTCACGATCACGGTCCGCCACTCGGGGTGCATCTCCCACAGTCGCAGCGATTCCGCGCGGATCGTGTCCAGGTCCCCCCGATCGAACGCGAGCGAGGCGGCCATGCCGTTCATGATGCCGAGCTGCTCCCCGACGGCCCGGTCCACCACGTGCGCGGCGCCCGCGGCCGCCTCGCGCAGCAGTCGTTCGATGGCCTGCTCCTGCTGCCGGGTGAACATGATCAGCATCACGATTCCGAAAAAGATCAGAGGGAGCAGCCCGGCCACCACCCAGGTCAGGCGACGGTCGAGGGCACCAGTGAAAAGGCCGGGCTTGGTCATGTCACAACGCCTCATGCATACCTTGGGGTGGCTATCGTAAACTCGTTTACTCTTCACCCCGGAGCGACAGCAGGCAATACGTGCGGACAGATGGAGGTGCTGAAAGGGAAGTTATCTGAGGCCGAGTATAGCATCGATCCGCTGCACCCGAGCGTCCCGGTCACCAGGGCGGCCTTGTCCGTATGGCCGTCACCGCGCCAACACCTGATGCAGGCGCCCCCGAGGGCGCGGGCTTCCGCGGCGTTCGCCGTCGAGGTCTGGATGAAAAGCCCCCGGCGGCCGAAAAAGTCCACGAGCCGCTGCGAGTACGCGGCCAGGTCGACCTGCGCGTCCGGCCCCGTGGTCCCAGTGGTAGTGCCGCAGGCACAGCGCGGTCTTGCCGGCCGCGGCCGTGCGCACCGACTCCCAGTCGGTCTGAGGGATGGTGAGGTCCAGGCCGCGCAGGCCCTCGGTCTCCATCATCGGCGCCACCACGTTTTTGACCTCCCCGCAGGAGTGCACGACGATCCCGCCCAGCGCCCGCGATATCATGCCGTTGTACCGCACCCCGAACTCCCGGTAGAGGTTCGGTGACATGACGGCGGCCGTGTCGTCGCTGATGCGCACGCCGACCTCGCGCGGGATGTGCCACATCTCGTGTCCCATCGTGTGGAGGTTGCGGATGCGCGCGAGCTGCTCGTGCAGGTAGGCGATGGTCGCCTCGGTGACCTTTTCCATCAGCACGTGCACCTCGCGGGGGTGGAGCAGGGTCGCGGTGATGAACGAGGTGTACTCCCAGATCAGCGAGGCCGTCACGAGCGGGGAGGGGACATTCACCAGTCGCAGCGGCAGCTCGGAGTGGGACTGGAGATAGTCGACCCGCTCCCAGGCCCGCCGGAAGACGGGGTTGGTCCGCGGGTCGGGGACCTTCAGGGTGTGCACGTCCTGCACGTTGTCGTCGCGGATCAGCGGCTTGACCCAGGGGTCGGCCTCGTCGTTCACCGTGCACTCGCAGCCGAAGGCCGCGGCGACGATGTTGATGCCCTGGTTGGGCTTGATATTCGGCATGCCGTAGTCGTAGACGCCGTCGCACTGGCGGTGAAAGTCGACGTTCCAGGCGAGCTCGGCCCCGTGGTCGTCAGATATAACGCGAGGTTGCCGCGTGGAAGCTGCCGATCTCGATCAGGAAGGGCACTTCGTCCACATCCTCGAGCCGCCAGTTGCGGCGGATGGCCTCGATCTTTTCGGCATTCGACGGAATGCTGAGCGGCATGAAAGCCTCCAATCACATGATGAGCTTCGGCAGCCAGGTGACCAGGGGCGGGCAGAAGGTGATGAGCACCAGCACGACCAGGAGCGGGACGAGGGTCGGCAGGGTCGCCTTGACGATCTCCTCGAAGCTGAGGCCCGTGATCTGCACCATCACGAAGAGGATGATGCCGAAGGGTGGGGTGAGCAGCCCGACCATGAGGTTGAGGACCATGACCACCCCGAAGTGCACCGGGTCGATGCCGACCGCGCCGATGACCGGCATGAACAGCGGCCCTAAAATCAGGATGGCCACGGTGGAGTCCAGGAAGCAGCCCACCACCAGCAGGAAGAAGTTGATGACGATCAGGATGACCCAGGGGTTGGTGCTGAGTGCGATCAGCCCCTCGGCAAGCTTCAGCGTGAGCCCCGTGCGCATGAGGACCCAGCCGTAGAAGGCCGATGCGGCCACGAGGAAGCCGATGATGGCGGTTTCGCGGGCGGTCTCGACGAACACGCGCGCGATGTCCCTCAGGCTGAGCTCGCGCAGCACGAAGACCCCGACCGTCAGCGCGTACAGGGCCGCGACCGCCGCGGCCTCGGTCGGCGTGAAGAAGCCGCCCCAGATCCCACCCAGCAGGATGACCGGCGCCAGCAGCGGCACCTCCGCGGCGGCGAAGCTCTCCCGGGCCACCGCCCAGGTCGGGAACGGCTGCTTGGGGTAGCCGTGCTTCTTGGCTTGGAACGCGACCCAGACCATGAGCGCCGCGGTCATAAGCAGCCCCGGCACGACGCCGCCCAGGAACAGACGGCCGACCGATACGCCCGAGACGAAGGAGAACACCACCATCGGGATGCTGGGCGGGAAGATCGGGCCGATGATCGAGGAGGCGGCCGTGCAGGCGGAGGAGAACTTTTTCGAGTAGCCGCTCTTCGTCATGGCGTCGATTTCGATCTGGCCCAAACCGGCGGCGTCCACGACCGCCGCCCCGGACATGCCCGAGAAGATGAGGCTGCCCAGGATGTTCGCGTGCGCCAGCCCCCCGGGCAGGAAGCCGACGAGCGTGTCGGCGAAGCGGAAGATGCGCATCGAGATGCCGGCCGTGTTCATGAGCTTGGCCGCGAGGATGAAGAGCGGGATCGCGAGCAGCACGAAGTTCTGCAGCGAGAATTGCATCTTCTGGGCCAGGATGGTGGCACTGAAGGGGGCGCCTCCCATCAGCGCCGCACCCAGGGCCGAGAGCCCGAGTGCTCCGGCCACCGGCAGCCCCATCAGCAGGAGAACCACCAGCCCCAGCGTCAGCATGAGGATCATGCGGCACCCCCCGGCTCCGTCGCGGCAGGGTGCCGGCCGAAGACATCCAGGTAAAGGTTCAACAGGGTGTAGAAGATCATGACGCCCCCCGAGACGAAGACGACCAGGTACATGTAGCCCATCTTCATCCACATGACCGTCGGCAGCCCGACCGTCCAGTTCATGCGAGTGTTGTCCCAGGCGCCGACCGTCAACACGGCCAGGAACGGCAGCATGAGCAGGCGGTTGAGGATGCGGACGACTCGGCGCGCCTTCTTGCCCAGGCGGTCGATGGCCACCGAGATGGCGATGTGCCCATCGTCGCGCATGACCGAGGCGGACCCGACAAAGGCGAGAAAGATGAGCGTATACTGGGCGAGCTCCTCGGTCCACGAGGCGGGGACCTCCAGCACGACCCGGAAGACCACGCCGATCATGGTGATGACGAACATGGCCAGCAGGATCAGGGCATTGACGGTTTCGAGCGTTTTTTTCATCGGGAGCGTCCGTCGCGAAAATCGAGGCGCCCCCCATAGAGGGGCGCCTCGACGAAACTTAGAGGATTACTTCAGGGCGGCCTTGACCTTCTCGTAGAACGCGGGGTCCCACTCGTCCTTGGCCATCTGGTCGACGATCGGCTGGGCCGCCTTCTTGAACGCAACCTTGTCGACCGTGATGAGGGTCATCCCGTTTTCCTGGAGTTTCTTCACGAACTGCGCGTCGCCGTCCTTGGTGAGGCCGTTGGCGTAGGCCACTGCTTCGGCCATGGCTTTGGAGAGCAATTCCTGGTCTTCCTTCTTCAGGCCGTTCCACCACTTGGCCGACGAGAGGATGCGCGCGGCCGAGTACACGTGCTCGGTGGCGATCAGGTACTTCTGTGCTTCGTAAAACTTGTAGTTCAGAATGGTCTCGGGCGGGTTCTCCTGCCCGTCGACCACGCCGGTCTTGAGGGCCAGGTAGACTTCGCCGAAGGCGATGGTGGAGGGCAGCGCACCGAAGCTCTCCCAGACCTTGAACCAGGACTTGACCGAAGGCAGCCGCATCTTGAGGCCCTTCACCTCCGCCACGGAGTTGACCGGCCGGTTGGCGGTGAGGTAGCGGGCGCCGCGGAAGATGACACCGTCGGTGCGCACCCCGCGCTCCTTTTCGATGATGGCGGAGAGCTCCTTGCCCGGCCCGTTCCAGAACTTCCAGAAGTCGTCCTGGCTGCTGAAGACGTACGGCACCTCGCAGATGAAGTACTTGGGGAAGAAGGTGGAGACGTCGTTCGTCCCGACCGCGCCGTACTCGACCGAGCCGGCCGAGAGCATCTCGAAGGTCGAACGCTCGTCGCCCATGGCGTTCGAGGGGTGGATGAGGACCTCGATCCGGCCGCCGGAGCGCTCGGCCACCAGCTGCTTGAACTTGTTCAGGCCCTTGTCCTGCGGGGAGTCCGGCGGGAAGGTGGAGGCCACGTTGGCGGTGATCTTCTGGGCGGACACGACCGCCGGGCCGAGCAGCACCAGTCCACAGAGCAGCGCAATCAGGATACCGCAAATCGGTTTTCGCATACTTGACCCTCCTTCGTTTTTTGTTGCATTACCTGGGTTCAACCGCGTGCGATCAGATTCTAAACGGGTTCGAGCAACACCCGCGGAGCTACCATAGATGCTTTACGGTAGCAACCCAAAACCGGCGGTTGACGCCGGTCGACGGCCGGCTTGCCGATACGATCCGGGCAGGGTATCCTGCTCGATCGTCGCGGCTGGAAAGCCGCTCCCACAAGAGAGATGCCAACTGACTTGAAAGAACGGAAGGAGATTTGCCCATGGCGACGTATCTCAAGCGCGCGGTCGAGAGGCCGGTCGAGGACCTGACGGCCGTCCGGCAAACGGTGTCCGAAATCCTGGAGCGCATCCAGAAGGAAGGCATGGACGCGGTGCGCTTCTACTCCAAGAAGTTCGACGGCTGGGAGCCCAAGAGCTTCCGGCTGTCGGCCGACGAGATCCGGGAGGCCAAGCGGGCGCTGCCCGCCTCCGAGATCGAGGACATCGACTTCTGCCAGGCCCAGATCCGCAACTTCGCCTCCGAGCAGATGCGGCGGCTGGTCGGTTTCGAGGTCGAGACCCTGCCCGGAGTCCACCTGGGTCAGAAGATCATCCCGGTCGCATCCTCGGGCTCCTACGTCCCGGGCGGTCGCTACCCGATGCTGGCTTCGGCGCACATGACCGTGATCACCCCCAAGGTGGCGGGGGTGAAGCGGATCGTGGCGAGCTCTCCGCCCGCGAAAGGGCAGGGCCCCTGGCCGGCCACCGTCTACTCGATGGCGGCGGCCGGCGCGGACGAGATCTACTGCATGGGCGGCGTGCACGCGCTCGCGGCCATGGCCTACGGCATGGAGGGCCTGGAGCCGGTCGACATGGTGGTGGGCGCGGGCAACAAGTTCGTGGCCGAGGCCAAACGGCAGCTCTTCGGCACGGTCGGGATCGATCTGCTGGCCGGGCCGACCGAGATCCTGGTCATCTGCGACGAGACGGCCGACCCGTCCATCGTCGCGGCAGACATTCTGGGGCAGGCCGAGCACGATCCGAACGCGCGCCAGGCGCTGGTTTCCCTGTCCGAGAAGACCGCCCGGGTCACCCTGCAGGAGCTGGAGAAGCAACTCGCGGTGCTCCCGACGCGCGAGATCGCGGGGCCGGCCTGGGGGAGCAATGGGGAGGTGATCGTCGTGGATTCACCCGCGGAGGCGGTGCAGGTCTCCGACGCGTGGGCGCCCGAGCACCTCGAGGTGCAGACGAAGGACTGGCGCTACTACCTCGACCACTGCCGCAACTACGGCTCGGTCTTCCTGGGCGAGGAGACGACCGTCGCCTACGGGGACAAGACCATCGGCACCAACCACGTGCTGCCGACGATGAAGGCCGCGCGCTACACCGGGGGCCTGTCGGTCGGCAAGTTCGTGAAGACGGTGACCTACCAGTATGCCACGCGCGCGGCCTCGCTCAAAATCGGCGAGGTCTGCGAGCGGGTCTGCAACTACGAAAACATGCTGGCGCACGGGATCTCGTGCAAGGTGAGGGTCGACAAGTACCGCGGGGCGAAATAGAGCGCCTGTTGGAAATATAATCCGTTTGGGCGCAGCAGGGTGAATCCGTGGAACGGGAGAAGATGTGGGAGAGGCGTCCCGGCTCGACCGTGATCGCGGCAACATGCCGCTCCCACACCGGAATCCCGATCGCAAGCGGAACGCCGTTCTGACAATGGCTATAGCCGCGGCCGGGCACTCTTCTGGGACGGCTATTGCCAGTAGTCTTCGATCAGCGGGCGGTCGGTGGCGTGCTCATAACGCACGTCCTTCAGGAGGCCGCCGGGGGTGAAGACCAGGACGAGCGCGTCGGTGCGCACGAGGTTGCCGCGGGTCTCCAGGCTGGGGTTGGGCATCAAGGCGTACTTCAGGGGGAATCCCACCGAAACCTTCGCGCCGCGCTGGAGGGCGTGGCGGTAGAGCAGCGCAAAATCGGGGTCCATGTCCACGATTTCGTCCGGCGCGCCGCAGCGGGAGAGCGCGTCCTGCAGGGTCGATGTGCCCGGGGCGAGCTCCCCGGCGAGCGGAACCGGGTCCACGCCTTGCCGGGCCTTCTGCACCTGCAGCGAAACGCACCCCGACAGCGCCGCCGCGAAAAAGAAAACCACCGTGAGCGACAGCGCTGTCGTAACACATGACTCTGCTCTGGCAGGTCGCCGAAAAACAAGTCCCAGGCCCTCAGCCAAGGCGCGCGGCTTTTTGGGACGCGGAGCATACGGACCCGTATGTGAGCATTCACAAAGGCCGCGCAACGCAGGATCAGGGCCTGCGACGCCGGTTTTCAGCATTTTGGCAGGTCGCTGAAAAACAAGTCCCAGGCCCTCAGCCAAGGCGCGCGGCTTTTTGGGACGCGGAGCATACGGACCCGTATGTGAGCATTCACAAAGGCCGCGCAACGCAGGATCAGGGCCTGCGACGCCGGTTTTCAGCGACCTGTCAGAAGGGCATGCCATAGGAGGCCGCCTCCGCGCTGAAGCTGCTGCCGACATGCGTGACCACGTCCTGGTTGTTGATGAAGAACACGACCCGGTCGTGCTGGGTGTCCCAGTTGGCGAAGGTCACCACGACGAGCCACAGCCCGGTCAGCTTCTCCGTCGAGCGCTCGTAGATGTAGGCGTTCCCGTTGGACAGCTTGACGATCTTGACCGGCGGCCCGAAGAGGCGCGTCACGTCGGCGGCGGTGGTTACCCCGGGCGTCACCTGCTGCAACGCGGCCTGGTCGAACGGCTTGAAATCCTTGCCCTTGCCGAAAACGGCGCACCCGGAGAAGATGAAAGCGGCCAGCATCAGGCCGACTGTCAGGCGAGCTTTCCGCATGAGATCGCAGCCTCCCTTCAGGAAATGGTCATGGTTAACGGGAATCGGGAAACAGCTTACACCACGCGGCTGTTAAGGCGCAACACCCCTCCCGGACGCCGTTTAATTCCAGGCATTTTCTGATATGAACGGATGCACCCGAATCGACGAACCCACTCCCCGCGGGAGAGGGCAGGGTGAGGGATCCGCAGGTCCTAATCTGTCGTGCCATGGCACTCGGCACGACTTTATCGGCAAGAAACATTTGGTTCTTTGTGGGAGAGGCTTTCAGCCTTGATCATCGCGGCTGGAAAGCCGCTCCCACAGGCGATACACCAACGGATTTGAAAGAAAGGACTTACGCCACATGGGCACCATCCACAGGCAGATATCCGACGCGGCCGCTCCCCGCTGGTCGTACCCGACCGTGCCGTTGACCGACTACAGCACCGCCGCATCGCCCGGCGTGACCAAGCAGGTGCTGCTCGGCGAGACCGAGGGAGCGGCGGATTTCATCGTGCGCTATTTCACCCTGCCGCCGGGCGGCCGGTCCGCCTACGACCAGCACCGGCACCAGCACGGCGTGGTCGTCACCCACGGCACCGGCCGGGTGCTGCTCGGCGATAAGTGGCACGCGATCGGGGTGGCGGACGCGGTCTTGATCGACACCGACGAGACCCACCAGCTCGAGGCCACCGGCCCGGGCCCGCTGGGCTTCATCTGCGTCATCCCGCGCTGGGCCGAAGCCGACGCCTGCGCCGTGCCGGTGAAGTAGCGGGCGGTTCCGCGTTCTGGAGAGCGCCACAATCAGGGCTTAAACCATTTTAATGCTTTCAAGGGAATATCGCTCTTTTCAAGCCTTTCAATTACGAGGTAAGATAGTTTCTCAACACTACCTCTATGGAACAGACGCAATGACATTTTTAGATGAGTTGTTTGGTTTCCATAATCTCGTTCCATGGAGAACGAGATTACTTGAACCTCATTGTTTGTCACTATGGCCATGACGTTTCGGATATCCACTTCATTGGGGATCGAAACCGCGAGATTTCTGTAAACGTCCTTGCGATAAAGACTCTCAAAATAGCGAAGGCAGGTTAAAGAAAACAATGCAATGACCATTGTTACCGCAGCGATAGCAAAAAAGCCGACACCCGAAGCCATACCGATGGCCGCTGCAACCCAAAGACAAGCGGCAGTTGTGAGCCCGCGAACACTAAGCCCTTCTTTGATGATCACCCCCGCACCTAAAAACCCGATCCCTGTAACAACTTGGGCAGCAATCCTCGCAGGATCCGTAACCCGGCTAAACCCTGGGGCGGCAATCGCGACTCCAAAAGATTCTACATGGGTGGATAAAATCATAAACACGCAAGCTCCCATGCTCACCAGCAAATGAGTCCTCAATCCTGCGCCTCTCCCGTGGACGTCACGCTCAAAGCCTAATAACCCACCAAGCAAAGCGGATAGAAGGATACGCCCTAAAAGAGGCCATAGTTCCTGCAAATCAGCAAAGTTCATTTCCTTTTTCCTGCAAGTTAGCCTTTAATTCACAGAACGTGTAAAATCGGTATTGGCTTGAACAGGCCGCGGGCCAAAGTCCGGAACCGAATCATTAGGGGTAGCTCTGACCCGTGGGCCGGATGAGGATCTCGCTGACGTTGACGTGCGGCGGCAGGGTCAGCAGCCAGTGGATGCCATCCGCGATTGCCTGGGGTTCGAGCAGTTGACCGAACTGGGCGACGCCCTTTCCGAAATTTTCCGCCGTGTAGCCGGCAACGTCCTGGAATTCACTGAGCACGATGCCTGGCATGATCAGCGATACGCGGACGCCCTGGGAGCTGACTTCGCGGCGCAGGCCTTCCGCGATGGCGCCGACAGCGGATTTGCTAGACGCATAAAAGGCGCTGAAAGGCGTAACGTTCCGTCCGGCTACCGAGCCCACAACGACGATATCCCCGCATCTGCGCTGGACCAGGTATTGCCCGACCCGCCGCATCAGCCGGGCGGCCCCCAGAACGTTGAGCTGATAAAGATGGTGCCATAGGGATTCATCGCTGTTGAGCACGCCGCCCGCAAGCCCGCGGCCCGCATTCACAACGGCGATGTCGACCTTGTGACCGCCATCGCTCCAGCTCAGTGCGCGGTCGAGGAGCTCATCGATGTCGGCCTGAGCGCTCGCATCGCCTGCCACCGCGAGGGCTTTGCCCCCCTCGGCCACCATGTCGGCCGCCAGATCGTCCAGGCGGCTCTTGCGCCGGGCATGGATCACCACGGCCGCGCCCGCCCGGGCCAGAGTCCATGCCGTGGCGCGGCCTATCCCCGAGCTCGCGCCGGTGACGATTGCCGTTTTCCCTTCGAGAAGCTTGTCCATCGGTCCTGCCTTTCCTGGAATTCCCTCTCGATCTTTGCGGCTATTGTACCGGCAACCCGGTCCCGGTTCAAGTCGCATGGAGAGGCGGGTCCGTTTACGCGGTGACCTTGCCGGCGACCTGACTGAAGCACGCCATGCTTGCACGGGGCCTGTGCCTCAGCGACCGGCAGCGACTGCTGTTGAATTCCTGGCGAGTCATGATATGAACGGCTTCATTCGAATCGACGCACCCTCTCCCCGTGGGAGAGAGTAGGGTGAGGGATCATCGCGGCTGGAAAGCCGCTCCCACAGAAAAAACACTTACCGGCCTGGAAGAAAGGAATTGTCGCACATGGGCGCCATCCACCGGCAGACCTCCGACGCGGTCGCACCCCGCTGGTCGTACCCGACCGTCCCGCTGACCGACTACAGCACCGCCGCCACGCCCGGCGTGACCAAGCAGGTGCTGCTCGGCGAGGCCGAGGGCGCGGCGGATTTCATCGTGCGCTACTTCACCCTGCCCCCGGGCGGTAAATCCGCCTACGACCAGCACCGGCACCAGCACGGGGTGGTCGTCACGCACGGCACCGGCCGGGTGCTGCTGGGCGACAAATGGCACGCGATCGGGGTCGGGGATGCGGTCTTCATCGACACCGACGAGACCCACCAGCTCGAGGCCACCGGGGAAGGCCCGCTGGGCTTCATCTGCGTCATCCCGCGCTGGGCGGAGGCGGACGCTTGCGCCGTGCCGGTGAAGTAGAAGGCGGTTCCGCGCCAGTGTTGCTTTTTGCTGTCCGCTTCGCTTTAGCCATTGCCAGAATGGCGTTCCGCTTGTGATCGTGATTCCTCTGTGGGAGCGGCATCTTGCCGCGATCACGGTCGAGGCGGGACGCCTCTCCCACATCTTGGCCTGTTCCCCCGAATTCACCCTGCTCCGCCCAAACCGAATATGTTTCTGACAGTTGCTCTAACAACCGGGACAGGATGGTGCCCAGAAGGTTTCTTAGATCGGAATATCGGCGCCATGTGTCAGTGTCATTGCAAATTTACAAGGTAACTTTGCAGGGACGCTGACAATTTAGCTGTGTGCGTGACCGCATTCCAGCGGAGGATTTCGCATCGGCACCGACGAGCCCACCAGCGCGAGGGCCTTGGCGGGGACAACCTAACAAGATAGCTCTTAGCCAATCCGGGTTACTGAAGGTGGATCGCCCGCATGGGCGAGCGTGATAGGCTCCCTGAGCATCCCTTATTGAGACACCAGCATGCACCAGTTTTACAGGCTGTTTCTGAAATGGACTCCGCATCATGCAAGATAAGGATGAGAACCCTGACCTCCGGGAATTTGAATTTTATGATCCGAGTTGCATTTAAGCCATCGAGGACTGGCATGGTAACGCCCATCAACACTATGTCCGGTCTGTGCTTTTCGACCGCCTGGATGGCAGCGTGTCCATCCTCTGCCTTGGCAACCGCATGATAATTAGGGTCTTTCATAAGCATGTTGCAGATCGCCTCCCGGTATTGAGAGTTATCGTCTGCGACAACAATTCGTATAAAAGTGCCCCAGCGTACCCCCAGAATGAGAAAGTTCATTCCAACTGGCGCGTTCGAATATGCCCTTGGCTCCTTCGACTGGCATTTGCCCTCCCGGAATGAGGTGCGAGGGCAGTCGCGAGCAAGGTGATGGCAGTGATAAGCTTGATGGCCGCCTGCCAAGGACGATCATCGCCGGAGGGTGGCAACTGGGTTGGTGATAAGATTGTGCTCAAATCTAAGCTCATTTACCAAGAGCTGAAAGTGCGTTGCGTAACGGGTCCGGGGAAACCTGGATGAAACCGGTGAGGGGCGATTCCATTTCCAGCACGAGAAATAAGGCGGCGGCTACTGAAACTGAACAAACAAACAGAGCCGTTATGACAGTGGCATTCCGAGGTGCAAATAACCCAAAACTGACGAATACGATGGTGAGCCAGAACACGAGAATTACAAGAAACGGAAAGGGAATTGAATTCTCAGCGCCAGCGAGTACCATCCATCTGGCCTGTAGCAGCGATTCGGCGATATCCACCGCACGAGACTGAAGAGCGCGCTGAGCATCGTCTTTTGCCTTGAGGGACCGGATCGCATCCGTAAGTCTCTCAGCCATAGGAGCTGACCCTGATGGCATCGGATTGACACTGACAGGCTTGGCCGAGTCGTGCGGCCAAATCATGTCGATCCGCGCGCCAACTCCCTGTTTCAACCCCTGGCGTATCTCGTTGGTTTCCGGGCCGTAGCGAGCCAGTAAGCGGTCAAGGGTTAGAATTTGAATGGCTGTTTGTTTCACCGTTGTGTCCATGGCATCAAAAGAACTCTTGGCGGAGGCAGTGACGAGGCCCAGGAGGAGGGCGGTCATTGTGGCGATGAGTCCAATACCCACTTTAATTGTATCTCTTGAGTCGCTGTCCAGGTGATGGCCCGGCAATGCCTTTCGAAGAAACAAACCAATCACCGCACCGCCGAACGTACATGCGAGCACAATGATTCCGATAACGGTTCCATTCATATTGCACTCCCGCCCTTTCTTGCCAGGCACATTATGAACGAGTGCCTATTGCTGTATCCAGCCCTGCTCCTCAAACCGGATCTTGAGTTGGTCGGCGATCTCTTTGGCGGTCGCTTTGGCCCGTCCCTCTACCTTGGCGTTGCCGCTGACCTCCCCGTATGCTTTGACTCCAGTTGAAACCACCAGTCCCACCGGGTTGTGGGTGATCAGAAGAGTTGCCACCCCGAGCGCCCCGCCCGGGCCCTTGCCTCCACCGGCATCGACCGACCCGGAGCCAAGCTTGCGCGGGCCATTGACGGTCATCTGGTAGCCTTCAACAAGGGTTTTAAGCTCGGAGGCCCCGGAGCCAAACCCGAGGGCAACGCGTTTAACCTCGCTCCCCTGATCAACCGAGAGCAGGTACCCTCGGATCATCAGATCGTTCACCTTCGGGGTGATCCCCTGGGTCGCTCTTACTCCGGGAAGGCCCATCGCACGGATCTCCTGGGCAAGCTCCTCGGCAATTTGCACGCCAAGCTGGCGATTAAGCTCCATCTCGTTCGCCGTTGGCGGGGTGGCTGGTGCGACGTTTTGGTTCGCCAGCGCAGAATCGGGCTGCATGTCTTGGGGAGTCGTCACGAAGTCGAAGGCGATGATCTGCCCGGGCCGGGAAAGTTTGCCGGAGTAAAGGGTATCCCGATCGCTGACCTTGGTCGACGCACAGGCGGATAGAAGAACGATCGAGATCAGACCCATTACGGGCAACGAGAGGTGTTTGAAAGAGAACAGCTTTTTCATAAGCAACCATTTTGTGTGGGTTAGCTGATAAATGCGGCCATGGGGCGAGATATTCTTTTAGCACACAACGTACCGTAAAGCACGCTGGGCTATGAGGAAAAGGCATCATAGCGGCGCGCTTGGCGTGACACGCTTTCGAGTATCGGGTGGGTCGTTACATGTCAAAATTGAAACAACGTCCCCGTATCCCCGGTGGCAAACTGCCCGCCGCCACGCGTTTCCCCCTTGGGCTCAACATGGCTTGATCTCTATCCATCCTGCTCGATGCTGAAAAATTTTTATGAAATGTGCGGGCTACCGCTCTGCCCCTATCTTTTGCGGCAAACAGCCCTTACCCTACAAGGGCCTAAATGGTTTGTGGCATAAAAGTACTTGTTAAATGCAGAATTGGGAGATCTGGAAACCGTATAACTTGGGAAGGCTATTCAGGGCTTTCCTCTATAAAAAAGGAGGTAATTTCCATGATTCCGGAAAAGCTGGCAGAAATTCTGAAAGCAGACGGTGTGGCGGCGATCGCGACCTTGGGCAAAGATGGTCCGCACTTGGTCAATACCTGGAACAGTTACATTAAAATTTCAGCGGATGGGCGATTGTTGATTCCAGCCGGTTATATGCACCGCACCGAGGCCAATATTACCTACAACAATAAGGTATTGATGACCTTAAACAGTAGAAAGGTGACTGGCAATCATGGTCCTGGCGCCGGTTTTTTGATCAAGGGGACAGCAGCCTTTATCACTTCAGGACCGGATTATGATTTTCTAAAATCTAAATTCGATTGGATACGTGCTACTTTAGCAGTTACTATTGATTCTGCGACACAAACTTGGTAGCTGGAAGAACGGGAACGTTGTTTCATTGTTGACTTTTTTCAGGCCTCAGCAGCCCCCAACCTTGGCGGCTGCCATCAATTCCGCATCATGGCTGCGCGCTTGGCGTGACACGCTTTCGAGTATCGGGTGGGTCGTTGCATGTCAACATTGAAACAACGTCCGCGTTTCTTGAAACAACGTCCCAGTTTTCCTCGGGAAACCGACAAATGTGGACCAGCCGGCAAGCAGGCGCCGTAACACGTGGATGTCAAGCGAACTTTGCTTTTCGCTTTATGTGATGGTCATGTGATGGGGTGAGAATACAGGGGAGGAATCAGTGGAGCGTCAATCGGTTTTAAGCAGCCTGGAATATGGTTCAAGTATCTTTAGCTTTCAGAATGAATAGAAGGTTCAGCTTGGCAGTATCGCCAACTCGGACACATTATTTTTCTGTGATAAATAGCGTATCGTATTCGCTCGTCCGGCAGGTTCTTGAAACGATAGGTTAGCGAAGCGAACGGAGAATTTAGCCGCCTCAGTACGAGGTCGGCTCCAATAGTTAGATCGTGTTTTGTGCTCGCGCCGTTGTCCTCTGTCAAGGGGGGGCGCTAATCCACGCTGTGTCCCTGCACTACTACGTCAGAGGGAGCATCGGACCGACAGCGGAAGCCCAGGCTTTGACAGCGGACCAATCGCGGTAATCGCCTTCGGAAGCTCCTTTCGCTTGCAACATGGTCTTTTCGACAAATGAGAGCTTGCTGAAGTCGACCGCCCCAGGGAAAAGACCTACAGCTACCGGTTGTATCTTTGGGGCTTCTTTGCGCACGGGGTCAAGATAGGCCATGACCGTACTGCGGTTCTCTGCTGTGTTATCCTTCATAGTGAGACAAACGACAAAGTAAGCGATGGGTAGTCGACCTATTATCCCGCTGTTGTTTTTCACAAAACCCACCGCCTCAGGCAGCCATTTGCCCCTACGGATGGCACTTCCCACAATAACTGCATGATAGGGGCTGAGATCGTTCACATTCCCGATAAGGCGTATATCTGCGGACGCACCCATCCCACACAGGACTTGTCCCATTGCCTCCGCCACGCCGCCGGTAGAACCGCATCGGCTGGCATACGATATCAAGACCCTCTTTTTCATTGTTCCGTCATTTTGGCATGTGGGTTCTATGAACTTGGACCCAGGTTTCTCGCTTGCAGCACCAACTATCCCGTGGCGCAGGATCGATGTACAAATTGCGCCGGCGGCCAGCAGCAGGAAGTCTCGCCGGCTCTTCCCCTGTTCTTCTTTGCGCATAAGGGGCATCTGCTCATACCTCCTCATTGGATTTCATAACGCTCTGCGAAAGAAAGGCTTAATGCCTGTTTGCCGCGTCCACTCCATATAGCCTTCTTCAACGTCTTCGTTTGCGATTCCATGCTCCAACAAAGTGAATTTCTCACCAAGGCGGACACTCCCTCTCCATCTGTTTTTGGATAGGCGGAACAGCGCGCTTCCAGGCCGGTGAAATAATCGAATTCGATGATCTCATGCCCGTTGGTCGCGTAGGCGAACTTCAGGCCGAGCATATCCGCGTATTCCTTGGCCTGCTGCAGGCCCTCTCCGGCAGTTTTCCAGGCCACCTTGGCTTCGACGACGGCCGGCGGGAAATTGCGCTCGAAGCGCAGCAGAAATTCTTTGGATTGTAAACGGCAGCGGGCTTAGGGGATCAATCCGGGGAGTATGGCGTCTCCGGCGGTATCACTTTGGGGTCATTTCGATCTCATGGACACGTGCATCCCCACCAGCCAGGCCACCTGGATCACGAGGTAGAGCTGGCCGACGATGGCCTCCAGGTTGGCGAAGGCACGCGCTGCGGCGGTCGCGGGGGTGATGTCGCCGTAGCCGACGGTGGTGATGGTCACGATGCTGAAATACCTGAGCAGGGCCTGCGTGGCCGGGCCCGCTTCGTGGGCCAGCGAGAACGACCCGGGCCGCAGGGTCTCCAGCACGAAATAGACCTGGGACCACATGACGGCCATGAGCAGGTAGGCGACGATGGCACCGGCGATGACGTCCGCGCTGACGACCCGTTCCCGGAAGATGTGGGCGAGGATGGCGACGGTCAGCGTGGCGACGAAGGCGGCGTCGCACACCCCGCCCAGGAGCGTGAGCCACTGGGCTTTGACGAGATCCCCGGCCCACGTGGCAAAGATGGCGGGCAAGGCCAGGCCGATCAACGCGCTGAGCAGGAGCTTGTTGCGGCTGAACGAATAGGCGGCGTAGATGAAGACGGCGGTCAGGAACACGTCGTCTATGAACAGGAGATCGATGACTTCGTGCAGGAGCGGCGCGAGCACCAGCATGCCGAACAGCAGCACCAGCAGGCGCATGAAACGGTTCTTAGGGGGGGCCTCAGACGGGCGGGCCGGCACTGCCGGTTCCGCCGTTCCCGGGGGTTGAGTGGCCGTCACGCGCAGCACCTCACAGCGGTCAGGGCGTCTCTGTAAAAACCGGCAAACGGATCTTGCTTCATCGTCCCCTCGGAGCCAATGCGGCCGGCCGCAATTTCCCGTTCGTTCTAATCGACCTTTTTCAGCTCGTCCCGCAGGTAGTCGTCGAACTCCTGGATGTTGGCAAACACCTTGAACGCCGGCATGGCATTGAGGATTTCGAACACCTTCTTGATCTGCGGCTGGAGATTGATGAACGCGATTTTGCCCCCTCGCTGTGCCTGCGCTTTTTTTGTTTTGACCAGCACACGGATCCCCATGCTGTTGATGTAGGCCACGTGTTCCATGTCGAAAATGATCGTATCGGGGTTCTCCTTGAGAACCGAGTCGACCTTTTTCTGTAACAGCCCCTGGTCGGCGCCGTCGATGGATCCGATGGGGGCCACAACGAAGACGCCCGGGCTTTTGATAGCGGTATTGACTTCAAGTGGCATGCGCCCTCCTATGGCCGGCGGCTGTGGGATTTATCGCTCTCATAATTGGGCCATGACGCCCGGCGTCAGGTTATCAGCCAGCAAGTTGTTTTTTTGTGGGAGAGGCTTCCAGCCTCGATCGTCGCGGGTGGAAAGCCGCTCCCACAGGGGACATGCCAATTTACTTGAAAGGAACAGCATCCCCAGAGATGGGGCAGCAGCGATCGCCTTCGTCGTCAATTAAACACCAACGATCCTCATTCAACCTTCTTCCATGTCGGGTCGGGATCGAACGACGCCATTGCCGCAGCCGTCCTGGCGGTGCCCCGGCCGAGGTTTTTCTGGTAGACGGTCCCGTCGTGGTTCACGATGAACGTCATGACGCCGGAGCTCCCGTAAACCGCGGGGTAGGCCACGACGGCGAACCCGCCGATCATCTTGTGGTTGACCACGTAATCGAAGGCCCCCCCGGGCGTGCTCTTGCCCTGCTTCTTCAGGATCCGGAAGTAGTAGCCGTGATACGGCACGGGACCCTGCTTCTGCCCCTTGCGCGTGTACCCCTCGGCCCGCGCGTCCGCCACGAGCTCGCCCAGCGGGCTCTGCTCCTCGCCCGGCGCGGTGCTCCAGTAGAGCCCGTTCTTCTTGCCCGGGTCGCTGGCGAACTTCTCCGCGTATTTGCGCACCCCGTCGGCGTCGCGCGGCTGCATCGCGTACTCGCGCTGCGCGTCGACGATGGCGAGCAGGGTCTGCACCGTGTCGATCTCGTTTTCGCCGACCCGGCGGTTCAGGATTTCCTCTTTGCCCGCCCGCGTGTCGAACACCCACCGGTCCCCGGCCTGCACGAGCGGGATCGGGAAGGGCCAGTCCTTCTCCCCGACGCTCAGGACCATCCGGGCGCCCTCGGGTGCGAGCCGGTTCTTCCGGTCATAATCGGCGATGAAGGTCGACCGGCGCTGCGCGTCTCTGACCGGGTCTCCCGAGGACGTCAGCGCTTTGGCTTCTGGGCCGAAGATAGCGGCCAGCTGCTTCTCGTCGTTGGATCGCAGCGCCGAAACGAAGGCGACCACCGCCTCTTCCGGGGTTGCGAAACTCTTCGGCTTGGACGCAGCCGCGGCATCAACCCCGCCGCAGAGCAGCAGCGCAAGGATGACAGCGGCTGCCCAAAACCGCAGCGGGCTGTCGGTGTGAGATTTCGTCTGGTTCGGGGTCATCGCCGCATCCTCCCTGACATCGAGCTGTGTGCACCGTCGCCGTAGTCTCATGGCTACCTCCTGCCCCCGCCCCGGCCGCCGCCGCCTCTGGAACCCCCACCGGAGAAGCCTCCGCCGCCCCGGCTGCCGGAGGACATGCTTTGGCGGCTTTCGCTGCCGCGGCTGCTGATGTCGCGCGTCGCGCCGCCGTCCCGATTCATGCCCGAAAAGGCGTCGCCGCGTTGACCCGAGGTGTCCCGGGCGGCCGCCTGCCGGGTTTCAGGCCGGCCTCCGGAGCCGCCGGGCCGATTCAGATCCTGACCGCCGGGACGACCGGCATCCTGCCGCCCGCCGAGCTGACCGGAGCCGCCGCGGCCTGGGTCCTGCCGGCCCGCGTCCGCATGCCCGCGGTAGTTATCCCTGGACCTCACGGCGTCGTTGGTGGACGCCCGGTTGAACTTCTGGGCCGTGCCCTGGTCGCGGTAGGAGACCCCCTTGCGGTGCTCGGGGTTGTGCTGCCACGACCCTTGTCCCTGCCCTTGCCCTCTTTGATAGTTTCCGCGGTTGATGTTGTTGTTGATGTTCGTGTTGCGGTTGACGTCCACGTCGACGTCGCCGCCGTTCCAGTTGCAGTGGCCCCACGCGTACCCCCAGGCCGCGCCCACCGCCATGCCGGCGCCGAACGAGAGCAGCGCGGTCCCGGCCGCGTACCCCGGCGGGTAGTAGTAGGCGGGCGGATAGGACGGGTACGCCCAGGTGCCGTAGACCACGGTCGGGTTGTAGGTCGGCACGTAGACCACCTGCGGGCTCGCAGCCTGTATGACGATCGTCTCCTTCTCGACGATCACCTGCTGCTCCGGGGTGGTCTTCAGGCTGCCGGCCTCCATGGCCTGGCGGCGCAGACGCTGGACCGACTCCATGACGTCCTTCTGTTGCGCGAGGAAGGCGTCGCCCAGCTTCTGCGTCCAATCCAACTTCTCGCTCATCATCCCCAGCACCTGGGAGAAGTTGACCAGGGACTTGACGCTCGGGTCCCACGGCTGCTGCTCGAGCGCCGAGGTCAGGGCCTCGCCTTTGAGGCTCTTGTTCTGCTTCGCCCAGCGGTCGGCCTGGACCACTTCGAGCGGGTAGGTGGACGCCATGAATATCTGCGCCAGGAGCGAATCGGGATAGAGTGCGATCGGGGCCAGGAGCTGATCCAGCTCCGCCTGTTGGAAGGCCGGCGGGCCGGCCGGCTGCCCGAATGTCCCCGGCGGGACGGCCGCCATGAACAACAGGACCGCGATCAACGCGTGGGATATGGTGTTGGCTCTCATATCATCTCCTGACGGTTTTATTTCTGACGGTGCATCGACCGTGTTCGGCCAGTAAGGTCGCCTTTTGTGGGAGAGGCGTTCAGCCTCGGCTGTCGCGGCTGGGAAACCGCTCCCACAGGAGAAATGCCAGCTGACGTTGAAAGGACTTCGGGTTCGTCGCTACTTACGGTCGTGCGCCTGGTCCAGGAACGCTTTTAGCCGGTCCGCCCAGAACTGGAAGGCGTCCTCCGCTGACCCCCAGCGGGTGAACTTTTCTTTCAGCCCGGTGGTCCTCTCGCCCCTGGCGGCTGCAACCACCTCGCCGGTCATCGAGTCGAACATAAGCATCTCCGCGCAGGTCGCACCCGTTCGGGACCACGACGTGGCCGGTCGCGCTTCCGAAAGGCCGATCGGCCCCTCCGATGCGACATCTCCCAGCACCGGGCGGTTCTGCCTGAGGTCGGTGATGGCAAAGCGCAGGCGGGCCGCATCGGTTGCGGGTTTCTGCACGATGGGGTAGCCGGGCTTCAGCGTTTCGACCATCTGGCGGCGGAAGGCGTCGGCAATCCCCTTCAACTCCTGCGGGTCCATGCCTTTGTATTCCGAATCCGGTGCGAAGAAGAAAACCACGTTGTCGATCATCAGCCGCTTGTACCGGGAGAAATCGACTCCCGGCTTGAGCCAGCGCCACTTGACGCCGCCGGGTGGCCCGGGTTCGAGGCGGATGTCCTCGTGGCGGCCGTCCCACAGGCAGAGCAGCCTTCCGGCCGGCGTCCCGGCCTCATCCGGGTGCACAGGGATGTTCGGCAGGCAGCGCTCGAAGGCGGCCACGCAGTCGGCATCCCACTTGGTCCCGGCGCCGTCCTTCAGGATGGCCAGCGCCTCGGCATACGTCCTCGCCTTCTGGTAGGGCCGGTCGGTGGTGATCGCGTCGAAGGCATCGGCCACGGCAATGATCCGGGCACCCAACGGGACGTCGTCCCCCTTCAGGTGCTCGGGGTATCCGCGGCCGTCCGGGCGCTCATGGTGGTAGCGGATGAAGGCCAGGGCCGGTCCCAGGAAATCGAGCCCCTTGAGTATTTCCGCGCCGGTGGCGGGGTGGCGCGTGATTTCCTTCACCACCTCCCTGGGGTTGTCCCCCTCGTGCGCCAGGAACAGGGAGTCCGGGAACCCGATCTTGCCGATATCGTGCAGCAGGCCGGCCAGCTCCACACGTTCGGTTTCACCGGCATCCAAGCCGATTTCCGCCGCGAGCAACCCGGCGATCCTCCCGACGCGCTCGGCGTGGCCCTGGGTGTAGGCGTCGCGGGCCGCCAGTGCCTTGGCCATGGTCGACACGGTGGCGATGGTGTTGCGCCGGATGTTCCGGTTCACTTCTTCCAGTTGCTGAATGAGCTCCGCGAGGTGGAACTCGCGGGCCTCGACCTTCACCATCATGAGCCCCATCGCCTCGGCGATGGTGCGCACGGGCTCCTCCACGTCCGGCCGGGTGAGGTCCATGATGTCGCCGGAGTAGCGCCCCCCGGCGACATCGGTGATAACCTCGATGAGTCGGTCCAGTTGCCTCAACGCCGCCCCCGCTTAGAAATCGATCTGCCACTTGGCGCCGGCGTACCACTGATAGCCCTGGCTGTCGCCGTTGACGCCGTTCAGGTAGTCGTAGTAGCCGACTTCCGGGGTGAGGTAGACGCCCGGGGCCATGGTGATCTGCGCCTGCACGTAGGCCACCCACAGATCGTCCTTCTGGGAGTAGCCGGGGGCGCCGTCGGCGTTGTCCTGACGGTAGCCGAACCCGGCTTCGAACCGCAACGTGTCGCTTAGTTTGATGCTGGGTACGATCAGGAGTTGCAGCGTGTAGACGTCGGCAATGTCGTCGCCGCCGGTCTTCAGGTAGGGCGAGCTGACGGCGCGGGCGTTGGAGCCGGGGTCCCAGCCCTGGACCGCACCCTGGTTCATTCCGTAGCTTGCCTGGCCGCCGATGGAGAAGCCGGCGAAATTCCACCTGGTGCTGACCCCCAGGACCCAGGACCACACGTCGAGCTCGTCGGTCACGACGGTGGAGCCGCCCGGTTTGACCGTGTAGTACTGGAAGCCGCCGTAGGGCTTGATGTAGCCCGCGCCGAGACTCAGGTTGTAGCTGGCTTCGAACCGCGGGATGTAGGAATCCGGGTCGGTGTTGCCGGTGGCGCCGGTGACGCCGTTGGCCGTGGTGTTGAGATCCGCGCCGTAGCTCGGGGTCAGCGCGGCCAGCTCGAGGCCGCCGAGGATCAGGGTGACGCCGGCCGGGCGGCGGCCGTAGAAGTTGCCGTTGCCGTACATGTCGTCATCGGAGTCGAACACCTGGTTGTTGATGGTGTCGGTGACCGGCGAATAGTCTTTGCCGACCTTCAGGCTGGTGAAGTCACTGATCTTCCACACGCCGAAGGCGCGCCGGGTGGCCACACTGGTGTCCCCGCCGTCGCCGCCGGCGCCGAGCGCGAGCTCGATCTGGCCGCTGACCTTGTCGGCCTGGACCTTGGCGCCCAGGCGGCTGTTGCCCTGGAAGTACCATTGGGTGGCCGCATCGTCGCCCGTGCCGTAATTGTTGCTGTCGCCGGGGTACGCACGCTCGGTGTACCAGCTCCCGACGCGCTGGCTGCCGTAGAACGACCAGTCGGCGGCCAGCGCCGGGGCTGCGAGCAGCAGCGCCACTAGGATTACGAGACCCTTTCTCATGACGCCTCCCCTTCTTCGGGATGGTGTTGGGGCAGGATCTGCGCCCCTGCCCCAACAGCGTTACAGGTTATTTCCAGCGGAACGCGATCCCGCCCATGACGAGCCCGGCTTCCTGGTTGTAGAAGTTCGTGTTGGAGTCGACGGCGAAATAGGCGCCTGTCGCGAAGAAGCGCCACGGCTCGCTGCCGAGGAAGGTGTACCCCCAGGGGTTGGTATAGTAGATGGTGCCCGACACCCCGAAACGGTCGTCGGTGCGGGTCTCGTTGAAAACCGGGTTGCTCTTGTCGTACTCGGCATAGCCGACATACGCGTTGGCCACCACGGTGAACGGCTCGCTGTTCCAGACGTACGTCATCTTGAAGTCGACCCCGCCGTTGGCCATGGCCTCGCCGTCGAGGTCTTCATAGAAGACCGCGACGGAGGGCGTCAGGGTGTGGTTGGCGCCCAGCTTGAACCCGTAGCCGGCCTCGAGGCGGTGGATCGTCCCGTTGCGGTCGAGGCGGTCCTGCTGGCTGGGCGTCAGGCCGAGGAACTGCCCGCTCTGCTCGTCGCCGATGTCCACCTTGCGCAGGGAGTACTCGAGCTCCAGGTTCGACCCGAAGACTTTGTCCCAGACCAGTTGCGCGCCGACGTTCTTGCGGTCGGTGTCGTCGCGGTTCTGGCCGGTCACGTACGGGTCTTTCCACACGCGGACGTTGCCGCTGAAAAGGACCCCGGCCTGCAGCACGCCGAGCGAGCCGATCCCCTGCTTGATCCCGAGCTGCTGGGCGGTGTCGAAGGACAGCATGTCGCCGATGTCGGTGCCGAAGAACAGCTCCGTGCGTGAACCCGCGAAGGTGTAGGCGAGCTTGAACGGCACCGTGACGAGCACCGTGTTTTCGGCATCGGGATTGTTGTCCAGGGCGGAGGTGCGTTTTTCGGAGAGATCGAAGCTCAGCACCTTGGCCACGGTGTTGCTCTTGATGCTCAACTCCCCGATTCCCGGCTGGACGAAGCCGCTGAAGCCGGATTTCGCCTGGATCGGGTCGAGGGCCAGCGCCGGGGTGCCGGCCAGCGCCACCAGCAATACCATCACCATCAATTTAAAGACGTTCTTCAATTGCATGCATACCTCCTGCAGGCGGGAATGGGTTCTAATCATCGTACTTCTTCATCAGGTTCTTGCGGGCGTCCTTGTATTCCTTTTCGCTCAGGAGTCCCTTCTTGTACGCGTCGTCCAGGTCCTGCAGCTCCTTGCCCAGCGTCGTCGTGGTCGTGGACTGCTTGACATCGGCCCCCCCGCCGCCGCATCCCAGCATGGCGCCGGAGTAGGCCAGCAAAAGCACAACCGCCAGAGCTCTCATCAGTTTCATGGCGTCGATCCTCCTATTCTGGTTGGTGATATGGTTTCAAGACTCAGGGTACGAAACCCGCCTCCATCACCGGCTGGGCCGGCAGGCCCTCATCGGTGGCGGTCACCCAGCCGCCGCCCATCGACTTGTAGATGTTGACGGCCGATCGGAAGAGGGTGTTCTGGCCGGTGGTGTGCAGCAGCTCGACGTTGAAGAGGCTGCGGTCGGCGTCGAGCACCTCGAGGTAGCTCGTGTAGCCCTCGTCGTAGCGCAGGCGCGCCAGGCGCGAATAGTTGCGCAGCGCCTTCAGCTGGCGACTCAGCGCCTCGAGACGCTGGCCGGACTTGCCGCGGTCGAGCAGCGCGTCCTCGACTTCGCGGAAGGCGTTCAGAATGGCTTGCTGGTAGACTTGGACGGCCTGCTGCTGAGCCGCCTCGCTCGCCTTGACCTCGCCCCCGATGCGGCCGGCGGTGAAGAGCGGGACGCTCACGGGCACCCCGAGGTTCCAGGTCCGGGAGGAGGCCGTGAAGAGGCTGGAGAGCTCGGTGCTCACCGTGCCGAAGGCGCCGGTCAGCGAGATGGTCGGGAAGTAGAGGGACTTGGCGACCCCGATGCGCGCGTTGGCGGCGATCAGGGCCTGTTCGGCCTGGAGGATGTCCGGCCGCCGTTCGAGCAGGTCGGAGGGCACGCCAGCCGGCACGGCCGGAAGGCGCAGGTCATCCAGCGGCAGGCCGCGCGGGATCGGGCCGGGAGTGCGCCCGAGGAGCACGCTCAGCGCGTTTTCGGTCTGGCCGATGGCGCGCTCGATGTCCGGGATGCGCGCGAGCGCGTCCTCGTACTCGGACTCGGCCTGGCTCAGGTCCACCTCGGAGATGATCCCGTTGTCGAAGCGCTGCTGGAAGAGGTCGAGCGTCGCCTTGCGGCTCTCGGCCGTGCTGCGGGTGATCGCCAGCTGCTTGTCCAGCGACCGGATGTCCACGTATGAGGCGGCCACGGCGCTGACGAGGGTCAGCACCACGGTGCGCCGGCCTTCTTCCGTGCCGAGCAACTCGGCGCGCGCCGCCTCGGTCGCCCGCCGGAACTTGCCCCAGAAGTCGAGCTCCCAGCCGGCGTTGAGCAGCGTCTCGTACTGGTTGTAGGGGTTGTCCTTGCCGTCGAAGCGGGAAAACCCCTTTTCGCTCAGCCGCTGCCGGAACGCGTCCCCACTGGCGCCGGCCGACGGGAACTGGTCGCCGCGCGTGGAAAAGTACCGGCCGAAGAACTCCTCGATGCGGGCAGTCGCGATGAGCAGGTCGAGGTTCTGCTCCAGCGCCGTGCGCACCAGACCGTTCAGCGCCGGGTCGTTGAACTGCTCCCACCAGGCGGCGTTGGCGAGGTCCCGCACCTCGTTTCCCTCGAACCGGTAGGCGGGGGGCGTTGCGACCTCCGGGCGCTTGTAGTCGGGCCCCACGGTGACGCAGCCTGTCAGCGCCAGCAAAAACGTGCAGGCCAGGATGCGCTTAAGCATGTTCGCCTCCCTTCTGGGCCGCTGCGTGTGCGGGGGCGGGGCCACCCGCCGTCGGTTCGGCCGGAGGCGCCTTGCGGTGGGCGAGGCGCTCGACGACGTAGAAGGTCACCGGGATCAGGAAGATGGCGATGAAGCTGGCCGCCAGCATGCCGCCGATGACCGCCGGTGCCCATGACCTGGCGCGACGACGGCGCCGGCGCCCGGTGGCGATGGCCAGCGGCACGCAGCCGAGGATGAAGGCGAAGGAGGTCATCAGGATCGGCCGCAGGCGCAGCCGCGCGCCCTCGAGCGCCGCTTCCATGAGCGGCTTGCCCTTCTCGTACTCCACCTTGGCGAATTCGACGATCAGGATGGCGTTCTTGGCCGCCAGGCCGATCAGCATGACCAGGCCGATCTGCGCGTAGACGTTGTTCTCCATCTGCCGCAGGACCAGAGCGCGGCGAAGGCGCCGAAGACGGCGATCGGGCGTGCCCAGCAGCACGCTGAAGGGCAGCGACCAGCTCTCGTACAGCGCCGCCAGGATCAGGAAGACGAAGAGCAGCGAGAGCCCGAAGATCGCCGACGCGCGGCACGCCTTGCTGCGCCTTCTTCTCCTGGAAGCGACATGCCGAGGTAGTCGTAGCCCATCTCGCGCGGCATGGTCTGCGGCGAAGACCTCCTCCAGCGCCTTCATCGCCTGCGCCGAGCTGTAGCCGGGCGCGGCGACGCCGTTGATCTGCGCGCAGCGGTAGAGGTTGTAGCGCATGGTGAACTCCGGGCCCGGAACGCTGCTCGATCGAGGTCAGCGCCGACAGCGGCACCGTGTTCGCCGTCGGCGTTGCGCACGTAGAACTGGCCGAGGTTCTCGGCCTGGGTGCGGTAGTCGCCTTCGGCCTGCACGTAGACCTGCCACTGCCGGCCGAAGCGGTTGAAGTAGTTGACGAAGTAGCCGCCCATGAAGGCCTGCAGCGTCTGGTAGACCTCGGTCAGGTCGACGCCCTGCTTGAGCACCTTGTCGCGGTCCACGTCCACGAAGAGCTGCGGCACCGTCGGCAGGAAGGTCGTGGTCACGCTGCGCGATCTCGGGCCGCTTGCGCGCCGCCTCCATGAACTTCTGGCGTGTTGGCCGCCAGGAACTGCGATGTCCTTGCCGGCGCGGTCTTCGAGGATGAAGGTGACGCCGCCCGCGGTGCCGACGCCCGGGATGGCCGGCGGCGAGAACGCGAAGGCGACCGCCCTGGGGCATGGCGCCCATGCTGCCGGTTCAGGCTGCGCCATGATGGCCTCGTACTTTTCCTCGGGGCTCTTGCGCTCGTCCCAGGGCTTCAGGGTGACGAAGAAGAAGCCGCTGTAGGTGTTCGTAACGCCGGTGAGCAGGCTGAAGCCGACGACGGTCGTGCAGTACTGCACGCCCGGGCGTCTCCATGATGATCTTCTCGAGCTCTCGGGCAGACGGCATCGGTGCGCTGCAGCGAGGCGGCGTACGGCAGCTGGACGTTGACATAGAGGTAGCCCTGGTCTTCTTCGGGCAGGAACCCGGCGGGCAGCCTGCTTGCCGAGCACGCCGATCGCGCCGCGTCACGATGACGAGAAGCAGCAGGCTGAACCGGACTTGCGGATCAACCAGCCGCAGAGCTCGACGTAGCCGTTCGGTGGCCCGGCCGAACATGCGCGTTGAACCCGCCGAAGAAGCCGCCCAGCGGGCCGCGGGTCTTTTTCTTGGGCTTCAGGAGCAGGGCGGAGAGCGCCGGGCTGAGCGTCAGCGCGTTGAAGGCCGAGATGATGACCGAGATGGCGATGGTGACGGCGAACTGCTGGTAGAGCCGGCCGGTGATGCCCGGGATGAAGACCGTCGGCAGGAACACGGCGGAGAGGATGAGCGCGATGGCGACGACCGGGCCGGAGACCTCCTCCATGGCCTTGAGCGTCGCCTCCTTGGGCGACAGCCCTTCTTCGATGTGGTGCTCGCACCGCCTCGACCACCACGATGGCGTCGTCCACCACCAGCCCGATGGCGAGCACCAGGCCGAAGAGCGACGAGCGTGTTGATCGAGAACCCCAGCAGCGGGAAGACGGCGAAGGTGCCGATCAGCGAGACCGGCACCGCCAGCAGCGGGATCAGCGTGGCGCGCCAGCCCTGCAGGAAGATGAAGACCACGATCATGACCAGGACCAGCGCCTCCCAGAGGGTCTTGACGATCTCGCTGATGCCCTCGCGCACGGCCTGGGTGGTGTCGAGCGGGATGCTGGTAATCGAGGTCGGCGGGGAAGCGCTTCTTGACCTCCTCCATGAGCCGCTCGACCCCGTCGGCGGCCTCGATCGCGTTGGAGCCGGGCAGCTGGTAGAGCGCGAGAATGGCGGACGGCTTGCCGTTGAAGCGGCCGGTGATGTCGTAGGTCTGGGCGCCCAGCTCGATGCGCGCCACGTCCTTCAGCCGCACGATCGAGCCGTCCGGGTTGGCGCGCAGGACGATGTTGCCGAATTCTTCCGGGCGCCTCGAGCCGGCCCTGGGCGCGGACCGTGTAGGTGAATTCCTGCCGGGCGGCGCGGGCTCCGCCGCCGAGCTGCCCGGCCGGGTTGACCGTGTTCTGCTGCTTGATGGCGTTGATGATCTCCGGCACGGTGATGTTGAGCTTGGCCAGCTGGTCGGGCTTGACCCAAATGCGCATGGCGTACTGCCCGGCGCCGAAGACCTGACGCTGGCGATGCCGGGCACGCGGCGTGAGCTGGTCGTTGAGGTTGATGTAGGCGTAGTTGGCGAGGAAGGTCGGCGTCGTAGCGTGCCGTTGGGCGAGTGAAGCGCCACCAGCATGAGCGGCGAGGACGAGGACTTCTGGACCGTGACCCCGTAGTTGCGCACATCGGCGGGCAGCTTGCGAGTCCGCCTGCGACGTACCGCAACTGGGTCAGCACCTGGTCGATGTTGGGGTCGGTCTTGACGTCGAAGTTCACGAACAGCGCATCACGCCGTTGTTGGCGTTGATCGAGTACATGTAGTTCATGTTGTCCACGCCGCTCATCTGCTGCTCGATGGGCGTGGCCACCGACTGCTCGATGGTCTGCGCGTCGGCGCCCGACGTAGGTGGCCTTGATGAAGATCTCGGGCGGGACGATGTTCGGGAACTGGGCGATCGGGCAGCCCCAGCATCGCCACCAGGCCGACGATGACCATGATGATGGAGATCACCATCGCCACGATCGGCCGGTTGATGAAGAACTTTGCCATGCGTCGACCTTTCGGCTTACTTATTTTTTCGAAATAGTATGGACTGACCGCGCTCCCTCAACCTAACCCTCTCCCTCCGATTCCGGGGGAGAGGGCAGGGTGAGGGGGACTTAGTAGTACGCTTTTGAAAATCGGCGTCTGGGGCCGTGATGATCGCGGCTGGAAAGCCGCTCCCACAAAAAACACGGGTGCAACGCCAATCAACTTTTATAGAAGTTCATCCCCGCCGGCATCTATGGCTTGGGCGCATAGGGCTTGGGCGTCACCTTGGCGCCGTTGCCGACCTTCTGCGTCCCCTCGGCGACGACGCGGTCCCCCGGCTTCAACCCTTCGCGGATGACCCAGAGGTTGTCGATGCGTTCGCCGGCCGTGACCCCGCGGATGCGCACCGTGTTGTCGGCCTCGAGGACCGCCACCTGGTAGCGCCCCTGCAGCTCGCCCACGGCCCGCTGCGGCACCAGCAGCGCGCCCTTCTCTGTCCCCAACAGCGCCCGGACCTTGGCGTACTGCCCCGGCCGCAGCAGGTTCGCGGGGTTGGGGAAGAGGATGGCCACCTTGATCGTGCCGGTCTGAGGGTCGACCTGGCGGTCGGCGTAGGCAAAGGTGCCCTTCTGCGGCCAGGTGGTCCCGTCGGCCATGATGAGGTCGAAGTCCATCTTCCCGGTCCCCGCCTTTGCATCCGGCTTGGACCGTTCGACCGCCTGGAGGTACTCGCGCTCGCTGATGGGGACGTAGACCTTGATGGGGTTGACCGTGGACACCGTGGTCAATTCGCGGGCCTGGGGAGTGCCCACGAGATCGCCCATCTGGGCCTTGGCCGCGCCGGCGATGCCGTCGATGGGGGATGCGATCTTCGTGAAGCCGAGGTCGAGCTCGGCCTTGCGCACCTGCGCCTGGGAGGCCAGCACCTGGGCCTCGGCGCTCTGCACGGAGCCGACGGCGTTGTCTTTATCGCGCTGGCTGACCGCGTTGGCCGCCGCCAGCGGCAGGATGCGCTTCAGATTCAACTGCGCCGTCTGCAGCACGGCCTGCTGCTTGGCGAGCGCCGCGCGTGCCTCGTCGACCGTCGCCTGGAACGGCCGCGGGTCGATCTCGAACAGCAGCGCGCCCTTCTTGATGTGGTCGCCTTCCTTGTAGTTCTGCTTGATCAGGTAGCCCTGCACCTGGGCGAGAATGGTGGCATTCACCAGGCCGTCCATCGAGGCCACCCACTCCTGGTAGAGCGGGACGTCCTTCTGCACGACCTCGGCCACTTCGACTTCGGGAGGCGGTGGCGGTGCGACGGCTTTCTTCTCCTCCTGGCATCCCGCCAGGCCGAAGGCCGCAATCAGAACTGCCAGGATAATAATGGACTTACCCTTCACGTTACCCCCCTTTTATGATCGGACGGTCGAATTTATGTTTGAAAAACGGGCAGATTGTACCGGGATTCGCGCTCGTGATCAATTCTATTTATTCCGATTATTCCGAGTTCTTTCCCCTCAGCGTGAAAAGAAGCCGGCCCCCGCACGGATGCCAGCCGTCCGACAGGCTCCCACCTCACTGCACCTGCGGCGCGGCATGCTCCCGGCGTTGTATCGCCATCCGGATCAACCCGACCAGCGCCTCGTCTGCGAAGGGTTTGCGCAGGAACCCGGCAGCCCCGGCCCGCATGGCCAGTTCCTCCGCTCCCTCGGTGTCGTGCGCGGTCATGAAGACCACCGGCAGGTTCAGCCCGGCGGCGTTCATGCGATCCAGCACCTCCAGGCCGGTCATCCCCGGCATCTGCACGTCGATCACGGAACAATCCGCGTCCGGCGAGGCGTCGAGCGCCGCCAGGAAATCGGCCCCGGACGTGAACGTGCGCACCTGCATGCCCCAGGAATGCAGCAGGCGCTTCAGCGCGCGTACCACCGCGGGATCGTCGTCGACGACGCAAATCATGGGGGGAAGGTTCGCCAATCGGTTTTGCCCTCGTGCTGGCGGCTCCTGAGAGCAGCAGGTGAAGACATATCCCCGCTGCGCCGCGCCGCGGTATCACCCGCTTTATTAACGGTCTCATAATCGTCTTTAACGTTGTCATTCCGGCATGCGTTTAGCCGGAATCCAGCGAATTCAAACCGTTCTGGACGCCGGATCATGTCCGGCATGACGGTGCTATTTCGAGACGATTAATACGCGCGGCATCCGCCGTGGACTCCTTTACAGACGGGGTGCAATCTAACAGCCTGAGCGGAGGAAGGATATAAGACCTTGGTCCTATGAACGAAGACGGCCGAGGTCAGGACTTATCCCCCCGTCAGCGACAGCGTCACATGCACGGCGTCGCCGCCATGCTGTGTTTTCACGGGAAGCCCGCTGCGGGCAAAAACGGCGAGCATGCCGGAGTTCTCCGAGAGGACCTCCGCCACAAAGCAGGACAGGCCTTTTGCCCGGGCGATGGAAGCCAGGTGCTGCAGCAGGATGCGGGCCATCCCTTGACGGTGGTAGTCTTCCTCGATCGAAAATGCCACCTCCTCGATGCCTCCAATTCAGTTTGATCCGGAACGTGGGTGCTGTTTTCAGCTAACTAAGCTCCACCTTCACGGGCTTCGCTTTCCAGATCTCTCGACAGTAATCCCGGATGGAGCGATCCGAGGAAAATTTCCCCGAGCGGGCCGTGTTCAGAATCGACGCCCGAGTCCAAAGCTGTTGGTCGCGAAAGGCCTTGCTCACCCGGTCCTGGCAGTCCAGGTAGGACGCATAGTCGGCCAACAGCAGGTATTCGTCTCTATGGAGCAGAGAGTCCACCAGCGGTTTGAAGAGGCTCCCATCTCCCCGTGAGAAATGCCCGGAAGCGATGCGGTCGAGCGCTTCGCGGAGTTCGGCGTTGGACTCGTAGGCGCCCCTGGGGTTGTAGCCCCGGGCCTTCAACTGCACCACCTCCTCTACCGTAAGGCCGAAGAGGAAAAAATTTGCCGCGCCCACCTCCTCGAGGATCTCAACGTTCGCCCCGTCCAGGGTCCCGATGGTGAGGGCCCCGTTCATGGTAAACTTCATGTTCCCCGTGCCCGAAGCCTCCTTGCCCGCGGTGGAGATCTGCTCGGAAAGGTCCGCCGCCGGATAGATGTGCCGGGCGTTCTTTACGTTGAAATCGGGGAAGAAGACCACCTTGAGACGTCCGGCCACGTCCGGGTCGTTGTTGACCACCTCCGCCACGGAGGTGATGAGCTTGATGATGAGCTTCGCCATGAAGTAACCGGGAGCGGCCTTGCCCCCGAAGATGAACGTGCGTGGCGTGATGTCGCTGCCCGGGTCCTTTTTCAGGCGGTTGTAGAGAGTGACGATGTGCAGCACGTTCAGGTGCTGCCGCTTGTACTCGTGCAGCCGTTTCACCTGGATGTCGAAGAGGGTGTCCGGGTCGACGGCGACCCCCGTCCGTGCCTGGATCAGGACGCCGAGATCGGCCTTGTTGGCCTGTTTGACCTGCCGCCACTCCTGCTGGAATGCCGAATCGTCGGCCCATTGCTCCAGCCGCGGCAAATCCCTTTCCATGTTGCTGACCCAGGTCCCCCCGAGTTTGCCGGTGATCAGAGCCGATAGCCGCGGGTTGCTGAGCACCATCCAGCGCCTGGGCGTGACCCCGTTGGTGACGTTGTGGAATTTTTCGGGCTCCAGCTCAAAGAAATCGCGGAGCACGGTCTGCTTCAGGAGATCGGAGTGCAGCGCAGCAACGCCGTTGATGGCATGGCTGCCGACGCTGGCCAAATGCGCCATGCGCACATGCTTTTCATCGCTCTCGTCGATGATGGAAAGGCGCGCTATGCGCTGATCGTCTCCAGGAAAGCGCACTCGGACCTCGTCCAGAAAGCGCCGGTTGATCTCGTAGATGATCTCAAGGTGCCTGGGCAAGACGCGCCCGAAGAGCGGCAGCGGCCACTTTTCCAGAGCTTCGGGGAGGAGGGTGTGGTTGGTGTAGGCGCAGGTGCTCCGGGTGATCTCCCAGGCGCGCTCCCACTCCATGAGGTGCTCGTCCACGAGCAGCCGCATGAGCTCCGCCACGGCGATGGAGGGATGGGTGTCGTTGAGCTGTACGGCCCATGCGCCGGCAAACGCATCCAGGCTGCTTCCGGAAAGAAGGTGGATGCGGATCATGTCCTGCAGCGAACAGGTTACGAAGAAGTACTGCTGGGCGAGACGCAGCCGTTTTCCCTGGTAGGGTTCGTCGTTGGGGTAGAGGACCTTGGTGATGGTCTCCGAGCTGATCTTTTCGTCCACGGCCCCGAAGTAGTCGCCCACGTTGAATGCCTCGAAGTCGAAGGACTCGGCTGCCTCCGCCTTCCACAGTCGCAGGAGGTTGGTGGTGTTCACGCGGTAGCCTAAAACGGGAGTATCGTATGCCACGCCCTTGACCAACCGTCCGGGAACCCAGCGCACCCGGTAACGCCCGCTGGGGTCGTAGTGCGTTTCGGTATGCCCTTCGAGTCCGATATCGTAGGCGATTTCGGGTCGTGCCAGCTCCCAGGGGTTGCCGTACCGCAGCCACTTGTCGGTGACCTCCACTTGGTAGCCGTTGCGAATCACCTGGTCGAACATGCCGAACTCGTAGCGGATGCCGTAGCCGATGGCGGGGACTTCCAGTGTCGCCAAGGAATCTAAAAAGCAGGCCGCCAGCCTCCCGAGGCCGCCGTTACCCAGGCCCGGCTCCTCTTCCTGTTCGAGGAGCTCGTTCAGGTCGAGCCCAAGCTGGGCCACCGCCTGACGGGTCTCCGCGACGATTCCCAGATTGATGAGCGCGTTGCCGAGGTGGGGGCCCATGAGGAATTCGGCCGAAAGGTAGCTGACCACCCGGGTGTCCCGTTTCATCAACGTGTGGACGGTTTTATTCCAGCGCTGAAGCAGGCGGTCGCGCACGGTGTAGGCCAGGGCCGCATACCAGTCTTGCGGCGTTGCCACCTCCGGCATTCTACCCTGGGCGTAATAGAGGTTGTCCCTGAGCGCGCGGGCGAGGGTGTCCGGGCTCAGCCCGGTGCGCGTCGGCTCGTGCGCGGTCTTTGCGGAAGAAGCAGCCCCCCGATGCTTAGCCTTCGCCATGACAAGCCTCCTGATTAGTCGACGTGGGCAAACAACCCCACGGAAGCGAAAAATATCAGCATGGGCCTACCTCGCTGGTTGTGCCGGTTCACCTATCCAGCCAGGGTCAGAGCCTATCCCCCGTCAGCGACAGCGTCACATGCACGGCGTCGCCGCCATGCTGCGTCTGCATGGGAAGCCCGCTCCGTGAAAAAACGGTGAGCATACCGTTGTTCTCCGAGAGGACCTCCGCCACAAAGCAGGACAGGCCTTTTGCCCGGGCGATGGATGCCAGGTGCTGCAGCAGGATGCGGGCAATCCCTTGACGGTGGAAGTCCTCCTCGACCGTAAACGCCACCTCCGCGCTGCGCGGCTGGCCGGTCTCTTCGATGACGGCGTAGCGGCCCGCCCCGATGATGGTTTCCTGCTCTCCGTCTGCGGTTGTGACCACTAAGGCGACCGCCTTTTCGAAATCGAGCTCGGTGGCCGATTTGAGCTCTGCCTCAGACAGCATTTTCTTTTGATAGAAGAAGCGCGTGTAGATCGATTCGGGATCGAGGTTCTTGAAGGCCGTGACCAGGCGCTCCTTGTCGTCGGGCCGGATCGAACGGACTTTCACTTTCATTCCGTTTCTAAGGGTTGCGGTCGTGTCGTATTTTGCTGCGTCTATCATGCCGGATTCCCCCCTGCGCCCGCCCAAAAAAGACCAGGCTATCCTTTCAAAGAAGTTGGATTGTGTTGCCGCCCGATTTTGTTGTGGGAGCGGCTTTCCAGCCGCGATGGTCGAGCCCGAAAGACTCTCCCACCCCTGGCCGCTCCGAGCGGCCCCCGTTCATCTGCCTGCAGTTTCGGACTTACGATGGGATCGGGTCGGCCTGGGCGGCCCTGGCCACTGACTCGATGGCGATCGCAGCTACGGCGGCCCCGTAGTCCAGGTCGATATTCGTCATGGTGTCGTGGGTGTCGTGGTACCCGACTCGATTGATGTCGTAATTTTCCATGAACAGCACCACCGGGATCCCGGCGTCGGAAAAGATCTGGCCGTCGGTGTTGAACAGCGAGCTGCGCATGTCGCGCGGCAGGCGGATTTCACCGCGCAGCAGAGGGTGCCGGGCGATATCCGGGATGCGGACGCCGTCACGGCTGCGAACGCCTCTGTCCCGCCGGCGGCGTTCGGGCTGGCGGTTCCAGCCTTTGGCCCGCGCGTTCCAGCTCATATTGGCCAGGTGCGCCTGGTACGCCAGCCACACCGATTGCGCGGCTGAGCCCGGGCGAGATCTGGAAGACGTCGCGGTCATGGTCCCGGTTGTGGGCGATCATGTCGAGAACGTAGACCCCCTTGATCGCGACCTGCGAGAGGTCGCGCGGTTTCTGCCCGGCGACATGCAGCTTGAGGGAGCCCTCCACCAGCGACTGCGCAAAATGGCGGGCGCCCATGCAGTCCGATGGGAACTCCTCGCCCGTGAGGTGCATGAGCCAGACGTCGCAGTTGAGCTTGCCGGCCCGGCTGAGCTTCAGAAAGACGGGCGCGGCCAGCATGAGCGCGGCTGTCGCGGAGTGATTGTCGTCCGCACCGGCCGCGGCCACGCGTGCCAGCTTCCCGCCGCTTCTCTTTGTAGTAGAGGTCTTCCATGTAGGCGGTGTCATAGTGGTCGGCCATGACCACCGCGCGGGAGCGATCCTTTCCGGGGATAACGACCAGCAGATTGCGTTCACGAACCTTCCCCGTCTGGTTGGCCAGCCAGCCGTCCATCCAGGGGAAATCGAAATCGGTCTGCCAGCGGAAGGGGAGCTCGCCCGCAATGGCCTTGCCCTGCATGCCCTGCCGGGCGATGAGCTTCCGGTAGTGCGCCAGCAGCCAGTCGCCCAACGCATCCAGATCGCGCTTCTGGTGTTGCAGGAGCGCCTCCGTTGCCGGGTCGCGCACGCAATCCGCGTTGTCCTTGTTGACGAAGCTTCCGGTTGCCAGCCGGGCGATGGTTTCCCAATAGGCGACTTCAAAAGCGCGGTTGGCCGTGTAACGGTAGGTGATGGGCTCCGGCAGCGGGTCCAGGGCCGGGTCGTTCCGCGGTGCGATGAGCTGCCGCAGGGTGTGATACAGCAGGAAGCCGTAGGACGTCGGGCTGTTCCAGTCGGCAACCTGATTCAGCCACTGCTCCAAGGTCTGGTCCTTCTTGATTACCACGATGTGCCGGGCGGCATCCCAGGGCAGCAGTCCGCTGCCCCAAAAAATTCCAGACCTCCATGAGTTTGTGCGCATTCAGTGCGATCTGGTGGTCGCGATGCCCGTACGCCTTCTTGTAGCCGCGCATGGTTGCGATGTATTCGGGCCGCCGCAGAAGTTCGGGCCACAGCTCGACGGGCGGCCCCGGGTCGGGCGCATGGGCATCCCGGGCGGTCATGTACCCGAGCGGTGCGTCATCCAGCAGCCGGGGTTTGCCCGTGCCGGGGTCGACGAAGGCCACCATGGGCAGGTGCCAGAAGACCTCGTGCTTGCCGACCCGCATGGGCGGGTAATAGAAGCGGTAGCCGAAGAGGCCGCCTTCCCGCAGCGCCCGGGCGGCGTTTCTCAGCTCGTCCCGACCGGCGCGCGGCCCGTCCAGCAGCAGCGCGTACCGATCGGTCCAGATCTGGGAATTCCGCGCCATCGGCTTGCCGTAAAGGCCGACGACAGCCGGGTCGGAGCTGAACAGAACGTGCGACAGGCGGATGTCGTCGCCGACCAGGGCCAGATCGTCCTCGAAGCGTTCCACGCGCTCCCAGCGGTGGGTGCGCCGGTACGTGTTGCGGAGCTTGGCCGCCCCCCTTCCGCATCGGGCTGGCCCGGACGGGGTTCATGCAGCCAGCCCGACTGCAGGATGCGCAGCCCGCGCAGCTGCTCGCGACGCTCGCACACGTTGAGCAGCGGGATCTGCATGGCCTGCGGGAATTCGGACTGCAGCTTCAGGAACCGCGGGGCGCCCCAGAAGATCAGGCTGCCCGGAAAGGGCAGCAGGTGGAGCCGCCCCTCCAGATACGCTTTGCGCACGGCCTTCGGCAGAGACCCGAACGGGCGAAAGGTGAGCAGGTAGTTGACCCCGCTCAGGCGTTCCCCTTCCCGGAAGAGAAACGGTGCGGTCCAGCTCGGCAGAGGGCCCTGCCGCCAGAGCCTGCAGGCCGACTCTCCCGAGCCGGGCAGGATCCGGAAGCCGGCCTGGCGCAAGTCGGTCAGGCGCTCGGGCGTTTCGCCGTAGGCGTCCTGCAACAGTCGGCGGACGAAGTCGACGGCATGTTCCGGCCGCCGTTCCCGGCCCGGGGCGCTGTAAAAACTCTTCCAGAAAGCCCGGTCGGGGCCCTGCTCGCTGCCCCCGAAGAAGGTCCAGCGCACGCGCCCCTTGTCGTCCTGCGTTTTCGAAAAAGCGAGCGGCATGAACGTCACGTAGCGTTCGTGCGGGACGGCGCCCGGCAGCCCGGCCAGCTCCTCCGGCCAGTAGAGGTTGGCGCGAGGATGTCGCGGTTGACGCCCTGGGCCGACTGTTCCCGGTCGAGGCGTTGCAGAGCGTTCAGAACCTGCCCGGCGATGTGCTGCAGCCCCGGGCCCAGTTCAAAGACCTGTTCCCGCTCGCTCACCTGCCAGGCGTGAGGGCTATTCGGCCGGCCGGGGAACGGGTGGTCGGCCCCATACGGCCGCCACCCGATCAGCGGCGCCGGCATCATCTCGGAATACGCCGGGATGCGGTAGGGGTTCGCCTTCCCATAGCGCGGGACATCCGTCAGCAGCTTGTGCCAGCCTCGCTCGGTCATGCTGCTCCTTTCGGTCGAATGCAGACGATCATCGTGCGGACGCCGGTCCGCCATCGTGACGGCGTCACGGCATCGGCAGCCAACGGGTCAGGATGTGGTATCCCCAGGGAGGAAGGTCCACGTAAAGCCCCGGGTTGCACATCTCGTCGCCACTGCGCGCGTACGTTTGACCGGTAAAGAGGTCGGCCATCTGCCATGACTTGCCCCTGAGGTCATCCCAGGGCAGCCGCACCTGCCCCTGTGCACCCGAGTCGGAGAGATTGACCACGATGAGACGCATGCTCCCCGGCGCTGCGCCAGCACCAGGCAACGAGGTTCCGGTAACTGGCATTATCCGGCCAGCCGGTTCGCTCACAGAGCCGCCAGCTGCCATTCCTGCATGCGCTTCAGAGCCGGCGGCTTTCAGAAGCGTGCGGTAGAATGTCTGGAGGTCAGGGTCGACGGGCTCGACCGGACGGCGGCCGAGGAAGACCGGGAGCCTGACCTTCCTTCCCTCGAACTGCCCTTCATGGAAGAGTCTTGCCCCCGGAAGGGTGGCGATGGTCACTGCCGCCGCCCGCTCCTTCTCCGGGGAGAAAGCCGAGGCTGCGGCGCGGGGCTCGTCGTGGTTTTCGATGAACCGGACCAGTTTCTCCTGGTAGGCGAGGTCGGCGCAGAGATGCAGCCGCACGTTCTCCGCGGAATCGTGCTCCAGGCGGTCGTACAGGCGCTTGTCGTAGCAGTAGTCGAACCCCTGCTGCTGGAGCTCCCACTCGAGGTCCCAATACGCCTCGGCCATGAAGAGAAAATCCGGATGCGCTCTCTTGATGGCGGAAATCACGTCGACCCAGTACTCCGTTGCCGGCCGTTGACCCGCGCGGTGGCCCCAGGTGCGTTCGAAAATCGAGTTCAGCAGCAGCATGGCCATGTCGCAGCGCACGCCATCGCTCTGGCCGGCGATATCCGCCAGGGTCTCGATCACCGCCTGGCGGAGCCCGGGCTGAAAGGCATTGAGCTGCAGCACGTCCGGCCATGCAGGGAAGAAGGGGTCCCGGCCGCAGGCGAACACCTTTCCGCCCACCGCGACGAAGGACGCCGGGTCGCTGCCCGCATCGTCGGCGTTCCCCTGAACGAGGTATTCCGGATGATCGATGACCCATGGGTGGTCGGGGGCCACGTGGTTGGGGACAAAATCGAGGATGAGCTTGAGCCCCCGCCGAGCGAGCTCTCTGCGGGCAGCGGCCAGGCCTTCCCGGCCTCCCAGGTGTCCGTCGACCACGTACTGCCGCACACAATAGGGAGACCCCACGTTGTCTTCGGGCCGAAAATCGGGCAGCGCCCGTTGGAAGTCTCGAGAAGAGCCCCGTGTTCCGGTTGGCGATGGCGATGCCCGCGGGGCTCCGATCCCAGACGCCCATGAACCAGACCGCATCCGCGCCGAACGAGGACAGCTCGTCCCATTCCCCGGCAGGCACGTCCGCCAGCGTGACGGGTCTTCCGTGTTTCCGGCTCAGCTCGCCCAGCCACACCCACGTGTTGATCTCATAAATCACCGGATGTTTCGGCCACGGGTTCATTTTTTGACCTCATGCGTTCCGGCTTTCCGCGGATGAAGGCCGCGGCCTTGCCGGCCTCGAGCATCTTCTTCGCATCGAGCAATCCGAAGAGCTGGATCAGCTTGGCCACCAGCCCGGTCCATCCCGTCTGGTGGCTCGCACCCAGCCCCGCGCCGTTGTCCCCGTGGAAGTACTCGTAGAACAGGATGTGGTCGCGCCAGTGCGGGTCGGTCTGGAACTTCTCCGTTCCGCCGTAGACCGGCCGCCGGCCGTGCTCGTCCCGCAGGAAGATGCGGGTGAGCCGGTCCGCAGATCTCCTTGGCCACCTCGAAGAGGTTCATCATCTTGCCTGAACCGGTCGGGCATTCGATCTTGAAGTTGTCGCCGTAGTACAGGTAGAAGTTCAGGAGCGCCCGGATGAGTCAGGGCGTTGACCGGCATCCAGACCGGACCCCGCCAGTTGGAGTTGCCGCCGAACATGCCGGTGTTCGATTCGGCCGGCAGGTAGTCCACCCGGTACTCCTGGCCGCCCGCGTGGAAGACGTACGGGTGCCGCTCGTGGAACTTGGAGAGCGAGCGGATGCCGTAGGGGCTCAGGAACTCGTTCTCGTCCAGCATCTTGGAGAGGATCCGGCGCAGCCGCTCCGGGTTGACCAGGGCGAAGATGCCCCGCTCGGCCACCCCCAGGTGACCGGGACCCGTGGGGTGGATGGACTCCAGGAGCTCCGGCATCTGGCGCACGCGCGCCAGAAGCGCGGCCGTTGCCTGCGGAACGCGCTCGCGCTGCCACTTCTCGATCACCGTCGTGGCGCACAGCGGCAGCAGCCCCACCATCGAGCGCACCTTGAGCCGCGTGCGCGCTGCCGTCGGGGAGCCGCAGCAGGTCGTAGTAGAAGCCGTCCTCCTCGTCCCACATGCCGTCCGGCCCGGACTTGTTCATGGCCGCGGCGATATAGAGGAAGTGCTCGACGAACTTGAAGACCATGTCCTCGTAGGTGCGGTCGTGGCCGGCGAGCTCGACGGCGAGCTCGAGCATGTTCTGCGTGAAGAGCGCCATCCAGGCCGTGCCGTCCGCCTGCTCCAGGTAGCCTCCCGTCGGCAGCGGGGCGCTGCGGTCGAAGACGCCGATGTTGTCGAGGCCGAGAAAGCCGCCCTCGAACACGTTCTTGCCGAAGCGGTCCTTGCGGTTCACCCACCAGGTGAAGTTCAGCAGGAGCTTGTTGAAGGCCGACTTGAGGAAATCGACGTCCGCCTCGCCGCGCAGGGCCTGCTCGGTGCGGTGCAGGAACAGGGTCGCCCAGGCGTGCACCGGCGGGTTCACGTCGCTGAAGTTCCATTCGTAGGCGGGGAGCTGGCCGCTGGGGTGCAGGTAGAGCCCGCGGAGCATCAGGTCCATCTGCTCCTTGGCGAAGTCGGGGTCCACGATCGAGAGCGGCAGCGTGTGGAAGGCGAGGTCCCAGGCCGCGTACCAGGGGTACTCCCACTTGTCGGGCATCGAGATGATGTCGTCGTTGACCATGTGGAACCACTCCCGGTTCCGGAAGTCGCGGCTGCCGTGATGGAGGGGGTGGGCGCGGTGTTCCTCCAGCCACGTGTCGGCGTCGAAGTAATAATACTGCTTGGACCAGAGCATGCCGGCGAGGGCCTGGCGCATCACGTTGGCTGCGTCCGGGGAGACCGAGGGCGGGGTCACGGAGCGGTAGAACTCGTCCGCCTCCCGCAGCCGCGCGGCCAAGGTCTCGTCGAAGCCCGGCCCGAAGGGGTCGCTGGCTTGTCCTTGCCGGCGCGGGGCTGGCCGGTGAGGCGCAGCCGCACCGTCGCCGACTGGCCGGGGCCGACCTTCAGCCGGTAGTGCGCCGCGGCCTTGGTGCCGAGCCGCTCGGGGTTCACCGCGTCCTGGCGGCCCTGGACCACGTAGTCGTTGATGCCGTCCTTGACGTACGGGCCCGCGTTCGGGTAGTCGAGGCCGAGCCGGGCGTGGTTGGTTTCGTTCTCGGTGAAGAGCAGCGGCGCATCGCCTTCGCAGTACAGGCAGTACGTCGCCCAGTACGGGATGCGTCGCCGCAATCGCGCTGGTGCCTGCCGGCCCCTCGACCTGCTTGAGCATCGGCTTCTCGGCGGGTCTGGCGATCCACGACGCCCAGTCGTTGCGGAACCAGAGGGTCGGCAGGACGTGCAGCTCGGCCGCCTCCGGCCCCCGGTTGGCCGCGGTGATCTGGATCAGGATGTCCTCCGGGCCGGCCTTGGCGTATTCCACGAAGACGTCGAAGTAGCGGTCCTCCTCGAAGACGCCCGTGTCGAGCAGCTCGTACTCCATCTCGTCGCGGGTGCGCCGCCGGTTCGTCTCCACCAGGTCGGCGTAGGGATAGGCCGCCTGCGGATACTTGTAGAGGTACTTCATGTACGAGTGGGTCGGCGTGCTGTCGAGGTAGAAGTAGTACTCCTTGACGTCCTCGCCGTGGTTGCCCTCGCTGTTGGTGAGCCCGAAGAGGCGCTCCTTGAGGATGGGGTCCTTGCCGTTCCACAGCGCGAGGGCGAAGCAGAGCCGCTGCTTGTCGTCGGAGATCCCGGCCAGGCCGTCCTCGCCCCAGCGGTAGGCCCGCGAGCGGGCCTGGTCGTGGGTGAAGTAGTTCCAGGCGTCGCCGTTCTTCGCTGTAATCCTCGCGCACCGTGCCCCATTGCCGCTCGCTGAGGTAGGGCCCCCACTTCTTCCACGCGGACGTTTTCGTTCGATCCTCTTCCAGCCGAGTGCGTTCAGCCGTCATACCATCACCGCCTTTCGTTCGAGACGTTAGATGAGGTTCGCGGTGAGACCCAAGCGGGGGTCGAAGAACACCCGCGTACTGCTATGCTTGGCCCGGCGGATGTCAACAGGAGCCGGGGCGGATACCGGGGTGCAGCAGCCAAAGCGGGCTACCCCGGCGAGGCTATTTTACCCGCCCGGGCGCCGGCAGAACATAGGACCTTGGTCCTATATCAGGCGGGGCGGAGGTGATTTTCTGGGCGACCCGGACCAACTCGGCCAATGAGCTGACCTGCATCTTTTCCATCACGCGGCCACGGTGGATCTTGACGGTCTTCTCGCTGGCGCCGAGCTCGGTGCCGATGCGCTTGTTCGGCAGGCCGCGCACGACCAGCGTCATCACTTCGCGCTCGCGCGGGGTCAGCGCCGCGAAGCGCGCCAGGACGGTTTCCCGTTCGGCCTGCTCGGCGCGGTGCCGGGCGTCGCGCCGGATAGCGTCGTCGACGGCCCGCAGCAGGTCGTCGTCCCGGAACGGTTTGGTCAGGAAATCAATGGCGCCGGCCTTCATGGCGCGCACGCTCGCCGGGATGTCGCCATGGCCGGTGATGAAGATGATGGGGATCGTGTGCGGCGAACCCTGAAGCGCCCGCTGGAGCTGGAGCCCGTCCATCCCGGGCAGCATGAGGTCCAGCAGCACGCAGCCCGGTGCGGGATTCTTCTGCCAGCCGGCCAGGAACTCGTCCGCCGATGCGAAAGGCTGCGCGTGGTAGCCGGCGGATTTCAAGAGGCGCACCAGCCCCTTGCGCACGGCGGCGTCGTCGTCGACGACGAAGACGGTCGGTGGCAGCTCCGTCATGGTCCTCCCACGGTGTGGGTCTCCGGGGCAGCGGGCAGGCACAAGCGGAAGCACGCCCCCCCGTCGGGGAGGCTTTCGGCCCAGATGCGCCCCTGGTGGCGGGCGATGATCGAGCGGCTGATGGACAGGCCCAAACCCAGCCCCTGGGGTTTGGTGGTGAAAAAGGGCTTGAAGACCGTTTCGAACTCCTCTGCGGGGATCCCTTTCCCGCTGTCCGTCACGGCCGCCTGGACCAGTCCGTCCTCGCGACCGGTCCGAAGCAGGATCCGGCGCTTTCCACGCGGCTGCGCGTTCACGGCGTCGAAGGCGTTCAGCACGAGGTTCAGCGCGACCTGTTGGAGCTGGATGCGGTCGCCGATGACCCTGGGCAGCGCCGGGTCGAGCTCGAGCGACAGGGTGGCGTCGCGCACCACGCCATCGCTGCGCACGAATCCGGCCACCTCGCTGAATACGGCGTTGAGGTCCACGGGTTCGACCTCCGGCTTGGCCTTTCTCAGAAAGGCGCGCAGGCGGTTGATCACCTCGCCGGCGCGGGCGTCCTCGGCCACGATATCCTGCAGGATCTCGCGCACCTCCTCCAAGTCGGGAGTCGGCGCGTCCAGGAAGCGCCGGGCCGCCTGGGCGTTGCTCATGATCGCCGCCAACGGCTGGTTGATCTCGTGCGCCAGCGTCCCGGCCAGCTCGCCGGTCGTGGTGATGCGGCTGGCGTGCAGCAACTCGTCCTGCAGGCGCCGGGACTCCTGCTGGGCGGTTGCGTTCGGTGACGTCCATCACCATGGCGTAGAACCCGAGCACCGAGCCCCGTTCGCCCCTGTCGGGCACGTAAAGGGCCTCGATGGAGATGCGGCTACCGTTCGGCAGCGTGGTGTCCTGAGTGAACTGGACGTGCTCGCCGGCCAGCACGCGCGCCACGTGGGATCGGACGCTGCAGTAGAAGGGCTCTCCGACCACCTCGAGTATCTTCCGTCCGACGACCTTCCCGGGGTCGAGTCCGAACCACTTGGAGTAGGCCGAGTTGGCGAATCCGTAGCGTTGTTCGGAATCGACGTAGGCGATCAGCGCCGGCAGGGAGTTGGTGATCAGGCGCAGCCGGTGCTCGCTCTGCTGCAGGCTGCGCTCGGCCCGCGCGCGCCGGCGCCCCTGGATCAGCAGGCCGGCGATCAGGCCGCCCTGCACGATCAGCGCCGCCGCCCCGAGGGCGATGTAGGACCGGTAGCTTTCCCAGAGCGTGGGCTGCCGGAACCGGACCACGCTGCCTTGCGGCAGCCGATCCGTCGGGATGCCCCACCGCTGCAGAGCTCGCCAGTCGTAGACCGGAAGGGCGGGCAGCGGGGAGAGCGCCGGGATGGCGGCCGGTGGTTCGCCGTTCAGGATGAGCAGCGCCATCTCCGCCGCCTGCGCTCCGGCCGCGCGCTCCGGCGAAAGTCTCCCGCCGACGATGCCGAGTCCGAAGTAACTCTCATTGACGGCAAAGATGGGAGAATTGGCGCTTTCGGATAGGATCTTGAGGGCTTCGCCGGGGTCACTCGGTGCGCCTGCGCCGTCCACCAACAGCATGCCGTAGAATACCGCGGAATTGGGGGGCAGATGGGATAGATGGCTGCGCAACTCATTGAAAGAGAACTGATTCAGGAAAGTGGGTTTGACGGGGCGGGAAACGGCTGCAAAAACCTCTTCGAGCTCTTTCAGCCAGAAGGCCTCGATGGGGGACGTGCCGAGCACCACTTCGATGTCGGTCGTGCCGGGCAGGGTCCTGAGAATATCTTCGATCGTTCCCTTCAGGTCGACCGTCATGGGAACCACAAACGCATTCTCCGGAACGGCTCCGGACCGCAGGATCTGTTCCGCCGCGCCTGCTAACACCATGGGGATACCCGGAAAGAGGTCGCGATGCCGCACCACGAAGGTAAATGCCGGCCCCCCGATAGCGACCACAAGGTCAGGCTGGTGATGGGAGAACCGCTCGCTCAGGAAGTTGAGAAACGGACCTTCGTGCTCGGGCTGGGAGAAGCGGGCCATTTCCAGGGAGACTTCGTGCAAGTCTATCGGCTCGGGCGACCTGGAAGACAACTCCGTCCGGAAGCTCGAAATGACGGTGCCGACGGGGGCGACATTGCGGCCATAGGAGTCGAGCAGCAGCACACGCTTGGACGCGCCGGCAGCCGACAGAACAGGAGGAGAGACGAAGGCTATGAGCGCCAGCAGCAGACCGGCCGCAAATACATGTGCTCTCTTCCGGGACATGAGCTGAAGCATAGCATACGGAACGCCGCCACGGAACCCATACCTGGGAAAGAACCCACCTCAAAAATGCATCTGACGGCCGCATGCGGCGTTGCCGGCCGCCTCAACCTGCTCACATACGGTCTATTTGGAATATCGATTCACCAACTCCGTCCAATTTGCTGATGTCATGAATTTCAGCAACGCTTTGTTAATCGGTTTTCGCAGCGCACTCCTTTCCTGTAAGGCAATGCTCACGAAATATTCGTCATAGTTGCCCGGTAGAACCTGCACTCGGCCGGGAAAGTTTTTTCTTGCCTGGTATTTCAAAACATGTTCGTCTTGGACAAAGGCATCGATCCTTTTTTCCGCAACCGCAAGCAAACCTTCATGAAAATTTTTGAAGGGGATTACAGCTATCCCTTGCTTGGCCAGAAAGTCCGATCCTGCCGATCCGGTTAAAGACCCCACCCGTGCATTGTAGAGGTCGTTGAAGCTGCGGACTTTTCCTTTCAGGTCCTCAAGCGTAAGGGAGGTCGTGATGTTGGCCGTAAAACTTGCGATGAAAACGAGAGAAAAAATCATCCAAATCAGTGCAACGAGTCGCCCGCCAAAAGTTCTTGGAGACTTGTCCCCATAGCCCACAGTGGTCATGGTCACCATTGCCCACCAGATACCGTGCCCGATACCCTTCATGGTGCCTTCCCCAAACATTTCACTGTTGCGACGCTTTTCAAACGCCCAGACGATGACCCCGGCCACAAGGGATACGAGCATCATGAATCCTATCGCTTTCAAAATGTGCACAGACATCAAGCCTTCAAAAATACGTATCCACCGAAGCTCTGAACCTTCTGCCGGCACCGCTATGGACAATCCCGATTTCAAGTAGGACTGGCTGTAATCCATGACAGATTCAAACCGCTCTTGGACTATCACGGAAGGAATGACGTCTATTTCCTTATTGTGGAAGGCTTCCAGCATGGCTTCGATATCGGCGAACTCGCGAAATTCGATGGAAAACCCAACGGCCTTGGCTACTGCCTTCCAGATTTCTACACTGAAACCCTCCCATTGATTGCCGTCAGTTTTTATGCAGAGGGGCGGAGCAACTAAAACCCCCGTAATCAGTACCGGGGTGGGTCCCTTCTCTTGAGCCAATGTGATTTCAGTCGGGTGTGTGCAAATAAGGAGCAAAAGCATTCCGCAAACTACCAAAGGAGATTTACATGCAGGCCTTCTAGTGCGAATCTTTCTATTCATCAGCCCTCCAAACGCCACTGATAGCACGCATGGCTATAATGCTTCGGGTTTTTTCGCCGATGCCTGCTGAAGCGCTTTATCGAGCTTGGTTATTTTCGTACCCTGCAAGCCGAGCCCGGCCATGAGGCCCTTCTGGTCGAAAAAGAACGCATAGATGTCCGACTGGGCAGTGGTGCTCGTCAGGGAACCGGCAGCACCCATGTCGACCACGACAATGGTGGGACCGACCCCGATTTCCCACCCGTCGCTCTTGTCAATCCACTTGAGAGCGTCTTCCGTCATAAAGAAGAGCGCGTACCCGAACTTTTGGAGTCCAGCCTGCAACCCATAGGAAGCGGCGATTGTATTGTAGAAACCAACCGTTTTGCCGCTTTTTATCAAAGCGCCTTCCCCGTACTGTCCGCCGACAATGAAGCCACCCTTCACAATGCCGGGAAAGACGAGGACTGCCGCGGCCTTCGCGCTCATGGCCTTCGCGGACTCGGACTTCGCGTACAGATTCTCGAGAGCCTTCCTGGCATCGCGGTCGATCTGTTCAGCGGATGCTGCAACAGCGGTAGGTGGCTGCGAGAGCGCAACCGCTACGAATGCAGCCAGAGCGAGAACAACCGGCAAACCAACGCGTTTCATTTCGGATTTCTCCAATGGTTATTTGTTCAACTTGATGAGAGGGATTTGTGAGGCAAGCTCGTACATCAGGGCGGCCTGGATCTTGTTCTCGATCTGGTAGTACCGGACCACCTTTACCTCAGGCAGAACTTTTCTGAATTTCGGGACATAAGACTGCCGCAGCTTCGACCCTGAAGATTCGATCGTCATGTACTCGTCCATGAGCTTCTTAGCGCGCTCGTTTGTCATGGCCTCGTATGAATCCGAATAACTTTTGATCAAATGCGCAGCGCGCGTACGCAGGAGGAACAGTTCATCCTGGTACGCCTTGTAGACAGGCCAAAATGCTTTGGCCTCGGGTTCAGTAAGCTGCATGTTTTCGGCCACCAGGAGCTTCTTGTCGGCACGAACCTTCTCAATCACAATCTGCATGTTGTCCGAGGCCTTCTCCTGAGAGAAGGCGAAACCGGCCCCGAAGAGTATGACCATCGCTATCGTCGCCAGAATGATTGTGTGTTTCCTCTTCATCGTTCCTGTCCCCTTTCTGTTGCGCTCGTGGTTGACGGTTCAAAGCGGGATTTATAGGAGTCGGCTGAAAGGAGCTATAGGACTTTGGTCCTATAGCTGGCCAGATTACCGACTGGCTCTCATTAATTTGTTCTCCTGCGAACGCGCTTGGGCAAACCCGTGGCGCCCAAGCGTAGGGTGGGGGAGGACGCCGTCAGGAGCGAGACGAACAGAAGGTGGTGCGTTGCCCGCGCGTGAGCGCTCCTTTCAACCCTGGGCGGGATTTACCACATTGGCAGCGTTACGACAAACGCGGGACGTTTCGAATTCGGCGGGCAGGTTCGTCCGAATTGGCTCGCATTTTCAGAGTCCGGGGTGCCGGCCCGTCGCTTGCTCTGGCGAGATTAAAGGGATAGAAGGGCTTTGTCAGGGAAGCGGCGGCAGATTCAGATAGCAGGAACCGCAAGGAATAATCAGCGAAAGGGGTAAGTCATGACAACCCGGGTTGTGAAGGTCGTTTTGATCTCCCTCTGGGCCACGCTGCTGACGGTCCCGGCATTCGCCGATCAGTGCGTCGAAGGGGACTGCGTCAACGGGAAAGGCACCAAGATCTATTCCACCGGGCACAAGTACGTCGGCGAGTTCAAGAACGGGATGCGCGACGGCGAGGGCGTCATGGCCATGCCCGGCGGCCGAACCCTGAAAGGCCGCTTCGAACGCGACGCGATCTTTCAGGGGACCTACACCAACCCGGACGGCAGCGTCTACACCGGCACCTGGGAGTTCCGCGAGCGCAACGGCCGCGGCACGCTGAAATACCCGGACGGCCGGGTCTACGAGGGCGACTTCCATGGCGGCCTGCGCCACGGCAAGGGGACCATGACCTGGCAGACCGGGCGACGGTACGAGGGCGACTTCGTCCGCGGCCAGCGCACGGGCAAGGGCACCATGGCCTACCCCGACGGCCGGGTGTACACGGGGGACTTCGCGGACGGCGAGCTGACCGGCCGTGGCGTCATGACCGCGCCGGACGGGCGGCGGCAGGAAGGCAATTTCGTCAACGGGAAATACTCCGGGCCGTGACGCCCGCCTTTTGCCCGGGGCGGCGGTTTGCCTGCGCTGCGCTCTGATTCTATGCAAGGGGCTTCCTCTCTCCACCCCTCTCCACCGGTACCGGGGAGGAGGGCAGGGTGAGGGGGTTGCGTTCGCTTCAGCCGGCCTCGCGATCGCTTGGCATATCAAGGATGCGAAAACATGCTTGGAACTGTGGTCAATACCGGCGCCATCATCGCCGGCAGCCTGATCGGGCTGCTCTTCCGGGGTGGGATCCCGCGGAGATTCAGCACCATCATCACGCAGGCCATCGGGCTGGCCGTGATCCTGATCGGAGTCAAGACCGCCCTCAAGACCGACGACATCCTGATCGTCATCGCCAGCCTCGCGCTCGGCAGCCTGGCGGGCGAGGCGATCGGGATCGAGGCCTGGCTCGAGCGCCTCGGGGGCTGGCTGGGCCGGAAGTTCTCCGGGGACAGCGAGGGAATCTCGCAGGGGTTCGTCACCACGAGCCTGCTCTACTGCGTCGGGGCCATGGCCATTGTCGGTTCGATGGAAAGCGGGCTCTCCGGGAACCACCAGACGCTCTTCGCCAAGTCCATTTTAGACGGGGTCGGCTCGGTGCTCTTCGCCTCGACCCTCGGGGTCGGGGTCCTGTTCTCGGCCGTTTCGGTTTTCGTCTACCAGGGGCTCATCACGGTTGGGGCATCCCTGATCAAGCCCTTCCTGCTGCCGGAGGTGGTCGCGCAGATGTCCGCCGTCGGCGGGCTCCTGATCGTCGCGATCGGCCTCGGCCTGCTGGAAATCAAGAAAATCAAAATCGGCAACATGCTGCCGGCCATTTTCGTCCCGCTTGTCTATCAGGTTCTGAAGCATCTGACGGGGGTCTCGTTTTGAACGCAGCCGAAAGCCGTGCCCGGCGTTTCAGCCCCTGCCACAGCTCGGCCGCCGAGGATGTTGGCAGCGCGCCTGAGTGTGATTACCTTTCCGGAAACTTTAAAACCCGCCACCACGGAGTCTAATAATGGAACCGACTCGCATCTCGCCGACCGATGCCCTCGGGCGCATCCGGCTGGGGGGGGCGCTCATGGTCTGCGCCTACCCGGACATGGAAACCTGCAGCAAGATGTGGCTGAAGGGCGCCATCACCCGCACGGAGTTTCATTCCAGGTTGCCAGAGCTGAAAAAGGACCAGGAGATCATTTTCTATTGTGCCTGACCCGGCCAGGCCACCTCTGCCGGTCAGGCATTGAAATTCAGCATGCTGGGATATTCGAACGTGTCGATCTTGGACGGTGGAATCGAAGGCTGGAAGAGCGCCGGCTACGAAGTTGTGGAACAATCTCAAAGCCAGTCATAAAACGTCCCCACCGCAAGAGGCGGGATGTTTTGTTTGCTGTTTGTATGTTCCTATGATTTTGTCATGACAATTTTACAGGCTGCCGGAGGCCGAAGCGGCGCGCGGCTTCCGCCAGGCTGAGCTCGACCGTGCGGTAGCGGATCTCCTCGATGTGCTCCGGCGCCTTCAACTCCCTCCAGGCCCCGCCCAGGTAAACGAAGGATTGGCACGTTTCCGGATCGAACTTGTACATGTCGCGGGCCCCTCTGAAAAACTTGATCGTCATATTTTTTCTCCTTGTGGGTTTTCCCCATGATGCGTCCGCTACGTTAGCGGGCGATGAGAATCGGGTGAGAATTTCTTGAATCTGCAATCGAGATCGACAACGGTATGGGGCGGACAGAGGCGGGGGAACCGAGGCTGACAATCAGAGGTCTCTTCTGAGACCGGTCCAGACGCATACGACAGCACACACGACGGCAATTGCGATAGAGATCCAGTAGATCATATCGTCCACCCGGCGATCAATACTGGGCGTGGCGGAAAATTTCGCCTTCGACCAGGTAGATCACCTCTTCGGCGATGTTGGTGGAGTGGTCCCCCATGCGCTCGAGATGGCGGGAGATCAGGAGCAGGTTGATGTAGTAGCCGACGCGCTCGGGCAGGTCTTGAATGGCCTGTTTGATCCTATCGTAGGCGTCTTTCTTGATCTGGTCCACCTCGTCGTCCAGGGTGATGACCTTGTAGGCCAGGTCCACATCGAGGTTCACCAGGGCGTCCAGGCTCATCTTGAGCATGCGGATGGCCTTCTCGCTCATGACCGCATAGTCGAAGGTGAACGGGGGCCTGGGCCGCCGAGCGATCACCTCGACGCGCTGGGCGATGTTGACCGCCTGGTCGCCGATGCGCTCGAGCTCGTTGTTGATCTTGATCACCGCGACGATGAAGCGCAGGTCGACCGCGACCGGCTGGTGCAGCGCCAGCACCTTCAGGCACTCCTCCTCGATCTCGACCTCCATCTCGTCGACCTCGTAGTCCAGCCGCACGATGTCTGCAGCCGCCGCCGCGTTCATGTCCTCCAGGGCCTTCACGGCCGACCGCACCCGGTCCTCGACCAGCGACCCCAGGGTCAGGACGCGCTTCTTGATATTTTCCAGCTCGCGATGAAAGTGCTTGGTCATATTCCACCCTTCCGGGGTTTGGCAGTCGATCCGGAGTAATATTCGGGCAGCATTCTTAGCCGTGTGTGAGCGGATTGTTAATTTTGTGTTAGCGGGTGGATAGGGCCGATGGGCAGAGCCTATATCCACCTCGTGCGACCGTCAATCCGAAAGCCTGCGTCAAATGCCGCGCCGCGGCAGCCGTTAATGAAAGGTTAGAAGCCATCTCAAAACTCGCGGATCACGCCCGAGGGCCAGGCGCCCGCCGATGAAAACGCGCAGCACCCGTGCCAGGTTGTGAGCATTTTCCAGAGGCGGGCAACGCCGCCATCGGGTGTCAGATGCATTTTTGAGATGGCTTCTAGCAAACTCCTAACGGGAACCTAACAATGAGGCTGTAGCGTTGCGCATCCGGAAGAAAAGGAATTGACGGATGCCGCCTCTGCTGCTCATGATCGTGCTTCTGGTTCTCGCGACGGGTGCGTTTCACGTCGCGCGCCGCAAGGCCTTTGCCCTTGCGGGCCGGCCGGGCCAGGGGTTGAAGCTGCACTCCAAGCCGGTCATATCACGGCGCGCTGGCGGCACTCTGGTGCGCGCTGCCCGCGCTGCTGATCCTCGCGCTCTGGCTGGCGCTGGAGCCCCAGATCATCACCCACCTCGTGGTCGGGGAGCTGCCCGAGGCGATCCGCAACCAGCCGCCGGACCGGCTCAACCTGGTCGTCAACGACATCCGCAATATCGAAAGCGGCGCGGTCCGGCCCGAGGCATCCGATCCGGCGCTGGCCCGGGCCGCGGAGCACTACCGCTCGCTGCGGCAGGTCAGCCACGCGGCGCTCGCGGTGGTCGCGATCGCGGCGGCGCTGGCCGTCGGCCTGCTGGTGCAGCGCCGCATCCGGGTGGAGCTGCGGGCCCGCAACCACGTGGAGTCCATCCTGACCGCGTTGCTGGTCGCCTGCTCGACGATCGCGATCTTCACGACGATCGGCATCATCCTGTCGGTGCTCTACGAGGCGCTGCGCTTTTTCAAGGCCGTCTCGCCGGTCGAGTTCCTCTTCGGCCTCGACTGGAGCCCGCAGATGGCCATCCGCCAGGACCAGGTGGGCTCGTCGGGCGCCTTCGGGGCTGTGCCTGTTTTCATGGGGACGGCGCTCATCTCCGCCATCGCCATGACGGTCGCCGTGCCGATCGGGCTTATGTCCGCCATATACTTGTCCGAATACGCGGGCAAGCGCCTCCGGGCCGTGGCCAAGCCGCTGATCGAGGTGCTGGCGGGCATCCCGACGGTGGTCTACGGGTTTTTCGCGGCGCTCACGGTCGCCCCGTTCGTGCGGGACTGCGGGGAGCCTGCTGGGGCTGAGCGTGGCCTCCGAGAGCGCGCTCGCCGCCGGGACGGTCATGGGCATCATGATCATCCCGTTCGTCTCGTCGCTTTCCGACGACTTCATCAACGCCGTGCCGCAGTCCCTGAGGGACGGCGCCTACAGCCTGGGGGCGACGCGGTCGGAGACCATCGGCAGGTCATCCTGCCCGGCCGCCCTTCCCGGGATCGCCGGCGGGGTGCTGCTGGCGGTCTCGCGCGCGATCGGCGAGACCATGATCGTGGTCATGGCGGCCGGGCTCTCGGCCAACCTGACGGCCAACCCGCTCAAGGCGGTGACCACGGTGACGGTCCAGATCGTGACGCTTCTGGTCGGCGACCAGGAATTCGACAGCCCCAAGACGCTCGCGGCGTTCGCACTCGGGCTGGTGCTGTTCGTGGTCACGCTGGGATTGAACATCGTCGCGCTCTACGTGGTGCGCAGGTATCGGGAGCAATATGAGTAGACCCCGTCTCAAAAATGCGTCTGACGGCCGGATGCGGCGTTGCCGGCCGCCTCAACCTGCTCACATACTGGTCAGTATGCTGCGCGGTCTCGGCGACCGGCGCCTTGCCTGCGGCCGTGATCTGCGATTTTTGAGGTGAGTTCTAACAACGTGCAGAAAAGCGGCGTCTCGAGCCGTGATCCGGAGGTGCTCAGTCCGTTGAATCCACGCGGACCATTGATATCGTTCAGCGCGGGCTGAAGCGGCGCTACCGGGCGGAGCGGCGCTTCCGACTCTACGGGT
>CAWBSC010000019.1:0-41305 GCA_963791285.1 uncultured delta proteobacterium
CGACGCTCAGCAGGTCGTCGCCAACGCCGTCGGGGGCGAAAACGTGACGGTCACGGTCGAAGGCCGGGCGCGCTACCCGGTCAACGTCCGCTATGCGCGCGACTTTCGCAGCGACCCCGAGTCGCTCGCGCGCGTCCTGGTACCCGCCTTTGAGGGTAAGCGCCAGGTGCCGCTGGGCCAGCTCGCGGTCATACGAGAGGCGACCGGCCCTTCCATGATCCGCGACGAGGACGGCCTTCTGACCGGCTAGGTCTACGTCGACCTCGCGGGCCGCGACCCGGAAAGCTACATCGACGAGGCCGGCGAGCTTTTGAAAGAGAAGCTCGCGGTCCCGACGGGCTATGCCGTCACCTGGAGCGGGCAGCACGAGGCCATGCAGCGCGTCAAGGAGCGGCTGAAGTTCATGGTGCCGCTCACCATCTTCCTCATCCTGTTCCTGATCTACCTCAACACGCGCTCGCTCACGAAGACCATGATCGTGCTCTTTGCGGTGCCCTTCTCGGCCGTGGGTGCCTTCTGGCTCCTGCACCTGCTCGGGTACAACATGAGCATCGGGGTCTGGGTCGGGCTGATCGCGCTCCTGGGCGTGGACGCCGAGACCGGCGTCTTCATGCTGCTCTACCTCGACCTTGCGTAGAACAGGCCCGCAAGGAGGGCCGCCTGCGCAGCCTCACCACCTGCAGCAGCGCCATCTCGAGGGCGCGGTCCAACCGGCTGCGGCCCAAGTTCATGACCTTCTCCACGATCGCGATCGGCCTGATGCCCATCATGTGGGCCACCGGTACAGGGTCAGACATGATGAAGCGCATCGCCGCCCCAATGATTGGCGGCATCTTCACCTCGTTCGTCCTCGAGTTGATCGTCTACCCTGCTATCTACCAGATCTGGAGATGGGACTTCGGCCTGAAGCGCAGCCTTGCGCCGGAAGCATGATTTTTCCCAGACCACTGCCATGCCGAAGTCGCAACCAATCTGCCCATGCTCCGCCCCCTCAATGGGGTGAGGAGCATAGGAGAGGTAGGGTCGCGACCGGATAGCGGAAGTTTTCCAGTACTGTAATACTGCACCAAAAATTTCCCCAACCCGCCCCATTTGGTCAAAGGGCCATACCGACACGGGAAGGAGGCATTCACTTCAACAATTGCCTTTATGCGCTGAATTTTGTGTCACCCCTGTAAACCGAATTCGTAACCACGAACGTGAGGAGAAGAGAGATGATAAGACGCAGGTTGTTGTTCCTGATGAGCCTGGGCCTGGTGCTCGCCGGGCTATCCTGGACTTCAGTCCGGCCTTCGCCGGCCCGGGGCAGGGCATTTATGCGGACGGCACACCCGGCAATCCCACCTTCTATGCAAATAGCCCATTGGGCATATGGTGGGATTTCAATGGTACGCAGCACAACTCCGGCGGGTACGTTCCCCAGGCCGCATCGACCCTTCCCGCCCTTGGCCTGAGGAAGTTCGTCGACGGATTGCCGCTTTTAGGTGCGACCACGGCCACCAACGTGCCGGGCAGCAAGACCAACGGGCGGTACATCCCGGTCGCGGTCGCGGAAAAGTATGTCGACTACAACGGCGCCGTCACGACTGACGACTATTACGAGATCGGTGTGGTCGAATACACGCAACAGATGCACTCCGACCTTCAAAAGACCACCCGGCTCCGGGGCTACGTGCAGTTGGAAACCCCCGGGCTGAAAGCCACCGGGCAGAGTAAGAGCATCGCACTGAAATACCCGAGCGGGGCTCCCATCACCGTTGTGATCAACGGCCTGCCGCAGCAGGTCTATGCGGTGGACAACCCCTCGTATCTCGGGCCGGTGATCGTCGCGACGCGTAACACGCCGGTCCGCATCAAGTACCGCAACCTGTTGCCCACGAGCGCCGCCGGCGACCTCTTCATCCCGGTGGACAAGACCATGATGGGCGCCGGGGTGGGTCCCGACCTTTTCACCGAGTACACCCAGAACCGCATCGCGATTCACCTGCACGGCGGTCACACCGGGTGGGTCAGCGACGGCACGGCCCACCAGTGGACGGTGCCGGTGGGTGAGGTCACCCAGTACAACTGGCAGGCCGAGGGCGCAAGCTTCCAGATCGTGCCGGACATGGCCGACCCCGGACCCGGTTCGGGAACGCTTTACTATACCAACGACCAGCCCGCACGGCTGATGTTCTACCACGACCATGCCGTCGGCATCACGCGCCTGAACGTCTACGTTGGCGTCGCAGCCGGCTACCTGGTGCAGGATGCGGCCGGAGTCGGTGAATGGACGCTCCCCGGGGTCGCCGCAATGCCCCAGATCCCGCTGGTCATCCAGGACAAGAGCTTTGTGCCCGACGACATCGCGACTCAGGATTCCAAGTGGGACATCACCCGCTGGGGCCAACCCGGCGACTTGTGGTTCCCACACGTCTATGAGACCAACCAGGACCCGTATTCGCCCAATTCGCCGGACGGGACCAACCCGGTCGGCCGCTGGGACTGGGGTCCGTGGTTCTGGCCGGTTTTCCCGTCGGCCTACCCGCTTCCGACCGGTGTCTGGGGCGACGTGACGACCACCCCGGAGGCCTTCATGGACACCCCGGTGGTCAACGGCATCGCCTATCCCACGTTGACGGTCGATCCCAAGGCGTACCGTTTCCGGATCCTGAATGCCGCCAATGACCGCATGCTCAACCTCGGCCTATATTTGGCCGAGCCCGTGTCCGTGGCTATGATCATCGGCGGCACCGGTTACACAGCCGCAACCACCGCCACCCTCGCAGGCGGCACGGGGCTGACGGCAACCCCCATCGTCTCGACCGGAACGGTCACCGAAGTCCAAGTAACCAACACGGGCTCCGGCTACACCGCAGCGCCCACCGTTACGCTTACGGGCGGGGGCGGTACCGGCGCGACCGCGGTCGCCATCATCGGGAATGTCCAGAACAAGTCGGGTGCGGTGACCGGCATCAAGGTCACCAACGGCGGGTCCGGCTACACCTCGGCCCCCGCGGTGGCCATCACGGGTACCGCGACTCTTGCAGCGACAGGGACGGCAGTCGTCGCGCCGGCCGGCGAGATCACCGGCGTAAAGATCACCGGCACGGCAACGGCTCCCTACATCAACCCCACCATCACCTTCAGCGGGCCCGGCACGGGCGCAACCGCCTACGCCGTCGCCAACACCGAAGTCAAGATGGTGGCCTTCGACTCGAGCTACGTCCCTCCTGCGACCCTCACACCCGACGGCAACCCGGCATTCCCGGTCGCCGGCGGTCTGATGGGGACGGGCTGGGGCACTCCTGACGGCCGCATGGGCGGCGTGCCCGATCCGGCGACGGCCGGCCCGGACATCATCCAGATCGGGACCGAGGGCGGACTGCTTCCCGCTCCGGCCATCATCCCGTCGACCCCGGTCAACTACGAGTACAACAAGCGCAGCGTCACGGTCCTGAACGTCCTCGAACGCGGACTCTACATGGGCCCGGCCGAGCGGGCGGATGCGATCATCGATTTCTCGCAGTACGCCGGCAAGACGCTGATCCTCTACAACGACTCCCCCGCGCCGGTCCCGGCCGGCGACCCGCGGCTGGATTACTACACGGGTGACCCGGACCAGTCCGCAGTCGGGGGCGCGCCTTCGACCAAGCCCGGCTTCGGGCCGAACACGCGCACCATTATCCAGATCAAGGTAACGGGCACAACCAATGGGACCGCCTACGATCCCACGCCGCTCTTCACGGCTCTGCCGGCCGCGTACGCCGCCACGCAGGAAAAGCCGGTCGTCGGCGAGTCGGTCTACAACGCGGCGTTCGGTACGAACTCGGTCGACAACTACGCCCGGATCAACACCGGGTCGGCCCAGAGCCCGTACTTCACATTCACCGACCTCACCAACTCGCAGGGTGTTGCGGGCTTGACCCGTGGGGCGGGCGGATCCGGTTACACGTCGGCCCCCGCGGTCACAATCACGGGCGGCGGCGGCACCGGCGCGGCGGCCACCGCCAGCATCAACGTCGGTGGATTCAGGGTAACGAACGGGGGCTCCGGCTACCCGAGCACGACAAAAGTCACCATTTCACCGCCTCCGCTGGTCCAGGGCGCGGTCCAAGCGACGGCAACCGCGCAGGTGACAAACGGTGTCATCACCGGGATCACCATAACAAACCCGGGTGCGAGTTACACGACCACACCGACCGTCTCGTTTGCTCCTGCCCATCCCACCGGCGCGACCCTGGCGACCGCCGTGTTCACCGGTGGAAGCGTGACGGGTCTCACGGTAACGAGCCACGGCTACGGCTACACCAGCCTCCCGACCGTCTCCATCAGCGGCGGCGGCGGTGCTGGTGCCGCTGCCACCGCCACAGCCCTTAGCTCGCTGCTCTCGCTCCCGGTCCAGAACAAGGCCATCCAGGAGCTGTTCGAACCCACCTACGGCCGGATGAACGCCACCCTGGGCGTCGAGCTGCCCTTCACGAGCGCGCTCAACCAGACGACCATCCCGCTGACTACATCGACCCGCCGACCGAGACGCTTTCCGACGGCGAGACCCAGATCTGGAAGATCACGCACAACGGCGTCGACACGCACCCGGTCCACTTCCATCTGGTCAACGTGCAGCTCATCAACCGCGTGGGCTGGGACGGCACGATCAAGCCGCCCGACACCAACGAGCTAGGCTGGAAGGAGACCATCAAGATGAACCCGCTGGAGGACATCATCGTGGCGGTCCGGGCCAAGGTCCCGCAGTTCACATACGGCCTGCCCGAAGAGCAACCGCTCCTGGACCCGACGCTGCCGCCCGACAGCTCACGACGGGTTCACCAGGTGGATCCGACCACCGGCAACCCCGCGGTAGTCACCAATGTGATGGCCAACTTCGGCTGGGAGTACGTGTGGCACTGCCACATCCTGGGCCATGAAGAAAACGACTTCATGCGCCCAGTGGTAGTGCATGTGCCGACGAGTGCCCCTGCGCCGTCGACTCTGACGGTGTCGCCGACCTCGGGTAACGGTCCGCTCACGATCAACCTCAGCTGGACGGATCCAACCCCGCCGGCAACGTCGGTGGGTAACCCGGCCAACGAGGTCGGCTACCGGGTCGAGCGGGTACCCGGCTCATCGGGTGGTACTTTCGTGGCTCTGGCGTCTATTCCCGCCAACGGGACGAAGTACGCGAACCTCAACGTCCCGAACGGCACGTACCGGTACCGCGTGGTGGCGTACAACGCAGCCGGCGAGACTCCGTCGAACACGGTTCAGATCGTTCTCGGTTCGACTCAGACCGGACCTACGGCCCCATCGAATTTGACGGGGTCGGCCGTGCGGATCACCGGAAACACGTTCCAGGACCGGGTCACGCTGAATTGGGCCGACAACTCCAACAACGAGACCGGCTTCCAAATCCAGCGTGCAACGAACATTAACTTCACCGGTGCATCTACCTTCAGCGTGGGCGCAAACGTGACGACGTTCTCCCAGAACGTCTCGCGGCCGGGGACCTACTACTACCGGGTCCGGGCAGTCAACGGCTCCGGTAACTCCAACTACTCCAATGTACTGACAGTGGTTGCTCCGTAACAAACATTGATGCAGCGCCGGGCAACCGGCGCTGCATCATGTCCAGCAGTGCATCCTCAGAGGAGGCGGGCGGCGATATACCCCCGCCCTATCTTTACAACCGGAATGCTTTCGGCTACAAATCCAAAATTATCGCTATGGCCCGTGAGAGCGCCATGCAAAAAGCAACGGATGTCAGAACCGGGGCATTCATCCTCCTGTCAATTTGGGTCGTCATCATTGCCGTTCTCTTCGGCATCAATGGCATCCACCTGGATTTCCATTCGGTCTCGCTCGGAATGCTGCTCGTCTTCGGCTGCAGCCTGATCACGAGCATCTCGTATCTCATCTCCGTGCGCCTGCGCGAGCGCGAGCGGGCGGAGGCCTTGCTGCGGCAGAGCCAGGAACGCTACATCTCTCTCGTGGAGAACTCGCTCACCGGCATCTTCATCGACCAGGATGGTGTGTTCCGATTCAGCAATGAACGCTTCGCGGAAGCCCACGGGCTCGCCCGAGGAGATCGTTGGCCGGGACATATTCGAGCTGGTGCACCCCGATGACCGCGCCGGGATGAAGGCCATGGTCGGCCGCCTGCTGGCGGGCGAGCTCCATGATCAGACCTACGAGCTGCGCTGCGTCACGCGCGACGGCCGTACCATCTGGGTGCAGAGGCGCAGCAGGCACATCCTGCACGATGGCCGGCCGGCCATCCTCGGAAACGAGATCGACATCACCGAGCAGAAGCTCGCGGTCGCCCGTTTGAACGAGGCCAACAAGCAGATCAAGCGCCTGCTCGGGAGGTTTGTCCGCCAGCAGGAGCAGGATCGCAAGGCGATCGCGGTCGAGTCCAGGAGGATTTCGCGCAGAGCCTGAACGCCATCAAGATGCGGGTTGAGTCCCTGATGGCCCTGGTCGCAGCCAGCGGTAGCGACACTGGAATGGAGTTGATCGAGCCTATCGTCGCGGAGGTGCAGCAAACGGTCGGTTCGATTCGCCGCCTGGCTGGGAAGCTGCACCCGATGGCGGTCGACGCGTTCGGGATCACGGCGGCCCTCCGCTGGCTCTTCGATTCGCAAATCGACACCTACCCGAATTTCCGCATCCATTGCCACCTCGATGTCGAGGACGAACTGGTTCCAGCGACCTCAAGATCGCCGTATTCCGCATGGTGGAGAAATCCTGGCCGAGGCCGTCGATCGGAAACCCTGCGGAACCCTGAAGATCTACCTCCAGGGATTCGGGAGCCACGTGGTTTGCGCGATCCAGGCCGAGGGGACCCCTTACGGACCCTGCGACACCCAGAGCTGCCCTGACACCGAGAGCCTCGAGATCGCCGATCTCAGGACCCGCATCGAATCCTGCAGCGGGAAATTCAGCCTGTACCGCCATTATGACGGCATCCGCATCTGGTCCTCCTGGCCGCTGCCCTCCCGTGAACCTTCACTCCCGATTGTGCACTCCCTCCGCCGCCCGCACTCCGAGACCGTTTCCCGCGCCTGACCGGTTCACCGCTGTTGCAACTCCGCCCCGTTGTGGTAAAAAGTGGCCGCAGGTATCGACAGACCGTGCCCTGTCCAAGGTTTTCCCCATCGGCGGAAGACCTTTTTCTTTTCAAACTCCAAACGAGGTGACCTCATGCTGTACGAAAAAGAAGCGCTGGCCTACCACCGCGAACCCCGTCCCGGCAAAATCGAGGTGGTGCCCCTCAAACCCTGCCGCACCCAGTCGGACCTCAGCCTGGCCTACTCACCCGGCGTGGCGGCGCCCTGCCTCGAAATCAAGAAGAACCCCGGGGCCTCCTACGAGTACACCTCGCGCGGCAACCTGATCGGGGTCATCAGCAACGGCACGGCCGTGCTGGGGCTGGGCGACATCGGCCCGCTCGCGGGCAAACCGGTCATGGAGGGCAAGGGGGTCCTCTTCAAGCGCTTCGCGGACATCGACGTCTTCGACCTCGAGCTCGACGCGCGCGACCCGGACGATTTCATCCGCATCGTCAAGGCGCTGGAGCCGACCTTCGGGGGCATCAACCTGGAGGACATCAAGGCGCCGGACTGCTTCTACATCGAGGAGGAGCTCTCGCGCTGCATGGACATCCCGGTCTTCCACGACGACCAGCACGGCACGGCGATCATCTCCTCCGCCGGGCTGCTGAACGCGGCCGAGCTGACCGGGCGCCGCCTGGAGGACATGCGCATCGTCGTCAACGGGGCCGGCGCCGCGGGGATCGCCTGCGCGCGGCTCTATATTCAGTTCGGAGTGCGCAAGGAGAACATCATCCTGGCCGACTCCAAGGGGGTCGTCTACCTGGGGCGCAAAGAGGGCATGAACCGCTACAAGGAGGCCTTCGCGCTCGACACGCCCATGCGCACGCTGCAGGAGGCGGCCGAAGGCGCGGACGTGCTCGTCGGGCTTTCGGCCAAGGACGCCTTCACGCCCGAGATGCTCGCCCGCATGCGCGACAAGCCGATCATCTTCGCGCTCGCCAATCCCGAGCCCGAGATCGACTACTACAGCGCCAAGGCCGCGCGGCCGGACGCGATCGTGGCGACCGGCCGATCCGACTTCCCCAACCAGGTCAACAACGTCCTCGGGTTCCCCTACATCTTCCGCGGGGCGCTCGACGCGCGGGCGCGCAAGATCAACGAGCCCATGAAAATGGCGGCCGTGCGCGCGCTGGCCGAGCTTGCGCGGGAAGACGTGCCCGACGCGGTCATCCGCGCCTACGGCGGCCAGCCCATCCAGTTCGGGCCGGAGTACATCATTCCCAAGCCCTTCGACGCGCGGGTGCTCCTGAAGGTCGTGCCGGCCGTCGCGCAGGCCGCCATGGACAGCGGGGTCAGCCGCGTGCAGTTGCCGACCGGCGCGACCTACGCCCGCCAGCTCGAAAAGCTGCTCGGCCGCGAGCGCGAGGTCATGAGCAAGCTCGTCAGCAGCGCGCAGCAGCTGCCGCGGCGCATCGTGCTGCCCGAGGGCAACCACCCCGTGATCCTGCGGGCGGCGCACTTCGCGGCCAAGGAGGGCATCGCCCACCCGCTGCTGCTCGGGCAGCCCGAGGAGATCGAGGCCACGGCCCGGGAGCTCCACATCCCCCTGACCGGGATCGAGGTGTTCGACCACCTGAAGAGCCCGTTCTTCGACGAGTTCTCGCGGCGGCTCTTCCAGATCCGGCAGCGCAAGGGCTGGACCATGGCCGAAACCCAGTCCCAGCTTCAGAACCCGTACATCTTCGGCGCCATGATGGTCCGCGAGGGCCTGGTCGACGGGCAGGTGCACGGCATCACCCAGAGCTACCCCAACGCCATCCGGCCCGTGCTGCAGGTGATCCCGATGCGGACCGGGGGATCGTCGGTCGCCGGTCTCTACCTGATGCTCCTCAAGAACCGCACGCTCCTCTTCGCGGACTGCACGGTCAACGTCGACCCCTCGCCGGAGTGCCTGGCCGAGATCGCCGTGCTCGCGGCCGAGATGGCGCACTTCCTCGGGATGTCGCCGCGCATCGCGATGTTGTCCTTCTCGAACTTCGGCAACGCCCGCCACGCCATGTCCGCGAAAGTGGCGCGGGCGGTCGAGATCGCCCGCCGGCGTAAGCCGGACCTGGTCGTCGACGGCGAAATGCACGCCGACACGGCGCTGCAGGAAGACCGGCTGGCGCAGATGTTTCCGTTCAACCGGCTGGGCGGGTCTGCCAACGTTTTGATCTTCCCGGACCTGAACGCCGGCAACATCGCCTACAAGCTCATGGAGCAGCTGGGCGGGGCGACCGCGGTCGGACCGCTCTTGATGGGGCTGAGCAAGCCGTTCAACGTGCTGCAGCGCAACACCGACATGGAGAACGTCGTGAACGTGATCACCATGACCGTGGTCCAGGCCGGCTACCTCGACTTCTCCAAAGCGCCGGCCTGATGCCGCCCCGGGCCGCACGGGTCGGGGATCATTGATTTTCTTCCCCGGCAGCCTCATCTTCCCGGCAGGCCAGGAGAGAGCTGCGCCTGCCCGTACGCCCCGGGGATAGCCCCCGGGGCTGCCAACTGATCATCCGACATCCACCCCATCCGAACCGGCGGTGAGGCATGAATTCGGTCGTTGAGAACGCAGGTGCATCCCAGCCGCATAAGGTTTCCGTGCAGAAACGCGGGTGGCGGCGGCGCCTGTTCGCCTTTCTCGGACCGGCCTACCTCGTCAGCGTCGGGTACATGGACCCCGGCAACTGGGCGACCGACATCGAGGGTGGCGCCCGCTTCGGCTACACGCTGATCTGGGTCCTGCTGATGTCGAACCTGATGGCCGTGCTGCTGCAGACCCTTTCGGCGCGGATGGGGATCGTGACCGGCCACGACCTCGCCCAGGGGTGCCGGCGGGAGTACCCGCGCTTCGTCACGCTGACGCTCTGGGTGCTGGCCGAGGTCGCGATCGCCGCGACCGACCTGGCCGAGGCCCTCGGCACGATCGTCGGCCTGAATCTGCTCTTCCGCCTCCCGCTCCTGTGGGGGTGCGCCATCACGGCGCTCGACACGTTCCTGTTCCTCGCCCTCCAGCGCTACGGCGTGCGCAAGATGGAAGCCTTCATCCTCATGCTGGTCGCGACCATCGGCGGGTGCTTCCTGATCGAGGTGGTCCTGAGCAAGCCCGAGTGGACGAGCGTGTTCGCCGGGTTCGTTCCCCGGTTGGATGCCTCGGCCCTCTACATCGCGATCGGCATCATCGGCGCGACGGTCATGCCCCACAACCTCTTCCTCCACTCCGCGCTCGTCCAGTCGCGGTCGGTGTCCAACACCTTCACCGGGAAAAACGAGGCCTGCCGCTTCAACCTGATCGATTCGGTCGTCGCGTTGAACGCGGCCTTCCTCGTGAATGCCGCCATCCTGATCACGGCGGCCGCGTGTTTCTTCTCCCGCGGCATCGCGGTGACCGAGATCCAGCAGGCGCACCAGATCCTGGACAGCCTGATGGGCGAAAGCCTCGCCCCGGTCGCCTTCGCGGTCGCACTGGTCGCCGCCGGTCAGAGCTCGACCATCACGGGCACGATTGCGGGGCAGGTGGTGATGGAGGGCTTCCTCAACCTGCGCATGGTGCCCTGGCTGCGGCGGCTGGTGACGCGGCTGGTCGCCCTGGGCCCGGCCGTGGTGGTGATTGCCATTTCCGGGAGCGAGGGCATCTACGAGCTGCTCGTCCTCTCGCAGGTGGTGTTGAGCCTGCAGCTGCCGTTTGCGATCGTGCCGCTCGTGCACTTCACGGCCGACGCGCGCAAGATGGGGGCTTTCGCCAACCCGCGCTGGGTCACGGCGGCGGCCTGGCTGGTGGCCGCCGTGGTGACCGCGCTGAACGCGAGCCTGGTGTGGGGGAAGGTCGCCGAGTGGCTCGAAGCGGGGGCCGTGTGGCCCTGGTTTGCGGTCGTGCCCGTCGTCGCCGCGCTGTCCGGCCTGCTGATCTACATGATCGTCATGCCGATAATGCGACCGCGGGGCGCCTGGGACGCGAGCATCGCGACGGACGGCCGCCGGGTGGCCGCCCGCATCCCGCCGATGAAGATCCGGCGGATCGGCGCGGCGCTGGAGCATGCGCCCGGCGACGCCCGCATCCTGTCTGCGGCCGTTGCGCTCGCCAAGTCCGAACGGGCGCGCCTGTTCCTGATCCACGTGGTCGACACGCCCGGCACCCTGCTGCTGGGCTCCCAGAGCGCAAGCCTGCACGCCAGCAGCGACGAGAGCTACCTGGAGGAGCTTGTGCGCGAGCTCGAGGAGCGCGAGCTGCCGGTCGAGTCCATGCTGCGCTTCGGCCGGCCGCCGGATGGGATCGTGGCGGCCGTGGACGAGGCCGGGATCGACCTGCTCGTGATGGGTTCCCACGGTCACGGCCGGGTGGAGAGCCTCGTCTACGGGGAGACGGTGGCCCGCGTCCACCACCGCATCCGCGTGCCGCTTCTGGTGGTGCCGTCCCACGAGGACTCGGCCTCGCCGGACCGGGTTTGACCTCCGGCCAGACCGCTGTTTCCCGTTCTCCCCCGGCTCTTCCCGTTTCTTCCCCACGGCCGCGGGGATCGGCTCAACCGGGATCCGATGGTGGGAGTTCATCGGGCCGCCGGCTTGCGGGCCGCGTGCCGATGGGGTCAGGGTTCCAGCTGCACCGTGACGGGCACCGCCCGGGTGAGGGTGTCGAACACGGGTGAATAGGTCGGCCCCAGCTTCACGATCTTTTCGAGGTCCTGGACCGGAGCGTCCGCCTCTATTTTCACGTACATGCGGATCTCCTGGTAGCCTCTGGGGACGTCGTCCCGAAGGCCCAGGAACCCCTGAAGGTCGATATCGCCTTCCACCCGGGATTCCACGACGATTTGATGCGGCAGAATCGTTCCAGCCTCGGGTCCAAACCGGGCTGTCGGGAATCGGTGTGCTATGCCGCATCAACCCGAGGCACAGTCTTCCATGCAGAGCCGGTAATCGCTCTCGCACTCGTTATCGCTCGGCCTGGAAGCCCTGCATTCAAGCTCCGCGCGATCGCATTGCCGCGCGCACGCAATTTCATCTGTCTTCTGGCTTTGCATATGGCCACCTTCTCGGGTTCCTTCCATTTGATACTGCCCGCTTAAGCGGCCGAGCCGCCGGGACCGGAAGTTTTTCGTCAGTCCACTTCGCACTCGGCCACGCATTGGTCGTACGCGGCCCGGCATTCGCTGCCGGGCGTGGAATCGGCTTCGCACTCGTAAAAGACGTAATGGCATTCCTTCGAGCAATCGGAATGCCGGTCGGCTCGACTCGTCATGGTTTACCTCCTCACCGCGCCGGACGAGCGGCCCGGCGGGTCGGCATGGTGCACTCCGGGGGGATGACGTTCGCTCATCCCTCCAGACTGCACGCATCTTCGCTCTCGCAGCAGCAACTGCAGCAACAGTCCTCGTCCAACTCCTGGCCTGACCGGTCCCCGGTCTCGGCATCCGGGCGGTCCACGTCATCGCGGGTCATGGCAGTCCTCCTTCCGGTCTCCACCGACCGGGGTCACCCCCGGCGGATGCATTGTCTGGCACGCTCGCCGCTGCGGCGTGCAATCGCGCGGTTGCAGCGCTGATTCTCCCTCGGATCGGGAAAGCTGCTGTCGCAGCCATGCAGCTCCACCTTCAGCCGTTTGCTTTCGCGGTGGCAGCACTCGCGCACATGATCTGTGTTCGTCGCCATCTACTGATCTCCTTGTCGGGCTGAATCTTGCCCGGCCGCCGGGTCAGGGCAGATCCGTTCCGCCGGTTGCCAGGCAGCTGTCCTCGGGGCAAAAGACCCTCAACCAAAGCCCTTCGCGCTCTTCGCGTTCCGCGGCCAGGGTGTCGATGCACACCTTGCCCTTCCCCTTGAAGCAGGCCTCCTTCGGGCACGGCACCTCGAGCCACACACCCGGCTCGCCGGAAGCCTCGGCTGCCTTGCGCCTGGCCTCCGGGAGGGTGTCGACTTCGGCTCGGCTGAGCATGCGCAGCCCGGGAAAGAAAAACGTCAGACGATCGGTATCGTGTCTGGCCATGTGGTCCTCCGAATTTCCGCCGATCAGCGGTCGTAGATCCGAACGCCGGCTTTCCAGCCCGATGCGGACGCATCGACGCTAGGCCCTGGCTCGCACCACTTGACTTGACCCAGGACCATGGATCGAACCCACGGGCATTCCGTCGACTCGATGCAATCCGGCCGACATATACCCGCGTCGGCCTCCAGTCGCATCACGACACTGGACCCGTTGACCAACGGCCGATTGCCCTCTAGCGCCACGCCTTCCAGGCTGAAATTCAGCATCTCCGCCGGGTGGCTCTCGGGCTGGTTGAAATAGGACCAGCTCACCCGCGCCCGGCACGGGAAGCGTCGTTCGTCCCGTTTTTCGTGTTTGTGGTCCATTCAAAAAATAGTCTTCAAACACCATGCCAGCATCGACCGGCCGGCAACCCCCATGAAACACAGGCATATCGAGCACTGGCGTATTCCGCGCACCCTCAAAATTCTGATGCGAACCCCGGTCTCCCGTTTGCCACCATCAAAAATTTGATTACCTTTCCCTCATGCCTGCCACCTCTTGCGAATGGGTCCTGCAGAAACTGACCCGGCTGGACGAGGTTGTGGACGGCCCCGGGGTTGAGCCGGTCGTCACCGGACTGGTTCGTTTTCTGGATGGCGTTCTGCACCCGGTGCACGCGTCCGTTCTGCTCTGCGACCCGGAAACCGCCGCGTGCGAATCCTGGCAGGTGGCCAAGCTCGGGGGCGGGCGCGGCGCCGCCCGGCTGAGTCATGCGGGGGCATCCTCTCGGCCGTTCCCGCCGATCAGCGCACACTGTACTGCCGGGACGTCGCCGAAGGCTGTCCGTTGCCTGGGTCGGACCGCGGCCGACTGCCCCCGGGAGTGCGGTCCTTCGTGATGGTCCCGCTGAAGGCGGGACGATCCGTCATCGGAGCCCTGAACGTGGGCGTATCGGCAGACGGTTTTTCCGTCGACCAACTGGCGCTCCTCGAGGCGGTCGCACCGCGCGTGGCGGGGGCGTTGCGCATCGCGCAGCTTCTCGAAACGGACCGTGAGCGGCTGCGCGCCTGCGAGCGCGCCGCATCGCCTGAGGAACCTGGAGGAACCGGTGGTGCCGGAATACGCGCAGCAGAGGAACATCCGTCGTGGGGGAACATCGTCGGCCGGAGCGCCGGCTTGGCCCGCGTCGTCGCCCGGATCGACCGGGTGGCGCCGACCGACGCCGGAGTCCTGATTTCAGGAGAGTCCGGCACCGGCAAGGAACTGGTGGCGGACGAGATCCACCGCCGCAGCCTGCGCCGCGACCGACCGATGGTCAAGGTCAACTGCGCCACGATCCCGCGCGATCTCTACGAAAGCGAATTCTTCGGCCACGTGAAAGGGGCGTTCACCGGCGCAATCCACGACCGCGCCGGACGCTTCGAGGCGGCTGACGGCGGTACCCTGTTTCTGGACGAGGTGGGCGAGATCCCCCTCGAGTTGCAGGGCAAGCTCCTGCGCGTGCTGCAGAGCGGGGAGTTCCAGCGCGTGGGCGAGGACCGCACCCGCTCAGCGGACGTGCGTATCATCGCCGCCACCAACAAGCGCCTGCCGGACGAGATCGCGGCCGGCCGCTTCCGCGACGACCTGTTCTACCGGCTGAACGTGTTTCCGATCGAGCTGTCGCCGCTGCGGGAGCGACCCGAGGACATCCCGCTGCTGGCCGCGCACATGGCCGCGGCCGCAGCCGCACGTATGAGCCGTTCCGCCCCGCGGCTCACGCCGGACGACCTGCGGGAGCTGGAGGCCTACGACTGGCCGGGCAACGTACGCGAGCTGCAGAACGCCATCGAACGCGCCCTGATCCTGTCCGACGAGGATAGTCTGCGCTTCGACCTGCCGCTCGGGCAGGGGCATGTGGAGCGACATCCCGGGCCGCCAGGTTCGGAGAGGGAGAGCGGTCGAACCGGACCGATCATGACCGAGGGCGAGGTGCTGGAGCTCCAGCGCCACAACCTCACAGCGGCTCTGGTTCGATGCGGGTGGAAAATCTACGGGCAGTCGGGGGCGGCGGAACTGCTGGGGCTAAAACCGACGACCCTGATTGAGCGCATGCGCCGCATGGGGATCCGGCGGCCTGGGTGAGTTCAGCCGCCGGCGAGCTTGGCGGTGAATCCGCGGCGCTTCAGTTCGTCCATCAGCACGGCGCGGTGGTCGCCCTGGATCAGGATCTCGCCGTCACCCGCCGAGCCGCCCGTGCCGCAGCGCCGTTTCAGCTCCGCCGCCAGCGCCCGCAGCCGGTCATCCGACAGATCGAAGCCCGACAGCACCGTCACGGTCTTCCCGCCCCGGCCCTTCACCTCGCGCCGGATGCGCACCACACCGTCACCCGCCGGCCGCGCTTTGGCCGCCGGCCGGCACCGGCACGCGGACTGCGGCCGTTCGCAATCGGGGCAGATCCGCCCCTGTTCGGTGGAATAGACGAGCTTCGAGTCGGACATGGCTGTGAGAAAAGGTTCAGGGTTCGGGGTTCAGGGGTCAAAGGGCCAAGGGGTCAGGGTCCAACGTTAAAGGGTTCAGGGTTCAGGGTTCAGGGTTCTGAAAAGAGCGAGCCAGCGCTCGGGGGGCCGGCAAGCGATCAGCCTTTTGGGTTTCTTTTCATTCCTGAACCCTGAACCCCGAACCCTGGAAACTTCGCCTTGAACCCTGGAAACTCGGCGGCGATGCCACAATCACGTGCGGAGCCAGCCCGTCTCCCCGGCTCACCCGACGACTATGCCGGCTTCAGCGCCCGCCGCACCAGCTGGACGATGTCCAGGACCTCGAGCGGAATTTTGTTGCGCTTCACGGTCGCGGTCATCGTGCGCACGCACTGCTGGCAGGAGGTGACGACCGCCTGCGCCCCCGTGGCCAGGACCTCGTCCACCTTGTCGCGGGCGATGCGCGCGGCCAGCCCGGGGTCCACCATCTCGAGGTTGCCGCCGCCCCCGCAGCAGAGGCAGCTTTCGCCGTGGTGGGCCATCTCGACGAGGGTGACGCCCGGTATGCTGCGGATCGCCGCGCGCGGCGCGTTCGAACACCCGCGCTCCGCGGCCGAGGTCGCAGGGGTCATGGTAGGTGACCGTGAGCGGGACCTCGCGCAGCGGAACCCGGCCCGCGCGCAGCAGCCGCAGCAGATACTCGGGGGCCGACACCAGGTCGAGGTCGCAGCGGTAATGCTCCCGCCACATCTGGTAGCAGGAGGGGCAGGCGAAAACGACGGTGCGCGCCCCCTTGGCCTCGACCGCCCGGAGGTTCTGCCGCCGGAAATCCTCGAACATACCCATCAGGCCCGCGCCGAGCAGCGGGAACCCGCAGCACCACTCCTCCTCGCCCAGAATCGTGAAATCGACGCCGGACGCGTCGAAGATCTCGGCCAGCGCGACCGGGATTTTCTGGGCCAGAGGGAAAAAGGCCGCGACGCACCCGGTGATGTAGGCCACCTCGGCCGTCTCGCGGTTGTAGCCGTGCTTGGGCGGGCGGCGCATGTCCTCGACCCACTCCGCGCGCTCGGCGTTGTCCTCGCCGAAGACGTTGCGGCTCTCGGCCAGGTTCTTGCGGATGAGATCAATCTTCTCCGGATAGGCGGACCCGTCCACCAGGTCCTGCCGCGCCGCGTGCCACAGCTCCTGCAGGCGGATCCCGATTGGGCAGACCTCCCCGCAGCGGCCGCAGAGGGTGCAGCGGAACACGGTCTCGGCGAAGCGCTTGAGCTCCTGCGGGTCGGGCGGCTTCGGCCCGAAGAACCGCCGCAGGCCGCCGGCCCGCCTTGAGTTTGCGCTTGAGGCCCTGCATGCGGTAGACCGCCGTGAGCTCGCCGTTCGCGGCTGCGCAGGCCGCCGGGCATACGTCGGCGCACAGCCGGCACCCGGTGCAGGCGTCCATTTCGAACCGCTGGCGGACGGTGAAGTTTTTTTTAACATTGACGCGTTTCCATCCCCGCATGAAGTTGCCGCCGCGCGCGGCGGCAACTTCATCTTTTCACAAACTTGGCGACGTCTGCGACGACCCACGCACGGACGGCCTCCGCCCCGTGGATGAGCCCGGCGAGGTCGGCCTTGTTCTCAGGCCGGATCTTGTACATCCAGCCCCGGCCGTAGCAGTCCTCGTTGATGAGGCCGGGGTTGTCCTCGAGCTCTTCGTTCACGTCCGCGAGCTCGCCGTTCACCGGGGCGTTGATCTTGCCGAGCCACTTGCCCGATTCCACCTTGGCGAAGCGCTTGCCGGCCTCGAGCGCCTTCCCCGGCTCCGGCAGCTGCACGAACACGATCTTGCCCGCGAGCCTCTGAGCGAAGTCGTCCATGCCCATCAGCAGCAGATCCCCGTCCTCCTTCACCCAGTAGTGGTCCTTCTCGTAGTAAAGGTCTTCCGGCATGGTGTAGCCTTCGACGTCCATGTCTCCTCCTTTCACCGGGCGGACGCGCGATGTCCGTCCGCGGCGTTCACGGCCAGTAGCACCGGCGCGAGCACGATGTGGAACATGCGGCTGAACGGCAGCCAGGCCACGAAGAGCCCGGTCAGCACGGCGTGGGTGTACCACACCGCCGCGTAGATGTCTTCCAGCCCGACGCTGCGATGGAAAAAGCGGCTGATCGCGTCCCCGACGAACGCGAAGCCGGAACCGGGCGGGTAGCCGGTCATCGCGATCCGGACCCCTTCCAGTACGAACCCGGCCAGCACGACGGCGCCGAGCAGGCCGGAGGAAAACCAGTCGTGCCGCGGCATCCCCGGCAACCGCGCCGCGGCGCCCTGCGACCGGCCCTGCAGAACGGCAACCGCGACGGCCGCGACCACCACGAGCCCGGTCAGGTCGAAAAAGATCCCGTTGGCCCAGCCGTTCTTGTCCAGCATGATCCAGGGCCAGGCGCTGCGCGGGGCCCAGTGGGAGCCGGCCCAGGCGACGATGCCCCAGAGGAAGCGCAGGACAAACGGCCAGACGATCAGGGCGTGCACGAACCAACGCCCGGGCGACCGACGGAAAAATGCCCGTTGCAGCAGCCCGTCGAAAAAGAGGGCGCGCAGGACAGCGCCCGGTCGACCGGTCGCGTGCGCGGTGCCCCGGCCATGGCCTGCGGTGCGACGGCCGGAAAACCAGTACGCGAGGCTGCCGGTCAGCCCGATGCCGAACACGAGCAGGGCGGCCACCGTGGTAGCGTCCCCCGCGGAAAACGTGGCGGCGTGGCAGGGCATGCACAGGATGCCCTTGGGCGGCAGCACCACGGCCGCAGCCCCGACCGGGTTCGGGCTTCGGTGACAGCGGCGGCAGGCCGCTTCCCCATCCCTGGGCGCCATGACGTGCACGCGGCTGGGGTGACCGGACTGGCGCACCCACCGGACCTCTCCGGTGCGCCGGTCCTTCACGGGCGAAACCTCGGAGAGGTGACAGGCCTCGCAGGCGACCGACAGGTGGGCGTCGTGGGTGGTCGATTCCGGGTGGCGCACGTGGCACTGCCGACAGTCGGCCGTGGCCTGGCGCGAGTGGCCGTACTGCGCGCTAAGCGGGTGGCAGGTCAGGCAGGCCACGTCCTGGTGGGGTTTGAGCCCGTCCGGCCCCAGGTCGACCATGGGCACGCGGCCGACGACGCCGATACGCAGGCTGGCGTCCTCGCGGCCGTGGCAGGCCAGGCAGAGGGTGCGCGAGGCGCGCGCCCCGGCCGGGGTCTTGAGATCGTAACGGCTGTGGCAGGTCAGGCAGGTGTCGTCGTCGCGCGAGGGCTCGGGCAGGCGGCTACGCGGCTCGTGGCAGTTGCCGCACTGGGCCTGCGGCGGCCGCGCAGGGTCGAACTTGGCGGCGTCGGCCGCCTTCATCTGCTCGTGGGGGTTGTGGCAGGCGACACAATGGTCGTAGTCCGCGGCCGCGTCCGCGGGCCGTCCTCCGTGCTCGCCCTTCTCGAAGTCATCGACGACCGAACCATGGCAGCCTGTGCAGCGCTCGGGTGCGAACGGTTCGCCCGGCCCCCGGTCGACCCGGTCGGCCCTCGGGTGCTGCCCCGCCTGCGCCACGTCGCCGTGGCACTCCAGGCATTCCATGCGGCCGTGTGCCGACACGTGCCGCCGCGCCTCGTCGATCAACCAGCCCGCGCTCGCCGGCGAACAAAGCCAAAGAACCGACACAAGGGCAAGCGCAAACATGATCGCACTGCAACTGCTTGCCCGTGCTTTACTTGCGCCAGCCCTTCTCCTGCGAGAAGGGCCGGCGGAGAACGTTGCCACTTTTTTAAAATCAAGAATCAAGATGTGACCCCTATGGCGTATAGATGGCCCATCCGAGCGCCTCCCTGGCGGCATCCGCCAGCGACTCCGCGATGGTCGGGTGCGGCAGGGCTGAACGCGCCAGGTCCTCGAGGGTCGCCTCCATCTGGATCGCCAGCGCCGCGGCCCCGATGATTTCGGTGGCGAAGGGGGACAGGATGTGCACCCCGAGCAGCTCGCCATATTGCTTCTCCGCCACTACCTTAATGACCCCGCCGCTCACCCCCTGGATCATGGCCATGGGAGCGGCGGCGATCGCGGCGGTGCCGGTGACGACCTCGTGCCCGGCCGCTTCGGCCTGCTCCTCGGACAGCCCGACCGAGGCGGCCTGGGGGCTCGTGTAGGCCACGCGCGGGACCGCGTTCGGATTGAACCGCAGCTTCGCCCCGCGCGCGTTCTCGGCCGCGACGACGCCCATCGCGGATGCCCGGTGGGACAGAGCGGGACCGGAACCGACGACGTCCCCGACCGCCCAGACCCCCGGACACCGGGTGGCCATGTGCTCGTCGACGGTGAGGTCCTTCAGCCCGACCGTGTCCAGGCCGAGCCCGGCCAGCGCCGGTTTGCGGTCGAAGAAGATCACGCGGTCGAAGCGCCGGGTTTCCTCCTTGCCCTTGACCAAGAGGACCGCGGCGAGTCCGTCCGCGTCCCGGGAAAGCGAGACGACCTGGCAGGAGTTCAGGATCGTGAGCGGGTCGTTCTTGAGGGCGCCGCGCAGGCGCTGCCCGATTTCCGGGTCGAACTCGGGCAGGATGCCGCGCTCGCGCGCCGCCACGACCACCTGGCTCCCGCATGCGCCCAGGAACTGCGCGAGCTCCATGGCCCAGGCGCCGGCCCCCAGGACGAGGGCGCGCGCCGGGATGCGGCCTTCCTCCAGGAACTGGCTGGACGTGACGATGCCCTCCAGCTCGGACCCCGGAAAGGACGGGCGCACCCACTCCGCGCCGGCCGCCACGATCACGGCAGGCGCCTCGTACACGACGGCGCCCACGACCACCCGGCCGGGTCCCGCCAGGCGACCCTGGCCCTTGACGGGGGTGACACCTTTGGCCTTGACCAGTCCCTCCGTGCCCATCGAAAAATAGCCGACGAGTTCGTCCTTCATCTTGAAAATGGCCGCGGGGTCGATGACGACCTCGGCCTGGGCGAACCCCATGCGGCCGGCAGTTTGAATCGTCTTCGCGCGCTCGACGGTCGCCGCGAAGAGCTTGGTCGGTACGCAGGCCCGGTTCAGGCAGAACCCGCCCCAGTGAGTGCCCTCGACGATGGCCGTGCGCGCACCCAATTGCACCCCGCGGATCGCGGCGGCCACCCCGCCCGGCCCGCCGCCGAGAACGATGAGATCGAATGTGTTGGACATGGTTTCCTCGCAAGTTCCTCAGCAGTAAAGTCGATACGCCGCAGGCCGTCGAGAAATGCCCAGATGCAAGGCGCGCAAGCCTTGCGGAGCGAGGCGTACTGCAGTACGCCGCAGCGACCGCGAGGCGCCGCGCAACGCCGCAGATGGGCGTTTATCGGCGGCCGGCTACAGCATCAAAGCCGGCTCCTCGACATAGTCCTTGATCGTCTTCAAAAACGCCGCCCCGGGCGCGCCGTCGATGATGCGGTGGTCGAAGCTGAGCGAGAGCGCGACACAGGGTTCGACCACCACCTGGCCGTCGCGGGCGACCGGCTTGGACACGATGCGCCCGACCCCCAGGATGGCGCTCTCCGGGTGGTTCACGATCGGCGTGAAGTCGTCGATGTCCCAGGCGCCGAGGTTGGTCAACGTGAACGTGCCCATGGTCAGGTCGTCGAGCGCAAGCGTCCCGGCCTTGGCCGCCTCAACCAGCCGGTCCAGCTCGGCCGATATTTCGCGGATGGTCTTGCGGTCCGCGTCGCGCACCTTGGGCACGATCAGGCCGCGACCGAGGTCCATCGCGACCCCCACGTGCACCTGCCGCCACACGCGGACGACCTCGCCGTCGACCGCGGCGTTGACCAACGGGTGCTGCCTGAGGGCCTGCGCGATCACCTTCACGAGGACGGCGTTGTAGGATACCTTGGCCCCGCCGGCGGTGTTCATCCGGTCACGCAGCCGCATGACGGCGGCGGCACTCGCCTCCGTGTGCAGCGTGAGCTGGGCCTGGGTGGCGAGGCTGAGGTGCATGTTCTTGAAGATCACCTTGCGCACGCCCGCGATGGGGATCTCCTGGGCGACGCTCAGAAGCTCTCCGACCGGCACAGCCGCCGCGGCGACGGAGGCGGCCGGCGGGGCGACCCCCTTCTCGAGCGCTGCGAGCACGTCGGCGCGCACCACGCGGCCGCCCGGCCCGGAGCCCGCGACGCGGGCGAGATCCAGGCCGTGCGCCTTGGCCATGGCCTTGGCCACGGGGGATGCCTTCAGCCTTCCGCCCGCGGCAGCGGGTACCGGGGCCGTTGCAGGCGCACCCGCGCCGGCCGGTGCAGCGGCTGCCGACGGCGCTGCCGACGCACCGGTCTCCGCCGCCGGATGAGAGGCGGCGAGCTTGCCCAGTTCGGCGGCATCCGCCGCCAGGTAGCCGACCACCTCGCTCACGCCGACCCGGCCGCCCGCGGCCGCGACCGGGTGCAGCAGCCCGTCGCCGGGAGACGGCATTTCGAAGGTGACCTTGTCCGTCTCCAGCACCAGCACGATCTCTTCCTTGCGGACCGTCTCGCCCGCCCCGAACTTCCAGCACACCAGGGTGGCTTCTTCCATCGTCAGACCCAGCTTGGGAATCGAAATCTCAATGGCCATAACTACGACCCCTTTCTGTAAGAGAACGAACTCTTGACCCGCTAGTCGTTTCGGCTGCGGCCGAAGCCCGGCTTCAAGGCGCGCGCGTCCTGCCGCCCGAGGCGTACTACCCGTACGCCGCAGGATCGGCGGGACGAAGCGCAACGTCGAAGATGGGTTTCCGCCGCAGCCACACGCATCATCCGCGGTAGCAGACGGCTTTGGCGGCAGCGACCACATCCGCCACTTTGGGCAGCACGAAGTCCTCCAGCGGAGGCGAGAAGGGGATGGGGACATCCTTCGCCCCCACCCGCAGGATGGGCGCGTCCAGGTGGTCGAAGAGCTCGGCCTGGATGCGGGCGGCGAGCTCCGCGCCGAACCCGCCGGTCACGCAGGCCTCGTGCACGATCACCGCCCGGCAGGTCTTCTTCACCGACGCGGCGATCGTCTCAAAATCGAGCGGCTTCAGCGTGCGCAGGTCCACGACCTCCGCCTCGATGCCCTGCTGGGCCAGCTCCTGGGCCGCGTCCATGCAGAGGAAAAAGCCCGAGCCGTAGGTCAGGAGCGATACGTCCTTGCCCTCGCGCTTCACGGCCGCGCGCCCGAGCGGGATGATGAACTCGGGGTCGGCCGGGACGTGCCCTTCGCGCCGGAAGAGGCGCTTGTGCTGGAAGAACATGACCGGGTCGTCGTCGCGGATCGAGGCCTTCATCAGGCCCTTGACGTCGGCGGCTTCCGAGGGCACGACCACCTTCAGACCGGGCGTGTGCACAAACCAGGCTTCCAGCGACTGGCTGTGCTGCGCCGCGGCACGCAGGCCTGCGCCGTCCGGGCACCAGACGACCATCGGCACCTTCACCTGCCCGCCGAACATGTAGCGGATCTTCGCGGCCTGGTTGCAGAACTCGTCCATGCCGCAGGTGACGAAATCGGAAAAGTGGAAGTCGACGATCGGCCGCATGCCGGTCAGCGCGGAGCCGACCCCGCAGCCGGCGATGGCGGCCTCGCTGATGGGGGTGTCGAGGATGCGGCCGGGGAACTTCTCCGGGATCCCCTTGAACTGGCCGAAGATGCCGGAGTGGGCGGTCAGGTCCTCACCCAGGATGTAAACCGATTCGTCGCGCGCCATCTCCTCGTGGAGGGCTTCGGCCAGCGCGGCGGAGGCGCTCATGATGCGGTCGGACATGTCGTGGTCTCCTTATCTGTATGCGTGGGCCATCCGCCTGCGAGCGGATGACGGCTCAACGGGTTTGTCGCCAGCCTCATGGGTTGACGTAGAGGTCTTGAAGAGCGTCTTCCGGCTTCGGGTAGGGGCTGCTCGTGGCGAACTCGATGGCCGCATCCAGCTCGGCCTTGACCTCGTCCCAGACGATCTTGGCGTCTTTCTTGGTCAGGACCTTGTCCTTGACCAGCTTCTCCTCGAACCGCTGGATCGGGTCGTTCTTCTCCTGCCAGGTCAGCACCTCGGCCTGGTCGCGGTACTTCTGGGGGTCGCCCTCGAAGTGGCCGCGAATGCGGTAGGTCTTGTTCTCGATCATGCTCGGGCCCTCGCCCTTGCGCGCCGCGGCGACCGCCTTGAGCGTCGTCGCGCGCACGGCGAGCACGTCGTTGCCGTCGACCGAGTAGCCCGGCATGTTGTAGCCGGCCGCACGCTGGCAGAGATCGCCCAGGGCGCAGGAGCTGCTCTGCGGGGTGGTCGAGGCCCACCCGTTGTTTTCGACCACGAACAGCACCGGCAGCTTCCAGATGGCGGCCATGTTCATGGCCTCGTGCACCGGGCCCCGGTTGGAGGCGCCGTCGCCGAAGAAGACCACGCCCACCTGGTCGGTCTTGCGCAGCTTGATCGAGAGCCCCGCCCCGGCCATGAGGGGCAGCCCCCCAGCCACGACGCCGTTCGCGCCCAGGATGCCGATCGAGAAATCGGCGATGTGCATGGAGCCGCCCTTGCCCTTGCAGTAGCCGGTCGCCTTGCCGAAGAGCTCGGCCACCATGCGCTTGAGGTCCGCGCCCTTGGCGATCATGTGGCCGTGGCCGCGGTGGGTGGTCGCGACGTAGTCGTCCGGCCGCAGGCAGGAGCACACGCCGGTGCTGGAGCCTTCCTGGCCGATCGACAGGTGGATGAAGCCGGGGATCTTCCCGGCGGCGAAGTACTCGCCCGCCATGGTCTCGAACTGCCGGATGGTGACCATGATGCGGTACATCTCCAGAAGTGTCTTCTTCTCGGTCGACATGCCTTTCTCCTCCGATGTCCCGCGCGATCGGGGTTGCCGTACCGCGCAGGAGGTTCTTAAATTCCCCCGGGTGAGCCTGCCCACCCGGTTCGCTCCTTTTTCGAAATCGAGCCGCCCCGGCTATCGCATCAGCATGGCCGGCAGGGCCAGCGACAGCGGCGGGTAGTACGTGAGGATCAACAAGCCGATGAACCCGATCGCCAGGAACGGCAGCGCCTCGCGCGCCCCGTCCTCCAGCTTGCACTCGGTCATCTGGCACGAGAGGTTCAGGGTCAGCCCCACCGGCGGCGTCACGAGCCCGATGCAGAGGTTGACGCACGCGACCACGCCGAAGTGGATGGGGTCGATCTTGGCCATCTGCGTCAGCGGGTAGAGCACCGGAATGAACATCACCAACGTCGCGTTGGCCTCCATGAAGCACCCCGCTATCAGAAACACCACGTTAATCAGAAGCAGGATGATGACCGGGTTCGAGGTGGTCTGCAGGATGAAGGCGGCCACGTTCTCCGGCAGCCGGTTGTTGATCATCACGTAGCTGAAGGCCTTGGCCATGCCGACGATCAGCATGATGATGGCTGCGGTGTGGCAGGTGGAGCGGACGATCGGGATGAGGTCCTTGAGCTTCAGGCCCCTGTACAAAAATAGCCCGACGATCAGGGCGTAGACGACCGCCATGGCCGAGCATTCCGTCACGGTGAAGGCTCCGGAAATGATGCCCACTAGGATAAAGACCGGCATGAGGATCGCGAGCGCCGAATTCTTTAAGCTCACGATCAGCTCGTGAAATGAAGCCGGTGCGTGCCGGGGGTAGTTCCGCTTCTTGGACACGAAATACGCGACCAGGATGAACCCGAGCCCGATGAGCACGCCGGGAACGGCGCCGGCGACGAACAGACGCGTGATGGACTGGCCGGTCAGGACCCCGTACATGACGAACAGGATGCTGGGTGGGATGATCGGCGCGACGATCGCGGCGTTGGCGTTCACCGCGACGGTGAAGGCCTTGCCGTAGCCCTCCTTGATCATGGCCGGCATCATGATGCTGCCGATGGCCGCACAGTCGGCCACGGCCGATCCGGAGATCCCGCCGAAGAAGATGTTGGTCACGATGTTGGTCATGGCCAGCCCGCCGGGGAACCGGCCCACCACGGCGTTGGCAAAAGCGAGCACGCGCTGCGTGATGCCGCTGGCGGTCATGAGGTTGCCGGCCAGGAGGAAGAACGGGATCGCCAGGAGCGAGAACGACTCGATGCCCGCAAACATGCGCTGCGGGATGATCTGGATAGGGACGTTCCCGGTCAGGAGCAGGACGATCAGCGTGCTGACCCCCAGCGCCAGCGACAACGGGATGCGGATCAGGATGGCGACGAACAGGAGCCCCATCAGGAGGGTGTTCATAGCTGGTCCCCTCCCCCGATCCGGCGGCCTTCCTTCCACTCCCAGAACATCGTGGCCACCAGGAAGACGAACATGAGACCGGTCCCGACCGGCATGGCGCTGTAGGCGAGCGACATGGGCAGGTCCATGGCGGCCGAGAGCTGGCGGTGGGCCATGATGGCAAGCCCGGCCCCGGCCCAGGTGAGGGCCCCGAGCATGAAGAGCACGGCCACGTCGGACACGAGGTAGACGACCTTGGCCGCGCCGGGGGGCAGCCGATCCGTCAGGACGGTCACGTCCACGTGCCGGCGCTTGCGGATGACCACGGCGGCGCCCAGGAACGTGATCCAGACGAACAGGTAGCGCGCCAGTTCCTCCGACCAGCTGGTCGGGCGGTTGAAGATGTAGCGCGAGGCGACCTGGAGCACCACCGAACCGCCCATGACGATCATCATGAGGATCATAACGGCGTCCAGTGCCTTCTCGATGCGGTCGAGCAACTTGTACATCGGACGTTCACCCGTCCTTTCGTTGGCCGTTCGGGGAAGACCTCACACCATCACCGCGCCGCCGTTGGAGTCGACGCAGGCGCCGGTCATGAAGCAGGAGTCCTCGCTCAGCAGGAACGCGATCACGCGGGCCTGCTCCTCGGGCTTGGACCAGCGGCGGATGGGCATGGCGGCGGCGATGCGGTCCAGTTCCTCCTGCGGGGTGGCGCGCTGCACGAGCGGGGTGAGGGTCGCCCCGGGGCAGAAGGCGTTTACCCGGATGCCGCAGGGCCCGAGCTCGCGGGCGATGTGCCGCGTGAGGCCCACCACGCCGTGCTTGGCGGCCGTGTAGTGCGCGCCGCCCAGCACGCTCGCCGTTCGGCCGGCGAGCGAGGCCACGTTCACGATGACCCCGCCGCCCTGCTTCAACATGATCGGCACGACGGCGTGGCAGCAGAGGAAGGGCCCGCGCAGGTTGACCCCCATCATCAGGTCCCACTCGGCGATGGGCATGTCGGCGAATTTGGAACGTCGCAGGATGCCGGCGCTCGTCACGAGGAAGTCGATCCGGCCGAAAGCGGAGAGCGTGTTCTCCACGGCGTTCTTGACCTCGGCCTCCGAGGATACGTCCACCTTTTCGACCAGAGGTTTGGGAGCGCTGCCGGCTTCGATCTCCGCGGCCAGCGACTTCAGCAGCGTCTTGTCGATGTCGACCAGCGTCAGGCCCGCGCCGGCATGCGCGAGATGCAGCGCGGCCGCACGCCCGATCCCGCTCGCGGCCCCGGTCACGATGCCGAACTTCCCTCTGAAATCCCGTGAATCCTGCATGGGGTTGATGCCTTTCGAGTCCGTTCGGGCGGGGCACTCCGGCCCCGCCCGGTTGCGTTACACCGGTACTGTGGTCTTGCTATTGGAGCGCTTTGATCTTGTCGTAGTACCCTTTGAGATCCGGGAAGTCGTTGATGATGTTGGCGGTCTTGGCACGGTAGGGCGCCAGGTCCGGTTCGATGAGCTTCATGCCTTTCTTGACCAGGTCGGCCTTCAGGCTGTCCTCCAGCTTGGCCTGCTCGGCGTTGGCCCAGGTGCAGCCTTCCTGGATGTCTTTCACCAGGAGGTCCTTCACATCCGCGGGGAGCTTCGCAAACCACGGCTCATAGAAGATGTAGGTCATGGTGCCGAGCACGTGCTTGGTCATGACCAGGTACTTGCAGACCTCGTTGAACTTGAAGTCGGTGATGGTGTTGAGCGGGTTTTCCTGGCCGTCGACCGTTCCCTGCTGCAGCGCCGTGAACAGTTCGGTGAAGGCCATGGGGACCGGCGAGGCGCCGAACGCCTCCCAGGTCATGCGGTACATCTTCAGCGGCGGGACGCGCAGCTTGAGGCCCTTCAGGTCGTCGATCGACTTGATCTCCTTGTTGCAGGTGAGGTTGCGGCTGCCGCGGTAGATGGCGCCGACCGTGCGGAACTTGGTCTTGGTGGCGATGTCGTCATGCAGCTGCTGCGCCAGCGGCCCGAACCAGAATTTCTTCCAGTGCTCGAGGTCGTTGAACAGGTAAGGGAACGCCTCGATCCCGGGCAGCGGGTCGTAGCGGTCCAGCGTCCCGACGCTCTCGAAGGACATCTGCACGGTGCCGATCTGCAACCCCTCGGCCACTTCGCGCCAGTCGCCCAGGCTCGCGCTGCCGTAGATCTCGACCTTGACCTTGCCGTTGCTGTGGGTTTCGACGTTCTTGGCGATCCGCTCGATCGTCTTCGAGTAGAGACTGTCCGGCGGGTAGATGTGGCCCATCTTGATGACCGTGGGCTGCTGGGCCAGCGCGCCCGAGACGCTGAAAACCCCAAGCAGCAGAAGCACGCACGCAGCCGTTCCGAGTCGACCGATTCGTTTCATCTGACTCTCTCCTTTGGGTTGAGGTTAGGCAGAGGCTGGCTCCGGCGCCGTATGCGGGGCCGGTTCAAAGCCCGCCGGGGTTCACGGTGGACCGGGTCGATGGAAATCCCATCATCAGTTTGGACAGGATGTCGCCATCGGCCTTGAGCCGGGACAGCACGAACGCCTTGGCAAACCGCAGGTGCCGCTCCATGAGGCGGGCGGCGCGCGCGGGGTCGCCGTCCGTGATCGCGGCGAACAGGTTCAGGTGCTGGGGGTGGGCGTCCGTGAGGTGGTCGGTCGTCAGCAGGTTGATGTTCTGGATGATCCAGATCCGGTCGAGGATGGTCCGCCCCAGTTCGGCGAGCGGCTTGTTGCCGCTGGCATCGAGGATGTGCAGGTGGAAATCCTGCTCGAGCTGCAGGATGCGCTGCTTGTCGCCGTTGTGCATCCGGCGCCCGACCTCGGCCAGCAGGCGCGCGACGCTGCGGCGACCGGTGGCGCTCATACGCCGGGCCGCCTGGCGTGCGGCCAGCACTTCGAGCGCAATCCGCAGGTCGTAGAGGTCCTCGACCCCCTGGGTGTTCAGGGTGCTCACCCGAAACCCCTTCTGGGGTTCGCGCTCGATCAGGTGCTCCTTCTCGAGCATGCTCAGCGCTTCGCGGACGGGGGTCTGGCTCATCTGCAGCGCCCCCGCCAGGTCGCTCACGTGCAGGCGTGCGCCGGGCTTGAGGTGATAGCGGACGATCCACTCTTTGATCTGCTGGTGGGCTTTGTCGGTGAGCGAGGGTTTGAGCAAGCGTCGGCTCCCGTTTGCGGGTTGCAAGTGGCGCTTGATGGAGGCTGGTCGGAAGTACCAAGCGCGGGGGGCGAGTGTCAATAAAAAATACGAAAAAATATATTTTTTGATGGCTCGGCAGCACCCAAAAGGTCGGCACCGGGGTGAGAATATGAACCGATCTCAAAACTGGCGCACCACAGGCGACAGGCCGCCGAGACTCCGCCGACCGTCTTTGGGGAAGGATGAAAAAACGGTGTGCCCGGCCGTCAGACAAGGCGCGCGGCCTTGTGCAAGGCGCAGCATACGTTCAGTATGTGAGCATTTGCACAAGGCCGCGCAACGCAGGATCACGGCCCGAGACGCCGTTTTTTTACATGAAGCCGGTCACCTGAGGCAGCCACAGCACGAGCCCCGGGAAGAACACCATCGCGATCAGCCCGAGGCCCATGAAGACCAGCAGCCAGAGGTCCCAGTACACGGTGTCTTCCATGGTGGCGCCGCTCAGCCGACAGCTCACCATGAGGTTGACCGCCATCGGCGGGCAGAACTGCCCCATGGCGATGACGTAGGTCATCAGCACGCCGAACCACACGAGGTCCCAGCCGAAACTGTTGGCGATCGGGATGAACAACGGGCAGAAGATCAGGAAGATGGAGATGCCGTCCAGGAACATACCGGCGATCTTCAGGAACAGGAGCAGGATGAGCAGCACCGCCAGCGAGTGCCCGAACCCGAGCGCGACTAAGCCGCGGGTGATCGGGTCGACGATGCCGAGCGTCGCGGTGGCCCAGGCGAACACGCTTGCCAGGCCGACGACCACCAGGATGACGGCCGAGGTCTCGGCCGACTCGATCAGCAATTCGAAGACCGCCTTCAGGGTGAGCGTGCGGTAGATCACGAACCCGACGAAAAGCCCGAAGACAACCGCCATAACCGCGGCCTCCGTGGGGGTGAACCACCCGGTGCGCAGCCCGCCGAGAATGAGCACCGGAGCGGCCAGCGCCCAGGAGGCGTCTTTGAGCGCGGGCCAGAACGCCGGTTTCGGCTCGTTGCTATGGTCGACGCCGAAACCGTGTTTGAAGCTGAGGAAGAGTGCCGGAATGATGAGCAGCATGCAGGCCAGGATCCCCGGGATGACGCCGCCCACGAAGAGCGCGGGGACGGTCGCGGACGGCACGAGCACGCTGTACACCACGAACGCGACCGACGGCGGGATGAGGATGTCGGTCGATCCGGCGGCCGCGGTGACCGCTGCCGCGAACCCGGCCGGATAGCCGTTGCGCAGCATGGCCTGGAGCATGACGCCGCCCACGGCTGCGGTGCAGGCCGGCCCCGAACCCGAGATCCCGCCGATGATCATGGCGACCAGGATTGTGATCACCGCCAGCGCCCCGCGGCCGCGGCCGATGATGGACTCGGTGAACTGCAGCAGCCGGCCGGCCACCCCCGCCTTGTCGAAGATGGCGCCGGCCAGCACGAACATCGGGATGGCGAGCAGCGGGTACTTGGCGATCCCGGCGTAGACGTTCGTCGGGAAGGCCATGATGCCGAGGTTGCCCAAAGCGATCGCCATCGTCCCGGCCAGCCCCAGAGAAGCGGCGATCGGCACCCCCGCGAACAGCATCACGAAGAATGCGCCGAACAGAAGATACGCGATCACCATCAGCCGTCCCTCCTCCAGGTGCGGATCGTCAGCCCCAGCGCACGGCCGCAGATGGCCAGCGCCAGAATCGGCAGCCATATCGTGTACAGCCAGGTGGGGACCCCGAGCCCCGGCGAGGTGACCTCATAGCGGTACTCGTCCCAGGCCATCCGGGTCCCGAAGATCGTCAGCAGCAGGAACATGAGCGTGGTCAGAATGTTGGCCGCCAGCCCGATCACCCGCCGGCGTTCTGGGGCCAGCTTCTCGACCACGAAGCTGATCCGCAGGTGCCCGTTCTTGGCCATGACGCTCGCCCCCCCGATCAGGGCCACGAGGACCATGAGGAAGACCGAGAACTCCTCGGTGAACGCAAACGAGAAGTCGGTCAGGTAGCGCACGACCACGTTGGCGAAGGTGATCAGCCCGAGCAGGCCAATGGTGATCCCGGCGGCGTACTCCTCGAACACCAGGGGCACGCGTGTCTTGGGGGGTTCGGGCATCAACGGCGTGAAATCAACCTGGGGAGAAGGTTCGGATGTCATGCGGCGACTCCATCAGATATCGATAAGGGGCAAAAGCAAAGGCGCGCACCAATCCATGCGGATGGGGTGCGCGCCGTCTGTGCGCTCGCGCAGGTCCGGGCGGGCTACTTGCGGTTCGCGACCGAAGTCTCGGCCTTCTTCACCAGCTCGGCCCCGATCTGGCCGGCCCACTTGTCGTAGACCGGCTTGGTGAGCTTCTTGAACTCCGCCTTCTCCGCATCGGTCAGCCGGGCCACGTTGACCCCCAGGCCCTCGACTTCCTTGATGGTGCTGTCATCGGGCGGGATGAGGCCCTTGCGGGCCAGGGCAATGTTCTCCTTGGCGGCCTGCACGGCGGCTTCGCTGACGGCCTTCTGGTCTTCCGGCGTCCAGCTCTTATAGACGTCCTTGTTGACCACGAAGATCAGCGGGTCGGCGACATACCCCCAGAGGGTCAGGAACTTCTGGTTGGCCGCGGTGTGCAGCTTGGCGATGCCGAAAATCGTGAGCGGGTTTTCCTGGCCGTCGACCGCGCCGCTGGACAGCGCCGTGGTCGCATCGGCCCAGCTCATCTGGGTCGGGTTGGCGCCGAGGGCGGAGAAAGTTTCCAGGAAGAGCGGCGAGCCGACCACGCGGATCTTGAGGCCCTTCAAATCCTCGGGCTTGCGCACCACTTTCTTGGAGTTGGAGAGCTCACGGAACCCGTTCTCGCCCCACGCGAGCGGGACGGTGTCCTTGCTCTCGAGGATCTTGAAGAGCTCCTTGCCGACCTCGCCGCCGGTGAGGGCGTCGATGGCCTTGTAGTCCGGCATCAGGAAGGGCATCGAGAAAATGTTGAGCTCCTTCACCTGGGGCGACCAGTTGATGGTGGAGCCGATCGCCATGTCGATGGAGCCCTGGCGAATGGCCGTGTACTCCTTGGTCTGATCGCCGCCCACGAGGCTCGTGCCTGGGTAGCACTTGATGTTGATCCGGCCGTTGGTCTTCTGCTTCACCAGCTCGGCCCAGCGCTCGCCGGCGATGCCCCATGGCATGGGGGCGGCGACCACGGTCGAGAGCTTGTACTCGGGTTTGTAATCCGCGGCGGGAACGGGCGGCACCGACCACACGGCGACCACGGCCAGAATCAGGACCAGACCCAGAAACTTTCTCATTGCAATCCTCCCTGTAGGTGATGGGGCATGTGCTCCGAAGAGCCGACGGACACGCATTTTCTAAGGATGGCACCCTATTATACCCGACTATAGCTGTCAAGAAATTCCCCGGTGCGCCGCCCCCGGGAAAGCCCCGATTGCCGCTGCGTGAGCGGGGTTTCCGAAACGGCCGGGTTGACTCGCAACCGACCGATCTTACCCTACAGCCGTTAAAAAAATGGGAGTTCAGTATGATCGTGATCGAACCGAGAATCCGCCACAACATCTGCCTGACCGCCCACCCCCTGGGCTGCGCCGCCCAGGTGCGTGTGCAGATCCGCTACACCCGCTGCCGCGGCGCTCTGCCCGGCCCGCGCCGGGCGCTCGTCATCGGGGCCTCGAACGGGTACGGGCTGGCGGCCCGGATCGTCTCGGCTTTCGGCGCGGGGGCCGCGACCGTGGGGGTCGCTTACGAGCGGCCGGGCTCTCCCGGGCGTTCGGCCACGGCCGGGTGGTACAACACCGAGGCGTTCCGGATAGAGGCCGCCCGGGCCGGGTTACCGGCCTGGGATGTCAACGGGGACGCGTTCACGGAGGAGGTCAAGGCGGAGGTGGGGCGGATCGTACGGCAGGAAGCCGGCCCGCTGGACCTCGTCGTCTACAGCATCGCCGCGCCGCGTCGGATCGACCCGCGGACGGGCGAAATCTACTCCTCCGTCATCAAGCCGATCGGCAGCCCCTTCACTTCCAAGAGCATCGATTTCCGTTCGGGCGCGATCACGGAAACGACGGCCGAACCGGCCACCGGGGAGGAAATCGACCAGACGGTCAAGGTCATGGGCGGGGAAGACTGGGAGCTCTGGATCGGCCGGCTGCTGGACGCGGGGGCGCTCGCCGAGGGCTGCACGACCCTGGCCCTGTCCTACATCGGGCCGGAGCTCACGCAGGCCATCTACCGCCAGGGCACCTTGGGCCGAGCCAAGGCCGACCTCGAGGCGGCCGCGCCGCGGCTGGATAAACGCCTGAGCGCCATTCGCGGCCGCGCCCTCGTGAGCGTCAACAAGGCGCTGGTGACCCGGGCGAGCGCGGTGATCCCGGGCGTTTCCCTCTACATCGCGCTCCTCTACCGGGCCATGAAAGCCCGCGGGCTGCACGAGGGCTGCATCCACCAGATGGATCGCCTCTTCCGCGACATCCTCTACGCGGACCGTCCACTGCCGCTCGACCCGCAGGGCCGCATCCGGCTGGACGACCGGGAGCTGAGAGCGGACGTGCAGGCCCAGGTGCTGGAGGCATGGGGGAAGGTCAGCACCGAAACCCTGGGGCAGTTTGCCGATCTGGAAGGGTTCCGAGACGAATTCCTGCGCCACCACGGCTTCGGCATGCCGGGGATCGACTATTCCAAACCGGTGGATCCCACACGAATCGAAACGTGAAAAATGCCTTAACGGCCGGCTGAAGCCGGCCGTTAAGGCATTTTGTAGATCATTGAGTTGACGTTCATCCCCGCGCCGACCGAGGCGAAGACCACGACCTCCCCGGGCTCCAGGCGGTGGTCGTCCAGCTGCCCCTTCAGGATCAGGTCGAGCAGCGTCGGCAGCGTGGCGACCGAGCTGTTCCCGGTCCAGCTGATGATCATCGGCATGATGTCGGCCGGAATCTCTTTCACCTTGTAGAGCTCGAACAGCCGCTTGATGATGGAGGCATCCAGCTTCTCGTTCGCCTGGTGCACCAGGACCTTCCGGACGTCCGCAAGCCCCAGCCCGCTCTTCTCCAGATTCTGCTTGACCACGAGCGGCACCATCTTGACCGCGTACTTGTAGATGTCGTGGCCGTTCATCTTGATGTAGATCCGGTCGTCTTGTTCGGCCGGGTTGTAGGAGCGGCCCATGTGCAGCAGGTAGGCGTGGTCGTAAGTGTCGGTGCGGGTGAGGTGCGACAGGATTCCGGCATCCGTGTCCGCGGCCTCCAGCAGGGTGGCCCCCGCGCCGTCGGAATAGATCATGCTGTCCTGGTCGTGCGGGTCCGCGATCCGGCCGAGCGTCTCGGCCCCGATGACGAGAACGCGCCGGGCGTCGCCGGAGCGGATGAAGTAGTCGGCCGTGATCATGGCCTGCAGCCAGCCCGGGCACCCGAAGGGCAGGTCGAAGGCGACCGTGTACGGGTTCTTGATGCGCAACCGGTGCTTGACGCGCGAGGCCAGGGTCGGCACGGTGTCGCAGCGCACGCTGCCGGGCGCGACGTCCCCGAAGTTGTGGGCCACGATGATGTAGTCCAGGCTCTCCCGGTCGACCCCCTCCAGCGCGGCCTCGGCCGCGTGAAAACCCATGTCCGAGGCGCCCATGTCGTCGGGCGCGTAGCGCCGCTCTTCGATCCCCGTGATCTCGTTCAGCTTGCGGACGATCTCCGCGTTCGGCCGCTCCGGCCGCTTGCCCGCCGCGTCGAAGAACTCGTTCTGGAGAAAGTGGTCGTTGGGGACCCGCCGGGACGGGATGTAGCTTCCGGTTTTGGTGATGATCGAGTGCGTCATATCCGCTGCTGTATTCCTGTCCGATTTCAAGAATTTCCGCCGTGTTTTGCGGAAACGGCTTTTTAACCGGTTATTTCAAAAAATGCAACGGTTATCGCCGGTAACCGCTGCTGAAATGGCGTTTCCAAGGGGCCTGTGCTATAGGGATTCAGGGCCGACCCGGCGCATTCAGGCAGGAAGGTGGCGTACATGGGAGTGGAGATCACGGAAGTCCGGTCACGGCCGGATCTGAAAGACTGGGTGACGTTTCCGAACCGGCTGTACCGCGACGACCCCCGGTATATCCCGCAGCTGATCGGGCAGGAACTGGAGTTCTTCACCCGCTCCAGGAACCCGTCGTTCAAGGTCGCCCAGGCCCGGCTGCTGTCGGCCCGGCGCGACGGGCGCACGGTCGGGCGCGTGTGCGGCGTCATCCATGATCTCGAGACCGGCAAGCTCGGCTACCGGCGCGGCCGCTTCGGGTGGTTCGAGTGTGCGGAGGACCCGGAGGCGGCCGCGGCGCTGCTGGGCGCGCTCGAAGCATGGTTCCGGGAGGCGGGCTGCCGGGAGATGACCGGCCCCCACGGGTTCACCGACCTCGACCCGGAGGGCCTGCTGGTCGAAGGCTTCGACGCGCAGCCCACCATCTCCGGCAGCTACAACAAGCCCTACTACCCCGCACTGGTCGAGGCCCTGGGGTTTCAAAAGGAAGTCGATTACATCGAAACGCGCTTCGAGGTCCCGCGTGAAACCCCGGCTGTTTTTCAAATGATGGAGAGAAGGGCCATTCCGTCCGCGCATGCGGAGGGCTTCCGCGTGGTGGAGGGCCTGACCAAGGCCGGCGTCCGGCAATACGCAGGGCAGGTCTGGGAGGTCCTGGAGGCTTCCTTTGCACACCTGTACGGGGTGACGCCGCTGACCGACGCGCAGAAGGCGTTCTACCAAAAGAAATACTTCGGGTTCATCGACCCGCGCTTCCTGCAGATGGTCGTGGACGGTTCCGGGCGGCTCCAGGGCTTTTTCCTCGGGCTGCCCTCGCTCAGCCGCGCCTTTCAGCACGCGGGCGGTCGGCTCTTCCCCCTGGGTTTTTACCACATCCTGCGCGCCTTCAAGCGCTTCGACAGCGTCGACTTCTACTTCGCGGGCGTCCACCCGCAGGCGAACCCGAAAAAGATTCTGCCGCTCATGATCATGGGCATGTGGAAGGCCGTCAAGGGGTCGAACGTCCGATTCATCGAAACCAACCGGGAGCTCGAGACCAACACCGCGATCGTCAACGTCTGGTCGCGCTACGGAGTGCTGAACCGGCGGCGCTCCCGGATCTACCGCAAGAGTGTCGGCGCCGGGCAGACATGATCCCTATGGTCAGGGTTTCGCGAACCGAGTCGCTGTCCAGGTTCACCGCCGACTCCATCCCGATCACTCCCTCCGGCAGCGCGCCGAGGCGGTCTTGTCCGACCGTGCCCCCGCTTTCCGGGCGGGCCTCGTCGCGCAGCCGCTTGCAGCCAAAAACTGGATGCGGAAAATCACCCCGGCCTGTGTTTCCCCGGGGACCACGACACGGATGCGCATTCGGATAGAAGCATCAAACCGATCAGAATACCGTAAAATTTTTCCGTCGTCATTGCTTCCCGTTTTCCATTGCACCCTCCCGGCCTCCGCCGTACACCGTTGCATCTTTTCCGCATCCTCCCTGATATGGTGACGCGCTTCATTGAAAACTGCGGGGGGAGGTATCGTCGATTGACACCTACCTTCCATTGAAATAAAGCGTGACATATAAAACGACTCGGATTTTCAATTCAAACAAGGAGGCTTGTACATGGCAGTTCACGAATGTCACTTTAAAAGCGTTGATAATCTCACCAGTGAACTGGGAACCCATCTTGAGAAAGGGCTTAGTCAGGAGCAGGCCAAGGAACGGCTGCAAACGCATGGGCCGAATGAACTCCAAGAAAAGCCTCGTCCGGGATTTTTTTCCATGCTGTTAGACCAGTTCAATAACTTTCTCGTTATCATATTGCTGGTCGCAGCGGTTATTTCACTCCTCTTGGGAGAGTATATTGATGCGCTTGCCATCTTCGTCATTGTTGTCCTAAACGCAATCGTTGGAGTTATCCAGGAATCGAAGGCAGAAGCGGCCCTGGCGGCATTGAAAAAGATGTCGGCGCCGAATGCGGCCGTGATGCGAGGCGGACATCAGATCACCATTGCATCGCGCGAACTGGTTCCCGGAGATATCGTTCTCGTCGAAGCCGGGAATTACATTCCGGCCGACATGCGTTTGATCGAAAGCGTCAATCTTAAGGTGGAAGAAGCCTCGCTCACCGGGGAATCCGTCCCGGTGGACAAGGTGGCAAACGTGGTCCTGGACAAGGACATTCCGATCGGAGACAGAAAAAATACCGCATTTATGTCTACCATGGTGACATACGGGCGGGGCAAAGGTCTCGTCACAGCCACCGGTATGCATACGCAGATCGGCATAATCGCCGAAATGATCCAATCATACGAAGAAGAACCGACTCCCCTGCAGATGAAACTCGACCAGTTGGCAAAAACGCTTGGCATCTTCTGCTTGGCAATATGTGGCGCCATTTTTGTCTGGGGGATCCTCAAAGACACGAATCCCATGACCATCTTCAACGAAGGGTTCATGGCCTACCTCACGGCCGAGAAGAAGGACATTGTTGAACTTTTCATGACCGCTGTAAGCTTGGCCATTGCTGCGGTTCCCGAAGGATTACCTGCCGTCGTAACGATTTGTCTTGCCCTGGGCATGCAGCGGATGATCCGGCGCCATGCGCTGATCCGCAAGCTCCCCGCCGTCGAGACCCTCGGTTGCACTACGGTCATCTGCTCCGATAAAACCGGCACCTTAACCCAGAACCAGATGACGGTCGTTCAGGGATGGGTGAGCGGGAGAAGATTCAATGTTAGCGGCGAAGGCTATAACCCAAAGGGGAAATTCTCGACTGAGGGACAACCCTTGAATCCAAATGATGATCCAGGCATTTCGCTTCTACTTCACGGAGGGACGCTCTGCAATGATGCGAAACTGGATGAAAGCGGTGAGGAAAAAGGCGAAAAAACATGGAGGATAATCGGAGATCCGACCGAGGGGGCATTAGTGGTCACCGCCGCCAAATCCGGCATATGGACTAAAGACCTGCATAAAATAATTCCCCGCGTCCAGGAGATCCCTTTTGATTCCGACCGAAAACGAATGACTACGATACACGAGTTGAAGTGTACTCCCACTTTTTCTTTCGACTGCCCCCCCATCGTAGCTTTTGTAAAGGGAGCGCCCGATATTATCTTGGACCTCTGCGACAGTATCGTCGAGAACGGGAAAACCATTCCCCTCACAGTCGATAAGCGCAAAGAAGTGTTAACCGTCAACCAGGGCCTAGCCCGTCAAGCCCTGCGCGTCTTGGGAGTTGCCTACCGGCCGCTGGATGGAGTGCCGACCGAGTGCAATTCGGATGTTGTGGAAAAGAACCTTGCCTTCGTAGGACTTTTAGGAATGATCGACCCGGCCCGACCTGAGGTAAAGGAGGCCGTATTGATCGCTCAAAAGGCCGGTCTCAAGAGTGTTATGGTGACCGGGGATTACAAGGACACCGCCGAAGCCATAGCCAGAGAGATCGGTATCCTGGTGCCCGGAGGAAAAGTTTTGAGCGGCGCCGAAATCGATACGATGAGTGACGATGAACTTGCCAAGGTCATTGATCAGGTGAACGTCTGCTGCCGCGTTTCCCCCGCCAATAAAACAAAGATTGTCGATGCCTTCAAAGCCAAAGGCCATGTCGTTGCCATGACGGGCGATGGAGTGAATGACGCTCCCGCCCTGAAGCGTGCCAATATCGGCTTGGCGATGGGGATTACCGGAACAGACGTCTCCAAAGAGACAGCCGATATGGTGCTTACGGATGATAATTTTGCCAGCATTGTCTCGGCCATCGAGGAGGGCCGGGTCATCTATTCGAACATCCGGAAGTTTGTCTTTTACCTCATTTCCTGCAACATCGGCGAGATTTTGATCATCTTCCTAGCGATGCTCTTCGGCTGGCCATTGCCTTTGCGGCCCGTTCAACTGCTGATGCTCAATCTGGTCACCGATGGCGCTCCCGCACTGGCTCTGGGCATGGAAAAAGGTGATCCGGATATCATGAATCGGCCTCCACGTCCCACCAAAGAACCGGTCATTAACTGGGAAATGCAGATCGGTACGGTAGTGCAGGCCATCGCGATGACATCTGCTGTGCTCTTGGCCTATTTTTGGGCGCTTAAGATTTATCCCCAAGACCTGAACCGAGCCCAGACCATCGCTTTTGTGACGCTCTGTGTGTCCGAACTGCTGCGAGCTTTCACGGCACGTTCCGAACACTATAGCCTGTTTTCGGGCGGGCTCTTCTCAAATAAGTGGATGCTCTGGCGAACGGCAGCTCTTTCTTGATTGTTTTGACTGCGGTGTATGTGCCATTTCTCAATCCCTTCTTTGATACCGTCCCGCTGAGCATCGGCGACTGGCTCTTCATGATGCCCTTCATGTGCATCGCCTCGGTAGCGGCTGAGATCACGAAGGTTTACATCCGCAACAAAGCGGCCAGAATGGTTACAGTGCCGATGCAATAAGTCAATTTCAGGGCTCCCGGCCCGGGCCGGGAGCCTATCCCTCTCTGCTGAACAGGGCAAATGCGAAGGCCGCTAAGAGAGAGAAAATCCACCATCAGCAAAAAATATGGATAGCGCCGGAAGATGCGCATAAAAAAAGCCCGTCGCGAAACGACGGGCTTTTTCTGTTCCTATCCTTTTCCGGCGATGCTTGCTTAACGCTTCTTCCTTGGCGTTGCTTTCGGCGTTGGCTTGGCCGATGTGGGTTTGATTGTCGCCATGGGTTTGCCGGCGACCTGGAGGGCGGGTTTGCGCTTGAGCACGTCCTTCACGGGCTTCACGATGTGCCGGCGGTAAGGCCGTACTTGTCGATCAGCGCCAGGTAGGGGCCGGACTCGGCAAACGTGTCGCCGACCCCGATGCGCTGCATCGGGACGGGGTATTTCTCACCAGCATTTCGGCTACGGCGCTGCCCAGGCCGCCGAAGATGATGTTGTTCTCGGCGGTGACGATCGCCCCGGTTTCCGCGGCCGCCTAGCACCATGCTCCGTATCGAGCGGCTTGAGCGTGTGGCAGTCGATCACGCGCACGTCAGCCCCTGGCGGGCCAGCACTCGGCTGCCGCCAGCAGGGCCTGGGCCACCAGATCGCGGTTGGCGATAATGGCCGCATCCCAACCATCGCGCAGGGTGACCATCTTGCCGATCTCGAAGGGATAGCTGCGGTCGAACAGCACCGGCACCGGATCGCGGGTAAAGCTCAAATAGACCGGTCCCACGTATCGGCCGCGGCCAGGGTGGCCAGAATGGCGCTCGGGGAATCGGCCGGGGCGATCACGCACGAGCCGGCCAACGAGCGCATGATGGATAGATCTTCCTGGGCCTGGTGGGTTACGCCGTCCGGGCCGGGGTGATGCCGCTGTGGCTGGCGCCGATCTTTACATTCAGGTGCGGGTAATGGATGCTGTTGCGCACCTGGTCGAGGGCGCGCATGCTGGCAAATACCGCGTAGGTCGTGGCAAAGGGGATCAGGCCGGTCGTCGCCATGCCGGCGGCGGCCGCCATCATATTTTGCTCGGAAATGCCAAAATTGAATTCGCGCTCGGGGTACGTTCCGCGAACATTGTTGGTATTGATCGACTTGGATACGTCCGCGTTGAGCACCACCACGCACGGGTTGCTCTCGCCCAGTTCGAGCAGGGCCTCGGCATAGGCAAAGCGCGTGGCCTCGCCCTCGGCTTTGGCGAACAGCTCGCCATTTCGAAACAGGGCCGGATCTCGGGCAGGATGTGATGGTAGTGTAGATTTCACGGCGCACCTCCCAATCTCGCCAGCGCCTGTTCGGCCTCGGGCTGCGCTGGGCGCTTTGCCGTGCCATTCCGGCATGTTTTCCATAAAAGAGACTCCCTTGCCCTTGACCGTGTTGGCCACGATGGCGGCCGGGTTGCCCTTTCGTGCGCGGCGCATCCAGCGCCTCCACGACCTGGGCCATACAGTGGCCGTCGATTTCCCGACGTGCCAGCCGAAGGCGCGCCACTTATCCGCCACCGGCTCCATCGGCATCACGTCGTTGATGTAGATGTCGTTCTGCAGGCGGTTGTTGTCGATAATCACGGTCATATTGTCGAGCTTCCACTTGGCCCCGGCCATCGCCGCTTCCCACACCGATCCCTCCTGCATCTCGCCATCGCCCACGACCACCCATACGTGGTAATCGTTTTTTCGCAGCTGCGCGGCCAGCGCCATGCCCATCCCGGCACAAATGCCCTGGCCGAGGGAGCCCACCGTCATATCGACCCCGGGGGTCTTGTTCATGTCCGGGTGGCCTTGCAGCATGCTGTTCATTTTCCGCAGGGTCTTGAGCTGAGCGCGGTCGAAGTAGCCCGCGGTTGGCCAGGGCGGAGTACCACACCGGGCAGGCGTGGCCCTTGGAAAGGATAAACCGGTCGCGGTCTGGCCACTGCGGGTTGGCCGGGTCGACGCGCATCACCCGGAAGTACAGCGCGGTGACGATATCGGCTGCCGAAAGCGACCCGCCCGGGTGCCCGGCCCCGGCCCTTCTAGATCATCTCGATGATGTCGCAGCGGATCACCCCGGC
>CAWBSC010000020.1:0-20247 GCA_963791285.1 uncultured delta proteobacterium
AGACCGTCCAGCTCTCCTGCGGGGCCGTCGTTCACCATTCCGGTTTCCTCGTCGATCCCGACCGGGGCACTCCCGTGCCTCACGGGCGATTTGCGGCGCCCACGCGCGGCCGAACGTGTCGTGGTGCGGCAGAATGCAGATTTTCGGCACCAGGTTCAGGCCGGGCAGCACCTGCGCCGCGGAGGGGTCGTAATACACCTCGCAGAGCACCATGGCCCCGGCGCTGCTCCCGCCGATGACTGCGCCTGCCGCATGCGCGGTCAGCATCGCCTCCCAGACGAGGCTACCGCGGAGGGCCTCCGCGAGGTAGCGGGGAGAGCCGCCTGGCAGGAAAACCAGGCCGGATGCCGCCACCGTCGCCGCGATTTCCGCATCCCGGGCAGGACTGCCGGTCGACCCAGCCGGTGGACCGGACATCGGCGGCCCCCAGGCGTTTGAACCAGCGCACGCCGTTGCGGCCGGCCTCGGCCTGTCCGCCCTCCGGGACGGCAGCCGCCGGGACGATGGTCACGGGTTTCTGACCGGCCGCCTTCAGCGCGGCGCGGTCGGCTGCCTCCATCCGTCCCGTAAACTCGCTGCCGCCTTCGAGCAGCAGCGGCGCATGCCGTTGAATCGGGGCATCGGTACGTTCCATGGCGACGCTATAATAAGCCCGGATCCTCGATATGCCAACCACCGACAATCCGCCCCCGGCTTCCCGCTTCCGCTTGACTCCGAGGTGCCGGTTGGCATAGGATCCATTTCCTTCAACAGTAATAGCAGGCGTCACCGGAACACCAAACCCACAAGGAGGTGCTCGATGAAACGATTTGCGGCAATCGGAGTCCTGTGTCTTTTCCTGATCGGTGCGGTGGCCTCGGTGCAGGCGGCCGACAAGCTGGTCCTGGCCACCGGCGGCACCGCGGGGACCTACTATCCCTTCGGCGGCGCCATGGCCAAGATCTGGAACTCCAAGATCCCCGGCATGAACGTGACCGCCCAGGCGACCGGCGCTTCCGTGCGAAAACGTCCGGCTGGTGAACAAGGGAGAGGCGGAGCTGGCGATCGTCCAGAGCGACACGATCGATTTCGCCTTCAACGCCAAGGAGAACTTCAAGGAGAAGATTGACCAAGATGGCCGCCCTGGCCGTCCTCTATCCGGAGATAATCCAGGTGGTCGTCCGGGGAGACAGCAAGATCAAGAGCTTCGATGACCTCAAGGGGATGAAGATCGGCGTGGGCGCGCCGGGCAGCGGCACGGAGGCCAATTTCCGCCAGCTGGCTGGACGGTTACGGCCTGAAGAAGGAGGACGTGAAGGGCCAGTACCTCTCCTTCTCGGAGAGTGCCGAGCAGTTCAAGGACAAGCACATCGACGCATTCATCGTCACGGCGGGCATTCCCAACGCGGCGATCATGGACGTTCCCACGCAGAGCGATCCGGATCCTCGACATCGCCGACGACGATCTCGGCGAAGATCATCCAGAAATACCCCTTCCTGGCCCGGTCAAGATCCCGGCCAATACCTACAAGGGCCAGACCGCGGAAGTGACCGTGGCCGTCAATGCGGTCCTGATCGCCAGCACCGAGCTCAAAGACGACGTGGCCTACAACCTCACCAAGGCCCTGTTCGAGAACCAGACCGAACTGGCCGCCGCCCATGCCAAGGGCAAGGAGTTGAGCTTGCAGAAGCGGTGACGGGCGTCTCCATCCCGTTCCATCCCGGCGCCGTGAAGTATTACAAGGAAAAGGGCCTCATGAAGTAAAAGCCGCGAAGCGGCTTCTACTGAGGGGATTTGAGCCGAAACGTAACGACCTTGCGGTCCTTCCTCCAATTTTCATCAGACTACTGTCGGAAAGACCGCACGCATCTTTATAATGCACCTCGGTGGGTCGTATGCCTGATCGTCGCTGGCGCGTGGCTGCGGTCTTTTGTCTGGCCTTTCATACCGCGTCTTGATCGTCGACGGTCAAAACCGGAAAGCACCGTTCTGTGCGCCCGGATGCAGGCGGGAGAGGAGTTTGTGCTCTCCTTCACCCACTCGGTCAACCGCGTCCCGTTTACGACACCCTGCGGGTCGAGGGGACACCTGGTCATCGTCCGGTCGCGTTTCGACGCCTTCGGGGCCGGCATGCCGGAGACGTCGACACGGAGGAACGCTCCTCGTCTCCGACGGATGGCTGGCTGGAGTGGACGGTCAACCGTCCGGTCCCGAAATGACCGTCCGTGGGACGGGTGGCCAAGCACATGTGCATCTCAAGGGCCGGGAGATCCGCCTTGCGGCTCTGGCCGAGCCCGGGGCGGCCGTTAACCGTGCGCGTTCGCAACATTCGATTGTTCGACCTTGAAAGGCAGGTGCATCCGATGAGCGAAAAAGAAGAAAGATCCGGGCCAGTCCGATGTCCTCACCACCAAGATGAAATCGAGGACGTCTCCAAGGAGGAGATCGAAAAGCCTCCTCAAGAAGGTCGACAAGGAATCGACCTTCCGCAAACTGACCGGCGACCGATACTGGATCGTTTATGTGATGGCGTCTCCTGGTCGCTGTTTCCAGGTGTACACGGCGGCCTTCGGGATGCTCCCCGCCCAGCTGCAGCGGTCCATCCACCTCTCCTTCGCCTTCGCCCTGGTCTTCCTGCTCTATCCCTTGCCCGCGACGGAGACGATCGACAAGCGCCTGAACTGGTACAATTATGTCTTTGCCGCCTTCGCCGTCTACGTCGGGCTGTACATGCCTTCAACTACACCCGCATCATGGAGGCCGGCGGGGAATATGCCAGATGGATTACATCGTCGGCGGCTTCGGGCGTCCTGCTCACGCTGGAGGCGGCCCGGCGGGTCGTGGGGCTGCCCATCGTCGTCATCGCGGCGACGTTTTCTCTGCTCTATGCCTATTTCGGGGCCTATTTCCCGGGTTTCCTGGCGCACCGGGGATATTCCATCGAGCGGATCGTCATCCCACATGTACTTCACCACGGAGGGAATCCTCGGCATCCCGCTGGGGGTGTCCGCCACCTTCATCTTCCTGTTCATCCTCTTCGGCGCGTTTCTGGAAAAGACGGGCATCGGCAAGCTCTTCATCGACATCGCCAACGCCATTGCCGGATGGGCCTCCGGCGGCCCGGCCAAGGTGGCGGTGATCACCAGCGCCCTGGAGGGGACCGTCTCCGGGCAGTTCGGTGGCCAACACCGTCGGATCGGGCAGCTTCACCATCCCCATGATGAAGAAGCTCGGGTACCGGCCCGAATTCGCCGGCGCGGTGGAGGCCTCCGCCTCGACGGGCGGCCAGATCATGCCCCCGATCATGGGCGCGGCGGCCTTTCCTCATGGCCGAGTTCACTCGACATGCCCTACATCGACATCGCCAAGGCGGCCGCCATCCCGGCCTGTCTCTATTTCTTCGGCATCTTCATCGAAGTGCATTTCGAGGCCAAGCGGTGCGGCCTGCGGGGCATGAGCCGCGACGAGCTGCCCCGGTTCTTCGGACGTCCTGAAGGAGCGGGGCCATCTCTTCGTCCCGCTGATTGCGATCATCTACGTTCTGGTCGAAGGGTTCACGCCCACTCTATGCGGCGCTGATCGGCCTGGGGCTCTCCATCGTGGCGGGGCTGTTCAAGAAGGCGACCCGGATGAGCCCCTGGGACATCATCAACGCGCTCGAGGCCGGGGCCCGGGGTGCGGTGGGCGTCGCCATCGCCTGCGCCACGGCCGGGATCATCGTCGGCGTCGTGACCCTGACGGGGCTCGGCCTCAAGATGGCCAACGGCCTGGTGGACCTGGCCGGCGGCAATCTCCTGCTGACGCTTTTCTTCACGATGATCACCTCCCTCATCCTGGGGATGGGCGTGCCGACCACGGCCAACTACGTCATCACCTCCACCATCGCCGCCCCGGCCCTGATCCATGCTGGGGGTGCCGATGCTGGCGGCCCACATGTTCGTCTTCTACTTCGGCATCATGGCCGACATCACGCCGCCGGTGGCCCTGGCCGCCTACGCGGGCGCGGGCATCGCCAAAGCCAATCCGTTCTGGACGGGGGTCACGGCCACCAAGCTTGCCATCGGGGCGTTTATCATGCCATACATCTTCGTCTACAACCCGGCCATGCTCTTGATCGAGACGACGTCGTACGGGATGGTTCAGAACCTGATCACGTCCTGCGCGGGCATGTCGGCGATCGGTGCGGCCATGATCGGCTATTGCGTGGCACCGATGAACTGGTCGAGCGGATCCTGTTTGTCATCGCCGGCCTGATGCTCATCGACCCGGGCACGATAACCGACATCATCGGCATCGTTTTGCTGGCCGTGTGCGTGGCCTACCAGTATCGAAAGAAAAGAGCAGGGGTCGTCAGCACGGCAACCGCTGCGGACGCTTGAACAAAAAATCCTGGTTTAGGAACTCTGCCGCGAGGTTCGCAGCGGAGCGGCTTGAAGGCAAATGAAAAAGGGTCTCAGCATGGAGGACATGCTGAGACCCTTTTTATGCGCGTTTTCCGGAGAATCTATGAGCGATCTTTGCCTGCAGCCGACAGCCGGTCGCTTTCTATGCTCACCTTTCGGCGATCCACTTTGGGGGCCGGCGTATCGTGGCACAGCCAGCCTCAGGATTCCTGAACCGGGCTCTCTTTCAGCTCTTTTTTTTCATCGCGTCAACCAGATTCTGAACGGTGCCGACCACGGCCAGAGCCAAGACCCCAAAGATTGAAAGCTGAATGATCCAGTCTGTTATAGTCATGACTTCAATCCTTCCCCTTCTCTTATCGGATGCTGTGACTTCGACTCGATCAAGAAGACACTCCTTGGGCCGCAGGGCTTCCAGAGGATGTTTCCAGATTCCCACAAATTGATAGTTTAGTCCATATGTCGGTTCAAATCCTGCGGATTTCCAAAATCGCCCTGGTCTCGGGGGGTGTTGCGACTTCATGACCCAGCAGGCGGAAACGCTGGGTGAGTTTTTGCACCAGCTCCACGTTGCGCGTGACCGCCTGGTCGGGCGCCCGGAAGATGCTGTCCTCGACCCCGACCCTGACGAGCGAGGCCCCCATCCCAATCGCGGTGGCGAGCAGCGTGAGATCGGTCATGCCGTCGTGAATGGCGCTCCAGGGCACCGTCCCGTTCATCAAGCAGGTCATGAAGAAAAGTCTCTTGGGGTCTTGGGCGAGCGCCCAGCGACAGCCCAAGGCAAAAGTCTCGCGTCCACCCCGGTTGCCTTCGACGTCGCTGATCCCCCCGGCGATATACGACCTGGATCTGGACCTTTCAATGCCTGCTGGCTGACTTCCACGCTGGCCCTCGTGGCGGTGCTGCCGGCCGTCTATCTGCTGATTCAGCAGATGTAGCGGCAGCATGTGAGCATTGATTAGGGCGGCGCAACGCTTAATCACGGGCCGAGTCGCCGTTTTTCAACAACCCGGCAAGCCCTCGGTCCGATTCCGGCCTCTTTCCTTGGCGAGGTAAAGGGCCTGGTGAGCGTGGCGGATCAAGTCGGACACCAGCGCCTCCGGGTCGTCACCCTCCATCCTCTGGAAATGAAATCCGAGCGAGGCCGTAATGCCGATGGGCGTCGCGTCGAAGCTGAACGTGCACTCTTCTACCGCACGCCGGATGCGCTCGCAGTAGGCAATCATCGCTCCACCAGAGACATCGCCTCGCAGCAGAATGAGGAACTCATCCCGCCTTAGCGCGCACGAGATCTTCTGTCTGCTTGTTTTTGATCAATATGTTGGCAAACTGGACAGAAATGAGATCAATCCCACTGGTGCCCGTAGGTGTCATTCACTCGAATCCAACCTGTCGATGTCCACCATGATGAGCTGATCGGCAGCCGATGCCGGCTGGCATAGGCGATTTCTATCGATGCGAGCTCGATGAAAATGATGCTGGTTGAAAATCCTGTCAGGATGTCGAGGGTGGCGGAAGAGACGAGGTTCTTCAAGCCGAATTTCGGCCTCGGTCTTGTACTCGATTTCGATCACGAATGGCCGAGTTCAAATGTCACGCCGGGTGCAGGCTGGACATGGCTGATGCCGCGAGTCCACTAAGGTCCGTTGGTGGATCCCTTGTCTTCGATCGTGATGGTGTCGCTCAGCCATCTCGACGAGCGTGGACGCGGAATACCCTGTGAGTTGTTCAGGCCGATATCGGATCCAGGCGAAACGCCGACGGTCGTGATGTTGCGCTGCAATTTGTGCGGCGGCCGCGGTTGCTCTGGAAAAAATGATCAGGTATGGATGATGGCCGTCGGCCTGAAAATCTGGTCCCCTCCTTCGATGAAGAGTGGTCCGATCAAGATTGACGGATTCAATGTTTCGCACGTTGATCTCTATGGGTCGGATGTCCCGCGGCTTGAGGCGGGGATAAATTGATTATCGGTCGTTTCCGTTGCGCTTTAGTGCCGCGTCGCAAGCCAGAGCCCGGGATCCGGCGTCATGCCGATTCGGGGTTGACAGACCGTCGAGACCCGATATTGAATTCTGCATACAAAATTCAACATACAATATGGATGGCGACCCATGGCCCCCCCCGTCTATCGTCGATCGGCAAGAGAGGCAAACCCCCACGCGGCCGCCCGACGGCCTCTCGTCAATTTGGGGGCCGAGCACGCGAACCTCGACCAGAAGGCCTACCAGATCCTGAAGAGCATGATCGTCGAGCGGCAGCTGCTGCCCGGCGACAAGATCCCGCAGGAGAAGCTGGCCGAGGACCTGGGAATCAGCCGTACCCCGCTCATCAATGCCCTCAAGTTCCTGGAGAAGGAGAAGCTGGTCCGGTCCATCCCGCGGCGCGGGTTTTTCATGCGGAAATTCACCAAGCGGGAAATGATATCCATTTTCGAGCTGCGCGAAGTGCTCGAGGGCCTCGCGGCCCGCAAGGCGGCGCAAAAAATCACCGAGAAGCAGATCGCCCAGTTGAGCCGGTTCTTCCAGGAGTTCAGCGGAGACAAGGAGATCACCGACATCCGCGCGTACGCGCGCGAGGACCGGCGCTTTCATAATTTCCTGCTCGACATCGGCGCCAAGGAATTCCTCAAGAGCATTCTCGAGACCTACAACATCATCAGCTCCAGCTATCAGGTTCTCGCGCCCGAGGGCCTGGTCCGCCACCCCCGCGACACCATCCGGGAGCATCGGGCCATGATCGCCGCCATTGCCAAGCGGGACGCCGAAACGGCCGAAAGTTTCATGCGCCTGCATTTCCAGAGGTCCAGGGCGGTGTTGCAGGAATCCCTGCAGGCGGGCGACTGAGATGCCGGGGAGAGCCCATCGCGCGTGAGCCCTCAAAGCCCAGACTGCCTCCGAGACGCCGTCGGACGCCCGTTTACGGTCTCCCTTGCGACCCTGACCTGGAGAGGGACGGGCCTCGTGCGGCCGGAGTGCGTTCTGGCGACAGCCGCGGGCGACCTCTTCACGGCCGACTGGCGCGGGGGGATCGCGCACATCCGGCCCGATGGGTCCCAGGGCGCTTTACGCCGGCCATCTCTCCGGGGGGCGTCCCTTGCGGCCCAACGGGATCGCCCTGCGACGCAGCGGAACCTTTCTTCTGGCCGACCTCGGCGAGAGCCAAGGCGGGGTTTTTGAGCTCGGCCGCGATGGGTCCGTCCGGCCATATTTAGAGGAAGTCGACGGCGTTGAGCTGCCGCCGACCAATTTCGTCGCCGAGGATCGTTTCGGCCGGGCGTGGGTGACCGTGAGCACGCAGCTGCATCCGCGCACGCGTGCGCACCGGGCGGACGTCGCGGACGGCTTCATCGTGCTCGCGGACGAGCGCGGCGCGCGCATCGTGGCCGACAGACTGGGGTACACGAACGAAGCCATCGTGAGCCCCGACGGGGTCTGGCTCTACGTGAACGAGACCTTCGGTCGGCGGCTGGTGCGGTTTCCCATCGCCGCGGACAGCGCGCTCGGCGCCCGCGAAACCGTGGCCGTCTTCGGCAAAGGCACCTTCCCGGACGGCCTCGCCTTCGATGCCGCGGGCGGGGTGTGGGTCACCAGCATCGTGAGCAACCGGGTCATCCGCGTGGGGCCGAACGGGGCGCAGCAGCTTGTCCTCGAAGACGCGGACGAGGCCCACGTCGACTGGTGCGAGCAGGCGTTCGAGGCCGGCGAGATGGGGCGTGCCCACATGGACGCATGCGGCGGGCGGTTCCTGAAGAACATCTCCAGCCTGGCTTTCGGCGGCGCTGATCTGCGGACCGCCTATCTCGGCTGCCTGAAGGGGGATTCGATCGCAGCTTTCAGGTCGCCGATGGCCGGGCATCCGCCGGTGCACTGGCGCTGCTCCTGTGGGAGCGGCTTTCAGCGCGACGAGGCTGAAAGCCTCTCACAAAAAAACACTGCCGATAACCTGACGCCGGGCGTCATGGCCGCTTAACAGGTAAATCTCGATGACACCTTCGAGCCATTTGAAATCGCGGTGCTTCCCGGAGACGGGATCGGCGTCGAGGTGACGGCCGCCGCCGTAAAGGTGCTCGACGCCCTGTCGGCCGAAATCGGCGGGATCCGGTTCAACTGGCGGCATTACCCCGGCGGGGCGCAGACCTATCGCGACACCGGGGTGGCGCTGGCCGACGAGACTCTGAAGGCGCTGGAGAGGGCGGACGCGATCCTGTTCGGCGCCATGGGGCTGCCGGACATCCGCTACCCGGACGGGACCGAGATCGCCCCCCAGCTGGACATCCGGGTGGGCCTGGACCTCTATGCCGGGGTGCGGCCGATACGGGCCATGGCGGGCTTGCCGTGCCCCCTGTCCGACCCCCGCGCGGCGGGGATCGACTTCGTGCTGATCCGCGAGCAGACCGAGGGGCTCTTTTACGCACGCGGGCGCGGCCAGGTCATCGGCGACGCGGAGGCGCGGGACACGATGCGGATCACGCGCCAGGGCTCGGAGCGGGTCTTCAGCTTTGCGCTGCGTTTGGCCGAACGCCGGAAAGAACGGGGTCTGCCGGGGCGGGTCACCTGCGTCGACAAAGCCAACGTGTTCGCGTCGATGGCCTTCTTCCGCAGGATTTTCGACGAGCAGGCACGGCGGTTCCCGGCGGTTGCCGCCGACCACTGCTACATCGACGCCATGGCCCTGAACCTCGTGCGTCACCCCTGGTCCTACGACGTGGTCGTGACCGAGAACATGTTCGGCGACATCCTGTCGGACCTGGGGGCCGGGCTGATCGGCGGCATGGGCATGGCCCCGTCCGGCGACGTGGGCGACCGGCACGCGCTCTTTCAGCCGGCGCACGGGTCGGCCCCGGACATCGCCGGGACCGGCAAGGCCAACCCCACGGCCATGTTTCTGTCGGCCGTGATGATGCTGGAGTGGCTCGCGGAGCGCCACGGGCTGCCGGCGTGCAGCGAAGCCGCAGACCGGCTCCGCAGCGCGGTCGAGCGGCCCTTTCAGCAAGGTCGCGTCAAGCCGTTTGAATTCGGCGGATCGAGTGGCACCGTGGAGATCACCCGGGCGGTCATGGACGCTCTCCGCGTGGATGCCCGCGGGCGTTGAGTGCATGATGAGATGGCTTCGAGTGTGTTGTGTGGACAGAGTGGAACCAGCACCATCAACCCATAGGGAGGAGAACGTCATGAACCGGAAAACGATGTGGACCAAAGTGCTTTGCATGGTGGTGGCGGTCATGGTTTTCGGGGCGCTGAATGCAGGCGCCCAGACCGTGCTCAAGTTCAGCCACACCGACCAGCAGCAGGGCGCGCGCCAGGCCGCCGCGCTGTTCTTCGCGAAGAAGGTCGAGGAGTACACCAGCGGCCGCTACAAGGTGCAGGTGTTCTGCTGCAGCCAACTCGGTAACGACCCCAAGAACATCGAGCAACTGGCGCTCGGCGGCATCGATTTCACCGTGTCGAGCACCGGCATCCTACGCGCCCCACGTGGACACCCTGAACCTCACGATGCTGCCCTTCCTCGTGGAAACCTACGACCAGGGCTGGAAGCTCTACGACGAGTCCAAGTGGCTCCAGGCCCAGTTCGACAAGGCGCCTGCCAAGGGATTCCGTTTCCTGTCCACGTTCGAGGCGGGGTTCCGCTGCATGACCACCAGCGAGCCGCTGAACACCCCGGCCGACGCCAAGGGCAAGAAGCTGCGCACGTTCCCGAACGAGATGATGCGCTGGACGCTCGAGGACATCGGCTTCAGCGTGCAGATCATGCCGTTGCCCGAGGTGTACATGGCGATCCAGCAGGGGGTTGTCAGCGGCCAGGAAAACCCGATCGACACCATCTATTCCAACAAGTTCTACGAAGTGGCGCCGAACGTGACCCTGACCCAGCACGTCTACAGCCCGATCCCGTTGGCCATTTCCGAGAAGACCTGGCAGAAGCTCTCCGAGGCCGACCGCCAGGCCGTCACCAAGGCGGCCAAGGAAGCGGCCGTGTTCAGCCGCAGGAGATCCGCGCCAACGACGACCGGCAGCTGAAGGAGATGGCCGACAAGGGCGCCAAGATCGCCAAGCCCAACCTGGAACCGTTCCGCCAGGCCGTGCAGCCGGCCTATGCCAAGGCGCGTGAGAAGTTCGGCGCCGAAAACGTCGACGCCATCCTGAAGGATGCGGAGGCGGTACGCAAGGCGCTGCCGGCCAAGTAATTACCTTGATCAACAGGTTGCCCACCGGCAAGACGCCGGTCTCCGACGAGTCCGGCGCCTTGCTTCAAGGAGTTTTCTATGAATGCACGACTCTTGCCGGCGGGACCCCCGGCGCCGCCCGCCATCCTGTGGTTGGGTGCGGCGGTCGATTACACGCTGGTCACGATGGGGGCGGTCATGGCCGTTCTCGTCTTCTGCAATGTGGTCATGCACCTGTTCCACCAGGACATCGCCTGGACCACCGAGCTGTGTGAATTCATGATGGTCTGGGTCACGTTTCTGGGTGGGGCCTCAGCGGCGCGCCGCGGGGCGCACATGACGATCACCGAATTCATCGACAAGCTGACCGGGAAATCCCGCCTCAAGGCGGATGCCGCCGTTCAGACGCTGTGCCTGGCCGTGCTGGTACTGCTGGTCTGGTACGGGATGGGCATCGTCATGGCCAACTGGGGCAACATTCTGACCGTGCTCGACTGGCCCATGGCGTTTCAGTATCTGGCGTTGCCCGTCGGTTCGGCGGTCTCCCTGGTCTTTGTCGGTTATGACCTCATTCAAATCCTGCGCGGCACGCCCCGCGAGGAACGGTATGGAGATTGAGCGATGTTTGCCGTGATTATCTTTGCCGTATTCTTCGTGGTCGCGTGTGCAGGCGTGCCGCTCATGTACGCGCTGCTGGGGACCACGGTGGGCATGATCTGGGCCTACAACCTTTCACACCCCCTGGAGACGATCTTTCTCAGCTTTATTTCCGGCGTGGAACCTTTCCTCTTGATCGCCGTGCCGTTGTTCATCTTCGGCGGCGAGCTGCTTGCCAAGGGCGGGGTGGGCAAGCGCATCGTGGCCTTCGCGGTGACCCTCTTCGGTTTCATGCCGGGCGGGCTCGGGGTGGTCTGTGTCGTCTCCTGCTTGCTGTTCGGAGGTATTTCCGGGTCCGCGATCGCCGACACGGCGGCGATCGGGTCGCTGATCATTCCCATGATGATCCAGCGGGGCTATCCCCCCGCCTTTGCGGCGGCGCTGCTCTCGGTGGCCGGGACGCTGGCGCTGCTGATGCCGCTTTCGATCCCCTTTCTGGTTTATGCCTTCATCACCGGGGTGTCGATGCGGCTGCTGTCCATGTCGGGCGTGATCCCGGCGATGATATCGGCTTTGGCGCTGATCGGCGTCTGCATCTGGTTCGGCAAGAAGTCCGGCTGCGACAAGGGCGGCAAACCCGCTACGGCCGCTGAGATCCGGGCGGCCTTCAAGGAGGCCTGGCCGGCGCTGTTGATGCCCATCATGATCATCGGCGGAATATGGACCGGGCTGTTCACTCCCACCGAGGCGGCCGCCATCGCCGTGGTGTACGGGATCATCATCTCCATCTTCCTTTACAGGGACCTCACGTGGCGGGACCTGCCGGAAATTCTGCTGAACTCCTTCCAGACCAGCGCGGTGGTGATGCTGGTCATCGGCGCTACCGGGTGCCTGGCCTGGTTGATCACGGTGGAGCAGGTGGCGGCCCAGCTGGCGGACTGGGTCCAGGCCGTGGCGCATCAGCAATGGCTCTTCCTGCTGCTGCTCAACGTTTCCCTGTTCCTGGTGGGCATATTCATCGAGCCGCTGCCGGCCATGCTCTTGACCACCCCGCTGTTTCTGCCGATTGCCCAGGCGTTTCGTGTCGACCTGGTCCACCTCGGGGTGGTGGTGACGGCCAATCTGGCGATCGCCCTTTACACGCCGCCCGTCGGAGGGACGTTATTTGTCGCCGCAAGCCTCGCCAAGGCCGGGATCGGGGCCATCACCAAGCACCTGATCCCCATGATGACGGTCACGTTCCTCGTCGTGCTGATCGTGACGTACGTCCCGGCGACGACCAAGGTCATTCTCTGGCTGTTCAATATGAGGTAACAGCAATTTCGGCTGAATTTTAGGAGCGTTAGAATAATGATTGGTATTTCACCGGCCTTTTTTGTTTCGAAATTTTCAAACCGGTTTTCCCCCGATGATGTCGCCGCAGGCCTGGAGGATGTGGCGTCCCTGGGATTTTCCGGTTTTCAGCTCGAAGTCTTTCACCGGGAAAGCCTCGATACCTGGACCCGAGCGGGCGCCGCCGAAATCCGGAAGGCATCTTCGGGGTTGGGGTTGAAGGCCCGACAGTTTGTGGCCCACTTCCTGCTGGAGGCGTTCGCCGATTCCGAGGCGCTGGCCTCGCAACTCGGGGTCGAAGAGATGAAGGGCGTGCTCGAGATTGTGGCCGGGTTCGACGAGTGCCGCGTCGTCACGGTTCCGTTGCCGGCCTTCAAGGAGTCGCAGGCTTCCAGCCCGGACGACTACCTATTCTGCTTCGAGCGTTGCGCCGCGAAGGTGAGCCGGCTGCTGGCAATGGTAGAAGATGCGGGCCGGCGCATGGCCCTCGAAGTGCTCCCGGGCGCGGTGGTGGGCGGGATCGACGGCTTCCTGCGGCTGTGCGAGCACATCGGCGCCGACACCCTCGGCCTCAATTTCGACACGGGGCATGCCTGGGCCTGCAAGGAGAATCTCTATCTCATCCCGGCCAAGCTCGGGGGGCGCATCCTCGGCACGCACCTGTGCGACAACTTCGGGGGCGAGAACCTGTCGCTGCGCCCGGGCGCCGGGTCGATCGACTGGCCGCGGCTGATCGCCGCCCTCCAGGCGGTCGGTTACGACGGTCCCTGGGACATCGAGATCGTCTGCCCGCCGCAAACGGTCGCGGACGAGTATGGAAAAGGTCTGAGGTTCATCGGGGCTCTGGTTCGCTAACCTCCCTGAACGCTCCGTCCTGCAACGGCGGGGGGGCATCAGCCAGTAAACTTTCTTTGTAGGGGAGGCTTTCAGCCTCGATCGTCGCGGCTGGAAAGCCGCTCCCACAGGATACTGAAAGTCATCTAAAAAGGAGGCTTTTGTGTTGAAGCTGGCCATCATCACCGGGTTCCTGTCGCGCACCAAAGACCGCTTTCACGAGTACAACCAGCCCCTCGACCTGGACGGCAAGTTCAAGCTCATGTCGGAAATGGAGGGTTTCGACGGGGTCGAGATCGTCTACCCCTACGAGGTGAGCGACCCGGCCCAGACCCGGGCCGTGCTGAAGAAGCACAAGCTGAAGGTCGCGGCGGTCAACGTGAACGTCAAGGCCGAGCCCGAGTTCCGCAACGGCGGGCTGACCTCGCTCGACCGGAAAATCCGCAACAAGGCCGTGCGCTTCATCCAGGAGGCCAAGGACTTCGCCGAGGCCGTCGGCGCCGACAAGGTCACCTGCTGCCCGTTGGGCGACGGGTACGAGTTCGCGTTCCAGCACGATTACGCCGTGGCCTGGAAGCACCTGATCGAGACCTTCGGCGCGGCCGGGAGCTACAAGACGAAGATCCCGCTGTTCATCGAGTACAAGCCGAGCGAGACCCGCGGCCGCTGCTTCCTGGACACCGCGGCCAAGACCCTGTGCCTGCTGAACGACATCGGGATCAAGCAGATGGGCGTAACGCTGGATTTCGGGCACTCCATCTACGGCAACGAAAACCCGGCCGAAGCCCTCGTGCTGCTGGCGGAGAGCGGCTTCAAATACTACATCCACATCAACGACAACGACGGCCGGTGGGACTGGGACTACTTTTGCGGCACCAAGCATTTCCTGGAGTACGTCGAGTTTCTCTACTACCTCAAGAAGTACAAATATAAGGACTACCTCACCTCCGACACGTCGCCGACCCGCTGGGGCATCCGGGAGGTCTTCGAGGCCAACAGCCGCATGACCAACCGGATCTGGGACAAGCTGGACCGGATCGACGGCGGCCGGATCGCCCGCTTCATGGCCGCGGGCGACTACATGCAGACCTGGAAGTTCATCGAAAAGGAAATTTTCGGGCTGAAATGAAAACGACGGGGAGGGGGTTCAGGGTTCGGGGTTCAGGAAGAGCAAAGCCCCGGCATCGACTGTTTGTCCTGAACCCTGAACCCTGACCGCTTATTTAGCCCTGAACCCTGACACTCGACAAAGGAGAGCTCCCTAATTATGAACCCAACCCCCATGAGCATCGACGAGCTCAAGCGCATGGCCGGGGTGATCCGCTGCGACATCATCGAGATGATCTGCACGGCCGGGGCCGGGCACCCGGGCGGGTCGCTGTCGGCGACCGACATCGTGACCGCGCTCTACTTCCGCGTGATGCGCATCGACCCCGCCAACCCCCGGTGGCCGGACCGCGACCGGTTCGTGCTCTCCAAGGGCCACGCCTGCCCGGTGTGGTACTCGGCCCTGGCCGAGCGCGGCTACTTCGACAAGAAGCACCTCGCGACCCTGCGGCGCATGGGCAGCATCCTGCAGGGCCACCCGGACATGCACAAGTGCCCCGGGATCGACATGACCGTGGGGTCCCTCGGCCAGGGCATTTCAGCCGGCCTGGGGATGGCGCTGGCCGGCAAGCTGCGAAAAAAAGACTACCACGTGTGGGTGGTGGTCGGCGACGGCGAGTCGCAGGAGGGATCGGTCTGGGAGGCGGCGATGGCCGCCCCCAAGTGGAAGCTCGACAACTTCACCGTGATCGTCGACCGCAACCACCTCCAGAACGACTTCTGCGTGGACGACGAAATGCCGATCGAGCCGCTGGCGGACAAGTGGCGCGCCTTCAACTGGCACGTGCGAGACGATCGACGGGCACTCCATGGAGCAGGTCGTGGCGGCGCTCGAGGCCGCGCACGAACGCAGGGGCATCCCGACCGCCATCATCGCCGAAACGGTCAAGGGCAAGGGAGTCTCCTTCATGGAAAACGTGGCCGACTGGCACGGCAAGGCGCCCTGCGTGTCCGAGGCCGACCAGGCGCTGTGCGAGATCAGGAGGTGCACCTGTGAAATCTAAATACCGCTACGTGCTGCCGGAAATCCAGGCCCTGCTCGGCTCGAAGGACCTCTTCGCCAAGGCCAAGGGCGAGCCCACGCGCTTCTCGTACGCCGACGCCCTGCTCGCGCTGGGCGGGCTGAACCCCGACGTCGTCTCCCTCGACGCGGACGTCTCCAAGTCCATGAAGACCACGATGTTTGCCGCCAAGTACCCCGAGCGCTCGTTCAACTTCGGGATCGCCGAGCAGAACATGATGGCCGCCGCGGCCGGCATGGCGACCACCGGGCTGATCCCGTTCGCCAACACCTACGCCGTGTTCGCCAGCATGCGGGCGCTCGACCAGGTGCGCAACAGCATCCACTACCCGCGCCTGAACGTGAAGATCGCGGCCAGTCACAGCGGGATCACCCCCGGCCCGGACGGGGTCACCCACCAGGCCCAGGAGGATCTGTCCATCATGCGCTCCATCGCCGGTTCGACCGTGATCGCGCCGGCCGACCCGACGAGCACCCGCATGGCCGTGCACGCCGCCGCGGCCCACGAGGGGCCGGTCTACCTCAGCTTCACGCGCGACCCGGTCCCGGTGCTCTACGACGAGAGCTTCCCGTTCCGCATCGGCAAGGCCGTGGTGGTGCGCGAGGGCAAAGATGCGGCCATCATCGCGAACCGGGATCTGGTGATCCAGGCCTTGATCGCCGCCGAGTTGCTGGCCCGAAATGGGGTTGACGTGCGCGTCATCGACTGCCACACGCTCAAACCCCTTGACGAGAGCATGGTGCTCAAGGCGGCCCGGGAGACCAGGGCGATCGTCACCGCCGAGAACAACATCATCTACGGCGGCCTGGGCAGCGCCGTGGCCGAAGTGCTGGTCGAGAAATACCCCGTTCCGATGAAGCGCGTGGGCGTGGGCAATACCTTCGCCGAGTCCGGCCCCTACCTCGAGGTGATCGACAAGTACGGCCTTACCGCGCGGCACATCGTCAAGGCCGTGAAGGACGTGCTCAAGCGCAAACCCGCCCTCCAGGTCGTCGGCAAACCAATGGCGGCAATCAAACCCACATCGGCCAAGCCAACGCCGAAAGCAACGCCAAGGAAGAAGCGTTAAGCAAGCATCGCCGGAAAAGGATAGGAACAGAAAAAGCCCGTCGTTTCGCGACGGGCTTTTTTATGCGCATCTTCCGGCGCTATCCATGTTTTTTGCTGATGGTGGATTTCCTCTCTCTTAGCGGCCTTCGCATTTGCCCTGTTCAGCAGAGAGGGATAGGCTCCCGGCCCGGGCCGGGAGCCCTGAAATTGACTTATTGCATCGGTACTGTAACCATTCTGGCCGCTTTGTTGCGGATGTAAACCTTCGTGATCTCAGCCGCTACCGAGGCGATGCACATGAAGGGCATCATGAAGAGCCAGTCGCCGATGCTCAGCGGGACGGTATCAAAGAAGGGATTGAGGAATGGCACATACACCGCAATCAAAACAATCAAGAAAGAGCTGCCATTCGCCCAGAGCATCCACTTATTAGAGAAGAGCCCGCCCGAAAACAGGCTATAGTGTTCGGAACGTGCCGTGAAAGCTCGCAGCAGTTCGGACACACAGAGCGTCACAAAAGCGATGGTCTGGGCTCGGTTCAGGTCTTGGGGATAAATCTTAAGCGCCCAAAAATAGGCCAAGAGCACAGCAGATGTCATCGCGATGGCCTGCACTACCGTACCGATCTGCATTTCCCAGTTAATGACCGGTTCTTTGGTGGGACGTGGAGGCCGATTCATGATATCCGGATCACCTTTTTCCATGCCCAGAGCCAGTGCGGGAGCGCCATCGGTGACCAGATTGAGCATCAGCAGTTGAACGGGCCGCAAAGGCAATGGCCAGCCAAAGAGCATCGCCACGAAGATGATCAAAATCTCGCCGATGTTGCAGGAAATGAGGTAAAAGACAAACTTCCGGATGTTCGAATAGATGACCCGGCCCTCCTCGATGGCCGAGACAATGCTGGCAAAATTATCATCCGTAAGCACCATATCGGCTGTCTCTTTGGAGACGTCTGTTCCGGTAATCCCCATCGCCAAGCCGATATTGGCATGCTTCAGGGCGGGAGCGTCATTCACTCCATCGCCCGTCATGGCAACGACATGACCTTTGGCTTTGAAGGCATCGACAATCTTTGTTTTATTGGCGGGGGAAACGCGGCAGCAGACGTTCACCTGATCAATGACCTTGGCAAGTTCATCGTCACTCATCGTATCGATTTCGGCGCCGCTCAAAACTTTTCCTCCGGGCACCAGGATACCGATCTCTCTGGCTATGGCTTCGGCGGTGTCCTTGTAATCCCCGGTCACCATAACGCTCTTGAGACCGGCCTTTTGAGCGATCAATACGGCCTCCTTTACCTCAGGTCGGGCCGGGTCGATCATTCCTAAAAGTCCTACGAAGGCAAGGTTCTTTTCCACAACATCCGAATTGCACTCGGTCGGCACTCCATCCAGCGGCCGGTAGGCAACTCCCAAGACGCGCAGGGCTTGACGGGCTAGGCCCTGGTTGACGGTCAACACTTCTTTGCGCTGATCGACTGTGAGGGGAACTGTTTTCCCGTTCTCGACGATACTGTCGCAGAGGTCCAAGATAATATCGGGCGCTCCCTTTACAAAAGCTACGATGGGGGGGCAGTCGAAAGAAAAAGTGGGAGTACACTTCAACTCGTGTATCGTAGTCATTCGTTTTCGGTCGGAATCAAAAGGGATCTCCTGGACGCGGGGAATTATTTTATGCAGGTCTTTAGTCCATATGCCGGATTTGGCGGCGGTGACCACTAATGCCCCCTCGGTCGGATCTCCGATTATCCTCCATGTTTTTTCGCCTTTTTCCTCACCGCTTTCATCCAGTTTCGCATCATTGCAGAGTGTCCCTCCGTGGAGTAGAAGCGAAATGCTTGGATCATCATTCGGATTCAAGGGCTGTCCCTCAGCCGAGAATTTCCCCTTTGGATTATAGCCTTCGCCGCTAACATTGAATCTTCTCCCGCTCACCCATCCCTGAACGACCGTCATCTGGTTCTGGGTTAAGGTGCCGGTTTTATCGGAGCAGATGACCGTAGTGCAACCGAGGGTCTCGACGGCGGGGAGCTTGCGGATCAGCGCATGGCGCCGGATCATCCGCTGCATGCCCAGGGCAAGACAAATCGTTACGACGGCAGGTAATCCTTCGGGAACCGCAGCAATGGCCAAGCTTACAGCGGTCATGAAAAGTTCAACAATGTCCTTCTTCTCGGCCGTGAGGTAGGCCATGAACCCTTCGTTGAAGATGGTCATGGGATTCGTGTCTTTGAGGATCCCCCAGACAAAAATGGCGCCACATATTGCCAAGCAGAAGATGCCAAGCGTTTTTGCCAACTGGTCGAGTTTCATCTGCAGGGGAGTCGGTTCTTCTTCGTATGATTGGATCATTTCGGCGATTATGCCGATCTGCGTATGCATACCGGTGGCTGTGACGATACCTTTGCCCCGCCCGTATGTCACCATGGTAGACATAAAAGCGGTATTTTTTCTGTCTCCGATCGGAATGTCCTTGTCCAGGACCACGTTTGCCACCTTGTCCACCGGGACGGATTCCCCGGTGAGCGAGGCTTCTTCCACCTTAAGATTGACGCTTTCGATCAAACGCATGTCGGCCGGAATGTAATTCCCGGCTTCGACGAGAACGATATCTCCGGGAACCAGTTCGCGCGATGCAATGGTGATCTGATGTCCGCCTCGCATCACGGCCGCATTCGGCGCCGACATCTTTTTCAAAGCCGCCAGCGCCGCTTCTGCCTTCGATTCCTGGATAACTCCAACGATTGCGTTTAGGACAACAATGACGAAGATGGCAAGCGCATCGATATATTCCCCCAACAGGAGTGAAATTACCGCTGCGACCAGCAATATGATGACGAGAAAGTTATTGAACTGGTCCAACAGCATGGAAAAGAAGCCAGGCCGGGGCTTCTCCTGGAGTTCATTCGGCCCATGCGTTTGCAAGCGTTCCCCGGCCTGCTCCGGGGTAAGCCCTTTTTCCAGATGGGTCTCAAACTCGCCGGCAAGATTATCGATGCTTTTGAAGTGGCATTCGTGAACCGTCATGGACAGGCCTCCTTATTTGAATTGAAAATCCGAGTCGTTTTATATGTCACGCTTTATTTCAATGGAAGATCAGGTGTCGATCGACCATGGTCCCCCCGCAGTTTTCAATGAAGCGCGTCAACGTATCCGGGAGGATGCGGAAAGATGCAACGGTGTACGGCGGAGGCCGGGAGGGTGCAATGGAAAACCGGAAGCGATCGCGACGGAAAAATTTTACGGTATTCTGATTGGTTTGATGCTTCTATCCGAATGCGCATCCGTGTCGTGGTCCCCGGGGAAACGAAGCCGGGTGGTCTCCGCATTCAGTTTCAGCTAAACGCGGCTGCGCGACGGGGCCCGCCCGGAAAGCGGGGGGCGGCGGCGAGAGCCTCCTCGGCGCGCTGCCGGAGGGAGGAAGAACGGGATGGAGTCGGCGGTGAACCTGGACAGCGACACGGTTCGCGAAACCCTGACCATAGGGATCATGTCTGCCCGGCGCTGACACTCTTGCGGTAGATCCGGGAGCGCCGCCGGTTCAGCACTCCGTAGCGCGACCAGACGTTGACGATCGCGGTGTTGGTCTCGAGCTCCCGGTTGGTTTTGAGATGAATCGGACGTTCGACCCCTTGACGGCCTTCCACATGCCCATGATCATGAGCGGCAGAATCTTTTTCGGGTTCGCCTGCGGGTGGACGCCCGCGAAGTAGAAGTCGACGCTGTCGAAGCGCTTGAAGGCGCGCAGGATGTGGTA
>CAWBSC010000021.1:0-22468 GCA_963791285.1 uncultured delta proteobacterium
CATGCGCTCTCCCAGCTGAGCTACAGCCCCGTTCAAAAGCCCGGGTTGAGTACCAAACCCGGAAAATCATGTCAACGATTTATTTGAGGCGATTTATTCGGGGCGCGGAATCCACCGGCGCGGCGGCACGCGGTTGACAAGCCGCAGGGCGCCTTCCTATAATCTCGTCAACAAACCACCACGGAGCGTATGCATGCCCATCTACGAGTTCTACTGCGAGGACTGCAACACGATCTTCAACTTCTTTTCCCGCTCGGTGAACACCACCAAGAAGCCCAAGTGCCCCCGTTGCCGCAATACCCTGTCGCGCCAGATGTCGGCGTTCGCCGTGACCGGCCGCGCCCGGGAAGGGGACGACGGGGAGGATCTGCCCTTCGACGAAGCCCGCATGGAAAAGGCGATGCAGACACTCGCCGGCGAGGCGGAGTCGATCAACGAGGACGACCCGCGCCAAGCCGCCAACCTGATGCGCAAGCTGACGGACATGACCGGACTCGAACTCGGCCCCGGCATGACCGAGGCGCTGCGCCGCATGGAGCAGGGGGAGGACCCGGACCAGATCGAAGCGGAGATGGGCGACCTTCTCGAAGGCGAGGACCCGTTCCAGCTGGCCGGCAAAAAGGGCGGCCGCGGGGGCAAGCGGCCGCCGCCGCTACGGGACGAGACGCTGTACGACTTGTAAGGGATTTGGTGTTTCGTGTTTGATGTTTGGTGTTCGGCTTTGGGTTTAGGGAGACAATTGCCATGAGCTCGGATGCGCGTGCGAAGCTCGAAGCGCTGCAGGGTGACATCACCCGGCTGGAGGTGGACGCGATCGTCAACGCGGCCAATACCTCGCTGCTCGGCGGGGGCGGGGTCGACGGCGCCATCCACCGCGCGGCCGGCCCGGAACTGCTCGAGGAATGCCGGGGGATCGGGGGCTGCCCCACGGGCGAAGCCCGCATCACGCGCGGCTACCGCTTGCCCGCACGCTGGGTGATCCACACCGTCGGCCCGGTCTACCGCGGCACGCCGCGCGACCGCGAGCTCCTGACCGGGTGCTATCGCAACAGCCTCGAGCTTGCGGCCCGCAACGGGGCGGCGACCGTCGCCTTCCCCGCCATCTCCTGCGGCGTCTACGGCTACCCGATCGAGGAAGCCTGCCCGATCGCCCTGACCACCGCCATGGGGGCCCTGGCGGCTTACCCGTCCATCGCAAAGGTCCTATTCGTTCTGTTCTCCGCCGGGGACCTGGGCGTGTACGGGCGGCACCTGGAGGCGCTGCGCACGGCCGGGCGCAGGTGATCCCTGCGCAAAGCGAGCGTTTGACAAAGCCTTCCCGGACCCTTATTATCCGCCCGACTTTAACGGCGGCTTGGGGTCGCAAGCCATTTCCGAGGAGGAACACCATGGTAGAGGTCACACCGTCAGCCCAGCAGCAGATCTCCGATTATTTCAAGAACAAAGATGTTACGCCCATCCGCATCTTCCTCAACGAAGGCGGCTGAGGCGGGCCGTCACTGGCCATGGCTCTGGACGAGCCTCGCGAAAACGACAACGTCTTCGACGTGAACGGGTTTCAGTTTGTCGTCGAGAAGGAATTTTATGAAAAGGCAAAGCCCGTAACCGTGGATTTCATGGGCTACGGGTTCCGCATCAGCTCCAGCATCAACCTCGGTGCGGCCGGCGGCTGCGGCGGCTGCCACGGCTCCTGCAGCACCGACGGCAAATAGGTCCGAATCGATTTCTTCGAGGGCGGCACCCAGCGGGTGCCGCCCTTCTTTATGGCCGGGTGTTTGGTGTTTCGTGTTGGGTGTCTGGGTGGGTGGAAGCGGCTTCCAGCCGCGATTCTCGTTGCGAGCGGACGGCTCTCCCAGCTGAGCCCGACCCTTGGGGACAAGGAGGCAGTCGGATGGAGATCATGGACGTCATCCGCGGCCGCAGGAGCGTCCGCGCCTACGAGAGCCGGGACGTTGCGCCCGAGCACCTGGCCGCGGTGCTCGAAGCCGTCAAGTGGGCCCCGTCCTGGGCGAACACCCAGTGCTGGGAAATCGTGGTGGTCCGTGACCCGGCCATGAAGCAGCGCCTGCAGGCGACCCTGCCGCCCAAGGGCAACCCGGCGCTGGCCGCCGTCGTGCAGGCGCCGGTCGTGCTCGCCCTCTGCGGCCGGCTGAAGCGCTCCGGCTTCTACAAAGGCGAAGCGGTCACAAAGTTCGGCGACTGGTTCATGTTCGACCTCGGCATAGCCTGCCAGAGCCTCTGTCTGGCGGCGCAGGCGCTGGGCCTGGGCACCGTCGTCGTCGGGCTGTTCGACCACGCCCGGGCGGCCGCGGAGCTGAACGTGCCGCCGGACTGCGAGCTGGTGGCGCTGATCCCGCTCGGCCACCCCGCCAAGTCCCCCGGGGCGCCGGCGCGGCGCGAGCCGGCCGAGTTCGCCCACCCCGATCGGTTCTGACCCGCCCGCAGCGCCGGGCGACCGGGACGCGCCATGCCGAGCACCGACCTTGAACGGGTGACGGCCTACCACGAACGGACCAAGCACCACCCGGACCGGTACGCCCGTTCCCTGGGCTACATGGATTGGGAGAGCCAGCCCGCGCCGTTTCGTTTCTATGAGGGCGCCCCGCGCGTCCGGCTGCCGCTGCTGGCGGCTGATCCTCCCGGCGGCCGCGGGGCGCTTTATGAGCCCGCCGGCCCGCCCGCCCCCTTCGACCTGCCGCACGTCGCGGGGGCCCTCGAGCTCTCGCTCGCCCTTTCGGCCTGGAAATCCGCTTCGGGCGCGCGCTGGGCCCTGCGCATCAACCCCTCCAGCGGCAACCTGCACCCCACCGAGGCCCACCTGGTACTGCCCGAAATCGACGGCTGCGCGGCCGGGGTCTACCACTACGACCCCCGGCACCACGCGCTCGAGCGCCGCGCCCCCGCGCCTGAGTCCCTGCGCGACGGCCTCGACGGGGACGGCTTCCTGGTGGGGCTCACCAGCATCTTCTGGCGCGAGGCCTGGAAGTACGGCGAGCGCGCCTTCCGCTACTGCCAGCACGACGTCGGCCACGCGCTGGCCGCCCTGCGGTTCGCGGCCGGGCTCTTCGGCTGGCGCCTCACGACGCTGACGGAGCTCTCCGACGACGAGGTGGCGACCGTCCTGGGGCTGGACCGGACCGCCTTCCCGCCGGGGGACGAGGAACACCCGGACCTGCTCTGCCGGGTGCACGCCGAGAGCCGCGGCGACCGATCGCGCGGCCTGCCCCCGGACCTCGTAGCCGCCTTCGCCGAGCTGTCCTTTGCGGGGCGCCCGAACCGCCTCAGCCGCGAGCACGTCGGCTGGGAGGTCATCGACGCGGTCGCCCGGGCCGCGCGCAAGCCCCGGACTCCGGTTACGGCCCTCCCGCCCCTCGACCGGACTGCGCGGCCAACCCCCGACCCATCCGGGTTGACCGCCGCGCGGGTCATCCGGCAACGGCGCAGCGCGGTCGCCTTCGCCCGCGGGCCCGCCATCCCGCGCGCCCATTTCCTGGCCATGCTGGACCGGACACTGCCGCGCGACGGGGTCGCACCGTTCGACGCCGGCCCATGGCCGCCGGCCGTGCACCTGGCGATCTTCGTGCACGCGGTGGAGGGCCTGGACCCCGGCCTCTATTTCCTCGTGCGCAGCGCGCCGGACGAAACGGAGCTGCGGGGGCTGATGCGACCGGATTTCGCCTGGGAGCGGGTCGAACCCGGCTTCCCGCTCTACGCCCTGCGCAAGGGGGACGTCCGCCGCACGGCCGCCATGGTGAGCTGCGGCCAGGACATCGCCGGCGACAGCGCCTTTGCGCTCGGCATGCCGGCGCGCTTCGCAGCGACGGTCGCCGCGGCCCCGCACGGCTACCGTCACCTGTTCTGGGAGTGCGGCCTGATCGGGCAGGTGCTCTACCTCGAGGCGGAGGCCCACGGCCTGCGGGGGACGGGCATCGGCTGCTTCTTCGACGACGCCGTCCACGAGCTGCTCGGCCTCGCGGACGACCGCTACCAGAGCCTTTACCACTTCACGGTCGGCCACCCGGTCGACGACCTGCGCCTCACCACGCTGCCCCCGTACTGACCGCCCCGGGCGGATTGCCCTGCGTCGGCTTCGTGCCTACCTTCAACGCGGTGCGGCGCGGCCGAGCGACGGCCCGGCCCATCCGAACCCCCTACCGGAGACGCAGCATGCCGTCCAACCGACTCGCTCACGAAAAAAGCCCCTACCTTCTGCAGCACGCCCACAACCCGGTGGACTGGTACCCCTGGTCGGACGAGGCCTTCGAGCGCGCGACGGCCGAAACCAAACCCATTTTCCTGTCCATCGGCTACGCCACCTGCCACTGGTGCCACGTCATGGAGAAGGAGTCGTTCGAGGACGAGGAGGCTGCGCGCCGCCTGAACGAGACCTTCGTCTGCATCAAGGTGGACCGCGAGGAGCGGCCCGACATCGACGCCGTCTACATGGCCGCCTGCCAGATGATGACCGGCAGCGGCGGGTGGCCGCTCACGATCTTCATGACCCCGGACCGGCGCCCCTTCTTCGCGGCCACCTACCTGCCGCGCCGCACCCGCTTCGGCCGCCAGGGACTGATCGAGCTCTGCGAGCGCGTGCGCGAGCTCTGGGCGCAGGAACCGCAGCGCCTGGCCGCCTCGGCCGCCGGCATCGCCGCGAGCCTCGGCCGGGCCTTCACCTACACGCCGGCGGAGGCCCCGGGGCTGCGGCTGCTCGACCGGGCTTACGACGACATCGCCTTCAGCTTCGACGCGCGCCGCGGCGGCTTCGAGCCCGCCCCCAAGTTCCCGACCCCGCACCGCCTGCTCTTCCTGCTGCGCGCCCACGACCGCACCGGCGACGCCCGGGCGCTCGAGATGGTCGAACGCACGCTCTCCGCCATGCGCCTGGGCGGCATCTGGGATCACGTCGGGCACGGAATCCACCGCTATTCGACCGACGCCGGCTGGCTCGTCCCCCACTTCGAGAAAATGCTCTACGATCAGGCGCTGACCGCGCTCGCCGCGCTGGCCGCCCGCCAGGTCTCGGGCAAACCGGCTTTCGCCCGGACCGCGACCGAGATCTTTGCCTACGTGCTGCGCGACATGACCGCCCCCGAGGGCGGCTTCTTCTCGGCCGAGGACGCCGACAGCGAAGGCGTGGAAGGCAAGTTCTACGTCTGGACGCGGGCGGAGCTCCGCGCGGCGCTCGGAGCCGACGAGGCCGCCTTCTGGGAACCGGTCTTCAACGTGACCGCCGAGGGCAACTACCGCGAGGAAGCCGGGGGACAGCCGACCGGGGCGAACATCCTGCACCTCACCCGGCCGCTATCGGCTTGGGCACGCGCGCTGGGGGTCGGCGAGCCGGAACTTGACGCGCGCTGGGACGCGGCCCGCGCGCGTCTTTTCGCGGCGCGGGAGGCCCGGGTGCACCCGCTCAAGGACGACAAGGTGCTGGCCGACTGGAACGGCCTCATGATCGCGGCCCTCGCCGAGGGCGAGCGCGTGCTGGGTGCGCGGGAGTACGGGGCAGCCGCGGAGCGTGCCGCGCGCTTCGTGCTCGACCGCCTGCGCGGGCCGGACGGCGGCCTCTTCCACCGCTTCCGCCTGGGCGAGCGCGCCATCCGCGGCCAGGCGACCGACTACGCCTTCATGATCCACGGTCTGCTGCATCTCTACCGGGCCACCTTCCGGGTCGAGTGGGCCGAGGAGGCGGTGGCCCTGCAGCGGGTCATGATCGCGGAGCTCTGGGACGAGGCGGCCGGCGGCTTCTTCCTCGCCGGCGCGGACGGCCGGGAGCTGCCGGTCCGCCCCAAGGACCTCGCCGACGGCGCCACGCCCTCTGCCAATTCGGTCGCCCTGACGAATCTGCTCTGGCTATCGCGGCTGACCGGTGATACCGGGTGGGCCGAGCGGGCCCAGGCCATGGTGCGCGCCTTCGCCGGCACGGTCGAACGCCAGCCCGCGGGCTTCGTCTATTTCCTCTGCGGGCTGGACTTCGCGCTGCGCCCCGGCCAGGACGTGGTCCTCGCCGGCGAGGCGGGGTCCCCGGACGCCCGCCGGCTGATCGAGGTGCTGAACGCGGGGTTCGCCCCCAACCGGGTGGAGCTCTTCAAGTCCGGGGAGAACGCCTCCCGGCTCGCGCGCCTGGCCGGCTACACGGACGGGCTCGACGTCGTCCAGGGGCGCACCGCGGCCCACATCTGCGTCGGCGCATCCTGCAAGGAGTCGGTCACGAACGTGGAGGACCTCATCGCGCGCATCGCGGGCAAGCCCCATGACCGCGGCTGAAATCGCCCGCCTGCGGCGGCGGCTGAACGCCTGGTACCGGGCCCACCGGCGGGACTTGCCGTGGCGGCAGACGCGCGACCCCTACCGCATCTGGGTCTCCGAGGTCATGCTGCAGCAGACCCAGGTCAAGACGGCTCTGCCCTACTACCGTCGTTTCCTGCGCCGTTTCCCCACGCTGCGGCGCCTGGCCGCCGCCGACGAGGGGGCGGTCCTCAAGAGCTGGGAAGGGTTGGGCTACTACGCGCGCGCGCGCAATCTGCACCGCGCGGCCGCCCGGGTCGCCGCCGCCGGAGGCCGCGTGCCCGACCGCTGGGAGGGGTTCCGGGTCTTGCCGGGGGTCGGCGACTACATCGCCGCCGCCGTGCTGAGCATCGCCTTCGACCGGCCGCACGCGGTCGTGGACGGCAACGTCAAGCGGGTGCTGGCCCGGCTGCTCGCGCTCGACGCACCCGCGAACACCCCGGCCGCAGCGCGCCTCTTCCAGGCCCAGGCCGACCGGCTGCTCGACCGCGCCCGGCCCGGGGACTTCAACCAGGCCCTCATGGAGCTCGGCGCGCTGGTGTGCACCCCGCGGTCGCCCGCCTGCGGCGCCTGCCCCCTTGAAACCCTCTGCCGCGCACGGTGCGCGGGGACAATCGACCGCTTTCCCCGCCGCGCGCCTGTGCGCCGTGTCCCGGAGATCGACGCGGCCGTCGGCGTGATCGTCCGGAACGCCCGCGTGCTCGTCACGCGCCGCCCCGCGGAGGGGTTGCTCGGCGGCCTCTGGGAGTTTCCGGGCGGCAAGATCCGGCCGGGCGAGTCGCCCGCGGAGGCCTGCGTGCGCGAGATCGCGGAGGAGGTCGGGCTGCAGGTGGAGATCGCTGAACCGCTCGCGGAGGTGCGCCACGCCTACTCCCACTTCCGGGTGCGGCTGCACGTCCTCCTCTGCCGCCACCGCGGCGGCCGGGTGCGGCTGAACGGGCCGACCGCCTTCCGCTGGGTCCGGCTCGAAGACCTCGACGGGCTGGCGCTGCCCAAGGCCAACCACAAGTTCATCCCGCTCCTCAAACGGCGTCTGGCCGGCATTGAGCGCAAGCGGGCGCGGAGCGCCGCATGACCGACGTGCTCCTGGTCCAGCCTCCGATCCGCGATTTCTACCTGACGGCCAAGCGCACCATCCCCTACGGCCTGGCTTCCATCGCCGCGGCCCTGTCGCAAAGCGGCTTCACGGTCGCGCTCGCGGACGCGCTCGCGACGCGCCGCGCGCGGCCGGCGGCGCTGCCCCCCGAGCTGTCCGACCTGCGCGAGTTCTACGGCCGTCCGGACGCATCCCCCTTCGCACTCTTCCACGGCTACCGGCACTTCGGCCGCAGCTTCGATTACCTCGGCCGGGCCGCGCGGGCCTCCGGGGCCTGGCTCGTGGGCGTCTCCTCGCTCTTCACCCCGTACGCGGGCGAGGCCCTCGCCGCCGCGGCCGCGATCAAGCGCCACCACCCGGACTGCCGCATCGTCATGGGAGGCCACCACCCGACCGCCCTGCCCGAAAGCGTCCTGGAGTCGCCGGACGTCGATTTCGTGCTGCGCGGCGAGGGCGAACGGTCGCTGCCGCTCCTGGCCGAGCGCCTGCGCGCGGGCGGCGAACTCGATGACATCCCGGGCATCGCCTTCCGCCGCGAGGGCCGCTGCCACGTGAACGCGCCCGCCGTCCTGAGTGCGCCCGAGGAGTTCCCCATCCCCGACCTGGAACTCGTCGACCGGCGCTTCTACCGCCGCATGGGCCGCGAGAGCGCGGTCGTAGTGGCCGGCCGGGGGTGCCCGCTCGGCTGCTCCTACTGCGCGGTCGGCGGCGCCGCCTGGCTGCCGCACCGCCTGCGGCCGGTCGACCACGTCCTGTCCGAAATCGAGGCGGCCGTCGGGCGCGGGGCCGGGTTCGTAGACTTCGAAGACGAGAACCTGTCGCTGGACCGCGGCTGGTTCCTGTCGCTGCTGCACGGCATGGTCGCGCGCTTCGGGGAGCGCGCCCTCGAGTTGCGCGCCATGAACGGGCTCTACCCGCCCAGCCTCGACGCGGAGACGGTCGCCGCGATGGCCCGCGCGGGGTTCACGGCACTCAACCTCTCGCTCGGCTCGACCGACCCCGCGCAGCTCAGACGCTTCCTCCGGCCCGACGTGCGCGCGGGGTTCGACCGGGCGCTGGCGCTCGCCGAACGTCACGGCCTGGCCGCGGTCGGCTACATCGTGGTCGGCGCTCCGCACCAAAGCGCCCCGGCCTCGGTCGACGACCTCCTGTGGCTGGCCGAGCGCCGGGTGCTCGCAGGCGTCTCGGTGTTCTACCCGGCGCCGGGCAGCCGCGACTACGAAACCTGCCGCGAGCTCGGCCTGCTGCCGACCGCGTTCGGCCGCATGCGATCGACCGCGCTTCCGGTGGCACACACGACGACACGCCTCGACTCGGCCACTTTGCTGCGCCTCGGGCGCATCCTGAACTTCATGAAGCAGCTGATCGACCGCGGGCTGCCCCTGCCCTCCCCGCAGGCCGCGGCCGGCGCCATCGACCCCGGGGACCGTCTCGCGGCCGGCCGCGCGCTGCTGGGGTGGTTCCTGGCGGACGGGCAGGTGCGGGGCATCACCCCGGGGGGCGAGGTCTACGCGCACGCCGTCGCATCCCGGCTGGTGGATCGTTTTCTGGAAGGATTGCGCAACCGCCCCGTCCGCGGGGCCACGTCGGCAGAGGAAAGGAAAGTCGAAGGATGAGCCGCAAGGAGTACCACGCGCCCATGCACACGGCCGAGCACATCCTGAACGGCACCATGGACCGGATGTTCGGGTGCGGCCGCTCGTTCAACGCGCACATCGAGCGCAAAAAATCCAAGTGCGACTACCGCCTGCCGCGGCCGCTCGCCCCCGATGAACTGCAGGCCGTCGAGGCGGCGGTCAACCGCGTGATCCGGGACGACCTGCCGATCGCCGCGCGCATGGTCTCGCGGGCCGAGGCCGAAGCGCGCTACTTCACCGGCAAGCTCCCGGCCGCGGCCGGAGAGACGATCCGCATCGTCTCGGTCGGCGACTACGACGGCTGCCCCTGCATCGGACAGCACGTCGGCCGCACCGGCGAGATCGGCGCCTTCCGCATCGTCTCGGCCGACCACGCGGACGGGGTGCTGCGGCTGCGGTTCGTCGTGGAGTCAACGGGTGAGGAAAAGTAGCGACGATCAGGAGAGACAGAAGATGCCAGGGTTCAGGGTTCAGAGCTCAGAGGGCTTGGAAACAAAGGGAGCAGGGTCCAGGGTTCGGGGTTCGGGAAATAGAGGTTCGATAGCTATTCTTTGTCCACTGAACTCTGAACCCTGACCCCTGAACCTTCCAATTTGAACCCTCTGCGCTTCGAGAAGTTCCCAACCGGGTCGCGCGCCGATCTTAGAATAACTGCAGCCGCTCCCGATACGTCCGTATCACCGTCGTCGGGTCGTCGGTGATCACGAGGTTGTCGGCCGCCCAGGCCGGCGCCTTCCCGCGGCGCACCATCTCCGCGACCTGCCGCTCCAAACCGTTCCAGAACCCGCTGCCGCCCTCGGTGTCGAACAGGATCACCGGCACGGGCTCGGCGATCGCCAGCTTCATGTTGCAGAGCGTGATCCCGACCTCCTCGAGCGAGCCGAGGCCGCCGACGTTGAAGATCGGGAACGAGGCGATCTCGAACCACTTCTGGCGGCTGTGGCGGCAGGTCGACTGAAACACCTGGCAGAAGTCCACGTCGGTCGTCATGCTCTGGTCGGTGATTTCAAGGAAGTTGGCGCCGGAAAGGATGCCGCGGCGCCGCGCCAGCTGGTTGGCCTGCTCCATGACGCCGCTGCCCCCGCCGGTCACGATCCCGATGGTCTTGCCCCAGAACCCGATCAGCGCGTCCAGCAGGTCCCCCAGGCGGTTCTCACCCGCGCGCGACAGCGTCCGGTTGGAGCCGTAGAAGGCGAAGAGCATCGACCGGTGGAAATCGGCCAGCCGGTCGACCGCTACGAAGTACCCCATGCGGTCGCGCATGGTGTGCACCATGAGCCGTCGGTTGAGGCCGCACACCCAGTACACGTCCAATCCGAAGGCATGGTACTCCTGCAGCCGGTTGTGGTCCATCTGCGAGAGGAACGGCCCGTGCTCGTTCGACGGCTCGAGGAAGTACAGGCGGTCGACCTTGCCCCGGCAGGTGAGGTCGACCAGGTCCCGGTGTTCGAGGAGGTTCGGGAAATAGTGCGCCGCCAGCGCGGCCGGCCGCTCGCCGAGCGCTCCCGACAGGCGGCCGGTGGCGTAGGCGTGCGTGCAGTTGCTCCCGTTCGAGAAATCGCGGCGCGCCAGCACACACATCGCCGGGGTGACCCGGCAGGGGGCCTCCGGCCCGTTCAGGAACACCGGTGCGGCGCCCACGCCGCCCGCCCCCTGCGGCAGCACCGCCACGGGCCGGCTGATGTAGCGGCAGGTGGACGCCTTGCGGCGGCGGAAGCGCGCCCGCAGCCCGGCGAGCTCGGGGTATGTGAACGACCGCCCCGCCGAGCGCTTCCCGTTCACCGCGACCCCGCTGTGCGCGGCGCGGTAGACCTTGGCCGTGATGAGCGGGTTGACGATCGGGTGGTCGCTCTGGTTGACGATCTCCAGGTAGATGCGGATCCCGCGCGTCTTGATCGGGTCCAGGACGGTGGCGGCCAGGTTGTGGCCCAAAGAGAACCCGCTCTGGAGCACGACGAAGTGCTCGTTGAGGTACATCGAGCAGGTGGTCACCAACCCCTGCCGCGGGGCGATCACCACGGCCGGGACGGGATCGCGCACCTGCCAGCGGTTGAGGACCTCGCGGCCGTCCTCGCGCAGCAGGATCCGGCCGAGCGCCTCGGGGGTGAGCGGCTCGCGCAGCCGGCAGGCGATCTTGTGGGGCGCGATCACGATGCTGCCGTCGCTCGAGATCGAGGTCGACACCGGCAGCTTGAGCAGCGAGCGTTCGACGGCCTCGATCACCTCCTCGGAGGAGAGCAGCGCCTCCGGGTCGCAGTAGACAAGCCGGCCCACCGGCAACCCCGGGCTGAAGAAGGGTCTGAGCGCCCGCAGCCCCGGGTAGCCGGGGATCACCGAGGACGCCGTGAGCGTCAGCAGCGCCCGGCCGTCCTTCACGACGGCTTCCCGCACCGGCGCGCTCTCGATCTGCACCCCCAGCCGCGCGATGCGCGAGCGCTCGCTGAACAGCAGGTGCTCGGGCTGTTCCTGCAGCAGCCCGGCCAGGGGGCCGCGCAGCCCGAAGGCGGTTTCGAACACGATACGGCCCTTGTCGGCGCGCAGCACGCGGGTGATGGCGCCGTCGTCCGACTGAAGCAGGCCGCGATAGGAGTGGCGATTCTTTTGGGAAGAGTTCATGGCGACCATACCGGCGAGATCGTCCGCAACGGACGCGCGACAGGAATGAACGGCGGACCCGCGGCGCCGGTCAGGCGGCCGGCTTCTCCGCGAGAAGGGTTTCGATGATCTGGACCAGGGACCGCTCCGGCGGGTCCTCTGCTCCGAGGATGCCGAGCTTGACGTCCTTCAGGACCGCGCTGTCCACCACCCAGCCGAAACCGAGCTTGTCGAAAAAGATGATCGATTCTTTCCCATACCCCCCCGCTCCGATCGACCAGCGCCCTCTTGCCCGAAGGCCCGAATCCCCACAGGCGCTTGAAATCTATATCGACCGTGATGAGGGACGACTTTAGCTGAGTGTTGAAAACCGGCGTCTCGGGCGGTGATCCGGCGTTGCGCGGCCTTTTGTGCCGCAGACACGATGGAGCACTGGCGTGCTCAGGCTCGCCCTGCGACCGAAACCCGCACCGGAGCGGGGTAAGTGCTCACATGCCGGTCAGCATGCTGCGCATCCCAAAAGACCGCGCGCCTTGGCTGACGACCCGATACTTGGTTTTCCGAAATCAATCAACCCCGGAGCGGTTTGACTCCGACACCCCGCTCCGGTAAGAGTCCGACAGGTTCATCACCCCGCACGCGCGGCACGGAGAAGAGATGGTTGAAATACGGGAAGAGCTCGCATCGCTCGGCTGGACCCCGTCGGGGCTCTTCGTCACCGACCTGGACGGGACGCTGCTGCGCTCCGACCGCACCTTCGCCGCAGCCGACCTGGCGGCGCTGCGGCGCCTGGGCGAACGCCGGGTCGTGCGCGTGCTCGCGACCGGTCGCTCGCTCTTCTCGTTCGACAAGGTCCGAACCCCCGACCTGCCGCTCGACTACCTGGTCTTCTCGACCGGCGCGGGCCTGGCCGAGCTCCCCTCCGGCCGCATCGTGCGCGCGGAGTCGCTCGACCCGGCCGAAGTGCGCCGCGCCTGCGAGATCCTGCGGGCGATAGGGCTCGACTTCATGGTGCAGCGCCCGATCCCCGACACGCACGCGTTCGGCTTCCACGCGAGCGGGCGCCCCAACCCGGACTTCGATCGGCGCATCGCGCTCTACGCGCAATTTGCCTTCCCACTCGACGGCGACGCGGCCGGCTTCGGTCCGGCCACCCAGCTCGTCGCCATCGTCCCGCCGGAAGGCTCCCCGGAGGCGCTGCCCGAGGTGCGCCGGCTGCTCCCGGAGCTCACCGTCATCCGCTCGACCTCACCGCTCGACGGTCGCTCGACCTGGATCGAGGTGTTCCCGGCCACCGTCTCGAAGAGCCGCACGACCGCGTGGCTCGCCGCGCGGCTCGGCATCGCGCAGGCGCGCACCGTGTCGGTCGGCAACGACTACAACGACCTCGACCTGCTCGACTGGGCCGCGGAGCGCTTCGTCACCGCCAACGCCCCGGCCGACCTGCGGGAACGCTACCCGGTGGTCGCCTCGCACGACGAGGCCGGGGTGAGCCAGGCCGCACGCCTCTGGCTCGAAAAACTTCGGATCGGGCCGTAACTCCCGGCCTTGGATCGGCTCATAGCTGATAGCCACTGCCAAGGTGCAGCGGCACCAAGAGCTCGCGCCCTTGGCACGTCAGTTGGTCTTTTTCCTGTGGGAGCGGCTTTCCAGCCGCGATGATCGAAGCTGAGCGCCCTCCCGATTTACTTGCCGGTAACGTGACGCCGAGCGCCTGGGCCCGCCAAATTGTAACTCGCGACTCAAAACCCGTAACTTTCCCGAAGCCCTCAGCCGGCGATCTCCTTGAGGCACTCCTCGACGATCGATAGACACGTGTCGATCTCGGCCGCCTCGACGGTCAGCGCCGGGCAGAATCGGATGCTGTTCTGGCCGCAGCCCAGGATGAGGAGGCCCTTCTCGAAGGCGCGCTGAATGACCCGCGCCCGCCAGTCGCCGGCAGGGGTCTTGCGCGCGCGGTCCTTGACCAGCTCGACGCCGACCATCAGGCCCTTGCCGCGCACGTCGCCGATGCACTCGAGCGTGCCTGCAGCGCCTGCAGCCCGGCCATCAGCTGCTCGCCCTGGCGCGTGGCGTTGGCCATGAGCCTCGTCCTCCAGCAGGTCGAGCGTCGCCAGCGCGGCCGCGCAGGCCAGCGGGTTGCCGCCGAACGTGCTGGCGTGCGACGCCGGGCGGCCAGTCCATGATGTCGGCCGCGGGCGACCATGGCCCCGAGCGGCAGGCCCGACGCGATCCCCTTGGCGAGCGCGATGATGTCCGGGCTCACGCCCGAAATGCTCGATCGCGAACATCTTCCCGGTCCGCCCCATGCCCGACTGCACCTCGTCGCACGACGAGCAGGATGCCGTGCTTGTCGCACAGCTCGGCGCAGCCGCGGAGGAATCCGGCGGGCGGCACGACGTAGCCGCCCTCGCCCTGGATCGGCTCGACGAAGATGGCGGCCACTTCGTCGGGCGGCACGGTGGTGCGAAGAGCGTGTGCTCGATCAAGCGCACGCAGTCGAGCTCGCACGCTCGGGTGTCAGATCGTAGCGGACAGCGGTAGCAGTCGGCGTAGGGGACGTGGGTGATGCCCGGCACCAGCGGCGCGAAGCCGCGGCGCTGGATCGCCTTGCTGGCGGTCAGCGACAGCGCGCCCATGGTGCGGCCGTGGAAGGCGCCGAAGAACGCGATGATGTGCTGCGCGGCCGGTGTGCTAGCGCGCGAGCTTGAAGGCGGCCTCGATCGCCTCGGCGCCGGAGTTGCCGAAGAAGACGCGGTGGACGCCCGTCCATCGGCGCGAGCGCGCCAGCTCCTCGGCCAGCGCGATCTGCGGCTCGTAGTAGAAGTCGGTGCCCGACATGTGCAGGAACCGGTCCGCCTGGTCCGTGATCGCCGCGACGACGTCGGGGTGGCAGTGGCCGGTGGAGTTGACGGCGATGCCGGCCGTGAAGTCGAGGAACAGGTTGCCGTCCACGTCCTCGATCCACCGCGCCGCTCCCCCGCTCGATGACGAGCGGATAGATCCGCGTGTAGGACGGGGACACGTAGGTCGAATCCTTGCGGATCAGCTCCTGGGCGCGGGGGCCGGGCAGCGGGGTGCGGATTTCCGGTTTCATCGAGAGGGTCCTCCGTTGGGATCGATTCGAGATAGGAGCCTAGTCTGGAATCAGCTTAGCCCCGTTCCACTGCGGGGGTCAAGGCGGGGTTGACGGGGCGGAGCGTTGGTGTATGGGTGGATAGGTATTTGGGTGTTTCGTGTTTGGTGTTTGATGTTTGGTGAGGACTTACCCATGAGGAGAGTTGCATGACCGTCCGAGTCAACGACCGTGCGTCCATCTACAAGGGGCGGGTGTTTCTGCTGGTCAGGGAGAACGTGACGCTGGACAACGGGGCGACCACCGACCTCGAGTATGTGGAGCACCCGGGTGCCGCGGCCATCGTGCCGCTGGCCGAGACCGGGGAGGTGGTGCTGATCCGGCAGTACCGACACGCGCTCAAAGGCTACATCTGGGAGATCCCGGCCGGGACCCTCAACCCCGGCGAGCCGGTGGCGGACTGCGCCCGGCGCGAGCTGACCGAGGAGACCGGGCTCGCCGCCGCGGCCTGGGAGAAGATCGGCGAGATCACACCCGTGCCCGGCTACTCGGACGAGCGCGTCCACCTGTTTCTGGCGTGGGATCTCACGCCGGCCCGGCAGGCGCTGGACGCCGACGAGGTGCTGGCCGTCCACCGGGTGCCGCTGCCGGAGGCGCTGCGGATGATCGAGCGGGGCGAAATCCAGGATGCCAAGACCATCTGCGGACTGCTGCTGGCTGAGCGCCGGACCCGCGCGGGGGCAGGGCCGGGCGGGGAGTCGCGCGGCCGATAGCCTGGACCCGGGCCGCCTGCCCAGCCTCGGTCGGTACGGCCGCGGGCAGCACCGCCACGATCCCGGCGAAGAACCAGAAGGGTTCCATGATCCGCACGATGATGAAGGTGTTGGTGCCGATCGAGTGCACCAGCAGCCCCGACGAAACCCGGCCGTGAACCCCATGATGAGGCCCTTGCAGAAGGGGTCCTCCGTCTCGCGCAGCCGACTGCGCAGGCCAGGCGGAAGACCGATACCAGCAGGTAGATGAACGCGGCCAGCCCCAGGATGCCGGTTTCGGTCAGAACGCGCGGGAACTGGGCGTCCACGAAGGCGTAGCCCGTCACTCCATGGCCCAGGAAGGGGTGGTCCGGAAAGTCGCGCACCGCATCCTGCCAGCTCTGCAGCCGCGCCGAGGTGGAGGTGTCCAGGCGCAGGTCCCCGATAGTGATCTGGCCCGGCTCTTCGGGCTGGTTGAAGGTGTAGAGGATGCGCTCCTTGACTACCTGCGGCAGGAAGAGGGGGCTGGCGAGCAACGCGACCGAGAGCAGGCCCACGATGATCAGCCGCCGCTCGGTCATAAAGCCCAGCACCATGAGCGGCCGGGACAGAGCGAGGTAGGACGAGCGCGACTGGGTGAAGAAAAACGGCGGCAGCATGCACACGATGAGCAACAGCAGCAGGTTGCGGGTGCGCCGCTCGCGGACCTTGGCCGCCAGGCCGGCCGCCACCATGCCGACGAACAGCAGGTATCCCCCGAAGGTGTTCGGTTCCCCGCCCGGGCCTTCGAAAGGCGCGCTCAGGCGGTTGCCGTCCGGGATCTGGGCGATCCCGATCAGGGAGACGATGGCCGCGGTCAGGAAGAGGCAGAAGACGAAGCGCTTGAGCTGCCGCCCGTCGCGCAGGTGGTTGACCAGCATGAAGAAGACGATGAAGTATTCGAAGTACTTCAGCACGTAGAGGAACCCGGTCTTGGGCTCCACCCGCCCGGCCATGACGCCCAGCGTCGTGGACAGCGCGCACGCCACCATGTAGAGGAAGATCGGCCGGTTCAGGGGGGTTTTCAGGAACAGCCCCAGATCCTTCATGACCGCGTTGCGCGCCAGCCAGCTGAGCCCGATCAGCACCAGCAGGCCGTCCTCCAGGCGCAGCGTCACCCCGCGGCCGAGCGAGCCGCCGACGGTGGCGCCGGCCATGACCTCCGGGGAGAGCAGCATCGAGAAGATCAGGATGTAGAGGCCCCAGTCGACCTTGATGAAGGACGCGACGAAGATGATCGCAGCCGCGACGCACACCAGCACCTTGGCCGGCGTCGTGCTGGCGACCAGGCCGCCCGCGAGCAGGGCGACGGCCGCGAGCGCTATGGCGGGCAGGACAGATCTCAACGGGGCTCCTGGGCGCAGGGACGCAGACGGGTCCGGTCAGTTGCTGAAGAGCGTCCGGGCGTAAGGCAACAGCCACTCCGGCACCATCTCGGGCATGTCCTGCCAGAACACGCCCAGCGTGAACGCGGACAGCACCAGCACCACCAACAGCACCCCGGAGGCCTGGGCCAGGGGTCCCGCCCAGCGCCGGCCCGAGGGTTCCGGGACGACGGCCGGACGACCGCTCGGCGCCGTGTCCGGGCCGTAGTAGTAGTGGGAGTGGTACCGGAAGTAGTCGGGGCCGGCCTCCGGCTTGACGTTGTTCAGCACGACCCCCAGGACCTTGGCCTCGACGTTGTCGAGGGTCGACTTGGCGCGCTTAAGCACCCCGCGCCCGATCCGGCCGACCGTGTAGACGAGCAGGACCCCGTCTATTGGGGCGAGATCTCGGCGGCGTCGGCGACCGGGAGGATCGGCGGGGCATCCACGAAGACGTAGTCGTAGGATTGCCGCGCCTCGGCGAGGAACTGGCGGAAGCGCTCCGAGCTCAGGATCTCGGTCGGGTTCGGGGGCTTGGTGCCGGCCGTCAGCACGTGCAGGTTGTCCATGCCCGGCGTGCGCAGGATGTCCTCCATCGAGAAGTCGCCCAGCATGACATCCGAAATGGTGCCGACGACCTCCTGCCACGGAGTAGTTGCCGAGCACGTAGTCGGTGACGCCCGGCTCGCGCCCCAGCCCGAACACCCGGTGGACGCTCGGCTTGCGCAGGTCGGCGTCCACCAGCAGCACCCGGTGGCCGGCCTGCGCCATGCTCAGCGCCAGGTTGACCACATTGAGGGTCTTGCCCTCCTGCACGAAGGAGCTGGTGATCAGGAAGAGCTTGCCCTTCAGCTCGAGCCGCAGGAACTGCAGGTTGGTGCGCAGCGCGCGGAAGGATTCGGCCGCCTGGGACTTGGGGTCGTAGTGGGTCACCAGGTCGCGCGCCCGGCTGGGACTCTCGTCCCCGCGCTCCGCGCGGCCCCTTTTTCTTGCCCTCCCCTTCCAGCTGCGGGATCACGCCCAGCACGGGCACCTGCAGCAGCTCCTCCACGTCCTCGATCGTCCCCATCGAGGTGTCGAACAGCTCCGTCAGGAACACCAGCACCACCCCGAGGATGAGGCCCATGACCACTCCGGTCAGCACGATCATAGCCTTGGAGGGCACGTTGAAGGGGGCGGCGGGCTCACGGCCGGCTTCACCACCGAGACCTCCTCCACCTTGCCCGACTCCTGAATGAGGACCTCCTGGTACTTGGCCTTGAGCTGGGAGTAGAGGGTCTGCTGCAGGTCGACCTCCCGCTGGAGGCGCACCAGCGCCAGGCCTTTTTCGGGCAGCTTTAAATTCTCGCGGTTGATCAGCTCGACGCGCCGCGCCAGCTCCGACTCGCGCGCGGCCGCGGCCTGCTGCAGCAACTGCAGGTCCTTGCGCGCCTCGTGCAGGAGCGCGGTCATCTCCTGGGTCGCCGCCTCCACCTGGGGGTGCTTCTCGGTGAAGGCGACCAGCAGCCCCTGGCGCTTCAGGCTGAGGTCCCCGATGCGGTTGCGGCGCTGCTCCAGGGGGGAGCCGGCCGGGGCGGTCATCAGAATGCCCATCAGGCGGTCGGTGTTGCCCTTGCCGGCGGCATCGACCGCCTTGAGCTGGGAGTCGATCTCCGCGCGTTCGGTCCGGGCGCGCTCGTGCTCGACCTCCAGGACGTGCAGCCGGTTGAGCGTGTTGGAGGTCTGGGCATCGAGCGACAGCAGCTGGTTCTGCTCCTTGAACTCCTGCAGCGCTGTTCGGCCTGCCCGGAGCCGCTCGAGGGTCACCCGCAGCTGCTCCTCGATGAAGGCGCGCGTTTCGAACGTCTTCTTGTTGTTCTGCTGGATGTTGTAGTCCCGGTAGGCCTGGGCGATCACGTTGGCGACCCGCGCGGCCTCCCGGCCGTCCTCGCACACCGCCCGGATGTTGATGATGTGCGTGCCCTCCTGCGGTTTGGCCTCCACCATGCGCTTGAGCCGCTGGACCGGCGGCAGGCGGACGCCCCGGCCGCATCCGTGCCGGCCGTCGCCCCACCCCAACATGTCCGGCCGCGGTCTTCAGCACCGGGTAGCTGGTGATGATGTAGGCGTGCGTTTCCATGTTCTCGGACTGGCGCCAGAGCCCCCCGTGAGGATCGAGGCCAGGTTGGAGAAGCGGTCGATCTTGATGGCAGAGCCGGCCTCGAAGAGCGGGGAGGGCTCGCGGAACTTCGCGAACCCGTAGCTGCACAGCCCCACCAGCAGGACCATGAACAGGATCTGCGCCTTGCGCTTGCGGATGACCCGCCAGTAATCCCTGAGGTCGACGTCGTACTGTGCCATGCGGAGGCTTCCTTACTTCACGCCGGTGATGTCGGCCGCGCTGTTCCAGTCGATGACGACGCGCGCGGGCCAGAGCACCAGCTCGAGCAGCGGTCGGCACCTGTTCGTAGAAAAGCTTGACGTCGCCCATGGAGCTGCGCGGGACGTACACCAGGTCCCCGCTCGCCAGGAGCAGGTTCTGGGACCGGTCCCCGCTTTCCATGAGCCGCCCGAGATCGGCCGAGAGGATCTCCGGCTGCGTGATGTCCCCGCGCACCACCCGGGTGTCGGACCGGTAGGCGAACACGGTCGGTCCGCCGGCCTCGGAAATGGCGTCGATCAGCCGCATTTCCGGGCCGCTGAAGGTGTAGGCCCCCGGCTTCTGGACTTCGCCGAAGACATAGACGCGGTTGTTGTCCTTGGAGAGGGTCGGCAGGAAGAGCGACGTCCCCGTCGTTCAGCACCAGGTCCTGGCTTGAGATCGCCCTGCGAGGATGGTCTTGTAGAGGTTGAGGGACATGGTCTCGCCGTCCTTGCGCCGCACCCGCACCGATTTCAGGTCGGCGTTATCCGCCGGGGCCCGCCGGCCGGCGTGATGGACCTCGAGCACGGTCGTCCTCCCCTGCAGCTTGTACTCGCCCGCCCCGGACCCGGCGATACCGGACTTGGCGAAGGCGCCCAGCAGCCGCACCGTCCGGCTTTGTGCTGCTCACGAGCAACGCTCACCCGTGGCCTCTTGAGGAACTGCTCCAGCTGGCGGTCAGGCGCTCGTCCAGCTCGGCCGCCGTCAGCCCGGAGACCGTCAGATTCTCGGCCAGGCCGAAGGTGATCCGGCCGTCCGGCCGCACCCGCATCTCGTGTCGGGTGGCCGTGTGCCCTCCCAGAGGGTGATCTCGAGCAGGTCGCCGGGGCCGATTTGTACTCCGGCACCCCGTTGACGACTTTGCTATAAGCCCATGATATTGCCAACTAATTACCGGTTTCTGCACTGCGATCTCAAGTCCACCTTGGTACACAAACCGAGTGTCCGAAATGAAAGGTGGAACTGACATGCACAGCACTTCACACTCACCCTATTACCTCGTTCAAAAAACTCGTTCGTGCTTCTGCTTTCGTCTGATAGTCCCTCCCGATCTCCGACCATTTGTAGGCAGGACAGAGTTGAGATACAGTCTCCGTACCGGTTTCCTTGGAGTTGCCAAGAGGAAGTCTCGGTATGTGGCTGGGAAGGTACAACTCTTGTTCGGTATTCTCAGAAGGAGGGGGTTGCACGGAATGGGAAAGCTATCGGAAGGTCAGGTTCCGGAATTGGTGGGAAAGTAGCATAAGAAGACCATCGCTGATCTGGACAGCCTTACAATCCAATGGTTGAGGGACCGGAGCCGGGTGATCTGATTCCCCTCAACCCCATCCACAGCCTTAAAGATCTTGAAGGGCATCTCGGGTTTATGAGTGGAACCCGAGATGACTTGGTGGTCGCTCTCAGCACGGGTGACTTCCGTATGCTTGAGCAGCCAATGGGTGATCTTCTCCGTGAGAACGGGGTTGATGAAGTGGACAAGGAATCTTCAGCCTACCGGAGGCTGGCAGTTGCAATCCATCAGGCTGAAACTCAGCTAAACCTAATCCAGCAGCAGCACCTTCAATGCGATTTCTCGTATCGGGAACGATTGCCGCAAATTTTCCCCGACGCATTCGGAAGGAAGGAAGAAATCCCACCTTCACCCCCGCCTGGACCAGTGAACAAGCTTTCTCAGGTGTTTAATGAATTTTGGCCGAAACACAAGAAGAAACTTGCTGTCAGGACAATACCAGAAAACGAGAGGTCGTATAGCCGCTTCCTTGCGTTTGCTGGTGAGGATACCGACATCAAAGCCATAACTAAGGAAATGTGTCGGAATACAAAAAGGATGCATAATCGGAAAACCAGAAGTGAAACGAAAGTGAATAATCAAGTACCTAACCCGAAACCGATGGACTCCGCAATTGGTGCGAAGAATCGGGGTACATCGACAAGAATCCCATGAAGGGGATAATCGAAAGGGGGAAGCGCGGCAAGAGACCTGATGAGGAACGATCGGTTGAGCGCAGAGGATCTCAGAAAGATCTTCTGTGAGTCTCCTGAATACCGGAACGATGAAATGACCAAGCCGCATCAGTTCTAGGTCCCACTCATTGGTCATTTACTGGAATAAGACTGGAGGAAATTTGTAAATTCTACGTTCCCGACTTTAAGCAGCATGATGACAAATGGCACTTCGATCTCAACAACAAAAGAGAGGACAATTCGATCGAGAACTCAGGAAGAAGATTCGTTCCACTACATTCATTCCTGACAAAAGATCTGAACTTTGTCGGATATGTTAAAGGGCTTCCAGATCAGGGAAGGCAGGATCTTCCCAGAACTAAACCGCATTTCCGACAGGTACAGCCATCATGTCAGACCGTGGTTCTCATCCTTCAAAGCACGGTGTGGGATTGACTGCCCAAAAAGGGGATTAAGCCTTTTTCACGCTTTTCGTCACACACTCACAACGCACCTTGCTGAGCAGGATGTTCCCAGCCTTTGGAAAGACATATTGACCGGGCATACTCGTGAGGATGAAACCGAGAGAAGATACACCAGAAGAAGCGGTAACATCAAAAATCATCTACGAGAAAGCAGTGGCAAAGATTGATTACGGTCTGGATCTATTCGCACCTGAAAAGCCAACGAAGTGGACATTCGGTGGGGCGCCAATCGAACCCGGATGGTACCTTCAGCCCGAAGCGGGGGCATGAAGCCCCCGTACCTGGGCGTCGAACATTGTGCGTGTGATTATGCATGTGAATAGGGAGTCTGCTCGCTCAGGGTCATGGTGCGGCAGGGAGCGCCAGTCCTGCTCCGCCCCCGGTCGTTGATGCGTTGCTAGATATGAGGGCAGGCATCGTAAGGGACGGTGCCGAGACGTCCCTGCTAAGGCAGGTATGGTTGGGCAATTTTGAATAAAAATGTGCAGAATACCGCTGTCACTGTACGTAATAAAACGATAATGAATTTTTTTTGGGAGTATAAGCAGGAACACAATCTATAAAATTACTCCCAGCCAGGATGATATCCACACTCTTCTGAGTCAGCCCAGTCTGTTTGCGATTCGTTCACGACTTATAAAATCCAAAAAGATTGCGAAGATTGGTTTTTATCGCCAATTATTAATCGAACATTGCACACCTGCTGTTCATTTTGAAAGCATCACCTATCCCTTTTCATCCCCGTGGGTCTTCTGTTCCAGTGAAGACTCACGCTCTTGTGGACATGTCCGAAT
>CAWBSC010000022.1:0-25877 GCA_963791285.1 uncultured delta proteobacterium
GAAAAGCGGATGGTGCCCGGCGTCAGCCTTGCGATCAATGCGGCTGATCGCGGCGTGCGCTTTTTTGGAATAGTCGGCGGTCGAAAACGGTCCGGGTTTCGTTACGTTGCCTTTACCGCCACGGCGATGTTCAAACCGGCGCTCGAACGGTCAAATACAACGGCTTGATTGGCGGCGAGAATTGGAGCACAGACAAGTCCTAGATTTGCAAGTCATAAATTTATTGGAGTAACTTTAGGGTGTTTGCCGCGCCTTTCCGGGAAGTAATCAGCCATGGACCAGGCAAATCGGATGACGCTGAAGTTTCGCTGTCTGCCTGCGCTCGAAGGCATTGTACCGCGACCATTCCCGGCGATGCTCGGTCTGCCCGAATGGTTCAAAACCATGCCGCACAGGACGTTCAATCCGAGCCTGGGCATGGAGACCCAAACCGTCAAAAAATGTCCAAGCTTTATTGACGCCATGGCCTATGGGATTTCTGATCCCATTGGCGGTCGATCTCGAAGTCCACAACGGTGAGTTTAGCTGGAACTTCGAAGTCCCAGAAGGATTCGCCGGTGGATACTCGCACTCGCCGATTGATTTTCACGATCCCAGCCAAGTTGCCGGGACGCCGTTTTTCGACGAGAAAATTTTCTCATCAAGTTCAATTGTTTCTGGACCATCGAAGCGCCGCCCGGCTATTCGCTGCTGTTCACTCATCCGATCAACCGCCCCGACCTGCCGTTTACGACGGTCACCGGCCTCATCATTCCGATACGTTTCACGACTTGCCGATGAGTTTCGCCGCGCGCTGGCACAATTCGGATTTTAATGGCGTGCTGCCGAAAGGCACGCCTATAGTGCAATGTCTGCCGGTGAAACGCGAGAGCTGGTCGGGTGATTTCGAGTCACAGTCCGCCGAGGACACAACGCGTCTGCTTGCCATGAAAAAGGCGCTGCTGCGCGAAACTGGCGTTTATCGTCGGCAATTCCGCGCGCCGAAGCGCTAACTTTTCGTCTCCGCGCAAAAATCGCTCGGCGGCGCTCGGCTTGAGCCAAAACCGGGAGCGGCCCGAGGTCACTACCGCGGCCAGCGCTGAGCCATAGCGTCTCGGATCCCGGCGCGCCACTGCGCGGAAACAATCATAGCCAGCATTCCGACTGCCCGAGTTCTAGGAGACAATGGCCGAGACCAAGCCAGGTACTCACATCGTCTGGATTGCGCACCAGGCAGCGCCGAAAGAGATCGGCAGCGGCCTGATATTCGCAGAGCCGCCATTTGCGCCACCCCCAAACCGTACATCGCGTCTACTGAGTTGGGGGAAATGTTGAGCGTTCGCGCAAAACAGACTTTAGCGTTGAGGAAATTTCTGCATCCGAGGAAAACGTTGCCAAGAAGTAAGGACAACTCCGGCATCATCGGCAGGAGTTCGAGACCGCGGGAAAGCACCTCGATTGCTTCGTCGTAGCGCTCCATGGAAAGTAGCAGAAAGCCGAGCTCGTGGAACGCCGCGCCGAATGGTGGCCGCCGCTTGATCGCACGCTTCAATCGCGAAAGCGCGTCTTCGTTTCTGCCGATACGGCGCAGCGCAATGGCAAGCAGCGTATCGGTCTCCGGATCGCGCAATGCGCGCGCCGCGTCTTCCAGCGACGCTACGGTGTCCGCGGCGCGGTCCTGCATCAGCAAGGCACCACCGAGAATGTGCAGGGCCGGGGCGCGCCGTGGATCGGTTTTCAAAATCTGCCGGGCAATCCGCTCGGCTTCTTGCGGACGCTTAGCGTTCAGAGCGAACGTTGCCTGACGCAGTAGGTCGTCGGGGTGCCACGCCGTAGCCAAGCGCTGTTGGATGCAAGGGTCCGGCCGCCATTGCTGCTTCTAAAGTTGCCTATGTCACGCGCCGCGAGATTACCTAGTGCCGGTGGCTCGGTGGCCAAGGGGAGCTTGCGATAAGGCGATGCTGGCGCTGGCCGGCTTTTCCGGCAACGCGATCCGGCACTTTTTCTGGTACCCACCCTGCTTTAGCCGCGTTTTCTGCGTTACAGTCCTGTCAGCTGGTCCGCAAGGTCACTCCCCACAGCCTGCGGCACTCGTTTGCCACCCACCTGTTGGAGGGCGGCGCCGACCTGCGCGCGGTCCAGATCATGCTCGGACACGCCGATATCTCCACCACCCAGATCTACACCCACGTGGCCGCGGACCGACTCCGGGAGGTGCACCGCAAGTTTCACCCCCGCGGCTGACCCCGCGCCCCGTGCCGCCATCCTGCAACATGGCTTGACAGTGATAGCGCTTTTCTCTAAGTATGGGATCTGATTGACGTCCAGGGAGAGAGAACCGCATTGACAATCGACCCGGCCGACCCCGTCGAGTTGCCGTTGACCCCACAATTATAACTTGCGCATGCCGACCGAACACATTTATCCGCCGCTGGGACGGTGGCGGGCGGGCGATTGCCCCCCCGAGCCGCTGACGCAGGCGCTCGCCGCCGCGCTGCTGGACCTCCGGCACCCGGTGTACATCGTGGAACGGGACGGCCGACTCGCCGTCGGAGCGGCCGGAACGGCTGAAATCGGCCGGGAGGCCGCGCACGCCAACGGCGGCTTCCCGCTGCGCGCCTATGTCCCGCCGCTGCCTCCGAGCGCACTGGGAGACCCCGCGTTCAAGGCCGAGCGTGGGCTGGAGTACGCCTACGTCGTCGGCGAGATGGCCAACGCGATCACCTCGGTCGAGATGGTCACAGAGGCCGGCACGGCCGGCATGCTGGGGTTTTTCGGCGCGGGCGGCCTCGTGCCGGCTCAGGTCGAGGAGGCTGTCGACCGGCTCCAGCAGGTCCGGCCCCGCATCGCCTTCGGGGTCAACCTGATTCACAGCCCGGGCAACCCCGAGCTGGAGATGGCGCTGGTGGACATGTTCCTGCGGCGCGGGGTGCGGCTGGTCAGCGCATCGGCCTATGTTGAACCGACACTCGCGTTGGCCTACTATAGGGTCAAGGGGCTTCGGCGCGAGACGGACGGAGGCATCGTCTGCCCCCACACGGTCGTCGGTAAGGTGTCGCGGGTCGAGGTCGCCCGTAAGTTCCTGAGCCCGCCCCCGCCGCGACTGGTCGCACAGTTGCTCGAGCGCGGGCTCATCGACCGCGGTGAGGCGGAACTGGCGGGCGCCATCCCGCTCGTGGAGGACCTCACGGCCGAAGCCGACTCGGGGGGCCACACGGACAACCGCCCGGCGATCACCCTGCTGCCGACGATGATCGCCCTGAGAGATGAGCTCTGCGCCGCCAACGGGTTCCGGCGGCCACCCTGCATCGGGCTGGGCGGAGGCATCGCCACCCCGCAGGCCGTCGCCGCGGCCTTCGCCCTGGGCGCGGCCTATGTCCTCACGGGGTCGATCAACCAGTGCTGCGCCGAAGCGGGGACGTCCGAGGCCGTCTGCAGCATGCTGGCCGAGGCCGGCCAGGCCGATGTCGCCATGGCCCCGTCGGCCGACATGTTCGAGCTGGGGGTGAAGGTCCAGGTGCTCAAGCGCGGGACCCTGTTCCCCTACCGCGCCGCCAAGCTTTACGAGCTCTACACCGCCCACGAGGCCTACGACCGGATCCCGGCCCGGCAGCGCGAGGCTCTGGAGCGCGACCTGCTGCGGTGCACCTTCGAGCAGGAGTGGGAGCGGACCCGACGCTTTTTCCAGCAGCGCGACCCCCGGCAGGTGGAACGCGCCGAAAAGGACCCCAAGCACAAAATGGCCCTCGTGTTCCGCTCCTACCTCGGCCGCGCGTCCATGTGGGCCATCGCCGGCGAGCCCACGCGCCGGATCGACTACCAGATCTGGTGCGGCCCGGCCATGGGCGCCTTCAACCAGTGGGCGCGGGGCAGCTGCCTCGAACGGCCGGAAAGCCGCCGCACGGTCGCGGTGGCCATGAACCTGATGTACGGTGCCGCCGTGGCCACGCGCGCGGCCTGGCTGCGGGCGCAGGGAGTGCCGATCCCGCCGGGCGCCGACGCAATGCGGCCGATGGAGCTGACCGAGATCCGCGCGCGGCTGGCGGAGGATGCCGGCATGGCGGCAGTCCCGGCGGCACCACCGGCCCGTGGAGTGAGCGATCGTGGAATCGCCTGAGGTGGGAATGGACCCGACCCGTACGACGCCTGCATGCCCCGTCGCCATCGTGGGCATGAGCTGCTTTTTTCCCCAGTCGGCCGGATTGAAGGCCTACTGGCGGCTGCTGCTGCAGGGCCGGGACGCCATCACCGAGGTACCTCCCACCCACTGGTCCAAGGCGGACTATTTCGACCCGGACCCGCGCACCCCCGACCGCGTCTACTGCGCCCGCGGGGGCTTTCTGCCCCCGATCGATTTCGACCCGTCCGAATTCGGCATCCCGCCCGCGTCGCTGGAGGCGACCGACAGCTCGCAGCTGCTGGCGCTCGTCGCGGCCAAGCAGGCGCTGCGCGACGCCGGGCTGCCCCTGAACCGCGACCGCACCAGCGTCATCCTCGGCGTCACCGGCACCCAGGAGCTGGTCATCCCCCTGAGCTCGCGCCTGGGCTTCCCCCGCTGGCGACGCGCACTCGAGGCGGCCGGAATCGACGCGGACCGACGCGAGCAGGTCATGCGCACGATCGCCGAGTCCTACGTGCCCTGGCAGGAGAACTCCTTCCCCGGCCTGCTCGGCAATGTGGTCGCCGGGCGGATCAGCAACCGCCTCGACCTGAGCGGGACCAACTGCGTCGTGGACGCCGCCTGCGCGAGCTCGTTTGCAGCCGTGCACGTGGCGCTGCTCGAGCTTGGCTCGGGCCGCAGCGACGTCGTCATCACCGGCGGGGTCGACACGCTCAACGACATCTTCATGCACATGTGCTTCGCCAAGACCCAGATCCTCTCCCCCACGGGGGACGCCCGACCCTTCTCGAAGGACGCGGACGGCACCGTGCTCGGGGAGGGCATCGGGATGCTGGTGATGAAGCGTCTCGCGGACGCCGAGCGCGACGGCAACCGCGTCTATGCGGTCATCCGTGGGATCGGCGCATCCAGCGACGGCCGCTCGCAGAGCATCTACGCCCCCAGCATCGAGGGCCAGGAGCGCGCGCTCGAGGCCGCCTACGCCAACGCCGGGATCGACCCCGGCACCGTGGAACTGGTCGAAGCCCACGGCACCGGGACGCGCGTGGGCGACAAGGTGGAGTTCCAGGCGCTGTGCCGCGTGCTGGGAAAATCCCCGGGCGCGGCCAACCGCTGCGCCCTGGGGTCGGTCAAGTCCATGATCGGACACACCAAAGCGGCCGCCGGGGCGGCCGGGCTGGTCAAGACCGTGCTGGCGCTCCACCGCAAGGTCCTCCCCCCCACGCTGAAAGCGGACACGCCCGACCCCGCTTTGGAAATCGCGGAGTCTCCCTTCTACCTGAACACCCGCAGCCGGCCGTGGCCGGCGCCCGCGGGCCGGCCGCGGCGCGCGGCGGTCAGCGCCTTCGGCTTCGGCGGCAGCAACTTCCACATGGTCCTGGAGGAGCACACCCCCTTCAGGGCCGAGCCGGCCTGGGACGGCTCGGTTCAGATCCTCGCGTTTTCGGCGGACTCGGAACTGGCCCTGCAGCGGGCGGCGGCCGAGTTCCTGGAGGACGCCGGCCGCCAGGGGGATAGCGCCTGGCCGGCGGCCGCTGCGCGCGCGCGCGCGCGCTTCGACGTCGCGCACCCCTTCCGGCTGCTGCTGGCGTCCACCGACCGGAGCGACGCCCTGCGCGATCTGGCGGCGGCGCTCGACGCCGCGCGGGTGCGCGGTGGAACCGAGTCCCTCAACCTGCCGAACGCCTGGTTCGGCGCCGGGGTCGAACGCGGCCGGCTCGCGTTCCTGTTCCCGGGCCAGGGCAGCCAGTACGTCGGCATGGGGCGTGAGCTCGCCTGCGTGTTCCCCGAGGCGCTCTCGGCGCTGGAAGAGGCCCAGGCGCACTGGCAGCGCACCCCGTCGCTCTGCGATCACCTCTACCCCCGCCCCGGCGCCCCCCCGGTCGATCCCGAAGCGGAGCTGCGGGCGACCGACGCGGCCCAGCCGGCGCTCGGCGCCGTCAGCCTGGCCATGCTGAAGATCCTCGCCCGCTTCGGGGTCGTCCCCGACGCGACCGCCGGCCACAGCTTCGGCGAGCTGACCGCGCTCTGTGCGGCCGGCTGGATCCAAGACGCGGACCTCCACGCGCTCGCCGCCGCCCGCGGCGCCGCCATGGCCGCGGCCGCGCCCGGCGCCATGCTGGCCGTGCGCGCCCCCCTGGCGGAGATCGAGCGCCTGCTCGCGGAAGAGGCGCTGGCGGTGGTGCTCGCCAACCGCAACGGCCCGGAGCAGGGAGTCCTGTCCGGGACGCACGAGGCGGTGGCGGAAGCCGCCGAACGCTGCCGCCGCCGCGGGTTCGCCGTGACGCCGCTGCCGGTCGGCGGGGCCTTTCACAGCCCGCTCATGCAAAGCGCCCGCAAGCGTTTCGTCCAGGCGTTGAAGAAAATCCGCATCAGCCCGAGCCCGGTCCCCGTCTACTCGAACACCACCGGTACGGCCTACCCGGACACCCCCCGCGAGGCCCGACGGATGCTGGGCGAGCACCTGCTGCGGCCGGTGGATTTCGTGCGCGAGCTCGACGCCATGCAGGCGGACGGGATCGGCACGTTCCTGGAGGTCGGACCGAGAGCGGTGCTCACCGGCCTGGCCGGCCGCGTGCTCCGGGACCGGCCGGCGCAGCTTCTGGCCGTGGACGCCTCTTCCGGCCGCGCCCCCGGGCTGCTCGACCTCGCCCGGGCGCTGTGCCGGCTCGGCGCGCTCGGCTACCCGGTGCGGCTCGCAGAATGGGAATCGCCCGAACCCGACGTCGAGACCCCGCGCATGCGCATCCCGATCTCCGGGGCCAACTACCGCAGCCCCGGCCGCCCGGCCGTGGAGGTCGAACATCCGACCCCCATCGCCGGCCCGATAGACTCCGCGGCGGACAGCCGCCCGCAACCGGCCGCCGCATCGTCTCCGGTCAACCCATCAGCGACCTCAACAGGACCCATGTCGACCAACGCACCGTTCACCCCGCACACCGTCGCAGAGGCCCTGCGCTCGATCCAGGACGGCCTGAAGACCATCCAGGCCATCCAGGTCCAGACCGCGCAGGCGCACCAGAAGTTCCTCGAAACGCAGAGCGAGGCCAACCGCGTCCTGCTCGAGCTCGTCAAAACCACCGGCCGGCTGGCGGGGATCGAGCCGACCGAGTCCCTGCCCGCGCCGGCAGCCCGGCCGATCGAACCGTTGAGCCCGGAGCCCCGTCCGCTCGCTCCCGCAGCGCCCGTCGTGCGCGCCGCGCAGCCGCCCGCCGCTCCGGCGCTGCCCCCGCCGGGGCCGGGCGCCCCGAGCCCTTCCGGATCCTCGCGGCCGGAGATCGAGACCGCGCTGCGCGCGGTGGTGAGCGAGCTCACGGGCTACCCGACCGAGATGCTGGCCCTCGACATGGACATCGAGCGCGATCTCGGGATCGACTCGATCAAACGCGTCGAGATCCTTTCCGCCCTGGAAGAGCGGTTGCCCGGCCTGCCGCCGGTCGCCCCCGAGGACATGGGCCGGCTCAAGACCCTCGGGCAGATCGCCCGGTTTTTCGAACGCCCGTCGGGCGTCGACGCGGCGCCCGCCACCGAGACGGCCATGAATCCGCCCGCCGCGCCGCCCCCCGACCCGCCGCCGCAGCGGCCGGATCTCGCCCCTGCCCTGCTGGCGGTGGTGAGCGAACTCACGGGCTACCCGGCCGGGATGCTGGCGCTCGACATGGACATCGAGCGCGATCTCGGGATCGACTCGATCAAGCGTGTCGAGATCCTCTCCACCCTGGAGGAACGGCTGCCCGGTCTGCAGCCGGTTGCCCCCGAAGACATGGGCCGGCTCAAGACCCTCGGGCAGATGATCGCCCATCTCGGCGGGTCGACCCCTGCCGAAGCCCTCGCCCCGCCGCCGGCCGAGGCGCCCGAGGGCGACCCGCGACCGCCGCAGGACGACCTGCCGCCGCCCGCGATCGAAGCGGCCGAGCGCCGGGTCGTTCAGCTCGTCGAACTGCCCGCCCTGCCGGAGAGCGCTCCGAGCCTCCCGACCGGGCGCAAGGTCTTCGTGACCGATGACCGCACGGGCCTCTCCCAGGCCCTCACGGCCGAGCTCAACACCCTGGGCATCAACACGGTTCTGGTGTCCGTGGATATCCTCCGGTACAAGAAGGCGCTTCCTCCCGCGGCCGGCCTGGTCGTGATGCTGAACCCCAAGTCCCCGGACATGGATGCCGATCTGGGCCACGCCTTCGAGCTCACGCAGGCCCTGGCGCCCGGGCTCCTGGAATCGGCCAAGCTCCCCGGGGGGGCTTTCTTCGCCACCCTCACGCGCCTGGACGGGGCCTTCGGGTTCGGCGGGGGTGCCATCCGCGACCCGCTGCAGGGCGGACTCGCCGGCCTGGCCAAGACGGCCGCCGCCGAGTGGCCGGAGGTCCGCGTTCACGCCCTGGACGTCTCCCCGCAATGGGAGGATGCGCGCGCAGCCGCGCGGGCGGTCGTCGCGCAGCTCATGGCCGACGGGCCGGTCGAGATCGGGCTGACCCCGCACGGCCGCCGGACGCCCGCTCTCCAGACCGCGCCCTACCCGGACGGCCGTGTGCGGCTGGAGCCCGGCGACGTGCTCGTCGTCAGCGGGGGCGCGCGCGGGATCACGGCCGCCTGCGCGATCGCGCTGGCGCGCCATGCCCGGCCGCATCTGATCCTGCTGGGCCGCACGCCGGAGCCCGAGGCCGAGCCCGCGTGGATGCTGGGCCTTACGGACGAAACCTCGGTCCGCAAGGTTCTGCTCGAAAATGAATTCGACCCCTCTGCCGCCACACCGGCCGAGGTCGACGCCCGCCTGCGGCGCCTGCTCGCCAACCGCGAAATCGCCCTCACCCTGGAACGGGTGCGCGCGGCCGGCGCCTCGGCCGAATACGTCTCCGTGGACATCCGCGACGCGGAGCCGGTCGGCCGCGTGCTGGACGAGGTGCGCGCCCGCTGCGGCCCGGTTCGCGCGCTGGTCCACGCCGCAGGCGTTCTCGAGGACCGCCTCATCCTGGACAAGACGACCGAGCAGTTCCGCCGCGTGTACGACACCAAGGTCAGGGGATTCCTGGCGCTGATGCGCGCCCTGCCCGCCGAGGAGCTGCGCTACCTGATCGTCTTCTCTTCGGTCACGGCCCGGATCGGCAACAAGGGGCAGGCCGACTACGCCATGGCCAACGAGGCGCTGAACAAGCTGGCGGCCGCGCACGCGGCCGTGCACCCGGAGTGCCGGGTGCTGTCCGTGAACTGGGGACCCTGGGACGGCGGCATGGTGACCCCGTCGCTCAAGCGCGAGTTCGCCCGCCAGGGGGTTGCCCTGCTGCCCATCGCCTCGGGCACGAACGCGCTCATCCGCGAAATGGCCGGGGAGCCCGGCGGACCGGTCGAAGTCGTGATCGGCGGCATGCTGGCGGGCTCGCCGGCGCAGCCGCCGGCCGAAACGCCCCGCCCCGCCCTGTCCATCCTGTACGAGCGGGAAATCGACCTCCGCACGCACCCGGTGCTCGCCTCGCATGTGATCGACGGCAAGGCCGTGGTGCCCCTGGCGCTGATGGCCGAGTGGTTCGCCCACGGCGCACTGCACGAAAACCCGGGGCTTCTCCTGCTGGGGCTGGAAGACATGCGGGTGCTCAACGGCATCCGGCTGAAGGAGGATTCCAAGCTGATCCGCCTGTTCGCGGGCAAGGCTCGGCGCCGGCAGGGGGTGTACGAGGTGGATCTCGAGCTGCGCAACGGCGTGCGCGAGGGCAAGGACATCCTGCATTCGCGCGCGCGGGCGATCCTGGCCGACGGATACGCCCCGCCGCCGGTCTACCGGCTGCCCGAGAGCCTCTCCTGCAACCACTACCCGCGCTCGGCAGCCGAGATCTACGAGAAAATCCTCTTCCACGGGCAACGGCTGCACGGCTTGCGCACGGTGCAGTGCTGCAATGCCGCCGGCATGGTGGCCGAGGTCGCGGGGGCGCCGGAGCCGTCGCATTGGATCGCCTCCCCGCTGCGGAACTCGTGGCTGTGCGACCCGCTCGTGCTCGACTCCGCCTTCCAGATGGCGAGCGTGTGGTGTTACGAGCAGCACGGCTACGTGTCGCTGCCCAGCCACGCCGAATCCTACCGACAGTTCCGCACCGGCTTCCCGGCCGCCGGCGTGGTCGTGGCGCTCGAAGTCACCGACGCCACGGCCAAGCGCATGCGCGGGAACTTCACCTTCCTGGACGGCCGCGGCGAGGTGGTCGCGCGGCTGACCGGGTACGAAGCCGTGATGGACCCCTTGCTGAACCGGGCCTTCAAACCGGACGCCCCGCCGGCGGGCTGAAACCCGGTGTCAGGCGCTGTGACCGCTCGGCCGCGTGGACCGCTTCCATGCGGCCGTTTTTTTCCCGCAGAAAGGACAACGATGAACGGCTGCCGCAGAACCCGGAGCGTCACGATGCGTCTCGGGTCAGATCCCGAAACCGTGTTTCCCCTGCTCTGCCCGGTGCGCGAATCCGACTGGATCGAAACCTGGCAGTGCGAGATGGTGCACTCGGAGTCCGGCCGCGCCGAGCTCGACTGCGTTTTCAAAACCGCCTTTCCGAGCGACGGCCCCGCGGACGTCTGGGTGATCTCGCGCCACGAGCCCCCGCAGCGGATCGAGTTCGTGCGCACCAACCCGCTGCGGGTGATGCGCTACGCGATCACGCTGCGACCGCTTGAGGGCGGGAAAACCGAAGCCACGTGGACCCAGGTCCTCACCGGGCTCGGCGCCGAGGGCGACCGGTTCGTCCGGTCCATGGACGACACGGCCTTCACCGAGCGCATGGCCGTGCTCGAACGGATGCTCAACCACTATCTAAAGACCGGAGGTATGCTGAAGGGGTGAAGACGGGCTGTGCGGACATGCACCGCCTGCCGTTTTCGTGCCACAGCGTCGACCGTATGGGGTCGGAAGGCGCCGGTTACATCGTGGGCTTCGAACGCGGGCTGCGGGAGTAGCAAAACCGGCGGAACCCGCGCGGGTGCCCGTCGCTGACGCAGCTGACGTGGACGGTGGCAGACCCACCGGAGGCGCACGGGTACGTGCTTTACGCCATGCGGCGCCGACTGGCGTCGGACATGCGTCACCCCGCGCGCGGCGAATCGGATGATTACCCCAGGGCGCGGTCGACCGGCACCGGCATGCGCGGCAGTTCAACCGTCTCGAGCGTCGCGATGTACATCTTGCACGCCTGACAGAACTTCCGCGGTTTGCCGCGGCCGGCCCACAGGATCTTCATCCGGTGGTGGGCGCCGCACTTGGGACACACGCACTCCATCGTGATCCCGTCGCTGCACGCAAACAGGATCTCCTCGCCTTCGAAATCGTCGCAGACCGCCGCTTCTTTCGCTCCCATGGTTTCGGCCTCTCTACTTTCTTGATTTCGAATACTTCCGGATCAACTCCGCGATCGCCTCTTCCAGCAGGTCGCCCAGGCTCTTGTCCGTGTCCACGGCCAGGTGCTTCAAGGCTTTCAGCAGCTCGTCGTCGATGCGCGTGGAGAAGGTCCGTTTCTGTCCCATGCTTTAAAAATTATAATACAGCTAACAATATTGCAAGTATTTTCTAATAATATTTTATTTTTTTTTAATTTTATCTTTTTTTATTTTTTTAAATCATACGACGGGCCGGGAAAAGGGTCACGGAAGGTCAGGCGATGGACGGGGCGGAGGAACACGGGGGTATGCGTACGAACCGCAGCGGTTCGGCACCGCGCAGGCGACGGGAGCGGGTCCGCGAGGTTAGAGGCCGGCCGTGTGCTTGAGACGCAGGAGGCCCGGGCTGTTGTGCAGGTACATCAGACGGGAGGCGCACCCGGCGCGCAGGAAGTAGGCCTCGATCTGGTCGAACAGGACCGGGCGGTCCGGCCAGGTGAACGCCTTACGCCGCGCTTCGAGACGGCGCCACTCGGCCTCCGCCTCCGGGTCATGGGTGAACACCCGCGCCCGGGCGGGCTCGCACAGGAACATCTGGCAGACGATGGGTTTGATCCGCCACAGGCAGCCCGTCTCCCCGAGATACACGCACTTGAAGCCGGTGGGGTCGCGCTTCAGGACGCGCACCAGCTCGTCCGCTTCCGGCTCGGAGGACAGGAGGAGGTTGATCACGACGTCCGCGAAAAACGTGACGATCCCTTCCCGCGAACAGCAGGCGCTGACGCGGCTGCGGTAGCAGGCCTGATCGCAGACGCGCCCGAAATGCGTCTCGAGGTATCGGTCAACCGTCGCACGGAAGTCCACGTAGTCCGCGGCCGACGCCAGCAGCGTTTGGCGTTCGCACGGCGGCAGGCTCTTCAGGTGCAGGCGCACCAGCGACAGCGCCTCGAGTTGTTCGATCTGATATTCGCCCATGGTCCTTGCGTATGGAAGATTGGCCTTCAATCACTATCGGCCGGGTTGCGGAAAAGCATGACCGCCGCCGCCGGCGTGCCGGGTCGCAGGGCGCCCGCAGTCCTGATAGACCCGATGGAAGGCAGGCGCCGGGAATTGCAGAGTGGGTTCAAGGGACCCGGCCGTCAGTGGATGAAAGGCAGGATGACCGGTTGGCCGGATCCCTTGAACCCGTGAGGTCGTTTCACTCCAGGGTCGCGCCGCGCGTGGCCGGCCCGACCAGGCGGCGGTAGCGCTCGAGCAGCGTGCCCTTCGGCAGCGCGGTGTGCTCCGGGAGCTTCCACTTTTTCTGCCGCTCGGCCAGGACGCCCGCCGGGACGTCCAGCTCGATCGTCCCGGCCGGGATGTCGATACGGATGAGGTCCCCCTCCTGCACGAACGCGATCGGCCCGCCCAGGTAGGCCTCGGGGGTGACGTGGCCGACGCAGGCCCCCTGGGTCGCACCCGAAAACCGCCCGTCGGTGACCAGGGCGACCGATTTGCCCAGGCCCATGCCGATGATGGCCGAGGTGGGCAGGAGCTGCTCGCGCATGCCCGGCCCGCCCTTGGGGCCCTCGTAGCGGATCACCACGACGTCGCCGGGCAGGATCTTGCCCCCGAAGATAGCGGCCAGGGCTTCCTCCTCCCGCTCGAAGACGCGGGCCGGGCCCGCAGTGCGTCAGCATCTCGGGCGCGACGGCGGCCTTCTTCACGACCGCGCCTTCGGGCGCGAGGCTCCCGTACAGCACCGCCAGCCCGCCGGTCGGGCTGAGCGGGTTCTTCACCGGCCGAATGACATCGGAATCGAGCACGCGCCGGCCGGAGAGGTTCTCGCCCATGGTGCTCCCGGTGGCCGTCCGGCAGTCCGGCTGGATCAGCCCGTGTTCCAGGAGCTCCGTTCATCAGGCCCGGCCACCCCGCCCGCGTTGTAGAAGTCCAGCGGGAAGTGGCACCCGGCGGGCTTGAAGAGGACCAGATGCGGCACCTCGGCCGCGGCGCGGGAGAAATCCGGCAGCCCCAGCTCCAGCCCGGCCTCGGAGGCGATCGCCGGCAGGTGCAGACAGGTGTTGGTGGAGCCGCCGACGGCCATGTCCACCGCGAGCGCGTTGCGAAGGCGGCCGGGGTCAGGATGTCGCGCGGCAGGATGTTCTGGGCGTGCAGCTCCATGATCTTGCGCCCGGCCCGGCGGGCAAGCGCCACCCGGGCGCCGGAGGTCGCAGGCGTGAGGGCGTTGTCGGTCAGGGTCATGCCCAGCGCCTCGGCCAGGATGTTCATGGTGTTGGCCGTGCCCATCATGGCGCAGGCCCCCGGTCCCCACACGGCGACTTCCTCGAACTCGGACAGCTCCTGCTCGGTCATCTAGACCGCGCTCGACCTTCCCTTCGGCCTCCATCAGGTCGTTGTAGCAAACGCGCTTGCCCTGGTGGCAGCCGGTGTCCATGGGCCCGCCCGAGATGACCAGCGACGGGATGTTCAGACGCGCGGCGGCCATGAGCATGCCCGGGGTGATCTTGTCGCAGTTGGTCAGCAGCACCATGGCATCGAAGGCGTGCGCGGTGATCATGATCTCGATCGAGTCCGCGATCAGCTCGCGGCTCGGCATGGGCATGCGCATCCCTTTGTGGCCGGTGGCCAGGCCGTCGCAGACCGCGATGGTGGGGAACTCGAGCGGGGTCCCGCCGGCCTCGGCGATCCCGAGCTTGATCGCCTGGCAGAGCCCGTTCAGGTGGACGTGGCCGGGCATCAGCTCGTTGAAGGAGTTGACGACGGCGACGAGCGGCTTGTCGAGGTGCTCGGAGCGCCACCCCATCGAGTAGAGCAGCGAACGGTGGGTCGCCCGGTCCACGCCTTTGGTCATGACGGATGAGCGCAGGGGGCCACGGGGGGAGGTGGAGTCGGACATGATCTGAATCCTTTCGAGTTGCGGTTCGTAGGGCTATTCAGCTGTGCTTGCAGCCGCCCAGGTAAGCGTCCTGAACCTGAGGGTTCTGCAGCAGGTCCTTGGCCGCCCCCTGCAGGACGATGCTCCCGGTCTCCATCACGTACCCGCGGTGGGACACGGAGAGCGCCATGGTCGCATTCTGCTCCACCAGGAGAATCGTGGTCCCGGTCGAGTTGATCTCCTTGATCACGCGAAAGACCTCCTGCACGAGGATCGGAGCCAGCCCGAGGGAGGGCTCGTCCATCAGCAGGATCCGGGGCTTGGCCATGAGCCCGCGGGCGATCGCGAGCATCTGCTGCTGGCCCCCGGAAAGGGTCCAGCTGAGCGCGTGCTGCAGCCGCTCCAGGTCGGGGAAGATCTTGAACAGGCCCGCGATCTCGGATTCCAGCCCGTCCCGGCGCACGCCGCGGCGGTTGGAGGCCCCGAGGATCATGTTCTCGCGCACCGTGAGCCCGGGAAATACGTGCCGCCCCTCGGGGACATGCGAGATGCCGCGCTTGACGATCGCTTCGGGCGAGAGCCGCTGGATGGCTTGTCCCTCCAGCAGGATCTCCCCCTTGAGGGGGTGCAGCAGACCGGAGATCGTCCTTAGGGTCGTGGACTTGCCGGCTCCGTTCGCCCCCAGGAGGCAAACGATCTCCCCGGGGTTGACCTCGAGCGAAACCCCGTGCAAGGCCAGCACGGACCCATACGCCACGTGAATGTCCCGCACGTCAAACATTGAGCGCCACCTCCCGGTTGCCTAAGTACGCCTCCACCACCGCAGGCTGCTGCAGCACCTCCTCGATGCTCCCTTCAGCGATCTTCTTGCCGAAATTGAGCACGGTGGCGGTGGTGGCTACCTTGCACACGAGCGACATGTCATGCTCCACGATCATAATAGTCAGGCCCATGTCGTTGAGCCGCCGCAGCAGGCGCACCAATTCCTGCTTTTCGGTCTGGTTCAGACCGGCCCCGGGCTCATCGAGGAGCAAGAGCTCGGGTTCGCCTGCGACCGCGCGGGCCAGTTCGACCAGCTTCTGGTAGCCGTAAGGCAGGTTCTGGCAGATGTCGTAGGCCTTGTCCGAGAGCCCGACGAACTCGATTGCCGCGGCGGCCCGGTCGCGGGCCTCGGCTTCGGTGCCACCCGCGCGGTTGGCTCCCACCAGAACGTTCTCCCAGACGCTCAGCGCACGGAACAGGCGCAGGTTCTGAAACGAGCGTGCCATGCCGCCCCGCGCGATGCGGTTGGGTCGCAGCCCAATCACGCTCCGCCCGAGGAACCGGATGGTCCCGGACGTGGGGACGTAGAGACCTGAGAGGAGGTTGATGTAGGTGGTTTTCCCGGACCCGTTCGGGCCGATCAGGGCGTGGGCTTCGCCGCGCCGCACCACCAGGCCCACTTCATCCACGGCTACCAGCCCGCCGAAGCGCTTTGTCAGCTTCTCCACCTGCAGGATTGCCTCGCCCGCAGAACCGCGGCCGCCCACCTGGAGCGGGCGGACGGCAGGCGGCATCGTGCGCTTGCGGGCAAAACGTCGGCTGAAGATCTTGGCGTATCCCCAGAGCCCCTCGGGCATGAAGACGATCACCAGGATGATGACGAGGCCGTAAACCACCAGATAGATGCTCTTGAGGTCGCGCAGCCATTCCGGAAGAAAGGTGAGCAGCCCGGCACCGAGGATGGCCCCCAAGAAGGACTCGGTCCCGCCCGCCAGCACCATGGCCAGGAACAGCACGGCATGGTCGAAGTTGAAGCTGTCCGGGCTTATGTAAAGGAACCCGGAGGCGTAAATGGCGCCGCCCACCGCGCCGAGCACGGCACTGATGGTGAAGGCGATGACCTTCACCCGGTTGGTGTCCACCCCCAGGGCCTCCGCCGCCAGTTCGTTCTCGCGCACCGCTCGCATGGCCCGCCCCAGCGAGGTGTCCTTGAGCCACCACACCAGCACGCCCACCAGGAAGACCACCGCGAGTGCAAACCAGGCATAACGCTGGGCCGAGTTGAGCGGGATGAAGAACGGAGTGCGTTTGATCCCACTGATCCCGTCCGGGCCCCCCGTGAAGTCGATCCAGTTGGTCGCGATCAGGGTGAAGATGATCTGGAAGCAGATGGTCACCATGGCGAGATAGTGGCCGCCCAGCTTGAGCGTCGCCGCACCCAGCACCGCACCCGCGACGGCTGCAGCGACCAGCCCAATCGCAAGGGCGACCCACCAGTTGATGCCCCACTGCGTCGTGCCCAGCCCTACCGCGTAGGCCCCGATGCCGTAGAAGGCGGCCTGGGCGAGCGAGATCTGGCCGGCGTACCCCAGGACCACGACCATGCCGAGGGTGCCGATGGCCATTCCGGACCAGAGGACGACCAGGTTCGTGGAGTAGCGCGTGTTGAAGATCAGGGGGAGGACCACGACGGCCGCGACGCCCAGGATCGACCACAGGTAGAGGAACCGGAAGCGGCCCATGGTCGGGGCCCCCACATTCGCAGGGACACTCACGCTGTCGATGCTCATGCTTTCTCCGAAATCTTTTCGCCGAAGATCCCCTGGGGCCGCACCAGCAGGATGATGATCAGCACCAGGAACGCGAAGGCGTCTTTGTAGATGACTGAGATGTACGCCGACCCGAAGCTCTCCACGACACCGAGCGCCAGGCCGCCGATGATGGCGCCGCGCGGGTCGCCGAACCCGCCGAAGATTGTGGCCGCGAACGCCTTGAGCCCCAGGGTAGCGCCCATCTTGTGCGTGATGAAGAAGATGGGGGCGACCAGCATCCCGCTCAGGCCGCCAAGAGTCGTGCTGTAGATGAAAGTGAGTGCAATCATGAGGGCGACCGGGATGCCGAGCAACCGCGCCATGTCCTTGTCCTGAGAGGTCGCCTGCATCTTCTTGCCGAGCAGGGTGTACTCGAAGAAGAGGTACTGCAGACCGATCAGCACGAAGGTGACCACCAGGATGACGAGGTACTGGTAGTCGAAGAACACCCCGCCGAGCGTCACACCGCCCAACCCGCCTTCGGCGTAGATCACGCCGCGCACCTTCATCGGGCTCGGCCCGAAGAGCGCGAGCGCCCCGTTCTGCATCATGATGCTCGCGCCGATGGTCGCGATGATCACCGGCAGGAAGGAGCGGTTGCGCAGGGGGTAGTAGACGGTCAGCTCGAAGAACAGCCCGAAGGCGGCCATGACGACCAGCGCGATCAGGAACGCGGTCAGGTAATCCAGCCCCGCTCCCTGCCAGAGGGTCACCAGGGCGTAGGCACCCAGCATGGAAATCTCGCCCTGTGCGAAATTCACCACGTTGGTGGCGCGGTAGATCAGGACGATCCCGAGCGCTACCAGGGCGTAGACGCTGCCGATCGCCAGGCCGGCAAACAACAGCTGGCCGAATGCAGCAAGGCCTTCTCCCATCCGTTCCTCCCGATTCGCCGGCAGGCGCCGGCAGGCCGCGTTGCCGCGGCCGAATGCGGCGCGGGCGGGTGACAGGCAGCTGCCCCTCACCCGCCCGGCGACTCACGTGTGCTCCAGGCCTAGCGTTCGACCTGCAGCGTCTTCACCATCTTGATGACGCCCTTGTCGTTCTGGACGACATGGTAGCTGTCCAGCCCGTCGCCGAGCTTGTCGAAGTTGTACTCGCTCTCGGCACCCGGGAACTTCTTGATGCCCAGGATGGCGTTGCGCAGATTCTCGGGCTTGAGGTCCGGCGATTTCTTCATGGCTTCGGCGAATACGATGACGGCATCGTAGCACCAGGACGCGTAAAAATCGGGCTCCTTGCCGTATTTGGCGGTGTAGGCCGCCGCGAAGGCTTTCGAGGTCGGGCTCGCGTCGGCGTGGAAGTCCGCCACGGCGAACGTGCCGTAGAGGGCATCGCCCGCGAGGTTGCGGCTGTCGACGGCCGTGATGGAAGGCGACCCGACCCATTTCACATCCACGCCGAGCTGCTTGAGCTGGCGGGCGAACACGCCGAGGTCGGTCCCAAACGTCATGTAGGTGGCCAGGCCGGTGGCACCGGATTTCTTGAGGCCCTGCACGACGGCGGTGTAGTCCTTCTCGCCGTTGTTGTAGCCCTGCACGTAGACGACCTCGGCGCCGAGCGCCTTCAGGGCCGGGACGACCATGTCGCGCCCGCCGTTGCCGAACGCGTCGGAGGCGTGCACCACGGCCACCTTCTTCTGCCCGAGCTCCTCGACCAGGTACTTGGCCATGACCTTGGCGCTCATGCCGTCGTGGGGACGGAAGCGAAACACCCACTGGTGCCGCTGTGGGTCAGGCCGTAGTTGGTCCCGCCGATGGCGCACGGGATCTTCGCCTCATTGATGGTCGGCAGCATCGCCTGGATCTGCGTGGAGCGGCTGGGCGTGATAACCATGACGATCTCGGGGTCTTCCAGCAGCTTCTGGAAAGCCGCCACCGCGCCCGGATTGGTGGTCTGGTCGTCCTCGAGGACGATCTGGATCTTGCGGCCGTTGATTCCGCCCGCGGCGTTGATCTGCTCGGCGGCCAGCTCGGCCCCCTGCTTGTGGTACTTGCCCGATTCGGCCGCCTCGCCGGTCATGGCAATGATCTGGCCGATCTTGATCGGCTTGGTCTGGGCCTGGGCGACCCCGACGGAGAATGCCAGGATGCCGATGACGGCCAACGCGATGATCCTACCCGCACTTTTCCGCATGTTACCTCCTGTGTTGATGGTCGTGTCCGGTTGATGTGACAGGGCGAATTCCGACTGAAACAGCCCGGGCCTCCTCGGTCGACGGGCTGTGAACCGCTAGTGCACTGGAACCAGTGTCTTGAGGCGCTTCAGGGTACCGTCCAAGAGGAACGGCAGATCGAAGCGGGTGTCGACCACGGCCAGGTCGGCGCGGCCGGCCGCCTCGCGCAGCAGGCCCTCGCTGGCAGCCAGGACGCTCAGGTTCTTGGTGTCGCTGACCCAGAGCGCGCGCAGTGAGTCGGGGGTCCACAGCCCGAGCGTGTTTAGTCCGGTCTCGATCGCCGCGCGCTCGGTGGCGAGTGCAATCGGGACCTTCCCGAGCTCCACCCGGCCGCCGGTGATGCAGTTCAGGTCCGTCTTCTGGTGGTCGATCTTGGCGACGAGCCCGCGTGTGGTGTAGTCGGCCAGACCGATGCCGATCGCATTGCCGTGGGTCTTCTCGGACAGGTCGAGCATGATGACGCGCTTGATGGCGGGCGCCGTGCACTCAGACTCGAAGCGGTTCATGATACGGCCGAGGACCTTGGAGTCGGCGCCCGTGCCCGAAAACTCCTTGCCGATCTCGTCGATGATAAGGAGGTCCACGCGGTCGAACGGCAGCCGGGGCTTGTGCTCCTGGCTTTCGCGGAAGAGCTCCGGCTCGCGCTCGAAGAGGCGGGCGGCAGGCACGGCCTCGAGCCGCCGCAGCGTATTGTGCCTGTCCTCCAGGATCGCCACTCCCCCGATCACCTTGATGTGCTTCAGGATGACCTTCGCGGCATCGTGGATCGCGTTCTGCATGCCCCGGTCGATGGCAACCTGGTGCATGGCGGCGGCCCCGGGTTGGCGGCCCAGCCCCACGACCGCGATCTTGATCAGGCCGGATTCGGTCGTGCCGATGTAGTCGGTGTGCTCTTTGATGCGGTTGACCAGAACCACTCGGTCCGCATCAAGCGCTGCGCGGTCCACGAACACGGGCGCCCCGGCTTCGGTCGTGCCGATCCGCACGCTGTCCCACCCGTTGTAGATCGGAGCCCCGATGCTATCGGCCGTGATGCCGAGGTCAGCGAGCACCCCGACCTGGCCCGCGGCAGTCCCGCCCCCGTGCGATCCCATGGCGGGATAGATAAAGGGGGCGGCCCCGGCGGCCTTCAGCGCCTTTACCAAACCCGCCAGGACCTTCGGTTTAGAGTTGATCCCGCGCGAGCCTGCTGTGAGCAGGACGCGTTCACCGGGCCGCACTTCCGCGAACAGGTGCGTGCGGGCCAGTTCGTCAGCCAGCAGACTTTCCACATGGGGTTCGGGGGGATTGGGGGACAGCTGTCGAACCAAGCCGAATCGGGGTAGAATCATTCTGATCTCATTATGGATTCTGAAGGAGTTGAAGGCTGTATCGCATTACAATACTTTTGTAGGCCGATGTAATACTTTGTTCATTTCCAGGTGTCAAGGTTTTTGGTTAACGCTATGATACCAGCGCCCTGGAGACGGTAATTCCATTTTCTGTGTTGACTTTCAAATGGTATCTTGATTAGATATTGTGGTCTCGCAATGAGATAGTTATGGCCTCGATCAACAGCTGGCCATTTTCACCTCGGATGCCCGCACCAGGAAGCTTATGGAGCAGAAACCGAAATACTACCGGATCGGGTCGCTGGAGAAGGGACTCCGCATTGTAGAGCTCCTCTCCCGGGCAGGGGACGATGTCCCTCTCGGACATCTCGGGCGAACTGAAGCTGGACCGAAGCGTCTGCCACAGGCACCTGCTCACCCTGCGGGACATGGGTCTGGTATCACAGCCGGGCGGTTCAGGCTATCGCTTGACCATGGCGCTGTTCGAAATGGCGATGCGCCTGGTAAACCGGCTGGAGATCAAGCAGGTCGTGCGCCCGTTTATGGAGAAACTGTCCGCGACCCACGGCGAAACCGTGAACCTCGGGATCAAGGACGGTAGCCAGGTGGTCTATTTGGACAAGTGCGAGAGCACGCACCTGCTCCGGGCGGAGCTCGCGGTGGGGACCCGCATCCCGATGCACTGCACGGCACTCGGGAAGGCCATCCTGGCGTTCAGGCCGGAAAACGAGCGTAAGGCCTTCTGCGGGACCGGGGGGCTCAAGGCCTACACCGACCGCACCATCACCTCCTCGAAGGCGCTCGCGCTCGAACTGGCCGGCATCCGGCAGCAAGGCTTCGCCGTCGACGACGAGGAGCATTTTTTAGGCCTGCGCTGCGTGGCGGCCCCGCTGGTGGACTACACGGGCTTTGCCCACTATGCGCTTAGCATCGCTGCCCCGGAATCGCGGCTGTCGCCCGGCCGGCTGACCGAGATCGGGGTCGACCTCAAGCGGACCTGCGAACGGATTTCAGGCACACTGGGCGAAATACGAACCTGAGGGCCCGATAGCGGGTCGGGATAAGATTCACGCATAGTAGGGAGAACCATCGTGGTTGAATCGGCGGCACCCAAAACGAAGCGCACGATCCCCTCCTTCCGCGAGTCGAAGCGGCGCGGGGAGAAGGTCACCATGATCACCGTCTACGACTACCCGATGGCGCGCCTGGTGGACCAATCGCCGGCGGAGCTGATCCTCGTCGGAGACTCGCTCGGCATGGTCATCCAGGGGCTCGAGCACACCAACCCCGTCACCCTCGACGAAATCATCTACCACGTCAAGGCGGTGCGGCGCGGCGCGCCGAACACGGTGATCGTCGGAGACCTGCCCTTCATGACCTATCAGCTGAATCCCGAGCAGGCTCTCATGACAGCCGGCCGGGTCGTGAAGGAAGCCGGGGCCGACTGCGTCAAGCTGGAGGGCGGGATCCCCATGGCGACGCACGTGGAGCGCATCGTCCAGGCCGGCATCCCGGTCATCGGGCAATCGGCCTGACGCCGCAGAGCGCCTCGGCGCTCGGGGGCTTCAAGGTCCAGGGCCGTACCCCGGCCGAAGCGGAAAGACTGGTGCAGGACGCCAAGGCCCTGGATGCGGCCGGCGTCTTCGCCATGGTGCTGGAGTGCATCCCGGCGGGGGTCGCCAAGGTCATCACCGAGTCGGTCGGCGCCCTCACCATCGGGGTCGGCGGCGGGCCGCACACCGACGGCCAGAACCTCAACGCCTACGACCTGCTGGGGGTCTTCGACCGCTTCGTCCCCAAATTCGCCAAACAGTACTGCAGCCTGGCCCCGCAGATCCGCGGGACCTTCGACGCCTTCACGAGCGAGGTCCGCTCGGGCGCCTACCCCGCCCCGGAGCACTGCTTTACGGGCGGCGACGACATTCGCAAGCTGTACCCATTTTGAAAGGTTGATTCCAATGGCGTTGAAACCCTTCACGCTGCGTTACGGCAAAGGCACCGTGTTCTTCGAGTTGCCCGAAGACCGGATATCGACGGTCGTCACCGGCAAGGAGGTCCCGGCGATCCAGAACCTGGAGGACGCGTACCTCCGTGCACTCGACCACCCGGTGGACTCCGCCCCCCTGCGCTCCATGGTCCGGCCGGGCGAGACGGTCGCCATCGCGGTGAGCGACATCACGCGGGTCTGGCAGCAGAACGACCGCACGCTCCCGCTGCTGCTGAGCTACCTGAACGCGGCCGGGGTCCCCGACGAGAACATCCGCATCCTCATCGCCGTGGGTGGCCACCGTCAGAACACCGAAACCGAGTTCGTCGAAATCTGCAGCCCCGCGGTCTGCCACCGCGTGCGCGTGGTCAACCACAAGGCCTGGGAGCTGGAGAACATGGTCCCGATCGGCCGCACGAGCCGCGGGACCGAGGTCGCGATCAACCGGATCGCGGCCGAGGCCGACCGGATCATTCTGACCGGCGGGGTGATCTACCACTACATGGTCGGCTACGGCGGGGGCCGCAAGTCGGTCATCCCGGGCATCTGTTCGCTCGAGACCATCAAGCAGAACCACCTCTGGATCCTGGGGCGGGACGTCGGCTCCGGGACCAACCCGGTGTGCGCCTCGGGGGTCACCGACGGCAACCCGCTGCACGAGGATATGATGGAGATCGCCGCCCTCGCGCGGCCGGACTTCCTGGTCAACATCGTCCCCAACCTGGACGGCGAGATCGCCGGCATCTTCGCCGGCAACTGGGCCTCGGCCTGGTGGCGCGCCACGCGCATGGTGGACGACATTTTCGGGGTCCCGATCCGGGAGCAGGCCGACATCGTCGTCGCCACCGCGGGCGGCTACCCCAAGGACATCAACCTCTACCAGAGCCAGAAAGACGATCACAACGCCTGCCACGCCATGAAGCCCGGCGGGGCGGCCATCATCCTGTCGGAGTGCCCGGACATCCGCGAACCCAAGGAGTTCTTCGACTGGTTCGAGTACACCGACCGCCGGGAGATGGAAAAGGCCCTGCGCGCGAACTATGCCCTGGCGGGGTGGCTGGCCTTCCACCAGCACGAGTACCGCGACAAGGGGCTGATCATCCTGGTGACCCGCGCGGAGAATTTCGAATACGCCGAGAAGGCCCGGCATGCTCCCGGTGGCCACCATCGAGGAGGCGCTGCGGGTGGCCCACGCCCACTGCCGGGCGACGAAACCCACGATCACGGTGATGCCGCAGGGGGCCAACACCCTGCCGCTGCTGCGGTGACCCGTCGGCCCGTTGACCCGCTCTCAACCTCCATTGCGAACAAACGGGCCCACGACCGGCGCCCCGGACCATGCGTAATATGCCTTAACACTCAACACCTGACGCCTGACACGTTCCCCAAACACCAAACACGAAACACCAAATACCACCAAAGGAGACAGGCATGAAGAAGAAACTGACCCGGTTCGACCTGCAGCAGATGAAGGAAAAAGGCGAGAAGGCCGTGTGGATGACGGCCTACGATTTCACCACCGCCCAGTTGGCCGAGCAGGCCGGGATGGACATGCTGCTCGTCGGCGACAGCCTGGGCATGGCGGTCTACGGCTACTCGGGCACCGTCCCGGTCACGATCGAGCAGAGCATGTATCACACCGAGGCGGTGCGCCGCGCGGCGCCCAACACGTTCATCATCGGCGATATGCCCTTCGGCTCCTACCACGGCAGCGTCAACGACGCCGTCCAGAACGCCGTGCAGTACCACAAGAAGTGCGGCGTCGACTGCATCAAGCTCGAGGGCGGGGTGCGGGTCGCGCACATCATCCGCGCCATCGCCGACAGCGGCATGCTGGTCATGGGCCACGTCGGGCTGACCCCCCAGAGCACGGGCGCCCTCGGCGGGTTCAAGGCCCAGGGCCGCAACGCCGAGTCGGCTCTCGCCATCATGGAGGACGCGCAGGCGGTGTACGAGGCCGGGGCCTTCGCCATGCTGGTCGAGGCCGTCCCGCCCGAGGTCACGGCGATGATCGCCAAGGAGCTGCCGATCCCGATCTACGGCATCGGCGCCGGGGTGGAGTGCGACGGGCAGGTGATGATCGTCTCGGACATCCTGGGTATCTTCCAGGCCTTCACGCCGAAGTTCTGAAGAAGTACGCCAACCTGGGGGCCGAGATGAAAAAAGTCTTCGAGGCCTACATCAAGGACGTGCGCACCGGCGCGTTCCCGGCCAAGGAGCACACCTACGGCATGATCGAGGGCGAACTCGGCAAGCTCAAGACCATGCGCAGGAAGGCTGCCAAATCCAAGAAGTAGAACGCGGCTTCCCCTTCACTCGGCCGGGGGTGTATTGCCCCCGGCCGTTCGCGTTTGCTGCTGTTCAGATAGACCATGTTTGGTCTTGCCAAGCTGTCGCATTCAAGAGTTCGACCACTGCGCCATCCGATTTCCTTGTTCGTCCGAAAGTTTCTCCGTCCATGGTTCGGGAAAATTCAAAGTCCTCTTGTGTATATTAGGCCATCCTATTTTCTAAATGCTTGGCATCACACCTACTGCCGGTGTGCCGGCGGTGTGAAGGGCCAAATAGGTTAACGTAAACCCGTCAGCGTTACCTGTATACAAGGACGGGAATTTTGGAATGGGTGGACACTTTCTGCGTTTCGCTTCCGAGGTAGGAGTGCTCCGATACCTTTCCGGCCATGGGAGGCCATCATTATGAGGTCGCACCCCCTTTTATCTGCCACCCAGATAATGGTGTCATAAGGGGAATCGCTTCTTTCCATGAGGGTGCCGCACTCGATTTTTTTCTTCCAAGGCCGTTTTCGTGATTACGCACAAGTAGGATTCTCCATCCAAAGCTTCTCGGGCTATTTTCTCTTCATCGATTGACGGATGGGAAGCAGGCATGACACTGAGACCTGTCACTCTTGCTCCAAGTTTTTTCGCAAAAAGTATCCCATTTTTTACGGCAGCCCGAGAGAGTTCAGAGCCATCGGTCGGCAGCAAAATATGCTTAAACATGATTCCCTCCTGTTTATAACTCGACTCTCTGTCTGCGCATGTGTAACTGCTCTTATCTGGTTTTTCCCATGTTACTAATGTGATTACCATCGGCAAAGGGCCTCAATTTCATAGGGGAGAATACTCAGGCGTATGGGAAATTCCCAGGCGGGTTGAGGGAAACGCCGGGTAGTGCAGGGGCCGAGGGGGTTTAATTCTTTCAAGAAAACGAGGTTCATCGCGCCGACCCAGATGGCATACCGCATCAGATCCACCGTGCTTCGCAGGTTGGCCTTGCGCATGATGCTGGTGAGGCGGGTCCCCGCACCTGATCCGCAGCTTTTCCCAGACAAGAAAAAAGTTGGTTTAGCTACCACTACTCACATGTTCCCTTGCTGCCTACAATTGGAAAGTGCTTGAGTGGATAACGATGGAGAACCCGTCCAGGCACAAGAGTGTGGATTCGGATGATTAAACCGCAGGTTTGGCAACAGTAGACGGGTTGGGTATC